>CAVSHW010000009.1:0-46791 GCA_963727695.1 uncultured Methylomirabilota bacterium | reverse complement strand
GAGCGTCGCCCCCGAGACGATGTATTGCAGGATCTGCGAGACCACCGCTCCCCCTAGCAGGCTGCTGAAGAACCAACCTTCGCCCAGGCTGCTCAAAAAGGTCCAGATGCAAGGCGGTTCGCGATCCGCCGAGTGAGGCGTACTCCGCGTACGCCGCAGCGAGTGCGTGAGCGTACCAACGCCGCAGATGGGCCTTTTTCAGCAGCCTGCTACCGCCGCATCTCCCACTCGCCCTTGGTGATCCGGATCATCGCAAAGGCATCCTCGGTGAGGCCGCTGTGGTCCTCCGCCGAGAAGTTGAAGCCACCCCCGGTGCCGTAGAATCCGCGGATCTTCTCCAGGGCGTCCCGGATGGCGGCGGGCTCGGCCGACTTGGCGTTCCGGATCGCCTGCACCGCCAGCGTCACTGCGTCCCAGGCGTGTCCGCCGAAGGTCGAGACCGGCTGCTTGAACCGCTGCTCGTACTCCTTGATGTACTCGGCCAGAACCTTCTTCTGCGGGTGGCCGGCAGGCAGTTGCCCCTCGACGAGCAGCCGCCCCGCCGGCAGGAGGATCCCCTCGGCGTTCTCCGCCCCCGCCAGCTCGATGAATTTCTTGGAGGCGACGCCGGAACTCATATACATGGGCGTGGTGATCCTGAGTTGGACCCGGTTCCGGGCGATGACGGCCGGACCCGGATTCGTCCCCCAGACGACGATCGCCTGGGCGTCGGTCCCCTTGATCCGGGTAAGCTGGGCGGTCATGTCGGTGTCCTTGGGGCCGAACACCTCGTCGGCCGCCAGGACAATCCCCATCTGCGGGGCGAGCTCCTTGATATCCTCCCGCCCGCCCGCCCCGTAGGCGTCCGAGGCCGTGAGGATGGCGACCCTGGTGAGGCCGCGCTGCTTCAGATCCTGAAAGATCTTCTTCGCGGCCAAGATGTCGCTGGCTGCTACCTTGAAGGTCCAGTGTCGTACCGGCTCGACGATCTTCCGTGCGGCGGCGCAGGAGAGGAGAGGGATCTTGGCCTCCTCGATCTTGGGAAGGATGGCCAGCGAGCTCCCCGAGGTGGTCGGCCCCACGATGGCCGCCACCCGGTCGCGCTTGACGAGCCGGTCCACCGCGGTCACGGCCTTGGTGACGTCGCTCTCGTCGTCGTAGACGATCACCTCCACCTTCCGGCCCAGCAGCCCGCCGTCGCGGTTGAGGTCCTCCTCCAGCATCTTGGCCGTGTTCCGCTCCGGCTCCCCCAGAAACGACGCCGGGCCGGTCACCGAAAAGATGGCCCCGATCCGGATCGGCTCCGCCGCCTCGGCGGGGAGCGCCGAGAGCAGGATGCCGATCCCCAGGAGCAGACCTATCCCCCAGAGACACCTCCTCGCGCATCCCATCATCGTCCCCTTTCTGTCTCGATCCGTTCCCGCTGCGGCCCCATCACATCGCATACACATCCTCGCCCTCCAGCACCCGCACTCCCGCCTCCCGGAGCAATTGGGCGGCCCGCGCCGGCTCGTCGAAGCGGAAGAGGATCACCGCGTTCTCTCCCGCCTTCTGGACGAAGGCATACATGTATTCCACGTTCACCCCGGCAGCCTCCAGCAACTTGAGAATCCCCCACAGCCCGCCGATCCGGTCCGGGATCTCCAGCGCCACCATCTCGGTGAGACCGACCGTGAACCCGCTCTCCTTCAATACCCGAATGGCGACCTCGTTCCGATCCACGATCAACCGCAGGATCCCGAAATCGGCCGTGTCGGCGAGCGACAGGGCGCGGATGTTGACGCCGGCCCGGCTCAGCGCCCCCGTGATCTCAGCGAGCCCCCCGGGGCGATTCTCCAGGAATACCGAGATCTGCTCCAGTTTCATGGCAAGCCCTCCTTCGAAGGCGAGTCCGACACGGGCGGGTCGGGGAAGGCCGCGCTGGCCAAGCCCGCCGACACGCCGTGGCTCTCTATATCATCAGATACGTCGCCGGGATGCAAGGGACAAGCGCGATTGACCCAAGGGATGGTGGCGAAAAGCAAGAGGAAGGGCGCCCGAGAGCCGGCGAGCACGCGAGGAGACCAGAGATGATTCGGCCGGGGGTTTCCGCCAGCGGGTCTCACGACTCCCCGGTCGTCCGGGGCTCCACTCGCAGGGGACTCGGGTGGTTGGTCCGCACCGTGTGGTAGGAGAGGGTCTTCAAGAGGACCGAGAGGTCCACGTTCTGCACCTTGACCCCCTCGGGGACCGTGATCTGGGCCGGGGCAAAATTCAGGATCGCGGTGACTCCAGCCTCCACCAAGAGGTCCGCCACCGATTGCGCGGCCGGCGCCGGGACCGCCAGCATCGCGATCTTCACCTTCTTCTTGCGCAGGGTGGGCACCAGCTTGGCCGTCTCGACGACCTGGACGCCGCCGATCACCTGGCCCACTCTGGCCGGATCATTGTCGAACGCCACGCCGATCTTGAACCCGCGGGCCTGGAAGCCTTTGTAGGCGATCAGAGCGGAGCCGAGATTCCCCACTCCGACCAGAGCCACCTCCCAGTCCTGCTTGAGACCCAGGATGCGCTCCAGGTTGTGCTTCAGCTCGGCGATGTAGTAGCCCAGCCCCCGGACTCCAAACTGGCCGAAGTAGGCGAGGTCTTTCCGGACCTGGGCGGAATTCAGCCCGAACCGCTCTGCCATCTGGCGGGACGAGACCGAAGCGACCCCTTCCGCCTCGAGCTCCTCGAGACAGCGAAGATAGATGGAAAGCCGCGTCACGGTCTTCTCGGGAATCTTCATCGGCTTCGTATCGAGCATCTCTCCCACCGCCCCCTCAGCCGAGGAGGGATGCAACCGACCGCAGGGCCATCTCCAGAACGCGGGACGGGAGCAGACCGAGGAGAAGCGTGCCCGCCGCCGCGATCGTCAGGGCCAGCGACAGCGCGAGCGCCGGGGAGTCCGGGGCCGGCTCGCTCTTTGCGGGGGACATGTACATCACCACCGTGATCCGCAGGTAGTAGAAGGCCGAGACTACGCTGTTGAGCACACCAATGACCGCCAGCCCGATCTGGCCCGCCTGGATGGCCGCGCTGAAAATGTACAGCTTGCCCATGAAGCCGGCCGTCGGGGGCACCCCCGCCAGCGAGAACATGAACAGGGCCATGGCCGCCCCCAGCGCGGGGCGCGTGAGACCCAGCCCGGCGTACTCGTCGATGGTCAGCCGCTCCTCCTCGCGGTGTGCCAGCGCCACGATGGCGGCGAAGGCTCCCAGAGTCATGCAGGCGTAGGCCACCAGATAGAACAGGATGGCGCCGCTGCCCAGCTTGGTACCGGTGACCAAGGCCACCAGGAGGTAGCCCGCGTGGGCGATGGAGCTGTAAGCCAGCATCCGTTTGATGCTGGTCTGCGCTATGGCGGCCACGTTCCCGATCGTCATCGTCAGCACCGCCAGGACCCAGAGCACCCGGCCCCAGTCGGGTTGGAGCGCAGGGAGACCCGTCATCAGGATCCGCAGAAACGCGGCGAAGGCCGCCGCCTTGGTGCCGGCGATCATGAACGCGGTGACAGAGGTGGGGGCCCCCTCGTACACATCCGGTGCCCACATGTGAAACGGCACCGCAGCCACCTTGAAGCCAAAGCCGACGATCAGGAGGCCCATCCCGATGCCGAGGAGCGTGGGACTGCTCACCTGTCCTAAGGCCAAGGCCTGGGCCACCCGCTGCAGGTTGATGCTCCCCGTCGCCCCGTACACCAGGGCGATCCCGTAGAGCAGGAAGCCCGACGCGAACGCCCCAAGGAGCAGATACTTCAGGGCCGCCTCGTTGGACTTGGTCTGGTCGCGCAGGAAGCCTGCCAGGATGTAAAGCGGGATCGACAAGGTCTCCAGGCCCAGGAAAATGGTCATGAGGTCCTGGCTGCTGGCCATGATCATCATCCCCAGGGTGCTGAAGAGCAGCAGGGCGGAGTACTCGCCGTGCTCCAGTCCGGTCTTCCGGATGTAGGCGATCGAGATCAGGAGAGTGAGTCCCGCGACCAGGAGAAAGATTAGGTTACAGAAGAAGGCGAAGCCGTCCGCGACCAGCATCCCGCCGAAGGCGATCTCGGCCTGGCCTCGGTTGAGGAGGAGGACGGCGGCGGCGGCCACGACCCCCCCCAGGCTGACGACGGGCAGACGGTCACGGTGCTCCTGGGCCATCAGCGGGTCGAGGATCAGGACCAGGAGCCCCGTCCCGGTGATCACGAGGAAGGGCAGCAAGGCTCCCCAAGAGGCCTGGGACAGGCTACTCTCCATCTCGCCTCTCGCTCGCAGCCACAACCGCCGGCCGCCGCAGATCGATCCCCGCTCCTCCCTCCGCCCGCGCCACGCGGCTCGTGGCTCGCGGCTCTCGGTTCTCGGCTCGCGTCCCTCGGCTCTCCCCGCTCGGCTCTCGGCTCTCGGCCCATGCCGGTCCGCTCGTGGCTCGTGGCTCTCCCCGCTCGGCTCTCGGTTCTCGGCTCTCCGCTCGATACTTCATGTGCACCTGAGCGAGCAACTGCGTCACCGAGGCTTCCGTCGTCCTGAGGAAGGGCTGAGGGTAGATCCCGATCCACACGATCAGGACGAGGATGGGGACCAGGACCGCCACCTCGCGGGGCGTCAGGTCGGGGAGGCGGCGGTTGGCGTCCTCCGTCACCGGCCCGAACATGACCCGCTGGAACATCCAGAGCATGTAGACCGCGGCCAGGATGATCCCCAGCGTGGCCAGCGTCGCATACAGCAGGTTGATCCGGAACGTCCCCACCAGGATCAGGAACTCGCCCACGAACCCGTTCAGCCCCGGCAGGCCGATGGATGACAGGGTCACGACCAGGAAAGCCGCCGTGAAGACGGGAATGATCCGGGCCAAGCCGCCGAAGTCCTGGATCAGCCGCGTGTGGCGGCGCTCGTACAGCATCCCCACCAGGAGGAAGAGCGCCCCCGTGGACAGCCCGTGATTGACCATCTGGAGGATGGCCCCCTCGACCCCCTGGACGGTCAGGGCGAAGATCCCCAGCACGACGAATCCCAGATGGCTCACCGAGCTGTACGCCACCAGCTTCTTCAGGTCCGGCTGGATCATGGCCACCAGCGCCCCATAGAGAATCCCGACGATCGCCAGCCACGAGAAGAGCGGCGTGAAGTAGCGGGTGGCGTCGGGAAAGAGCGGCAGCGCGAAGCGCAGGAAGCCGTAGGTCCCCATCTTCAAAAGGACCCCGGCCAGGATCACCGAGCCGGCCGTGGGCGCCTCCACGTGGGCGTCGGGCAGCCAGGTGTGGAAGGGGAACATGGGTACCTTGATGGCGAAGGCGACGGCAAAGGCCAGGAACAGCCAGACCTGGGTCTGGAACGGCAGCTCCAGGCCGATCAGCTTGAGCAGGTTGAACGTGTACTCCCCGCCGGGGCGGCTGCCGCTCAAGAAGTACAGGGCGATGATGCCGACCAGCATCAGGACTCCCCCGGCCATGGTGTACAGAAAGAACTTGATGGTGGCGTAGATCCGGCGCGGCCCGCCCCAGATGCCGATCAGGAAGTACATCGGGATCAGCATCCCTTCCCAGATAGACGTAGAAGAGGACCAGGTCGAGGGCCACGAAGACCCCGATCATGCCCGTCTCCAGGAGGAGCATGCAGATCATGTACTCCTTGACCGAGGTGGTGATGGCCGAGTACGAGGACAGGATCGCCACGGCGCTGAGAAAGGTGGTGAGGAGCACCAGGAGCAGGCTGATCCCGTCTACGCCGACGTGATACTCCACCCCCAGCCAGCCGATCCAGAGCGTCTGCTCCGTAAACTGCGGCCCCGGGACGTCGAGCCGGAAGCCCTGATACAGCCCCAGAGAGACCAGGAAAGTGACCAGCGAGGCGCCGAAGGCCAGATGCTTGATGGCGGTCTCCCGCCGCCGGTCCACGAAAAAGAGGAGGGCCGCCCCCAGCACCGGAAGGAATGTCACGATCGAGATGATCGGCATGCCGCTCACGAAAGAGAATCCCCCTTGGTGCTCGACTGTGTTCGGCAGTTCGGCCGTTCGGCAGTTCGGCAGTACCGGAACCGTCGAACCGCCGAACCGCCGAACCGCCGAACCATTTCTCCCCTCACCGCCACAGCGCGACGTACCCCAGAATGACCACCACACCCAGGATGAAGCTCAGCACATAGTTCATCACATAGCCGGTCTGCAGGTACCGGAGCAGGATGCTCCCGGTCCGGACGATCGCGCCGACCCCGTTGACCGATCCATCTACCACCGGCTCGTCGAATCGCCGCCACAGCCAGATCGCGCCGCGCTTGATCGGCTCGACGAAAAGGGCGTCGTAGATTTCGTCCACATAGTACTTGTTGAGGAGAATCCGATAGGCCGTCGGATACTGCGCCGCCAGGCGGTCGGGAAGCTTTGGCCGCCAGCAATAGAACCAGGTCGCCGTCAGGACCCCCGCCACGGCGATCAGAAGCGAGACCAGGTCCATGGCCACCAACTCTCCCGCTGGAGCTGCATGCGCCGCCACCGCGCCGGGCACGGCGAAGACCGCCTCGACAAATCGGTGGTACGCCCCGTGCTCCGGCGGGAAACCCACGAATCCCACCCCCACCGCGAAGACCGCCAGGATCACCAGAGGGACCGACATGACGGCCGGGGACTCGTGCGCGGGATGGGCGTGCGACGGCGCGCGGGACGGTCCCTCGAATGCCAGGTAGTAGCAACGGAGCATGTAGAAACCGGTGAGGGCCACTCCGCCGGCGGCGAGCGCCCAGAGGGCAATATTTCCCCCGGCGAACGCCCCGAAGAGGATCTCGTCCTTGGACCAGAATCCGGCCAGGGGAAAGATGCCGACATTGGCCAGCGCCGCCGCCAGAAAGGTCCAGGCGGTGATCGGCATCCGGCGCCGGAGCCCGCCCATCTTGCGGAGGTCCTGTTCGCCCGAGAGGCCGTGGATGACCGACCCTGCCCCGAGGAAGAGAAGCGCCTTGAAGAAGGCGTGGGTCATCAGGTGAAAGATCGCCGCCGCGTAGGCCCCCACCCCGCATCCCAGGAACATATAGCCGAGTTGCGAGATCGTGGAATAGGCGATCACCCGCTTGATGTCGGTCTGGACCAGGGCGATGGTGGCGGCGAAGACCGCCGTGAGCCCACCGATCCACGCCACTACCCCCATCGTGAGCGGGGCGAGATTGAAGAGCGGGGCGGAGCGGGCCACCATGTAGACCCCCGCCGTCACCATGGTCGCGGCGTGGATCAGGGCCGAGACCGGCGTGGGGCCCTCCATCGCGTCGGGCAGCCAGACGTAGAGGGGAAGCTGCGCCGACTTCCCGGTGGCCCCCAGGAATAAGAGCAGCGTGATGGCGGTGACGAGCCCGCCCCCCGCCGCCAGCCGTTGCGGGGCCGCCGCAAAGGCCGCCGCGTACTGAACGGTGCCGAGCGTGGTCCAGAGAAGCATCACGCCGAGGCCGAATCCGAAGTCCCCCACCCGGTTGACGATGAACGCCTTCTTCCCCGCCTCGGCGGCCGCCGGCCGCTCGAACCAGAAGCCGATCAACAGATAGGAGCAGAGCCCCACCGCCTCCCAGAACACGTAGAGGAGGAGATAGTTGTTGGCGAGGACCAGCATCAGCATCGAGAAGGTGAACAGGTTCAGATAGGTGAAGAAGCGGGGAAAGTCGCGATCGTCGTGCATGTAGCCCACGGCGTAGACGTGGATCAGAAACCCCACGCCGGAAACGACCAGGATCATCACCGCCGAGAGCGGATCCAGCAGGAGGCCCCAATCGGCCTGGAAGCCCCCCACACCGATCCAGTGGGCCACTACCTCCTCGACCCGGCGGGCATCCTGCGGCAGCCCCGCCAGGTCCCAGACCGCCCCGAGCGAGGCCAGCAGCGACAGCCCCACCGAGCCGCAGCCGATCTTCGCCACGAGGGACTTCCCAAGCCGGCGTCCGAAAAAGCCGTTCAGCAGGAAGCCCAGCAGAGGCCAGATGGGAATCAACCACAAGTGATCAAGCATTGCCTATCCGCAATCCCCAATTCGCAATCCGCAATCCGAAATTCGAACTCGTCTCATGGCTACCACTTCAGCAGATTCAGCTCCGCCACGTCCACCGTCTCCCGATTCCGGTAGATCGCCAGGATGATGGCCAGCCCCACGGCAACCTCCGCCGTGGCCACGGCCATCACGAAAAAGACGAAGATCTGCCCGTCCATCGAGTTGAGGAAGCGGGAGAACGCCACGAAGGTGAGGTTGACGGCGTTCAGCATCAGCTCGATGCACATGAAGATGATCAGGGCGTTGCGCCGCGTGGCGACGCCGATCACCCCCAGGACGAAGAGGTACGCGCTCAGGATCAGATAGGCGGAGAGCGGAACGCTCATCGGAGACCTCGTTACAATGGAAAGTGAGAAACGGACAACCGACTACCGGTCAATGGCGAACCGACCGGGGTGCGCTCCCCTCTGTCGTTACTTGACCGGTTTCTCATTGTCGGTTTTCCATTTTGCATTGGCATTGTCGGTCTTCCATTGTTCATTGTTTCAGCCGCACTAGCTGAAGTGCTTCTTCGCCAGGACCAACGCTCCGATGATGGCGATCAAGAGAATCACCGACGTGATCTCGAACGGGAACAGAAACCGGCTGAAGAGCAGCCGCCCGACCATCTCCGTGGTGCCGAAGCCGGCGGCGACCGCGGGCGCCTTGGCCCCGGGCGCGAGCCGCACCCCCACCACCAGGATCAGCTCGACCAAGAGGATCCCGGCCAGGACCAGCGCCAGCATGATCCGGCGCAGGTCCCGCCGGGCCCAGGGCACATCCTCGCGCGGCACGTTCAACAGCATGATCACGAAAATGAACAGCACCATGATGGCCCCGGCGTACACCAGGACCTGGACCGCCCAGACGAAATGGGCCTCCAGCAGGATGTAGAGGCCGGCCAGGGATCCCATGGTGATGATGAGGTAGAGCGCGCTGTAGACCGCGTGGCGCTGCACCACCACCAGGAGCCCCGAGACCCCCGCCACCAGGGCCAGGCCCGCGAACAGAATGGGTTCCATGCCGACGAGTTCCATCTTACTGCACCGTGGCCAGGATCGCCGTGTAGGCCAGATTAAGCAGCGCCAGGGGAAGCAGCCGCTTCCAGCCGAAGGTCATGAGCTGGTCGTACCGGAACCGAGGCAGCGTTGCCCGAAACCAGATAAAGACAAAGAGCAGGGCGAAGACCTTGCCGATGAACCAGATCGGAGACGGGCCGAAGGGACCCAGCGGCCCGCCCAGAAACAGTGTGACGGCCACGGCCGACGAGGTCGCCATGTTGGCGTACTCGGCCATGAAGAACATGGCGAACTTCATCGAGCTGTACTCGCTGTGGAATCCTGCCACCAGCTCCGTCTCCGCCTCCGGCAGGTCGAACGGCGCGCGGTTCGTCTCGGCGAGTGCGCAGATGAAGAAGATGACGAAGCCGATCGGCTGGCTGAAGACGAACCAGTTGGCGATCGGCACGACGCCGAGCCACCAGGAAAACCCCTGCTGCACTCGCACGAGCTCCGACATGCGGAGCGATCCCGCCAAGAGGATCACCCCCACCACCGACAAGCTCATGGAGAGCTCGTAGCTGATCATCTGGGCCGCGGAGCGCAGCCCCCCCAGGAGCGAATACTTGTTGTTGGACGCCCAGCCGGCCAGAACGATCCCGTACACCCCGAGCGAGGTGATCCCAAAGACGTAGAGCAGCCCCACGTCGATGTCGGTGATCTGCAGGGGTTCGGGACGCGGCAAGAGCCCGAACAGGGTGGTGGTGCCGCCGAAGGGAATCACCGCCGCCGCGATCATGGCCGGCACCACGCTCAGCGTCGGCGCAAGCAGGAAGAGGGCCCGGTCCACCTGGCTCGGGATCAGGTCCTCCTTGAAAAACAGCTTGATCCCGTCGGCGATGGGCTGCAGCAGCCCGCAGGGGCCCACGCGGGTGGGCCCCAAGCGCACCTGGATGCGAGCGATCACCTTTCGCTCGACCCAGGTCATGTAGGCCGCCACCAAGAGGAGGACGCTGAACACCACCCCGATCTTGACCACCATGATGATGAGCGTCTCAAGCATCGCGGCTCTCAGCCACCGGCCGGCGGCCAGCAATGATCTAATGACACAATGACGAATGACCAATGAAGACGGCGTCCGTTTGTCATTGAGAATTGGTCATTGGTCATTCCCCCGCGGCCTCCCGTCCTCACCCACCATATCGCTGCTCTCCGGGGAGCAGTCCTGCCGGGCCGATTGCCCTCCACTCCTTCCAGCCGATCCCTCGATACGGCCCCGACTGCTCTCCGATGGCGGCCCAGACCCGCTCCGGCTCGATGTCGCCCAGGTCCCATCCCAGTCGACGAGCCATGTCTTGTAGGATCTCCGCCAGGCTCCGGCACGCACCGGGGGGCGCGAGCGCCCGCCGGATCTTCTGGATGCGCCCCTGGAAGTTCGTCAGGCTCCCGTCTTTCTCGGCCGTCGCCAGGGCCGGCAAGACGACGTGGGCCATGGCGGTGGTCTCGTTCGGGACCAGGCTGGAGGTCACCAAGAGGTCCAGCCGACCCAGCGCCTCGCGCACCGGGAGGTCTGGAAGCTCCCGGACGAGGTCTTCTTCGAAGACGAAGAGGGCCTTCAGCCGGCCCGCCTGCGCCGCCGCGATCATCCCCGGGGCGTCCAGCCCGTCCTGCCCCGGCAGGATGGCCAGGTCGCGCGCTCCGCGGCTGTTCGGCGTCTTGTCGGTCCGGCGCAGGATCCCGTCCTCGGAGGCGTCCGCCTCCTCGGACTGCACCGGGCGGACCCGATAGTCGAGGTGGGGCGTCCGCAGGATGTCGAGGAAGAACCGCCGGACGAGGAAGAGCTCCTCGTTCGTATGGCGCGCGGACACGATGCACCCGATGGCCCCCTCGCCGTGCGTCTGGACGATTCGACGGACCGTATCCGCCAGCCGTCCGGTGAGCTCGTCCACGGCTATCGGGACCTGTCCACCCTCATCGCGTCCGTAAGCCACCCGCAGCCGCTCCGACGCATGGAGGTAGCCGAACGTGAATCGCCCTTCGTCGCACATCCACCAGCGATTCACCGCCGGGTTCTCGCGCGGTCTGATGCGTAAGAGCTCGTCCCCCTGCTGCCGGTTTCGGACGTCCAGAATAACGTTGCACCCGGCGCTGCAGAGCGGGCAGACGCTCTCGGTGTGGCGCACGAGGTCCCAGGGGCGGGACTGAAAGCGGTACTGTCGAGACGTGAGCGCCCCCACCGGACAGAGGTCGATCACGTTTCCGGAGTAGGCATTGTCCAGGACCTTGCCCGGGAACAGGGCGATCTCGGACCGCTCGCCTCGCGAAAAGACCCCCAGCTCTCCCGTCTTCGGCACCTCGTGGCAGAAGCGGACACAGCGCGTGCACAGGATGCACCGCTCCGCGTCGAAGATGACGTGCGGTCCCAGCACCTTGTGCTTGGCCCGCTGCACCTTGGGCTCGACGGAGCGGCTCTCGCCGGGCCCGTACTTCAGCGTGTAGTCTTGCAGCGGGCACTCGCCTCCTCGATCGCAGACGGGGCAGTCCAGCGGGTGGTTCAGGAGATAGAATTCCAGCACCGCCCGGCGGGCCTTCTCCACCCGGGGCGAGTTGGTGGAGACGACCATCCCCTCTGCCGCCGCCGTGTTGCAGGCCGTGGCCAGCTTGGGCATCTTCTCCACCTCGACCTGGCACATCCGGCACTGGCCGACGACGCTCAGAGCGGGGTGGTAGCAGTAGTGCGGGATCTCGATCCCCGCACCCCTGGCCGCCTCCAGGATGCTCATGGGGCCGGGTGTCGTGACCTCGATCCCGTTTATGGTGAGCTTCGGCATTCCCCTATTCCCTCACGCCCCGGCCCCGAAGGGGCAGGCGTGCTCCCGCACGTGCCGTTCGAACTCGTCCCGAAAATGCTTGAGATAGCTCTCGATGGGCATGGCCGCGGCGTCGCTGAGGACGCAGATCGTCTTCCCCTTCATGTTGTCGCACATGTCCAGCAGCAGGTCGAGGTCCGCCGGCCGGCCCTGGCCGTGCTCGATCCGGCGCAGCGTCTTGTGGAGCCAGGCCGTCCCCTCGCGGCACTGCGTGCACTGCCCGCAGGACTCGTGATGATAGAACCGGGACACGATCTCGCCCACCCGGACCATGCAGGTGGTGTCGTCCATCACGATCACGGCCCCGCTCCCGCCCATGGAGCCGGCTGCCGCCAGCGAGTCGAAGTCCATGCCGACGTCCAGGTGCTGCTCCGTGAGGACGGGCGACGACGAACCGCCGGGAATCACCGCCTTGAGGCGCCGGCCGCCCCGGATCCCCCCGGCGTGCTCGAAGATGAGCTGCCGGAGCGTGACGCTCATGGGCAGCTCGTAATTCCCGGGCCGCTCGACGTGGCCGCTCACCGAGAAGAGGCGCGGCCCCGTGCTCTTGGCCGGGCCGATGCCGGCGTACCACTCGGGCCCGCGCAGAAGGATGTGGGGGATGTTCGAGAGGGTCTCCACGTTGTTGACCACCGTCGGGCATCGGTACAGACCCGAAATGGCAGGGAACGGCGGCTTGGGCCGCGGCTGGCCCCTCTTCCCCTCCAACGATTCCAGGAGACCCGTCTCCTCGCCGCAGATGTACGCCCCCGCCCCTCGATGCAGGACCACCTCCAGGTCGAAACCGCTTCCCAGGATCCCCCGGCCGATGTACCCCTTCGCATAGGCCTCGTCAAGCGCGCGGCGCAGCACCCGGGCCCCGCGCACGAACTCGCCCCGGCAGTACAGGAAGGCGTGGTGGCAGCCGATGGCGTAACTCGCCAGAACGATCCCCTCCAGGATCTGGTGCGGCTCCTCCTCGATCAGCATCCGATCCTTGAAGGTGCCCGGCTCGCTTTCGTCCCCGTTCACCACCAGGTAGACGGGCTTGGACGAGTCCTTGGGGATGAAGCCCCACTTCACGCCGCAGGGGAAGCCCGCCCCGCCTCGCCCGCGCAGCCCGGACCGCTTGACCGCCTCGATGATCTCGGCGGGCTGCATCTCCGTGAGGGCCTTGCGGAGGGCCTGGTACCCCCCCTGGGCCTCGTATGCGTCGAGCGTCCCGGTGTAGCCGGGGATGTCCTGATAGCGGGTGAGAACCTTCTCGAAGCTCATCGGTTCGATCGCGCCTGCAGCGTGTCGAGCAGCGCGTCCAGCTTCTCCGGAGTCATCTGATGGTGGTATTCGCCGTCCACCTGGATGGCAGGGCCCGCGCCGCAGGCGGCCAGACACTCCATCCGCCTGAGCGTGATCTTCCCGTCCGGCGTCGTCTCGCCCATCCGGATGCCCAGCCGGCCCTCCAGGTGGCGGATCAGCTTCTCGGCCCCGAGCATCGCGCAGGTGAGGTTCTGGCACACATAGATTATGTGGGTCCCCACCGGCTCCAACTCCAGCATGTCGTAGAAGCTGGCCACGCTCATCACGTCGGCGGGGCTGAGCGAGAGGTAGCCGGCCACCCACTCGATGGCCGCCGCCGACAGGTGGCCCGCCTCGGCCTGCACCTCATGGAGGATGGGAATCAGCGCCGAGCGCTTCTCGGGGTAGCGGGTCACCAGCTCGTCAAACCGCTGCCGCGCGGCGAGGGAGATCATCGATCAATCTCCCCCAGGACGATGTCCAGCGATCCGATGACCGCGATGACATCCGCCAGCAGCCGGCCCTCCACCATTCGTGGGAGCGCTTGCAGGTTCGCGAAGGAGGGGGCCCGATAGTGGACCCTGTAGGGCCGGTTGGATCCGTCGCTCACCAGGTACACCCCCAACTCCCCCTTGGGCGACTCGATCGCCTGATACACCTCACCCGCGGGAACGGAGAATCCCTCGGAGTAGAGCTTGAAGTGGTGGATCAGGGCCTCCATCGAGGTCTTGAGCAGCGTCTTCGGGGGGGGGATCAGTTTCGGGTCGGCCACGTTGATCGGGCCGGGGCTGAGGTGCTGCAAGGCCTGGGCGGCGATGCGGTGGCTCTGCCGCATCTCCGCCACCCGGACAGTGTATCGATCGTACACATCTCCCACCTTCCCCACCGGCACGTCGAACTGGTACCGCTCGTACCCCGAGTACGGGGCCGCCCGCCGCACGTCGTAGGCAACCCCGCAGGCCCGAAGACTCGGACCGCTCACACCCATGGCGATGGCGTCCGCCGCCCGGATGGTGCCGATCCCCACCGTCCGCTGCCGCCAGAGGGGGTTCTGGGTGAGGAGCGCCTCATACTCTTCCAGCCGGGCCGGAAATGTCGAGAGGAAGGCCTGGACCTGCCCCTCGAACCCCGTGGGCAGGTCGGCGGCAAGCCCGCCCACCCGGAAATAGCTGGACATCAGACGCTGGCCGCTCACCGCCTCGTACATGTCGAGGATCTGCTCCCGTTCGCGGAAACAGTAAAGGAAGACCGACATGGCGCCCACGTCCATGGCGTGCGTCCCCAGCCAGACCAGATGGCTCTTGATCCGAGTAAGCTCCGTCATGAGCACCCGGATCGTCTGGGCCCGCTCGGGCACCTCGATCCCCAGCGCCTTCTCGATGGCCAGGACGTGGGCCAGGTTGTTGGAGAGCGGCGCCAGGTAGTCCAACCGGTCGGTGAGCGGAATCCCCTGCTGGTAGCGCTTGCTCTCCAGTCCCTTCTCGATCCCGGTGTGCAGATACCCGATGTGCGGCTCGCAGCGGACCACCACTTCGCCGTCCAATTCCAGCACCAGACGCAGCACTCCGTGGGTGGAGGGGTGCTGGGGGCCCATGTTGAGGGTCATGGTGCGGACGGCGGTCATGCCGGCTCCTCCTCCCACCACTTGGGAGAGGCTTCCACCGGGTACTCCTTCCTGAGCGGGTGTCCCTCCCAGTCGTCGGGCATGAGGATCCGGCACAGATTGGGATGCCCCTCGAACGGCACGCCGAAGAGGTCGAACACCTCGCGCTCGTGCCAGTTGGCGCCCTCCCAGACACCGGTCACGCTGGGCACGGCCTCGTCGTCGGCCACCCGGACCTTCAGCCTGAGACGCCGCTTGTGCTGGAGGGAGTAGACGTGATAGACGACTTCAAAACGCGGGGAGTTCTCTGGGAGCTTCAGCCGATCCACGCCCGTCACGGAGGAGAGAAAGTCGAAGGTGAGATCGGGATGGTCCCGGAGGTACCTGCAGACGCGGACGAGGTCCTGCGACGCGAGGAGGACGGTGGTCTCGTCTCGCCAGACCTTCACATCCAGCAGAGCATCTCCGAACTGCTCCCGCAGTCGCGTGAGGACGAGCCCCTCTGTTGCCGGCGCCTGCCCCGTCGCCTCAATCATTCGCGGTCACAATGCGGTTACGGGTTCCAACTCCGAATTCGCGCAATCGCGCAATTCGAATTCGCAATTCGCACCATCTCCCCTGCTCAGCATCACTCCCACTCTAGCCCGCCCTTCTTCCAGGCGTAGAAGTACCCGACCAGGAGGATCAGGAGGAACGTCCCCATCGCCGCAAGGCCATGCAGCTTGGACTGTTTGAACGCCACCGCCCAGGGGATCAGGAAGACTATTTCCATATCGAAAATGATGAAGAGCATCGCCACCAGGTAGAACTTAACCGAGAACCTCTCGCGGGCGGTCCCTACCGGCACGACGCCGCACTCGTAAGGCGAGAGCTTCTCGGGGTTCGGGTGGCGCGGTCCCAGGATCAGGGACAGGATGATGTTGCCGGCGGCGAAGAGCACCGCCAGCAGGACCAGGATGCCGATCGGCAGATAGTCAATCAGCATGACGCTCTTATCCGGTGAGACCGCCCGGGTTTCCCGGGCGCCCCCCGACATGTGAACCTTCGCACATTCGGAGGCTGAAAGAGGGGGCCCCGCGGATCGTCCGTCGGGGCCCCTTGTCTGATCTAGCCGCCAAACGGCTTCACGAAGAAGATGATCAGTGCGATGAGGAGCACGTAAATTGCCAGCGACTCGATCAGCGCGAGCCCTATGATCATGGCGACCTGAATACGGGCAGCCGCATTCGGCTGGCGCGCGATACCGTCGAGGGCCGCGCTGATGGCCCGGCCCTGCGCCAGCGCGGCGAGGCCCGCGGCGATGGCCATGGCGAATCCGCCCGTGATGATGCTGACCGCGCCAACCGAGAGCCCGCCGCCGCCGGCAGGCGCTCCGCCCTCGGCCGCCCACGCCGACCCCGTCATGAGGAGCAGCATGGCTGTCGCCAGGAACCCCATCCGTCCGATGAGTGCGCCCATTCATTCCCTCCTGTTGTCGTTAGCAGCCTGTTAGTGCTGCTCCTCTCCGTGGCCTTCTTCCACGGCGCCGGCGATGTAGACCATCGTCAGCATGATAAAGACGAAGGTTTGGACCGCCGCCGTGAACAAGCTGAGCGGCAGCATGACCCCCAGCCAGATCATGTATGGCATGACCAGCCAGGCCAGGGAGATGAGGATGCCGATGACGCTTTCCTCGCCAAAGATGTTCCCGAAGAGCCGGACAGAGAGCGAGACCGGCCGCGCCAGGTGGCCGATGAATTCGATCGGGAACATGATGGGGGCGAGCCACCAGATCGGGCCGCAGAAATGCTTGAGATATCCCATCAAGCCATGTTTCCGAATCCCCGCGTAGTTGTACCAGACAAAGACCGTCAGCGCCAATGCCACCGTCGTGTTCCAGTTGGCCGTGGGCGCCTGGAATCCCGGCAGGTTCCCCAGCAGGTTGCTGGTCAGGATGAAGAGTCCCACGGTTCCCACGAGGGGAAGAAACTGGCGTCCCTGTTTCCCGATCATCTGCTCCAAGAGATCAAAGAACGCCTCCAGCACGACCTCTGCAAAATTCTGCAGCGGGCCGGGCACCGCCTTGAGGGCGCGGGTCGCCATGAGCGAGCCCGCCACCAGGAGAGCCATCACCAGCCAGGTGAACGTGACGTGGGCCGGCAGCCAGGTGCCCGGAACCCCGAGAAAGGCGAGGAAGTTCGGGAACTGAACGATCGGCGCGTGCTCCAGCGCCACGTGCCGCGGTGCCAGGAAGAATCCCACCAGCAGGTTGACCACCGCCAACCCTGCCAGCAGGAACCAGATCCCCTTCCCGTCAGAGCTCTTCTGAACTGTCTCGGCTGTCATGGCATCCCGC
This sequence comes from uncultured Methylomirabilota bacterium, assembly GCA_963727695.1. Classification (GTDB taxonomy): domain Bacteria; phylum Methylomirabilota; class Methylomirabilia; order Methylomirabilales; family 2-02-FULL-66-22; genus 2-02-FULL-66-22. The sequence goes on along the minus strand of CAVSHW010000009.1, from coordinate 29,728 downwards.
TCTCACCGCCACGTCCGTCTGAGGAGCCCGAGATCTCGGAAGAGATTCAGGAATCCCGCCACGATCCCGAAGAGGGTGAAAACCATCGTCAGCCACGGACCGGTCCCGAACCATCTGTCCAATCCGTATCCGATCGCCAAACCGACGGCTGTTGCGGCAACCAGAGCAACCCCGACGGTGCTCAGTCGGGCAAGCTGCCGCAAGACCGAGGGCTCTTCGTCAGACATCCGAGACTCCGGCCGGATGAACGCCTGGCGAGGCGAAAGCGCCATCTTTCTAGCCTTATAGGAGCCCGGTGTCAAGCACTTCCGGGGTCGGTTGAGCCGCGAGCCATGAGCGTCAGCCTCGATGGGCCGTGAAACGGCCCGACGGTGAAGCGTCCAAAGACTTCCACCCCGCGCGATTATGCCAGCCCGTCGGGTCCCGCCCCGCAGACCAGGACGCAGACCTTCTCGCCGATCTTCGGTCGGACCTTTCCGCTCAGCAGGGCCGCGATCCCCGCCGCGCCGCTCATGTCCGCGGCCAGCCCCATCTCGAACCACAGCCAGCGGGCCGCCTCGCGCATGTCGTCGTCCTCGATCAGGACGATATCGTCCACGTACCGCTGGACAATCTCCAGATTGACCGGCTCCGTCCGGAGCGCGGCCAGGGTCGGGACCCGCGTGGTGATGCCGGGAAGCTCGACCACCCGTCCCGCCTTGACGCTTTCGTAGAGCGTCGCCGCCCCCGTGGGCTCGATGCCGACGATGCGCAGCGAGGGGCGGATGGCCTTCGCCGCCAGGGCGACACCGCTGATGAGCCCCCCTCCGCCGATCGCCACGAGCAGGGTGTCCACCTCGGGGGCCTGCTCCAGCACCTCCAGCGCCACCGTCCCCTGGCCGGCGATCACCGCCGGATCGGCGAAGGGATGAAAATAGGTGAGTCCGTCCCGCTCCGCCACGGCCAGCGCCTCCTGGTTGGCCTCGTGCCAGTGGTGGCCGCAGACTTCGACCGCGGCCCCCCAGGCCGCCAGCTTCTTCTTCTTGTCGGGGGAGACATTCTCCGGCACATAGACGGTGGTCCTGGTCTTGGAAAGCCAGCCGGCGTAGGCCACGGCCAGGCCGTGATTCCCGCCGGAGGCCGTGATGATTCCCCGTCGCACGTCCGCCTCGGAGAGCGACAGCAGCTTGTTGGTCGCCCCGCGCGGCTTGAACGAGCCGGTGACCTGCAGGGACTCCAGCTTGAGCAGGAGCTCGCACTCGGGGAACGGATTCTCCTTCAGACACCGGGCGCCGATCAGCGGCGTCCGCCTCACGTACGACGCGATTCGCTCCGCAGCCATCTGCACATCTGCAATGGTGAGCATGTATCAATCTCCAGATGATCCGACGTCGGCGCGTCCGAGCACTTCCCGTCCCTCCCGCAGGACCCGGTCGTAGTACGCTTCGAGCGCGGCCTGACTGCCGCGACAGCCGGCCACGACCCGCTCTGTCCAGTCGAGATATTCCTGCCGCCGCTCGATCGGCCAACTCGCCGGCGGGTGGTGTGTCACGTCCCGAACGTTACAAATCTTGTCCGCGAGCTTGATGCGCTTGGCTCGTTCGGACAGCGATGGCGCGTGCTCGACCTGAAGACGCTTCCGTTCAGCCTTCAGCAGACTCTTATCGTCGCTCATCTCTTCGACCAGCAGCCGAACCTCCCGGCCGAAATGCGCGTCCAGCTCCTCTCCAGTGGTCCGTGTATCCTCGATGGTATCGTGGAGGATCGCCGCCACCAATGTCGTGAGGTCGCCCACCCCGCCGACGTTGGCCAGGAGACTCGCCACCTCGATCGGGTGGTTGATGTAAGGCGACGCCTCTCGATCCTTCCGCCGCTGGTCCCGATGCTTCGCGGCAGAGAACTCGAGCGCCCGAAGCAGGGTCGCACAGTTGCCAACGTCCTCTGTCATTTCCACCCTTCCTTTTTTCCAAGAAGCTTGGAAAACAAAGGGGCTTCAGGGGGCGTGCTGAGCTTTGCATAGCGTGGCACGTGTGTTCGATCGTTGTCCATCGCCCATCTTCAAGACATCGCGGTAGATCAGATCGAAAAGCAACTCATCTATATCAGGAACGCGGGGGTGGGTGCAAGTCGCGGACGAAAGAGGGGTGAAAGACGCAGGCCGATTAGCTCGGCCAGCCGATGTACTGGCCGTCCTCCCAGAGCTCGATCATCCGCCCCAGGATGGCGATGGAGCCTTCGAACCGCTGGGCCTGGGTCAGGTTCGGGAGGGGGGCGGGCGCCGCCTCGATCCGGGGACGCTCCCGCTCGGGGAGGCGATAGTAGGCGGCGCGCAGTTGCTCCAGGGTGCCCTGGTTGCAGATGTCCAGGTTGGAGGCGGGCGCGATCAGCGGCCGGGGGCTGTCGTGGAGCGGCCCCCAGTGCACGCAGTCGCGCAGGTTGATCCCCAGAAGCTTCTTGGCCACCCGTGCAAACGCCATGAACCAGTCGGTCGCCCCGCCGCAAACCAGACAGCCCGAACAGCCGTCGTGGAGGACCACCGCACGGTAGGCGGTGACCATGGGACCGGTCCCGGTCATCCAGTAGACGTGCTTGTAGTGATGGAGCCGGAGCGGCGGGGGCGGCGGGATTCGCTTGGCCTGTGCGCCGCTTCCGTTCGGGCGGCGCATCAAGGACGTTTGCTTCACGGGAACCAACGACGTGCGCTTCATGGAGAAAATTCTAGCCGACTTTCGCGAAGCCGGGCAAGGGAAATGGGCGCCGCGGGTCTCACGGTCCCCGCCGGCGGTTCGCCTCCTGCAGGAGCGGCGCGAGGATTCGGATCACCCGATCCGCGATCAGGCGATGCCCTTTCGCGTTCGGATGGATCGTATCCGCCTTGAGATCCGGGCTGGTGAGAATTCCCTTCATGATGTCGGGCACCAGGATGGCTCCGTGCCGCTCCGCCACCGCCTGGTACCCCACGAGGTACGGATCTCCACCCAGCCCGACTTCCACTTCCAGGATCACGACCATCATCCCCCCGCCGATGAGCGTCGAGACGATAGCCTCCAGATTCTGAAGTGTCTCCTCCACCGGCACATGGCGGAGGAAGTCGTTCCCCCCGAACTCGACGACGGCGAGTCGCGGGCGATGCGAAAGGACGTCGCGCTCCATCCGGGCCAAGCCCGCGCTCATCGTGTCGCCCGACACGCCGGCATTGACGATCGGGACCCCGAGCGCCTGCCCCGCCAGCGCGGGGAAGCTCTCCTCGGACCGCACCCCGTAACCCTGGGTGATGCTGTCCCCGAAGAAGACGACGATGTCGCCAGGCGCGGCGAGGTTGGCCGCTCGGCGGACGTCTGGCCCCCGCGACGGCCAGACCCACCACGCAACCGCCGCCGCCACGAGGAGGAGGCCGACGACAGGTCCTGGGCCCCATCCCGCCCTTTCCGGCTTCCTCACTCTCGACGGAGGCCGGGAAGCGGTCGGTCGATTCCCGCGCGTGCTCGGTGGAGGAGTCATCGCTGGCCCTCCCTGAGCCATCAGCTATACGCTTGCAGGATGCTGATAAACCCACTTTCGTCCAGGCTGCTCAGCAGCCTGTTATGAGTCTCGTGCGCTCTCGATCCTCACGGCCAACTCTTCCCACTTGCCGTAGAGCGACCCCGCCTGCCCCTCCAGTCCTTTCCGTTCGCGCGCCACTTCGCGCGCCCGCTCGCCGTCCTTGTAGATCTCCGGGTTCGGCCATCTGGTCCGTCAAGTCGCGCACCCGCGCCTCGATCCGAGCGATCTCGGCCTCTGTCTCCTTCAGCCGCGCCTTCAGCGGACCCATCTCCCGGCTCTTGCGCTGGCGGGCCTCGGTCTCGGCCCGCTTGGCTTCCCGCGTCCGCACCTTCGGCGCCGGAGTCCTTGGCCGCTGGCCGTTGGCCGTTGGATCCTTCTGTCGGCCGTCGGTTGTCGGCGTCGTGGGTCGCGGCTCGACCGGCGTCTCTGCTCGCGGCTCGCGGCTCGCGGCTCCGCCTGCTTGCACGCTGCCTCGCGGCTGACGCCTGTTCCTCCTCCCGCTTCTCCAGGTAGTAGTCATAGTCCCCCGCGTACTCCGCAAGCCGCCCGTCCCGGACCTCCACGACCTTGGTGGCAATCCGGTTGATGAAGTAGCGGTCGTGGGAGATGAAGAGCATGGTCCCCTCGAACTGGTCCAGGGCTTCTTCCAGGATCTCCCGGGCGGTGACATCCAGGTGGTTCGTCGGCTCGTCCAGACAGAGAAGGTTGGCCGGCCGGAGGAGCATCTTGGCCAGGGCCAGCCGGCTCTTCTCGCCGCCTGACAGCACGGCCACCGGCTTCTCGACGCTGTCCCCGGAGAACAGGAAGGCGCCCAGAATTCCCCGCAGCCGCGGCTGCATCTCCGGGTCGGCGACCGAGGCCAGCTCTTCCAGAACCGAGTTCTGGGGATTCAGGGCATCGAGTTGGTGCTGCGCATAGTAGTGGACGGTGGCGTTGTGCCCCAGGATCCGCTCCCCGGCCTCGAAAGGCAAGACGCCGGCGATGATCTTGAGGATCGTGCTCTTCCCGGCGCCGTTCGGGCCGACCAGGGCGATCCGGTCCCCCCGCAGCAGGCGAAAATCCACGCCGCGATACACCACCGTGTCCCCGTAGGCCTTGTGGACCTTCCTGAGCTCGCCCACCACCGTGCCGCTGCGCCCCGGCTGGGGAAGCCGGAAGTGAATGCGCTTGGGCGCGCGGATCACCTCCACCCGCTCGATCTTGTCGAGCTGCTTGATCCGGCTCTGGACCTGGCGCGCCTTGGTGGCCTTGTAGCGGAACTTCCGGATGAACCGCTCCATCTTCTCGATCTGCTCGGCTTGGCTCTTCTGCGCCGCCACGAGCTGCTCTTGCCGGGCGAGCTTCTGCGCCTGGTAGTCGTCGTAATCGCCGACGTACAGACTGAAGCGCCCCAGCTCCAGCTCCGCGATCCGGTCGACTACTCGGTTCAGGAAGTAGCGGTCGTGGGAGATGATGACCACCGTGCCCTCGTAAGCGGCGAGGAAATCCTCCAGCCACTGGAGGGATTCGAGGTCAAGGTGGTTCGTCGGCTCGTCCAGGAGGAGGAGGTCGGGCGACTGGAGGAGAAGCCGCCCCAGCGCCACCCGCATCCGCCAGCCGCCCGAGAGATTCGAGAGCGGAGTGTGGAAATCGTCCGGGACAAAATTCAGGCCCCCCAGGATCGCCTTGGCGCGCGCCTCGAGATGATAGCCGCCCAGCGCCTCGTACTGGTGCTGGAGGTCGCCGTAGCGCTCCATCAGGTCTTCAGAGGCCTCGTTCTCGACCTCGGCCATCTCATGCGCCAAAGCCTCCATCCCCTCTTCCAGTCGCTGGAGTTCGGGGAAGCCGGCCAAGAGATGCCCCAGGACCGTCCCATCGCCCGCCGCCACGAGATCCTGCGGCAGGTAGCCGATGGTCGTGGACTTGGCGCGGCGCACCTGGCCCGAGTCCACCTCCATCTCGTTCGTGAGAATCCGGCAGAGCGTGGTCTTGCCGGCGCCGTTCGGGCCGACGAGTCCCACCCGCTGGCCTCGCGTGATGTGCCAGGTGAGGTCGAAAAAGACGGTCTGCCCACCGAAAGATTTGCCGGCTTCTTCGATCTGGATCATGGTCTCCGCGCCAAGGGGGTCCAAGATGGCGTGTCGCGCGAGCCCCCAGCGGCCAAGTATGCTACCACGCCACACGAGTTCGCGGAAGAACGCACCCTCGTATCAGCCGATCGGCGCCATTCGCCAGATGCCCTGGTTGTACTGCGTCACCATCCGGGACGTATTGAAGAAGCTGGCCACCTCGAGACAGTGGATCATGCGGTCAATCCATTTGGACGCATACCTGTCCTCCGGTTGGGCCTGCTCCACCTGGCGGTAGTCGCGCACCATCAGTTCCAGCTTTTCGTAGAGGGAATCGGAGTCTTCCTGGAGCCGCAAGTCCATCTCGCGGCCGAGTTCGCCATGTTCCGAACGATGGCCGAAGATCTCGCCGATCTCGTTATCCGCCGCCTCAACGACCCAGCCGTCCATGGTGGAAAGCTGCAGCACGCCGTTCAGGACGGCCTTCATCCCCGAGGTCCCCGAAGCCTCGAACGGGGGCAAGGGATTGTTGAGCCAGACATCCACCCCGCTGATAAGCTGTTTTGCGATATAGGTGTCATAGTTCTCCAGGAAGATGACCTTCAAGTGTTCTCGCTGATCCTGGAGCGAATCGATGATGTTCAGAATCTCCTTGATGTTGCCGGTTCCGGCGAAATCGTTCGGATGGGCCTTCCCGGCGAACAGGATCTGCAGCCCGCCGTGCTGCTTGGCGATCTCCACCAATCTGTCCGGGCGTTGCAGGATCAAGCTGGGGCGCTTGTAGGGCGCTGCCCGTCGGGCCCAGGCGATCGTGAAGACGTCGTCCCGCAGCATCCAGGGCCGCAACCATTCCAGCAGTCGGTGTTTGTTCTGCTTGTGCGCGTCCCATAGCCTCTCCCGGAATACGCGGTCGTGAAGCAAGTGCGCAACCCGCTGGAGGCTGTCGGGGCTGTCTTCCCAGTTTCCGAAGATCTGGGCATACTCGTCGAACAACTGCTCGAAGGGGCGGCTGATCCAGGTGGGGATGTGAATCCCGTTGGTGATCCCCCGGATCTTCTCCTCGTGGGAAGGAAACTGGATCTTGGTCACCTCTTCGTGCTTCTTGGCCACCGCGTTGACGTGCTTGCTGGCGTTCATGGCCAGGATCGTCAGGTTGACGAGGGCCGGATCCTTGTCGTGGCCGAACCGCTCCGCGATGATCATCTCTTCGTCCGACAGCACCTTGGCCAGCTCGTCGATCGGGAGACGGTCGTGACCCGCCTCGACCGGCGTATGGCAGGTATAGGCGAAGCGCTCCGTCAGCGCCGCAACCTCTTCCGGGCTCTTTCCCTTGGCCATCTCCACAAAGGCGAAGGCCGCATGCCCTTCGTTCAGATGGAAGAGATCGATCGCATACCCCAGCGCCTGGATGGCCTTGATCCCGCCCATGCCCAGGACTTTGCGCTGCACGGTCTTCCACCAGACCGTGGAGCTCTGATAGAGCTGACCGGTCAGCTCCCTCGCCCAGTCGGGATTCTCCGGATGATCGGAATCGATCAGGAGCAGCGGTACCGCGTGCTGCCTGTCAAAGCTGGGGACGTAGTATTTCCAGAGATTGAGCCTGATCGGGTCGTGGCCGATGGACAGCTCGATCGTGGTCTTCAGCTTGACGAGGCCGGGATACGTCCGCGGGTCCCACTGGAATTCCCCGGGGAGTTGCCCGTACTGGATGCAGAACTGCTGGTCGAAATAGCCCTTGCTCCAGAGGATCCCCACGCCCAGCAAGGGAAGCTTCAAATCCGCCGCGGACTTCAGTGTGTCTCCCGCCAGCACGCCGAGACCGCCGCTGTAGATGGGGATATCCACCACGGTGTCGCTCTGCACGAAATGGTAGTAGTCCATCTGCCGCAGATTGGAGAAGATCTCAAAATCCCGCTTCTTGTTGCGGGACGAAAGCGGCCTCGTGGTCTGGTAGGGATGATAGACGCTGGGCGCCAGGCCGAACTCCATCGAGAAATAGGCGACGCTCTTGACCGAAGGGTCGAGGAGGCGCTCTTCCGCCCGGTGAATGGCGGGCGACGGAATCCCGTAGAAGGATGCCTCGGTGACATCCTGAGGATCAAAACCAAATCCCTGCGTGTCGAGGTTCAGGAGTGCTGCAGATTCCTTCTCGCGGGCCATCGAGACGCACCCCTATCGGCGGTTGCCGTGATCTTTCTTGGCAAATGGAATGTGCGGTTGAGCCGGACCGTGATCTCTACCAGGCAGGGACGATCCCTCGAGGATTCTCGGCCGGAGACAGATGGAGAATGCCCCAGCAAGTCGAACCGTGTCAAGTCTAAACCGGTTTTGGATCGAGGAAGGTGGGGACGTACGCTGCAGCCCCGAGAGGCCGGGCCGTCGGGGCACCGCGCCGGCTTGCGGGAGTTAGGAGCCGTTACGAAATAACTTGTCCATTCCTTGGAATTTCGTTACGGCTCCTTATGCCGTTTCCGGGATTTCTCCGGTCAAGTTATTCTTTGACAACGGCTTACGCGACGGACGGGACCAGGCGTCCCGTCCGGAGCATCCGGACCGGCTGCTGCTTGGGTCCTCTGTGGAGGGGCCATCGCTGGGCCGCGGCCCGTTCCGCCGCGATCTGGGCCCGCGTCCTGCGCCTGCGCCCGCCCACATCCAGACTCATCTCGGCCAAGGCCATGCGAACCTGCCGTCCGGTCTCGAAAACGGCGAGAAGACTCGGGGCGTAGAAGCATCGGACGGTGTACCCGCACACCCCACAGCGCTTATAGTAGAACCGCCAATGGGCATCGATGGCCCCGTGGCCGGTCTGCGCCATGTTCGCAAGACAGCAGGCGGACGGATTCACCGGGGAGACGATCCTGCGGGGATAGTCATTCCGGGGAGATTCATCGTTGCGGTACTCGATGATGCTGGCCATCGGGAATCCTCCTTGGGTGCGGGGCCGCGTTGGGTGACCGGTCAACGCGACCCCGTACCCAGTCGATGCCGCCTACTTCTGCTCGAGGGCGGCAAACAAGCTGGCGTCTCCACGCTTGAGCAGCAGAAGGAGCGACCCGCCAGCTTCCTGCTTCTTGGCCTCGGCCTGCGCTTCCGCAACCGAGGTCACTTTGTGGCGATTCACTTCCAGGATGACGTCGCCCGGGCGGACGCCGGACCGCTCTGCGGCGCTGTCGGGCTTGACGGCCGCGACCAGCACCCCTTCATTGGGTGCGATGCCGGCCCGCTGCGCCATGCGGGCGTCCAGGTCGCGCAGGGCCAGGCCCCACTTGCCCGCGGCCGCCTCGGCCGGGCCGCTGGTCGCGCCGGCTGTCTCGGCGCGCTCTCCCGGCATCCGACCGACCGTCACGGAGAGGGTCTGCTCGGCTGCGTTGCGCAGGATCTTTACGGGGACCGCCTTTTCGATCGGCGTCGCCGCCACCAGACTCGGCAGGGTGGCCACTTCGGCCACGTCCTTGCCGTCAAAGCTCACGATCACGTCGCCGCGCTTGATCCCGGCGGTCTCAGCCGGGCTCCCCTTGGTCACGTCCGCCACCAAGGCTCCCTTGGTGTCCTTCAGGTTCAGGCCCTTCGCCAGTTCCGGCGTGATGGCTTGGATGGCCACGCCCAGGTAGCCGCGGGTCACCTCGCCCTTGCTCTCCAACTGGGGGATGAGATTCTTGGCCGTGTTCACCGCCACCGCAAAGCCGATCCCCTGCCCATTCGGGACGATGGCGGTGTTGATCCCGACCACCTCGCCCTTCAGATTGAAGAGCGGGCCGCCGGAGTTGCCCGGATTGATCGGGGCGTCCGTCTGGATGAAATTGTCGTATGGCCCGGCGCCGATGTCCCGATTCTTGGCGCTGACGATGCCCTTCGTGACCGTGTTGCTCAGCCCGAACGGGTTGCCCACCGCCACCACCCACTCGCCGACCCGCAACTGATCCGAGTCGCCCAGGCTGGCCACGGTCAGGGGCTCCTTGGCCTCGATCTTCACGATCGCCACGTCCGTCTTGGGATCCCGCCCGATGACCTTGGCCGTGTACTCCTTCTTGTTGGCCAGGGTCACGGTCACCTCCGTGGCGCCCTCCACCACGTGGTTGTTGGTCACGATGTAGCCGTCTTCACTGATGATGAAGCCACTACCTGCCCCCTGCTGGCGGTGTTCCCGGGGGGCCTGGGGCATCTGCCCGCCGAAGAACTTCTGCATGAAGTCGCCGAGGGGGGAATTGGGGTCGATCCCCTCGGGCCCCATGAAGTTCGGCCCGCTCATCCGCTCCACCTTGGTGACCTTGATATTTACGACGCTGGCCCCCACGTGCTCCACCAAATCCGCGAAACTCGCCGGCGCACCGGCCGAAACCGCCGGCATGGCCGTGTCACCACTCGCACCGACGGGGCTCGGCTTCCCGCCAGCCAGACCGATGCCTAGGCCGCCTCCCACCAGCAGTGCGGCGACCGCCACCATCAAAACACCCCTGCGGGCCATGGCCCACCGCTTGCCCATATCCCACATCGGATTTCCTCCTTCGAAGTCAGAATTCGCCGGGGGCAGCCCCAGCCTCATCGAGGAGGAAGATAGCGCGGGATCATGTGAGGGAGATTAGGGCGTCATGAGAAATTCTTAATCTGGGACGGCGGCGGCGCGGGGTATGGCGATGGGATGGAGAGGGCGCTAGGCCGTTGTCAAAGAATAGCTTGACCGGAGAAATTCCGGAACGGCATAAGGAGCCGTAACGAAATCACAACAAATGGCCATGTTATTTCGTAACGGCTCCTAACGGGGCTCGGGGGGGCCGACCGCGGCTTCGGTCACGAGGAGCGCGGCCAGTCCCCGCGTCACCGCCCGGACGGCCCGCTGCACCGGCGGGCTGAGCGAGGCGCCAAAAGCGGTCTCCTGGGGCTGGATGCCGATGAGGGCCACCTCGCAGCCAAGCTCGCCGGCGAGGAATTGGGCCACCATGTAAGGCGGGAGGGCGTGGGTCGCGGCGCTGACGCCGGTCGTTTCCTGCCAGGAGAGCCAGCGGACCGCGCCCGCAGGCTCCCCCATTTCGGCCGCGTCCACCAGGAGGACGAGGTCGGGGGCGAATCGGCGGATCGCGCCGGTCAGATTCTCGGGGGCGAGGCCGCCCTCGAGCACCAGGAGGGAAACGGAAGCGGGCCGGGGGGCATCGCTCGCCCCGGCCCGCTGTCGTCTCTGGAGCGCCCGCGCGACCCGCACACCGGCCGCGTCGTCGCCGTTGAACTCGTTCCCGACCCCGACGATCGCGACTCTAGGGGGTCGCGGTGGAACCGCCGCCGGGCCCCGCGCCGCTCGCGGCAGGCTCCGCAGCGTCTGTCGAGCTGTGCTTCGCCAGGAGGGTCGCAATGTCCGCCTCGGTCCCGTAGTTGACCACGAAGGTCTCGCGCTTCAGCCCGGCCGTCTCCCACTGGTCGTGCGACCATCCCCAGGCACTCGAGGCGGCAGTTCCTCACGCACTGGGCGCAATAGGTGCAGCGGTCGGCATGATAGCGCATCACGAACTGCTTGTTCTTCTTGTCGATCGTGATCAACTCGATGGCGTTGGAGGGGCAATCCTTCATGCACAGACAGCAGCCGTTGCATTTCCCCGGCGTCCAGTGGAGCGTCCCACGGAACTGGTCCGGGGCCTCCAGGCGCTCGAAGGGGTAGCGCTGCGTGGCCGGCTTCTTGAAGACCGACCCCCAGATATCGCGGAGCATCGTGCCGAATCTCATGCCACGATCCCTTTCCATGCGATCAGAACCAGCCACTGGGCCAACACCACCACGGCGCCGTAGCGCCACCACAGGCCCACCGTCTGATCGATCCGGAGTCGCGTGAGAATGGCTGTGGAAGGTGCACAGGATCCCCAGCAGCACCAGCGTCTTGCACGAAGAACTCGAGCGGGTTGGCGATCCCGCCCATGTAGAGCGCGGCGATCAGCGTCAGCCCGACGACCAGCTCGATCTCCTTGCCCAGGTGGAACAGCCCCAGTCCTCGCCCGCTGTACTCCGTGAGCGCCCCGGCTACGATCTCCGTTTCGGCCTTGGGGGCGTCGAAGGGGGGCATCTCCAGCTTGCCCATCAGGCCGATCAGGGCCACCAGGAAGCCGAATGGTTGGGTGAGCAGGATCCAGGCCCCCGTATTGGTCGCCACGATCTCGCTGATCTGCCAGCTCCTCGCCACCACCGCGGGCCCGAGGAGCGCCAGCATGAAGGGGGCCTCGTAGGAGAAGAGCTGGGTGAGGGCCCGGGTCGCCCCCACCATGGTGAAACGGCTGGTGCTGTTCCAGCCGGCAATCCCGATCGACATCGTGAGCAGGCTCAAGAGGTAGAGCGTCACGACCAGGTCGCCGGGGAAGCTCAGGGCGGGTCGGAATCCCAGCAGCGGCACGTAGAGGGCCGCCGTGAGGGCGCCCGACATGGCGACCACCGGCAGGACCCCGAACAGGATCGGATGGGCGGTCGCGGGTGTGATCTCCTCCTTGACCAGGAGTTTCACGATATCCGCCACCGTTTGGAACCAGCGGGGGCCGATGCGGTTCTCGAACCGGGCGATCAGCTTCCGGTCGGCATACTCGTAGGCCAGGGCCAGGACGATCAGAAACAGGCCGCCGGGGAAGAACAGGAGATTGATCAGCGCGCGCATAGTGTTCACCGCCGAGTGTGTGAGGTGGCCCGCCGCCGCAGGTCTTCCCAGGTGAGGATCTGGCGGCCGCGGCCAGGTCGGTTGATCGTGATCATGCGATCGTTACACGAGAAGCACGGATCGATGCCGGCGAGCAGCGGCGGCACGTCGGCCAGTTGCGACCCGACGGCCTTGACGAGCACGAGATCCAGTTGCAGATGCTCGGGGTCCGGATCTTGACTCGCTCCGGCATGTCCGTGCCGTTGCTCTTGACGTAGTAGAGCAGCTCGCCGCGCGGGGCCTCGAATCGGCTGATGGCTTCGCCGGCGGGAATCCGCCGCGGCATCTTGACGGTCAGCTCCCCTTCGGGGAGTCCATCCAGGATGGCGCGGATGACCCGGCTGCTCTCGAAGATCTCCTCCATCCGCACCTTGAAGCGCGCGGCGAGGTCCCCGGCCGCATCCACCACGATCTTGACCGGGAACTGCGTATACCCTCCGTACGGGGCATCGGTTCGGATGTCCCGCCGGACCCCGGAGGCCCGGGCCACGGGCCCGACAGACCCCAAGGCGCATCGGCCTCCGCCTGCTGGTCATGATCCCGATGCCGCGCGAGCGCTGACAGGAACGAGGTGTCGTCCATCGTGACATGGAGATAATGCCGCGTCCGCTCATCGATCGTATCCATGCCCTTCCGGATGTCGGCGGCGATTTCCGGTGACACGTCGAACTTCACGCCCCCGAGGACGTTGGCGGAGTAGTTGACCCGGTTCCCGGTCAGCCGCTCCAGCATGTCCATGACGACCTCGCGGTCCCGCCAGCTAAACATCAAGAGCGTCTCGAAGCCCGCCTCGTGCGCCGCCACGCCCAGCCAGAGCAAGTGGCTGTGGATCCGCTCCAGACAGGCGACCATCTCGCGGATCGCCTGGGCCCGGGGGGTCACCTGCACCCCGGCGAGCTTCTCCACGGCCAGCGCGTAGGCGTTGGCATGGCTGTGCGAGCAGATGCCGCAGACCCGCTCCACCAGGTAGAGGTTCTGAACGTAGTTCCGCTCCTGCGCGGCACGCTCGATCCCGCGGTGCACGTACCCCAGCCGCACCTTGGCGCTGGTGACCAGCTCGCCGTCCACCCCGAACTCGAAGTGGCCCGGCTCCTTCAGGGCAGGATGCTGCGGTCCGATGGGGACGATGAACTTGTCCCCCTGCCGGCCCATTTCCGGCGGCTCGCTCCCCTTCACCGCTCGGCCGCCGCCTGGGCATCCGCGTCCTTGAGCAGCGGATAGGTCCTCTTCGGGCCAGCCGTCGGGCAGAAAGAGGTGGGAGGTGTCGGCCAGCCCCGTCACCGTCACCCCGAACATCTCCAGGAGTTCCCGCTCGTAGAACATGGCGTTCGGGTAGAGGGTGTGGAGGCTTGGCACCGCGCCGCCGCTCCTGGGGAGCCGCACTCGGAAGGTGGTGATCGCCGTCCCCCTCGCAAAAGTGGTACAGGGCCTCGATCTGCCTCCCCCTCCGGCCCCAGATCGACTCCGGTGAGCGCTGAGAGATACCCCCAGCGGGCCTTGTGCAGGGCCGTGGCGGCGGCGGTGAGATCCGAACCCTCGATCGTGACATCCAGCCGGTTCGGCTCCGGCTTGGCCGTACCCTTGGCATATTGACCCAGCAGCTGCTCAGCTTGCTGCAACGCAACCTCTGTGCTCATCATCCCCCCTACTTCTCCGCTTTCGCCGGGAGCAGACTGGTCAGGAGTTTCACCACGCCGTCGATGATCGCCTCGGGCCGCGGCGGGCATCCCGGGATGTAGGCATTGACGGGGATGACCTCGTCGATGTGGCCGACGACATTGTAGCAGCCCTGGAAGGCCCCGCCCGACGTGGCGCAGGAACCCACGGCCACCACGAATTTCGGATCGGGCATCTGCTCGTAGATGCGCTTGAGCCGATCCCGCGACTGCCGCGTGACCGGCCCGGTGCAGATCAGGACATCCGCGTGTCGCGGGCTGCCCTTGAGCTTGATCCCGAACCGCTCCAGGTCGTAGCGCGGCGTCAGTGTGGCCACGATCTCGATATCGCAGCCGTTGCAGGAGCCGCTGTTATAGTGGATCGCCCAGGGCGAGTTGACTCGTGCCCAGAGCTTGATCTTCTCCAGGGCCCCGCCCCAGAGGGTGTCGGTTTGTGCGCTCATCGATGGTTGCTCTCCCTCACCCCAGGATCAGGGCCACCAGGGCCAGGATCAGCCCGACCAGGTAGGCCCCCGTAACCAAGGTCAGCCCGCTGCTGCCGGCGAGCAGCATCCCCAGGTGCAGCACGGCGAAGAACAGCGCCACAACGAAGAACTGCCGATAGCCGGGCGCCGCCTGGTAGGTCTCACCGGCCTCGCCGCTGGCATAGGGGCTGGACTTCGTCGCGTCCGCATGGGCGTGGGCCGGGACGGCCAGCGCCCGCCCCACCCCGGAAAGCACGCCGACCAGGACCAGGTAGATCACAAAGGCAATCGGCGGATACAGCAGGACGTCCATCCCTCTTCCTTTCTCAGCCCTTGAAGGCCTTGAGCAGCGCAGAGCCGGCCGGCTCGGTCAGGAAGTTGAGCAGGCTGGGCCAGAATCCCAGCACGACGACCGCCAGGGCCAAGACCGCCAACGGCAGCACCATGCTGACCGGCACCGCCGCCCCGCGCGCCACCGCCGCCGACGGCTGTTTGCGGTAGACCGCGTTCACCAGCGGCGCATAGTAGGCCAGGGACAGCACGCTGTTCAGGGCGGCGAAGATCACCAGCCCGGCGATCACGAGATTCTTGGTGGCGAAACCGGCCGCGAAGATCTGCCACTTGGACATGAATCCGGCCAGCGGCGGCAGCCCGCCTAGCGCCAGCAGCGCGATGCTGAACGTCAAGGCGACCATCGGGTATCGCGAGGCGGCCCCGTCCAGGTCTCGGATCGTCAGCGGGTCGTGGCTGCCGGCGGCAAGATGCAAGGCATAGAGCAGCGCCCCGGCCGCCAGGAAGGCCAGCCCCTTCATCAGGCCGTGGTTGAACAGGTGAAAGAACGCGCCCTGGGCCCCCGCCGCCTGTCCCGCGTGCAGCGCGATGCCCAGGCCCAGCAGCATATAGCCGACGTGGCTCAGACTGGAGAAGGCCAGTAGGCGCTTCACCTGCTCCTGGCGCAGCGCCAGAAGATTCCCGTACAGCATGTTGAGCGCACCGAACGCCATCAGCAGGATCCCCCAGGTGGGTGTCACTCCCATGAGCGGCATCAGGGCCCGGAGCAGGGCCACCAGCCCCGCTTCGATCACCACGCCCGACAGCATGGCGCTGATCCCGCTGGGGGCCTGGGAATGGGCGTCGGGCAGCCAGGTGTGCATCGGTACCATGGCGATCTTGACGCCGAAGCCGATGATGAAGAGCGCCCCGGCCGCCAGCAGGGCCGGCGAGCCGGCCTGGGCCCCCGCCCGGATCTCGTCCAGGGTGAGCGTCCCGGTCTGGGCCAGGACCAGGGCGATCCCCAGCAGGACCAGCACCGAGCCCAGTGCGCTCTGCACCAGGTATTTCATGCCCGCTTCCAGCGACCCGGCCTGCTCGCGATAGAAGGCGACCAAGAGGTA
This sequence comes from uncultured Methylomirabilota bacterium, assembly GCA_963727695.1. GTDB lineage: Bacteria > Methylomirabilota > Methylomirabilia > Methylomirabilales > 2-02-FULL-66-22 > 2-02-FULL-66-22. Next base: position 13,960 of record CAVSHW010000009.1, on the reverse strand, counting down.
CGAGGAGACCGCCATCGCCTCGAACCAGACCCAGAGGTTGAAGAGGTCGCCGGCGCAGCCCAGGCCGATCATCACGCCCATCATGGCCAGGAGCATGGCGTAGTACTTCTCTTCCCCCACCTCGCCGGCCATGTAGCAGGCCGAATGGAGGGCCACCGCCGTCCCGACGGCGAGGACCGTCCCCGCCAGGATCAGGCTGATCCCGTCCAACTGCATGACGATGGATTCGATACTGAAGGTGCTGCGCCCGCGCGCCCCCACCTCCTGCACCGCCATCCCGAAGGGGACCCAGGTGGCGAGGAGGACGAGGAACGAAAGCCAGGGCACCGCGACGGGCGCCCGCCCATCGGGATCCCGATTCGCCCCCACGCGGCCGATCAGATAGACCAGCGGCGAGGCGGCCAGCGGCAGCGTCACCAGCCAGAAGAAGGCAGTGTTCATCGCGTTAGCCCCATGTCAAGATGATCAGGACGGCCACCAGGCCCCCGATGATGCCGACCATGTTCCAACTGAGATGTCCGGGCTGCGTGACCCGCAGCGCCTGGGCGACGCTTTGCGTGGCGCAGACCACCTGCCGGTTCAGCCACTCGAAACCAAAGCTCTGCGAGGCGGCCTCGCCGAGCCACCCGAGCCCGCGGGTGAGAATCGTCAGCCGCTCCCGTCCCCACCAAGCGAGAAGCCCCAGCGCGATCACAACGAGAGCCCCCCAGGTCAGCGGGGCCTCCAGGATCTCGGCGACCAATCCGCCGGTCGAGAGCGCGTGGATTTTGTGGAAGGGAAGAGTCGATTCGAGCAGATGCCCGAAGGGACCGGCCACGAGCCAGGTCGTGAGCGTCCCGAACGCAAGCAGGCCGAGCGGAAGTTTCATCGCGGCCGTGGCGTCGTGGGCGTGGAGCGTGCTCCGCGCCTCGCCGTAGAACACCATCCAGACCATGCGGAACGTATAGCAGGCCGTGAGCCCCGCCCCGACCAGCATCAACGCGAGCGCCCAGACGGGTCCGCCGGTCAGGCCCGCCTCCAGGACCGACTCCTTGCTCCAGAAGCCGTTCAGAATCGGGAGGCCCGCCAGCGAGAGGGCGCCGATCACGAAGACGTTCCGGACGAACGGCATCTTGGCGCCGAGGCCCCCCATCTTGAGCATGTCGCGCGTCCCGACGGCGTGGATCACGGCGCCGGCACCCAAGAAGAGGAGCGCCTTGAACACCGCGTGGCTGAAGAGATGAAACTGGCTGGCGAAGATGTCGCCCGTGCCCACGGCGTACACCATGTAGCCGAGCTGGCTGACGGTGGAATAGGCCAGCGCCCGCTTGAGGTCCGGCGCCACCAGCGCCATGCAGGCGGTCATCAGGGCCGAGATCACTCCCACCGCGATCACCGCCGTCTTCCAGCCGGGCACCGGGGCAAAGGCAGGGTAGAACCGGGCCAGGAGGTACACGCCGGCGTTGACCATGGTGGCGGCATGGATCAGGGCGCTCACCGGGGTCGGCGCCTCCATCGCGTCGGGAAGCCAGGTCTGGAACGGAAACTGTGCCGACTTGGCGGCGGCGGCGATCAGAAACCCGAAGGCCATCCAGGCCAGCGGATTCGGCCCCAGCTTGGCCGCGTTCTGCAGGAAGGCGTCGATCTCGTAGCTCCCGAAGAGCGCGAAGACCACCAGCGCGCCGGCCAGCAGACCCACGCCGCCGATCTGGGTCATCACCAGGGCCTCGATGCCGGCCGAGACCGCCTTGGGGTCGTCATTGTAGTAGGAGATGAGGGCATAGGAGCAGAGGGCCGTGATCTCCCAGAAGAAGAACAGGAAGAGCATGTTGTTGGTCAGCACCAGCCCGACCATGCCCCCGATGAAGAGGAGAACCATGGTGTAGTAGCGGCCGAGCTGCGGATCGCCGTGCATGTAGGACACGGAGAAGATGACCGCCAGGCTCCCGATGACCGTGGCCACGGCCGCCAGGAAAACTCCCAGGCCGTCCGCCACGAACGTCATGTCGCCGAAGAGGCCGCCGATCGGCAGCCGCAGGGCAACGCCGCTCCCGGCGCAGGGGATCAGTGCCAGTGCCGCAAACCCCGCGGCCACACTGAAGCCGACCGCCAGGGTGTGCTGGGTGCGTTCCTGCTCGTTCCGCGTGAGCCAGGCGGCGAGGGCCCCCAGCCAGGGCAAACCGATGGTGAGGAAAATCAGCGTCTGTGCCATGCGCTATCCTCGAAGTGTGGAGATTGCCGAGACGTCAACCGTGCCGAACCGGCGCCGGATCTGGACTGCCAGGGCCAGCCCCACCACCGCCACCATGGTGTCGGCGACGATGACGGTGGCCGCCAGGCTCTGACCGAGGCCCGGCTGGCGGCCGGCCTGCCCCGCCAGCACCAGAGCCAGCACCACCGCCTTGACGAGCACCTGAAGGATGATGACGACCTTGATGAGGTTTCGGGTGATCAGAAGGCCGTAGCAGCCGATCCCCAAGAGCCCAAGAACCCCGAATAGGGTGATCTGAAGCGGCGTCATACGTGCACCTCGTCCTTGTGAAGCTCCTCGGCGCGCCGAGCCTGGGGGGGCACATACCCGCAGGCGGTCGGCGGCACGACCGTGACCGTCCGGTGTCCGTTTCCCCCGGGGTGGGCTGATGCGGCGCGGGCGCCCTTTCCCTCGGCCAGAAGCCCCAGGATTCCAAGGACACCGGCGAAGATCAGGACCATTTGAATCCAGACGTCGAGCACCCGCTGCTGCCAGAGCGCGCGCAGGAGCGTGGGAACGCGGGCGGCCACGTCTCTGCTGGGCAGGGAATAGGCCATGTACCCCAGCATCGCGATCGTGAGGAGGGTCAGACCGACGGCCACCGATCGGGGAATCACCGGTCCGGGGTCGGAGGCGTCATCCCCCACCACGCTGATGGCATAGACGAGGAGGACCGTCACCAGTCCCGCGCCCACGCTGAGCTCGATGACGGCGATCTGATAGGCCCCGAACAGATACAGCATCGTCGATACGGCCGCGCTGACACAGGCCAGATAAATCGTCGAAGTCAGGATCCTGGCCGCGGTTATGGCGCGGAAGGCACAGATGAGAGCACCGATGACTAGCAGGGAATACATCGCGCTATCTGCCATAAGCGTGTTTATCCTCCCTGGCGCTCCTAATGGACGAGAGCCGTCTCAGGAGACATTCAAGCGTTCGTGTTGCTCTGCTATAGACAACCTGGCGGGCGACCCGTCGGAAAGATACCCACCATTGATGGTCTGCTGGTCAGACCATTCGCTCCGAACTCTTGGTATTTGCAAAGGCGAGACCAACCCGTGGCGAATCCAAAATTCTCTTGTTATACGCGGGATTCCACTCACAGCGCCTTGCGCTTCCTGGCACGACCTTCTTCTCAAAGGGACAGCTTGTCTCACGAACGAATAGGAATCGCTCATTTGTGCGACCAAGTGGAGCGGCCTAGTCTGATATCTCCATTTGAACTGGTGAGCCAACACATGCGGGCCCTGAAGCAGTCGCCATCACAGAATATTTGATCGGTCAGCCAGAATCTTGTATGATCCGTCGCCTTCGGAGAAACCCTGAGGACGGGGTCTACCAACCACGGACAGCGGTGAGGTGACGCATGGCAGAGAAGAACACGATCGGCTTGAAGCTGCAGGCGGTGCGTGAGTCTCGTAACCTGAGCGTGGAGGCGCTGGCGGACCGGGCGGGGCTGACGGCGAGGGTCGTCGGGCAGATCGAGTCGGGGGCCCTGATCCCCTCTCTCACCCCTCTGATCCGAATCGCCCGAGCTCTCGGGGTACGGATCGGGACCTTCCTCGACGACCAGGAGAACGTGGGACCCGTGCTTGTGCGCGCGGGGGAGCAGCGAAAGGTCATGCACGTCTCGGACAAGGACCACCCCGGGACGAGCGACCTCGACTTCTTCTCCCTGGCGGCCAACAAGGCGGGCCGCCACATGGAGCCCTTCTTGATCGACATCTACCCCTCCTCGGCCCAGGAGGCCAAGCCATCGGCCCATGAGGGAGAAGAGTTCATTTACGTGTTCTCCGGCGAGGTGGAGATCGTTTACGGCGCGGAGACCTACCGCCTGTCGGCCGGGGACTCGATCTACTACGACAGCATTGTTGCCCACAACGTCCATTGTCGGGGAGATCGGCCGGCCAAGATTCTGGCGGTCGTGTACGCCCCGTTCTAAGTCCGAGAGGAGCGCGCATGGAGTACATCACCGATACGCTCGGGCAGGTCTTGGAGAAGCAGGTCGCCCTCCATCCCGACAAGGAATTCATGATCTATCCCGACCGGGACCTGCGCTTCACATACGCGGACTTCGACCGCCGGGTGAACAACCTCGCCAAGGGTCTCCTTGCCATCGGCCTCACCAAGGGCGACCACCTCGGCATCTGGGCCACCAATGTCCCCGACTGGCTCACCTTCTTCTTTGCCGCAGCCAAGATCGGGGTCGTCGCCGTCACGGTGAACACCGCCTATCGGCTCCACGAACTGGAATATCTGGTGAAGCAGTCCGACATCAAGGCGCTCTGTCTGATCGACGGCTTTCGGGACAGCGACTACGTGGCCATGATCAACGAGCTGGTGCCCGAGCTGAAGTCCTGCGAGCGCGGCCGGCTGGAGAGCGCGCGCTTCCCGCGGCTCAAGAGCGTGATCTTCATCGGACCCGAGAAGCATCGGGGGATGTACAACAGCCAGGAGCTCCTCCTGCTCGGCGCCCACACCAGCGATGAGGATCTGGCGCGGGCCTCGGCGGGCCTCACGTGTCACGAGGTCATCAACATGCAGTACACCTCGGGCACCACGGGTTTTCCCAAAGGGGTCATGCTCACCCATCACAACATCCTGAACAACGGCTTCTCCATCGGCGAGCGGCAGAAGTTCACCGAGGCCGATCGCGTCTGCCTGACCGTGCCGCTCTTTCACTGTTTTGGCCTGGTGCTGGGGGTGATGGCCATCTACACCCACGGGGCCGCGGTCGTGGCCCTGGAAAGCTTCGACCCGCTCCTCGCCTTGGCGTCGGTCCAGAAGGAGCGATGCACGGCGATCTACGGCGTCCCGACCATGTTCATCGCCGAGCTCAGCCATCCCATGTTCGCGATGTTCACCCTCTCCTCGCTGCGTACCGGCATCATGGCGGGCTCGCCCTGCCCGATGGAGATCATGAAGCGGGTGATCGCGGACATGCGGTGTCGCGACATCACCATCGCCTACGGCCTCACCGAGGGTTCGCCGGTCATGACCCAGACCTCCACCGACGATCCCATCGAGATGCGCGTCTCCACCGTGGGACAGCGCCTGCCCGGGATCGAGGTGCGGATCGTGGACCCCGAGACCAACACCGAGCTGCCGCCCGGAACGCAGGGCGAAGTGGTCTGCCGGGGCTACAACGTGATGAAGGGTTACTACCAGATGCCCGAGGCCACCGCCCAGGCCATCGACGCGGACGGCTGGCTGCACACCGGCGACCTCGGCACCATGGATGCGAACGGCTACTTCAAGATCACGGGCCGGATCAAGGACACGATCATCCGAGGCGGCGAGAACATCTCCCCGCGTGAGATCGAAGAGTATCTGCTCCGCCTGGAGGGCCTCCGGGACATCCAGGTGGTCGGGATCGCCAGCCCCAAGTTTGGCGAGGATGTCGGCGCCTTCGTGATCCGGAAAGAGGGGTCCGCCATCACCGAGGAAGACGTGCGGGACTTCTGCCGAGGACAGATCGCCAACTTCAAGATTCCCAGATATGTCTTCTTCGTCGACGCCTACCCGATGACCGCCAGCGGGAAGATCCAGAAATACAAGCTCCGGGAGCTCGGTGTGAAGCTGCTCCAGGAGCGCGGCGTCGAGGTGGTCTGACGGAGGAGATCGGTCACGAGGCCCACTTCAGGGCCAGTTTCTTGCCCGAGTGCGCGCAGTTGCTCAGATAGAGGTTGATGAGATTCTGGTAGGGCACTCCGGTTTCCTCGGCCAGCGCTTTGAAGTAGGCGATCACATCCGCTCCCAAGCGGAGCGTGACCTGCTTCCGAAAGTGCCTGGCGTATGGGTTCCGCACCGAATCCGTGAAGTCGTATTCTCTTCTCATCTGAAACTCCCATACTGTTTCCGCTCGGTTCGGGTCGTCTTGCGCGCGGAAGCCTTTGGGGACGTAGGATACTTATGATACTTGTTGTCTGAGGGTACGAAGCAGTCTCTCGGGATCAACTCGAGCAGCGCGCAACAAAGCCGGCCCCTGTTCCATTCCGCGACGAACCGCCGCTGGAGTCACCGCGAGCTGACGGGCTACCTGGGCGGCCGGCAGCCCCAGATGCACTACGGCGAGCGTGGCGACGACGGCTCGCGCCTGGACGACGCGTCGCCGACGACTCCCATGCTGGAGCTCGCTCAGTTCGACGCCCCAGAGATCCGCACACTGCCGAAAGACCACGGGCAGCGCCGCGAGGGCCTGCGGGGGCGGCCAGGAGGCGTTGGGCGATTCGGCTTCTCGCAGGACCGCCTCGACAAAGGCCCCCGAACCGAGAATGCGCTCATCGGCCGCCCAGTGCTCGCGTCCACGCCGGAGCGCCGCCACTTCACGCCAGCCGCCGGCACTCCGCCGCAGTCCGCCCCCCTGGAACTCCGCCCGGCGTCCCCGGGCCTCCCCGGCCGCAACAAAATCCCGGTACCGCCGGCGCGCCGCGGGCTGGCCTGTGCCAAATAGCGCCAGCACCTCCGCGCTGGCCTGCCACGGTCGGTCGATTCGCCCGAGGATCGCGCTGTGTCCGCTCCAGGGGTACCGCTGGAGCGCGGCGAGATCACGCACAACACCCGCCCGTAGGGGATTGAGATGCAGATAGCGCACGAGCTCCAAGAGGTAGGAGTCTTCTTCAACCAAGGTGGAGCGATAACGATTCTGGACGAGATGGCCGACTCGCTTGTGGCGGCGATTGAAAGCGCCGGCATACCCCGTCAGGAGTCGCCGCATCGCCGCAGGGAGGACCGGTCGGTACGGGCGGCCTGATGGGGCGGGCGGCGTACGAACCAAGAGGTGGAGGTGATTGGGAAGCAGGGCCCAGGCTAGAAGGATGAGCCCGGTCCGGCGGACCACCTCTGCCAGCCGGGCGACGAAATCGGCGCGATCGGTGTCATCGTGAAACAGCGGACGTCGCTCGATGCCCCGCACCATCACATGATGCAGGGCCCCAGGCGCATCTAGACGGGGGCCGCGTGGCATGACAAGACTCGTATCATTCCGTGGAGACTGTGTCAAGCATAAGTATTTTAAGTATCCTACGTCCCCTTCACGTCCCCTTCATTTGCCCATCCCTATTGTGGCCTAACGATAAAGCTCACGTGCCGGAGCCTCTGGAATGGAGTCCATTGTTGTTCTCGCGGTCTAACGTTGTGGCTAACCGGCGCGCGAAAGGAGGTCGAAGCCGACTGAAGCGCGTCCGGTTGAGTCGCGTGTTAGGCCCGACCGTGTTAGATGTCGGGCCTGAGCTTACTCTTGCCTGACGATATCGACCGAGATCTCCACCGCCGGAATCGTTCCTCTGTTCTCAAGCCAGTGTGTGGTGTTCCTATCCTCGGGCCAGCCCACTCCCGGCCCATAGTCCGTAGCGACTCCATTTCGATGGTCGTGATCGTTCCTTGCAGTATGTAGACGGTGCCTGGTCTGTCTTTATGGTCGTGAATCGGGCCGAAGACGCCTCCAGGCTCGATGGTCACCATACGCATTCGAAGTTGGCGCCCTGCCATGCCCTCGATCTCAGGGCCAAGGTCAACCGTTGCAAGTAACTTCACCGTAACACCTTTCGTCTCAGGTGTGCCCTGTTCGTTGCTCCTCGTGCTCTCCTCTCTGTACTTCCAGGGCCCAACGGAGCCGCGGCTCAGCGGGGGACGGGCACGCGAGCGAGCTCGCGGGACCGGCCATCCGCTGCAGCCGCTGGTTCGCACCTCATTCTCGAAATTCCTGAAAGAAACCATCATCGATCTCGAATGCCGTCTTGGGCCTCACGCCGAGTTCCAGTTTCTCGAACATCTCGATGAGTTTGTCGCCATCGACAAGTTCAATCGGAAGTGCCCCATCGCGCCGAGCTTCTCGTCTCGCCTCCTGCGTGAATGTCCCCGTCGTCAAGATGATGCCCTTGTCCGATCGGCCTTGCATAGCCCGTCCGAAGTCCCTGACATCTGGTGCTCCGACGCTCCCTCTGTACCGCTTGCATTGGAACAAGACCTTGAACGTCACAAACGGATTGAGTTCGAGGATGCCGTGACCATCTATACCTTTGTCGCCGGTCCTTCCAGTCACCGTCACCTGCTGGAACCCGGCTTCGCGAAGGAGGCGCTGGCAGAGCCGCTCGAATCCGGAAAACGGCAACTCTTGGATTATCTGCAGAAGTCGATCGCGATACTGCGCTGAATCTGTTATGTCCGCCTCTTGGGGCGGTCAACGCGTTGATCGAGCTTAGCCTTTCGCCCTTTGCGTGCTTCGGTGTCCAGTTTGACTACGTTGTAGAAGATCGCCCTGGCGCCATCGTAGTTCAGCTTGGCGGACTTGCCCTTCTCGGTCAGACTCCAGACGCCCCGCCGAGAGGAATCCACGAGTCCCGCGCGCTTAAGATAAAATCGCGCCCAGTGGACTTGATTCCTGAACCGAGGTTGCCCAGAATCCAACAATTCGTTTTGCTGCGCATCAGTCACCGAGCATAGCTCGGCGACTTTGTCAGTAGCCTCCTCGGGCGTAGCCGACCCACCGAGCGCACGAAGGGCGTCAAGCAGCGGACCGAAGTAGTGTAGGAACTTTGTTCCTTCGCGCTTATCCGTCACGTGATCTCTCCTCTGTGCCAACTATAAATGGACAGTCTGTATATTCCGGCAACCCCAGAAGGGGCCGGTCTGTATAAGACACGCGCCCAGGGCGCGACCGACTTGCCTAACGTGTGGAGATCTCACCACTTTCCCGTCCTGTACAACCGTGAAGGATGCGAGTCCGGGCACTATTCCTCTTCGAGTCTGATCGAGCCCTGGTACATCGTCACGCCGCGCGGGAGTTTTCCCGGGCAGCAGCCCTTCGCCTTGGTGAACAGGGGATCGTCATAGAAGGACTTGAGGAACTCGTCGCGGAAGCGCGGGTGGGCGATGCTGGCGACGGCCAGCGCCTTCTCGCCCGCCGTGAGTCCCCGCAGATCGGCGATCCCGTATTCGTGACGATGACCACCCCGTCGTAGGCCGAGGCCGTCAGGCTCACGCCCGGCGGATGGACCTTGGCGATCTTGGACTCGCCTTTGTGGGTCACGCTCTTGATCGTGATGATGGGCACGCCGTAAGCGGGATCGTTCAGGGCCCGGACAAAATCGGGCTGGCCGCCGACGCCGCTGTAATAGTGGCGCGCGTCCACGAAATCGGCCCAGACGTTGCCGAAGAGGTCCACGCCCATGGCGGTGTTGATCGAGATGAACGGGCTGTTCTTGCGGATGACGTCGGTGGCGTTGGTGACGGCGCAGGGGCGCATCTGGATTCCCGCCCGCAGGTGGACGAACTCGTACAGCGCCTTGGAGCCCATGATCAACGCCGCCGTGCTGTAGCCCATGTGCTGCCGCTTCTTCAGGTTCGTGACGATGCCCTGTTTCTGGAGCATCATCAGGCCGTCGCCATAGAGCTCGGTCTGGACGCCGAGATCCCGGAACTCCGCCTCCTTGATGGTCCCGATCACCGCGTCGGGGATCTGCCCGATGCCCACCTGGAGCGTCACCCCGTCTCGGATGAAATGCGTGGCGACCAGCTCGCCGATCCGCCGCTCCGCCGGAGGTAGGTTGTCGAAATCGGGGGCGGGGGTCTCATAGACCGGCTTCACATGATCGTCGACGAGATAATCCAGGGACGAGGCGTCCACGACGCTCTGGCCCTGGGTGAACGGCATGCCGTGGTCCACCTCGGCGATGACGCAGGTGGCGTGATCGATGGCGGTGTGCAGCGCCTCGACCGACAACCCCAGGCTGTACTCGCCGGTCACCTCGTGCGGGCGGACCTTGAAGATGGCTACGTCGGGCATGTAAGGCCGGCCTTTGCCGATCAGGCTGTCCAGGTTGGCCAGCGTGCAGGGCAGATAGAAGGCGCGACCCTCGTTGGCCGCCTTGCGCACGTCCCCCGCGGAAAAGATCGAATAGGCCATGATCCGGTCCTGGAGGCCCTGCTCCACGTACGAGACGGGCCCTTGGAGCAGGATATGAACCATTCGGAGATAGGGAAGCTTGGGCCGGCCCGCCTTGAGGGCGGCGGTGATGGTGTCGAGCGAGGCGGTGGGCGTCGCGGCGTTCGAGCCGACATACACCGTGATCGTGTCTCGGTCGGGGAACTCCCTGGCGATGACGTCCGGGATCTCATCCAGTTTGATGACGGGAGGCTGACGCAGCATGGCTGGACTCCCCCTGGGGTGATCCACACGCACGTCCCGCGCGCCGCGCCGGCAGCCCTCGTCACCCCTGGCGCAGGGCCGCATTCCGTGATGGGCCGTGCCGCACGCTGGCGTCCTCGGACGCTAGCGGCGCTCCGGCTTCTTCTTGGTGTGATGCGCCGCCACATCCTGATAGAGCCGGAGCATGTGTTCGACGCGGAGATGGCTGTACGGAACCAAACACAGCAGCGCGAGCGCGAGGCTTCCCCCGCCCGCCAGGAGAAACAGCGGGGCCTTCGTCGCGGCGCCGACGCCCGGAAGGATCGCAGCGGAGCAGAAGATCAGACAGGCCACGGAGAGGCAGGGCAACAGCAGTCCCCGCAGGAATCGGGAGAGGATCAGCGGATGCTCGATTCGCTCCCACCGCTCCGCCTGCCGCTTCGCGATCTTGACCGCCTCGCGGTAGACCCCCTTCTCCGTGGCCGGCGTGTCCGGCTTCCGCGGGAGCGCCTGGGCGGCCTGGGCCCGAGCCCGCTTGAGCGCCGATCCGGCCGGGAACACGAGGAACGGCCTGCGGTCCGCGTCGAGCCACTTCCCCTGTGGGCCGTACCACGCCTCGAAGACGAAGCGGTCCCAGATATCCCCGGCGAAGTATCCGATCATGCCCAAAGCAGGCCGATCCCGACCGCAAAAACGTGGACGGCGTTCACGGGTCCCGAGGAGAGGAGCCGAACGACGGATGGAGCGAGGGATTCGAGGAGCGAAACGGAAAGGATGAGGGCGACCACGAGCGAGGCAGACCCCCGCACGGCTCCCCACATGCCGAGCCGGGTCAGGAGCTTCTCGGTTCTCGAGGTGAGACTCCAGGACCATTTGCCAGCCGCCTCGGAAGAGGGCCGTTCGGTCCCAGGTCGGCGAGGCCGCCGCACATCCACGGCGAGGAAAGCGGCGCGCCGCCCATACGTCGAAACCGCCCTACCCTAGCCCGCATCCCATGCCGTTGTCAAGATCGTAACCGCAACGTGTGCTACCCTGCCACTGCTGGGTTTGTGGATTTGTTGTGTTCGCAGGTGGTTACCGAGTTGGTGCTGGATCAGGGTCCGTCTCCATCTTTGGAGCGCAAACATCCAGGGGAAAGCGCGTCGGTCGAGCCGGGCGGCGAAAAGAACATCGCCAGAATCAGAGGGTGTAGGTGTTCGGGAAGACAGGGACACACGCAAGATGTCACGCACCGGCGCATGGAACGGCTTAGCCTGGGCACGGTCAACCAATTGTCTCAGAGGGTATCCCCACGAATACACCCGGATGCATGCAGCGGGCCACTGGGGAGCTTGGACCACTCTGGGCAGTTCGAGTGAGCACCGCCACTGCCCGCTGGAGGGGCGCATCCCCGCTGACGCGGAATTGTGCTGCCGTCAGCCCCTGCTCCGTCGCAGGACGCAACGGTATTCCATCCGGCGGCAGCGGGACAGCAACGTCAGGCGATACCCCCTGGTGCCAGAGCAGGTGGCCGGCCGGCGTCAACCACTCTGCGACGGCGAGAAGGAGCGCGGAGCCATCCGACAGCGGGAACGACTGAAGAATCGTCCCGGTCCCGAATGTCGTTTCCCCGATCAGGCATGCGCGGTGTGTATCGTGGAGCGCGGCTGCGACGATTTCGGAGGCGCTCGCCGTCCCTTGGTCGATCAGGACGACCACAGGCAGGCTGGGCGCGACACCACCGGGCTGCACCGGCAATGCACGAATGTTCCCTGCGGCGTCCCTCTTCAGGGCCACATTGCCGTCGGACAAGAACTGGCTCGCCACACCCACAGCCTCCTCCAAGAGACCGCCCGGGTCGCTCCGCAGGTCTAAGATCGCCCCGGCGAGGTCAGCGCCATGGATGGCGAGGAGGGCATCCCGGAGGTCGGCGGTCACGCCCCTGGTGAATCCCGCCACTCGAATGTGCGCCAGCGCCGTTCCAGGCAGGCGGCGCCATGTCACACTATGGAGCCGAATGCGCTTTCGCACCAGGGGAACATCTCGCGTGTCACCGCTGCTGGGTGTCAGGATGCGGAGACTGACTGGGGTGTTGCTCTGACCCACAATCCAGCCAACAACCTCGTCCACGGGCACGCCGCTCACCGCCCTCCCGTCGACTTCGAGGATGACATCCCCCGGGCGTAAGCCGGCTCGCTGGGCCGGAGAGTTGTCGAGGGGGGCCACGATAATGATCTGGTCGCCCTTTGCCTGTATCTCCGCCCCGATGCCCTCCACGATGCCGCGAGTGGTAGCCTGTTCCCTTCTGCGCATGTCCGGCGTGAGGAAGCGGCTATGCCCCGTATCGTTGAGAGTGCCCACCATGCCGCTGATGGCCCCCCAGGTCAGGCGTGCCGAGCGAACCGCTGCCCGGTCCACGTACTCGCGCTGGATCGTGTTCCAGGCCTCGGCCATGAGCCGAAAGTCCGACACGGCCTCGGGCGGAACAGCGTCCGGGCGAAGGCGCCACATGCCCGCCGTCAGGATGCCCGCAAGCAGTCCAACGGTTAAATAGAATAGCCGGTGTGTCCACTCCCGCCCCCGTACGGCCTGTTCCCCATCGCGACCTGTCGGGGTCGGTTCAATTCCCTCAGCCTCTTCAGTTGCCATGCCTGCCTCCCCCGGTTCCCGCATTCAGGCCCACACCGTATCCACCGCGTACCCGGGGACCCCCCCATGAAACCGCAGCGTCTTAGTGAATCACCTCCCCGATCCGTCGCCACCGGATCCAGGACGGATGGACCACCCCGTCGAATACCGAGGAGAGGAATGAGCGCTGGGAGAGTTCATCGGCCCGGACCGAGAAGTAGATGAGGCGTGCTCTCCCCACCACTTTGGTCTCATCGAGAAACCCCCAGGCTCGGCTATCCAAGCTCAGATCGCGGTTATCACCCATCATGAACAGGTGGCGTGGCGGAATCACCACTGGCCCAAAATGCGCCGGCGGGCCGAAGATCGGAGACCCGCGATAATCGGCGTAGGGCTCGATCAACCGCGTGCCGTTAATAAACACCTGGTGCCCCCGGATCTCCAGCGTCTCCCCCGGTAGGCCAATCACGCGCTTCACAAAGTCCAGGTTTTCATCGCGCGGATACTTGAAGACGATGACGTCGCCGCGCTGAATCGGCCGAAAGGTATAGCTAACCTTCTCCACCAACACGTCGTCACCGATCTGCAAGGTCGGAAGCATCGAGCCAGACGGGATGGTAAAAGCCTGCACGACGAACGTCCGGACCACCATGGCCAGCAGGAGCACGCATAGCAACTCCACGACGTATTCCCGAGCCGACGACGTGCGGCCTTGAGCCCGTGCGCTCCCGGATTCACCTCCTTCGGATCCGATGCACACCCGCCATTGCGCACCCATGCGTCTGTCCCCCGATTCTTCTTGCTCGTTCTCTTCGCTGCCAGCGGTGTCACCGCAGGCGCGGCGCCCGCGGGACGAGCGTGCGCACCTCCCGTCAGCCTAGGTCGTAGGCCAGCGGTCTAGTCCCAACCGCATCCGGTCCGGTGTGCGTCGGGGCTGCGCCTGCCGCGCCCGGGACACCCCCGACGGCGTCCAAGAAACCCGTTCTCTTGCCGGT
>CAVSHW010000008.1:0-340996 GCA_963727695.1 uncultured Methylomirabilota bacterium | reverse complement strand
ATCGCCCGCGACTCAGCGGCCTAGCGTGACGAGATCCCGCCGTCGATCACCAGCTCGCTTCCGGTCATGTAGCTCGACTCGTCCGACGCGAGGTAGACGATCCCGTAGGCGATGTCCTCGGGCATGGCCAGGCGGCCGAGCGGGGTCAGGTCGATGCGGTGCTGGCGCGCCTCGGGCTGGGCGTGGAGGTCCTTGGTCATCCCCGTCTCGACGAAGCCGGGGAACACGCCGTTGACCCGGATCTTCTCCTTCGCGTACTGGACCGCCGCCATCTTGGTGAGAGCCCGGGTTGCGCCCTTGCCCGCGGCGTAAGCGGTGGCAAGCACGTCACCGATGATGGTGTAGACAGAGATCACGTTGACGATGGAGCCGCCGCCCGACTTGCGCATCAGCGGGATGGCGTGTTTCATGCCGAAGAGGGGGCCCTTGGCGTTGATCGAGAACGAGACGTCCATCGCCTCCTCGGTGGTGTGCTCCACCGGGGGGCGGATGAGGACTCCGCCCCGCCCTGCGTTGTTCACCAGCATGTCCAGGCGGCCCCAGCGAGCGTCCAGCATCTTCATCGTCTCGATCCACTGCGCCTCTTGACTGACGTCGAGATGCACGAACAGCACGTCACTGCCCGCCGCCCGCAACTCGCCCTCGATCTTCTTTCCGGCGGTCTCGTTCAGGTCCGCGAGCACGAGACCGCGCACGCCTTCCCGCACGAACAGGCGGCAGGTGGCCTCGCCGATCCCCGAGGCGCCCCCCGTGACGATTGCCACCTTGCCTTCCAGTCGTCCTGCCATGGTCTCCGTCATGCTCCCGTTTCGGCTATTGCCGATTGCCTCGGCTTGCGCACGCATCACGCGGCCACGGCCCGGGCAATGACCAATGACCAATTGTCAATTTCCAAGGTCGGATTTCCACGCCGGTGACAGTTGGCCAATCCCCTTCACACCCCGCATCTGCTCGTCCCGCAACCGCGCCTCCGGCGACCAACCGCCGCTCGGGCGATAGCCGGGCAAGGGGTGTAGCTGGGTGTGGATGGCATCCAGGATCCAGCTCGGCTGGGGGAAGAACAAATTCTCCATCTCTGCGGCCGGGGTGATCCAGTTCTTGGCGCCCACCGTGATGACCGGGGCGTCGAGGGCCTCGAAGGCCAACGCCTGGATGTTGGAGGCCAGCGTGTGCGGGTAGCTGCCCCGCTCGCAGGCATCGGAGGCGATCAGCACGCGACCCGTCTTGCGTACGGACTCGAGGACGGGGGCGTAGTCGAAGGGGACCAGGCTGCGCGCGTCGATCAGCTCGGCGGACAGGCCAAACTCCTTCTGCAGTCGGTCGGCTGCCTCGATGGCCCGGTACAGGGTCGAGCCGATCGTGAGGATGGTGAGATCCGTCCCCGGCCGCTTCACCTCCGGCACGCCGATGGGGACGGTGTAGTGGCCGGCCGGCACCTCTTTCTGGAACCATTCCGTGACGCCGTAGAGCCGCTGGCTCTCGAAGAAGACGACCGGGTCGGTTCCCGCCAGGGCGGAGGCCATCAGGCCCTTGGCGTCGTACGGGGTGGAGGGGAAGACCACCTTGAGCCCCGGCATGTGCGCCGTCAGGGCGCTCCAGTCCTGCGAATGCTGGGCGCCGTACTTGCTGCCGACGCTGACGCGCAAGACCACCGGCATCCGGAGGACGCCCGCGGACATGGCCTGCCACTTCGAGAGCTGGTTGAAAACCTCGTCGCCCGCCCGCCCCAAGAAATCGCAATACATCAGCTCGACCAGGGGCCGCCCGCCCTCCATGGCGCACCCGACGGCCGTGCCGACGATCGCCCCTTCGGAGATGGGCGCATTGAACAGCCGATGGTACGGCAAGCTTTCCGTCAGGCCGCGATAGACCGCGAAGGCGCCGTCCCAGTCGCGGTTCTCCTCCCCGTAGATGATCAGCCGATCATCGTGGTAGGCGCGCTGGATGACCGCCTCGAAGATGGCGTCGCGGAACGAGACCGCCTTGGATTCGCTCAACCGCTCGCCGGTCGCGGGATCGAGCCCCGACCGGCGCTTCTTGGCGATTTGCTGCACGCGGCTGTTCTGGTCCAGCGGCTTCCGCACGGCATCGGCGCGGAGCGCAGGGAACGGGCGCTTCGGTCGCGTCCGAGAACATGACCCGCGCGACTCCGTCACCGGTGAGACGGGGCGACACGGTCAGGTCGGCGGCCAGCCGGCAGGCCGTGCGGATCTTCTCGCCGACGCCGGCCACGAGGGCGTCCAGCTCGCCCTCAGCGGCCGCCTTGGACGCCAGGATCTGTCGCTTGAACTCCTGGATGGCGTCCACCGCCTTCCATGCGATCGATCTCCTCCCGCGTTCGGTAGGAGCCGGCGTCGCTGGGCGAATGGCCGCTCTGGCGGTACGTAATGATGTCCAGCAGGACGGGTCCTTCGCCCTGGGCGATCACGGCCTGCTTGCGTCGCATGGCGTCGAGGACCGCCAGCGGGTTGTTCCCGTCCACGGTCTCGGCGTGGAAGTTCCACCGGTTCAAGCCCGCGGCGATCGTCGCCAAGCGCTGGAAACCCATCGTCTCGCCGCGCGTCTGCCCGCCCATCCCGTAAAAGTTGTTCATGAAGGCGAAGATGATCGGGAGGCCGCCCCGGTAGTCCGGCTCCCACAGGGTCCAGTACTGCCCCATGGTCGCGAACTGCATGCCTTCCCAGACGGGGCCGCAGGCCGACGAGGCGTCGCCGATGTTGGCGATGGTGATCCCGGGCTGCCGCCGGGTCTTCTTGTAGAGGGCCGATCCGACGGCGATGTCCCCGCTGCCGCCGACGATGGCGTTGTTGGGGAAGATCCCGAAGGGCGGGAAGAAGGCGTGCATGGAGCCGCCCAGGCCCCGATTGAAGCCGGTGGCGCGCGCGAAGATCTCCGCCAGCAGGCCGTAGAGCAGGTAGTTGACGGCCAGGTCTTTGATGCCCGCGGCCGGCTCGCGCTCCACGACCCGCAGGGTGTCGCCGCCGAGGTAGCCCTCCATGATACGCTGAAGATCGGGCTCGCCCAGACGGTGAATGGCCGAGAGGCCCTTGGCCAGGATCTCGCCGTGGCTCCGGTGGCTGCCGAAGATGTGGTCCTCCACGCCGAGGAGGAAGGCCTCGCCCACGGCCGCGGCCTCCTGGCCGATGGAAAGGTGCGCGGGCCCCTGATGGACGTACGCGACGTCGCGGTACTTGCCCAGGCGCTTGATCTCGTCCAGCATCGTCTCGAACTCGCGGATGAGACACATGTCGCGATAGATCCGGACGGCGTCGTCTTTCGTCAGCGTTCCCGCCGCCAGCTCGTCGGCGAGGCTGCGGCTGTACTGGTTGACGGGGATGGTGCCGAGGGCGATCGTTTCCTTCTGCCGGACCTCGTCGGGGGAGATGATGAGCTGCTTGACCATGGTCGTTGAGCCTTTCCTTTACTTTTCCGGCCAGGTCTTGTCACCGAAGACCTTGCCCCAGTCCTTCAGGAACCCGCCCATGCGCTTGTCGGTGAATGGGTGCTCGTAGAGCATGCGCATGAACTCCAGTTTCATGGTGCAGATGTCCGTCCCAGCGGCCGCCACCTCGCCGAAGAATCGCGGCAGACGCCCGCAGGAGAGGATCTTGGTTCGGAAGCCGTAATTGTCGTAGATCTTCCGGACGGGCGCGACCAGCTCCACCGGCGTGTCCACGACCTGGTCGAGCGGCCCGTTGAAGATCGCCACGACGTCTGCTCCGGCCTTCCCGCACAGATAGGCCTGGGCCACCGAGGCGACGGCGGTGATCGCGACTTGCAGTTCCGGGAGATCCTGCTTGAGCGTGAGGAGCGCCTGGATGCCGGCGACGCTCATGGGGAGCTTGACGATGATCCGCTCGGAGAACGCGTGGAGCCAGCGGGCCTGGCCGACGAGCGGCGCGGGGTCGTGCCAGCCCACCGCCTGCGCGAAGACGGGGCCCGGAGAGGCCTCCAGGATCGCCCGCAGGGTCTTCTGCATGTTCGGCCCCGCCTGCGGGATGAGGCCCGGGTTAGTGGTCACACCGGAGAGGATGCCCCAGGCGCGGGCCTCCAGGATCTCGGCGGGCTTGGAGCTGTCGAGGAAGAGTTCCATGCTGACCTCCTGTGTCGAGCGGACAGACCCCCGCCGGCACCAAACCAATCCATGGGCGGACGGGGATGGTGCCGGCGGCGATCCGATCTCTACGACTGATACTTTGCCAGGACCTTGTTCCACTCTGCCGCCGCATCATCCAGGGCCTGCTTCGCGCCCTTCTTTCCCTGGAGGACGTTCTGGATCTCGATGGTCAAGGCCTTGTTCAGCTCCACCGCATTCGGCATCCCCAGGTTCGGGGACTTGGCGTTCGGGAGGAGCAGTTGCTGGACGAAGACCTGGAAGAGCTTCTCCTTCTTGAACCACGCCTGCTCGGCGACGTCCTTCCGGCTGGGGAAGCTGCCGGAGCCCTTGGACCACATCTCGATTCCCACGGGTCCGTGCAGCCAGCGCATGAACTTCCAGGCCGCCTCCTTGTTTTTGACCTGGGTGGTCATGCAGTTCACGGCACCGCGGACCACGGTTCCCGTCGTCGTTCCCCGCGGCATGGGCGCGACGTCGAACTGCAAGTTGGGGTTCGTCTGTCGCTGGATGGAGATCCCGAAGGAACCCTCGAACATCATGGCGATGTTGCCGGCGGCAAAGTTGGCCCGCTTCTCCTTCTCGCCGTTGGAGAGAATGCCGGGTACCGACGCTTTGTGGACGTTTATGAGATCCACGTACCACTGGATTGCCTTCACGCCGGCCGGGCTGTTGAAGACCGCCTTGTTGGTCTTCTCATCGATCACGTCGCCGCCCGCCTGATAGATCAGCGGATAGATGTCATAGGTCAGGTTGGTCGGGGGCTCGGCCGCCATGGTGCCCGTGGTGGCGAAGATCTTCTTCTCCGGATTGGTCACCTTCTTGGCGATCGCTACGTACTCATCCCAGGTCTTGGGCGGCCCGGCGATCCCGGCGTTCTTGAAGATCTCGGTGTTGTAGAACAGCGCCACCGGGCCGGTCTCGATCGGCAGGTAGTACTGCTTTCCCCGCCATTTCTTGTGGAAGGTGGGGAAGATGTTGTCCATGAACGCCTTGGGCTCCTTGGCGATGTAGGCGTCCAAGGGTTCCAGGATCCCCAGCTCGGCGTACTCCACCGGCCAGTCCACCTGGGCCATGACGACGTCGGCAAGGATCTGGGCCTGGAAGAGGGTGATCACCTTGTCGTGGAATCCGAGGAAGGGGGAGTCCACCAGAGTCAGCGTGA
The DNA here is from genome assembly GCA_963727695.1 of uncultured Methylomirabilota bacterium. Classification (GTDB taxonomy): domain Bacteria; phylum Methylomirabilota; class Methylomirabilia; order Methylomirabilales; family 2-02-FULL-66-22; genus 2-02-FULL-66-22. The sequence goes on along the minus strand of CAVSHW010000008.1, from coordinate 335,717 downwards.
CGTCGGGGTTGTCCTTCTCGAAGGCGGCCTTGACTTCGTTCATGAGCTTTTCGCCGACTTCGGTGGTCTTCCACTGCAACCAGCGCACCTCGGCTTTGGCCTGGCCGGCCGCCGCGGGGTTTGGAGCGGCGATGGCCCAGACGAGCATGCCGATGACAGCCACCCAACCGCAGAGCCGAACGATCCGTCGCATTGGCGTTCTCCTTTTCTCTCGGCGTTGGTTGTTCCGGGATTTCCTACCCACCAGCCCGAAAGGTCTTGCCCTTCGGACGTCTCTTATGCGGCCTTCGTGCGGCTGCGGAGATAGCGGAGAAATCCCCGGATCGTCCGCTGGAGGTGGGCCGCGATGTGGCGCCCCGCCGCGGCGGAATCCTGGCGCACACACGCCTGGAAGATGCGGCGATGCTCCCGGCGTCCTAACTCGATCGTGCCGACCTTGGCAAGGTCCAGCCGAAGATACGGCTCCATCTGGCGTCGCAACGTTGAGATCGTCTTGCGGAGGAACTCCTGCGCGGCGCAGGCGCAGAGGCTGTCGTGAAATTCCCAGTCCAGCCGCACCCAGTCACCGGGCGACAGGGTCGGACGATCCATCGCGGCCAAGATGCGCCGCGTGCGCTCGGCGATTTCCGGTGTCATCCGAACGGCAGCCCGCTGCACCGCGAGGCGCTCCAAGACCATCCGGACCTCGAAGATTTCTTCCAGCGTGCGGCCATCAAAGGCTGCAACCCGAGCCCCGCGCTGCGGATCGAGAACAACGAAACCCTCCGCCGCGAGTTGATGGAGGGCTTCCCGAACGGGGATCACGCTGCAGCCGTATCTTCGAGCGAGCTCTTGCTGCCGGAGCCGCTGGCCGGGTATATACGCGCCATCGACGATGGCTTCGCGCAATGCCTCGACGGCTGCTTCTTGTCGCGTCTTTGCGTTGGTCATGACGTCTAGAATATATAATGCATAAATTATGTCAAGCGAAATTGCGATCCTTGGATTCTGCGATCCCATCGAGTGGGGAAACTCCAATGGCGACCCCCGACGCGGGGATCGCCATTGAATGAGCACATGGGCACGCGGAGCGGACCTACTTCTCGGTTTCGCCCAACGTCTCCTGGGATTCCTTAGCGGGTGTGGCGCGACGCGATCTCTTGGTAGAGGGCCTCGTACTCCTTGGCGGAGCGGTCCCAGGAGAAGTCGCAGCTCATGGCGTTCCGGATCAGCCGGCGCCACTGGTCGGGCTTGTGGTAGAGCTCCAGCGCCCGCCGCGCCGTCGCCAGCAGGGCTCCCCCGGTCGCTTCGGCGAACTTGAATCCGTTTCCGGTCCCGCCGGCGGATTCGAAGGGCTGGATCGTGTCGTCGAGACCGCCCGTGGCCCGGACCAGCGGGATCGTCCCGTACGCCAGGCTGTACATCTGATTCAGGCCGCACGGCTCGTAGCGGGACGGCATCAGGAAGATGTCGGCGCCGGCCTCGATCTTGTGCGAGAGGCCGACGTCAAAGCCGAGCCTGAGTCCCACCCGGGACGGGTGCTTCGCCTTGGCGGTTTCGAAGATCTTCTCCAGTCCCGGCTCGCCCGTGCCGAGGAGGACGAACTGGGCATCCAGGGCCAGGATCGCGTCCAGGCTCTCGGCGATGAGGTCGATCCCTTTCTGCGCGGCCAGGCGGGAGATCACCGCCAGGACGGGAGTCTTGGGCCGCTCGGGCAAGCCGAAGGTCCGCTGGAGATCCGCCTTACAGACCGCCTTGCCGGCCGGATCGTCTCGGGAGAAGCGGCTCGCGATGATTGGGTCGCGGCTCGGGTGCCACTCCTCGTAGTCGATCCCATTCAGGATACCGGAGACGTCGCGGCCGCGAGACCGCAGGACCCCTTCGAGGCCGGAGCCGAACTCCTCGGTCTGGATTTCCTGACTGTACTTGCGGCTCACGGTGTTGATCAGATCGCTGTAGACGAGGCCCGCCTTCAGGAAGTTGACCTTTCCGTAGAACTCGATGCCGGACGGAACGAACAACTCCGGACCGAGGTTTGCGACGGCAAGCGCGGCCGGCTTGAACAGACCCTGGTACCCGAGGTTGTGGACCGTGAAGAGGACGCCGGCGTCCCGAAACTCGGGGTCGCTCTGATACGTATTCCGGAGGTAGGTCGGGACCAGGGCGGTCTGCCAGTCGTTGCAATGGTATACGGTTGGTGTGAAAGCGACGGCCCGCGTCAGCTCCAGCAGCGCGCGGGAAAAGAAGGCAAACCGCTCGGCGTTGTCGGGGTGGTCCCGGCCCTCGACCTGGTAGAGCCCTTCCCGATCGTAGTAGTCGTCCTGCTGGATGAAGTAGGCGGGGACGGATCCGATCGCCCCCTCCCAGACCGCGGCGGTCTCGATGGTGCCGGCGATCGGGACGGGGAGTCGGGGCAGGATCCGCCGCAACCCGTGCTTGACGGCATCCACCGCTCGATACTTGGGCAGCACGACCCGGATGTCGTGGCCGAGGCCCTTGAGCGCCTTGGGCAGCGCGCCGGCGACATCGGCCAGCCCCCCGGTCTTGGCAAACGGGGCCACCTCGGAGGAAGCGAAGAGAATTCGCATCGTGTCACCTCGAAGGCTGCGCGGCGACGCGCAGCCTCTACGGTTCTAGCAGGCTACCGAAAAACTCACTTTTCGGCAGGCTGCTCAAAAGGGCCGAGATGCAAGGCGGCCCGCGAAGGGCCGAGCGAGGCGTACTTCCGGTACGCCGCAGCGAGTGCCCGAGCGGACCAACGCCGCAGATAGGCCGTTTTCAGCAGCCTGCCAGGAGGCGCGGACCGAATACCCGGACGGCGGTGCGCCAACCGACATTCGCCCGGTGCCGCCACGGCACGACAGAGAAGGCCTCCAGGCTTCGATCGGCCGAGGCGGCGACGGTTCGCCCCCCGCTCGCGAACATGATCTGGCGGCTTCCGACGGCTCGGACCAGCGCCGCGAGGTTCGGCAATTCGCCCGGGGAGGCGCTGTCGGATTTCCGACCCCCATTGGTCGCGAGGAAGAGATTCGGGAACCGCGCCAGAAGGCTCGCCGTCCCGGCGAGCTCGGCTGCGCCGTCGTGCAGGCAGACGATCCTCAGCCGGGGATATACCGTGGCGAGGACGCCGAAGGCGGCCGGTCGCGGGGACATCTCCGCCTGCGGCCCGCCCTCGGCGCGCAACAGCACGGGCAGCCCGTGTTGGATGCAATACTCGTACAGAGGGGCAAAAACCTTCAGCCGCGGGTCCTGCCCGTAACAGGCGAAGGCGGTGGCGACCCCCACGAACGCCTCGGCATGTCCCTCGCAAAGCGCTCGCGCTGCGTCCAGGCCGCGCTCCGGCTGGAGCGAGTCGTAGTGCGCCCATCCGACGAGGCGTCCCGGGTGCTGGGCGCGCAGCCGCAGAAACTCCTCGACCTCTTGGTGGAGGACGACACAGGTGGTCCGCACCCCGACCCGGTTCATCGCTTCGACCACGCCGTCGAGCCGTCCCGCCTCTGCTTGCGTCCCGCTGTCCGCCAACGAATCTTCCGCCGGCTGGAGCAGTTCCAGTCCGGATCGGAGCGAGGGTTCGTAGAGGCATACGTCCACGATCCGACCCGCCGCCTGGGCCCCGCCCGGAACGACCGGGCCCGCTTCGCGTCCCATTACGGCGGAGTCGTTGGACATCGTGTGTTCTCCGGAATCCCGGTGTGAGGCCCGTCAAGATCTGCGGCATTCTATACCAGGAAGGCGGCCACGACGCAACCTCTGCCGATGCGGGGCGTTGCGACGGTCAATTGTCAGCAAAGTCGGGCCGCGCCCTCTCGCCGGTTGACCGCGGGGAGGAATAGAGGGAAAATGTGACCTGCTGCACGAGGCGCGTTCGACTGGGGCGGTCCCGGCAGGGGGCTCCAACGGAGAAAGGGGAATCATGACGACGCTGATGGCATCACGGGTGGAGCCGGGTCGCGTCCTGGCGGAGACGGACCGCGGGAAGAAGGCGGCTATGATGCAGTACCTGGCGCAGAAGTTTCGGGTGGACGTGTTCGACATCCTCCACGAGAAGGGGACGGGGCATTGGGGCGGGGCGTCCTCGGTGGCGGAGATCCTGACGACGCTCTACTTCGACGCGATGCGCATTCGGCCGGAGGAGCCCCGCTGGCTCGATCGCGATCGATTGGTGCTGAGCAAGGGGCACGCCTCGGCCATACTCTACACGGTGCTGGCCAACCGGGGATTCTTCCCCGCGGAGGAGCTGCATACCTTCCGGCAGATCAACAGCCGCCTCCAGGGGCATCCGTGCATGAACGAGACGCCGGGCGTGGACATGTCCACCGGGGCGTTGGGACACGGCATGTCGGTGAGTCTTGGGATGGCCATGGCGGCCCGGGTGCAGAAGAAGGCGTATTGGAGCTACGTGATCATGGGCGAGGGGTGTCTCGACGAGGGGCAGACGTGGGAAGGGATCATGGCTGCGGCCAAGTTCAAGCCGGAGCGACTGGTCGCCATGATCGACTTCAACGGGTACCAACTCGATGGCTCCAACGACGAGATCATGCCGCTGGCCCCCCTGTTCGAAAAGTTCCAGGCCTTCGGCTGGAACGTCTCGCCCACGGTGTGGAACGGCCATCAGGTCTCGGAGATCCTGAAGTCGCTCGAGTGGGTGCGGCAGCAGAAGGACTGGCCGGTTGCGCTGATCTACCAGACCAAGAAGGGTCGGGGAATCTCTTTTACGGAGGATACCCACAAATTTCACGGCGCCGTGATCGATGATCAGCACTATGCAAACGGCCGGCCCGAGCTTCTCAAGACCCTCGCAGAATTGGAGGCTGCCCTGTGAAAACCGAAGTCAAGCTCGTCGCGATGCGTGATGCCCTGGGCCAGGCGCTGGTGGAGCTGGGTTCGAAGATTCCCGAGCTGGTTGTGCTGGACGCCGACGTCTCGGCCAGCACCAAGACCGGCGGCTTCGCCAAGGACTTTCCGGAGCGGTTTTTCAACGTCGGCGTGGCCGAGGCCAACATGGCGGACATCGCCGCGGGGATGGCCACCGCGGGGCTGCGCCCGGTGATCAACACGTTCTCCCTGTTCCTGGTGCTGAAGTGCGCCGACCAGATCCGGAACACGATCTGCTACAACAACCTGCCGGTGGTGCTGGCGGGGGCCTACGGCGGCCTGTCGGACTCCTATGACGGGGCCAGCCATCAGGCCATCCTGGATGTCGCCATGATGCGCACTCTGCCTAACATGGTGGTGATCGTCCCCGCCGATGCGGTGGAGATGAAGCAGGCGCTCGAGCTGGCGTTGCGCCGGAACGGCCCGACGTTCATCCGGGGCTGCCGGAACGAGACGCCGGTCTTGTTCGAGGGGGCCGAGCCGCTTGCGATCGGAAAGGCCCGGAAGCTCCGCGACGGGAAGGATCTGACCATCGTCGCCTGTGGAGTCCCTGTGGTCATGGCCATGGAAGCGGCCGAGCGGTTGGCGAAGGATGGGATCGCCGTGGATCTCCTGGCGGTTGCGACCGTGAAGCCGATCGACGCGAAGGCGCTGGCCGCCTCGGCGTCGAAGACCAAGACGGTGCTGGTGGTCGAGGAGCACAACATCATCGGCGGCCTCGGCGGGGCCGTGGCCGAGACGCTGGGCAAGCACGCGCCGGCGAAGATGGATTACATCGGCATCCAGGACCGCTTCACCGAGTCGGGCGAGTACAGCGCCCTGATGAAGAAGTATGGGATCTCGGTCGAGGCGATCGTGGAGCGGGCCAAGGCGCTGGTAGCGGCGAAGCCGGTCGCCAAGGCGCCCGCAGCCATGCCTGCGGTTGCCGTGAAGCCGGTGGCGAAGAAAGCCGCGGTGAAGAAAGCGGCCAAGAAGAAGCCCGTCGCCAAGAAACCGGCCGCGAAGAAGGTGGTCGTGAAGAAGGCGGCTACCAAGAAACCGGCTGCGAAGAAGTCAATTCGAAAGAAGAGGTAGCGGTTCCAGAGCTCGGCACGGCACGCGACGGACGGGGCCCAGGCGGCCCCGTCCCTGCTTTGGGCGGACCGTCAGGCTCGGCCCGCACGGAAACCCTTTGACTTGACCGGGGAAGGGGAGGAGATCATGAAACTCGACAGGAAAGTCGCACTCGTGACCGGGGGCGCGCGCAGCATCGGCCAGGCCATCGCCCTGGGCCTCGCCCGCGAGGGGGCGGATGTGGCGATTGTCTACGTGAGCCATCCCGAGGCGGCGCGGGAGACGGTGAAGGCGATCGAGGGGCTGGGCCGCCGGGCGCTGGCCGTCAAGGCGGACGTCGCGAAGCGGGGCGACGTGCAGACGGCGGTGGCCGAGGTGGAAGGGCGGCTGGGGCCGATCGACATTCTGGTGAGCAACGCCGGCGTCCAGAAGCGGATCTTCTTTCTGGACCTGGCGGAGGAGGACTGGGACTGGATCGTGGACACGAACCTCAAGGGCTGCTATCTCGTCGGGCAGGCCGTGGCCGCCCGCATGAAGGCGCGCGGACGCGGGAAGATCGTCAACGTCTCCTCCGAGGCGGCCGGCTTTCCGGCTCCGCGCATGTCGGCCTATTGCGTCTCCAAGGCCGGCATCGCCATGCTGACGAAGTGCATGGCGCTGGAGCTGGCCCCGCACGGCATCCGCGTGAACGCCCTGGCGCCGGGGCTCACCCGGACGGACCTCAACAGCAAGGACCTGGACGATCCGGAATTCTACAAGCTGCGCGTGGCGCGCATCCCGCTGGGGCGGGTGATGTCGCCGGAGGATCTGGTCGGCGCCGCCGTGTTCCTGGCCTCGCCGGATTCGGACAGCATGACCGGTCAGACCTTGCAGGTGGACGGCGGGCGGGGGATCGCGTAGCAGGCTGCTCAAAAAGGCCCATCTGCGGCGTTGGCGCGCTCGGGTGCTCGCTGCGGCGTACCTGGAGTACGCCTCGCTCGACCCATCGCTTGCCGCCTTGCATCTGGACCTTTTTGAGCAGCCTGGGCGAGAACGGGTGTGACATTTGCCTGCTGGTAGATTGAGTAGACTGCAGGAGTGAAAATGGACCTTGAGGCTGCGCTACGACAAGATTTGGAAACGCGCAAGGCGGCCATCCTCGGTCTGTGTCGCGACCTGATCCGCATTCCGACCGAGAACCCTCCCGGGGCCCGGTATCGCGATTGCGCGGAGCGTCTTCGCGCAGAGCTGGAAACCCTCGGCCTGCCGCCCGAGGTGATCGAGGTTCCCGGGTTCTCCGACCACCCGCGCGTCAACCTGCTGAGTATCCATGGCAGCGAGGGCCCCGTGGTGTATTTCCACGGGCATTACGACGTGGTGCCTGCCCAGGACCCCGCACAGTTCATACCCCAAGAGCGGGACGGCCGCCTCTACGGACGGGGATCGGCGGACATGAAGGCCGCCCTCGCGAGCATGATCTATGCCGTCTCCCTGCTGAAGAGCCTGCGGGTTCCGCTCCGGGGTCGCATCGGCGTGTGTCTCGTTGCCGATGAGGAGACCGGCGGCCAGGGCGGCTCGGCCTACCTGGACCGGATCGGTCGCCTGGGGCGAGATGCCATGGCCATGCTCACCCCCGAGCCCACGAGCGGAGTCGTCTGGAACGCCAACCGGGGGGCGATCACGCTCCGTATCACCGTGCGGGGGAAATCGGCCCACGTGGGATTGCAGCACCAGGGCATCAATGCATTCGAGCGGATGCTGAAGGTGGCAGCCGCGGTGCAAGGCCTGAAGGTCGAGGTCGAGCAGCGTCGGACCGGGTACCGCATCGTCCCCGAGGCGGCCGCGCACTCGATTCTCCTACTGGGCGGGAAGGTCGAGGGAGGCACGAACTTCAACGTCGTGCCCGATGCGTGCAGCTTCACCCTGGATCGGCGGTTCAACCCCGAGGAGACGCTCGACGCCGAGAAGGAACGACTCTTCGCCCTGTTCGAGGAGATCCGGCGGCGAGGGATCGCGCTCGACGTGGACGTCCTGCAGGAGGGGGCGGCGAGCGGCGTCCCCGACGATCACTCTGTGGCGCGCACGCTGGCTCAGACGATCGCCGACGTCACCGGCGCGCGCCCGGAATTCAGCATGTGCCCGGGGCTTCTCGAAACCCGATGGTATGCCAAAAAAGGCGTCCCCGCATTTGCTTACGGGCCCGGCCTCCTCGATCTAGCCCACGGACCGGAGGAGTCGATCGAGGTGGAGAGCATCTTCCGGCACACGATCATCTACGCGATGACGGCGGCTCGTCTGCTGGCGTGAGGGGGCCCTCAGCCCCCGTGTTCTCCCGCATCACCGCGCATGTGCGGACCCCGAGGGTGCGTGCGCGGATCATCCCCGTAGAACACGGAGAGCGAATTTTGAGGGTCAATTCATCTGCTGAGTTATTTTCACAAGTTGAGCCGTTAGCGCTTCAAGTCGGGGCAGATATTTCGGGCGAAACTCCGCGGCTCCCCACCGGTGGTGTGTTTGCTCTCTTCGATCCGGTAAGCATAGGCGAAATCGTATCGCGCCTCGGAACCGGCCGGCTGGAAGGTGACCTCGAAGGGGGAGCGCGCGTTCGGCTGGATCAGGACGTCGCGCACGGTCGCGCTGGCGCGCAGCACGCTCGCCTGATTCGCCCCTACCCCATACACTTGGACCTGAACGTCCTTGATCGGCTGCGGGAAGAACGGATTGTTCGCCACCCCCTCGATCCGCACCTCTCCGGCCGCGGTCCGGGTGCAGTCCCAGAGGAGCTCGGCCGTTCCGTCCGAGGCCCGATAGGAGAATTCGCGTTCTGGGACCGTGGACAGCCTGGCCGGTCCGCACGCAACCAGCCCCATCGTCAGCAGGACAAGACCGAATACCCCGTAACCCACTTGTCGCACCTGGTTCTCCTTTCTGCTCCTGGGCAAACATCTGAACGAAAGCATGGAAGCTCAGACGGGAGCGTAGCGGAACGAGTGTCGCGTGTCAACGGGAAGGGGATCCGAAGAGGTCCCCGACTCGGGAATACGAGGGGTTGCGGCGCCGAACCCGCGTGATGGTTACGATCACGCCTTCGCGATTATTTGTGAATAGTTAGGCGAGTGGAGCGAGTCGAAAAATGGATACGACTGATATGGAAAGCCGGCCGTCAAGGGGAAAGTGCCCGCGATATTCCCCTCCGGTGTTCGGGCTCGCCCGCGGCGCTCGCAACGCGCCCAGCGGGGTGGCGCAGCGAGCGATGCGGGCAACGGGCCCTGGATAGAAACTCCTGAGGCGGCCGGGACTGGATGCGGTGCGGCGGCTTCGACGACGAATCACTCTGATATACGCGGGTTGCCCTGGCGGGCAGAGCCGCATGACCGTGCTCCGTCGGGAGCTGCCTCAGTCTAGATGCGCGAGTCCCCCGGGCCACAGCCCGAGTGTCGCATAGCCGTTGCCGAGGACTCTCCAATCGTGCCTGCACCGCGCGCGGCTCCTCGGTCACCTCAGGATGGGACGACATGGACTCTCCTGCGTACTCCACACTATGCCGCCAAGACCACCGCCTCCGTCTGAGTCAGCGCGGCCCAGAGGAAGCCGACCAGTTCGCGGGCGCACGCCACCACGGCGACCGGGGGCCGCTTCCCGTGGCCGACCAGATGCCGATACCGCCGGTGGAGCCGGAGCTGCGCCCGCCAGGCCTGGGCGAGGATGGCGGGGGGCTGCCCCTGACTCCGGCGGGCCAAGGCGGCCCCGAGCCGCGGCGGGTGCCGATAGTGCCAGCACGCTTCGACCAGGATGCGCCGGACGTGGGTGTTGCCGGCCTTGGTGATACTCCCCCGCTGCGTGCGGTCCCCGGACGAGGCCTCGCTCGGAACCAGGCCGAGATACGCCATCAGCTCCCGCGGGTGCGGGAAGCGCTGAATGTCCCCGAGCTCGGCGAGCAGAGTCATCGCCGCGAGAGTGTCGATCCCTCGGAAGCAGCGGAGCCACCCCACATGCTCGCGGTAGGGCGCGGTCTCGGCCAGGGCCGCAATCTCGCGGTCCAGGTCCGCGACCCGAGCGAGCAGTTGTTCGACCGCACACCGATACTCGTCGCAGGTGCGCGCCAGGACGGGGAGATCGAACCGCTGGCCGCGGAGCCAGATCCAGTGCCGCTGCGTCCAGTTCCGGCCCTCGCGATACACCCGGCCGTGGCGGGCCAAGAACTTCCCGAGGCGGTGGCGCCAGCGCAGGAGATCCTCTTGGGCATCTTCCCGGCACCGGACGAGATCCCGGACCGCCTCCCCGGCCTCATTGGGCACGGTGATCGGGGTGAGTTCGCCGGCCCGGAAGAGGCGGACCAGCTTGCCGGCATCCCGCCGATCCGTCTTGATTCGGTCCCCGGGCTTGCGCGGCGTCAGGGCCGGAGCCATGACCTGGCACGGGACGTCCAGGGCCGTGAGTTGGCGGTAGAGGTCGTAGCCGGAGGGGCCCGCCTCGTAGCACACGCGCACCGGCCCCTCGTGCTTCACCCGGGTGAACAGGCGCTGCACATGCCGGGGCTCATTCGGAATCGAGCGCGCCTCCGGCACGTCCGCTCCGGGCCGCAGAATCCCCAGCACCAGGGTGCGCTTGCTGTCGTCGATGGCCACAAATATGGTATCCTTCTTCATGACCGGCCTCCTTTTCGTATGTGGCTCTGTTCCTTCGGGAACAACCCACGCTATTTTACGATAGGTGGCCGGTCTTTCCATATGGTCTAGAACACGGAGAGCGAATTTTGAGGGTCAATTCATCTGCTCGGCCGGGAGACCCGTGTGGCCCCTCCGTCGCGAGTGGACAATCCGCTCCGGCGCTAAATGGCGATCCCGATACTTTTCACAAGTTGAGCCGTTAGCGCTTCAAGTCGGGGCAGATATTTCGGGCGAAATTCCGCTGCTCCCCACCATTCCGGTCGCTGTTTTTGCTCCTTTCGATCTGGTAAGCATAGGCGAAATCGTATCGCGCCTCGGAACCGGCCGGCTGGAAGGTGACCTCGAAGGGGGAGCGCGCGTTCGGCTGGATCAGGACGTCGCGCACGGTCGCGCTGGCGCGCAGCACGCTCGCCTGATTCGCCCCTGCCCCATACACTTGGACCTGAACGTCCTTGATCGGCTGCGGGTAGAACGGATTGTTCGCCACCCCCTCGATCCGCACCTCTCCGGCCGCGGTCCGGGTGCAGTCCCAGAGGAGCTCGGCCGTTCCGTCCGTGACCCGATATGGGAATGTGCGTTCTGGGACCGTGGACATCCTGGCCGGTCCGCACGCAACCAGCCCCATCGTCAGCAGGACAAGACCGAACACCCCATAACCTCTCTGTCGCACCTGGTTCTCCTTTCTGCTCCTGGGCAAACATCTGAGCGAAAGCATGGAAGCTCAGACGGGAGCGTAGCGGAACGAGTGTCGCGTGTCAACGGGAAGGGGATCCGAAGAGGTCCCCGACTCGGGAATACGAGGGGTTGCGGCGCCGAACCCGCGTGATGGTTACGATCACGTCTTCGCGATTACTCGTGAATAATTAGGCGAGTACGGTGAGTCGAAATATGTTCTCCTGATCCACTACTTCGCACTCTATGGCGCAAGTGTTGGGTCTGCCCCGTGTTGTCCGAGGCTACGGCTGATCATCGTTTCGGTAAGTTCCCCGGGGAAGTGCCAGCGCGGGTAAAAGGTCCGCCGGCTGAGGATGCGAGCGGAGTCCAGGCCAGGGTCTGAGGGACCTGCGAGGGGCAGCTTGGCCGCGTAGGAGTCGTCCAGGATGGCCAGGAGGATGTCTGGTCGGATGGGTCCGAGGAGGTACTTAGGCGAGTCGAATTCAACCAGGGGATGGAGATCCAGATTGAGGCCGTCGGTGTTGGCGGTGAAGGCTTCGGCAGCCTGTTCATCCAGATAGAAGAAGCTTAGGAGTGAGGCGGTCGAATTGATGCCCAGAGAAGCAAGCTTTGACCGCACGGCCGGGTTGGCGAGAGTTTCCTCCAAGCGCTTGGGGGCGATCATCAGGGGCTCGGTGGAGCCGATTATGATCGTATCCGTGGCCGCAAGCCAGACGTTTACGTGAGGGAAGACGGTCCGGAAGGACTTGAGGATGAGTCGAAAGTGACTCGGGTTCATGCGATAGAAGGGGAGCCACTGGCTGAACACACCGCCCGGCGCAAGGCGCCGGGCGGCTAGCCGGAAGAAGTCCACCGTGAACAAATTGGCATTACCGGTCTGCCAGGGGTTGGACGGTTCCGAAGTGATGATGTCGTAGGATCGAGGCATGGCCATGAGCCAAGTGCGGCCGTCTAGGACACGCAAGGTGGAACGGGGGTCGGAGAAAACGGCGTCGTTAAGTTTTGAAAAGTAGTGGGCAGCCTCGATGACCTCGGGGGAGATTTCCGCAGTCTCAACTGACTTAAAGGGTAGGTCCAAAACGCATCCAGAGGACACGCCAGTGCCCAGGCCGATGACCAGAGCGTTTTGCTGACGGTGGGCGTAGAGAGCAGGGAGATAGCCGAGAAGCATCTGGGTATAGTTGTCGCCCTCACTAGAGCCGTCGGTCTTGCCATTGACCCGGAGAAAGCGATGACCGAGCCTGGATTCCAGTACGGCGACTGTCGCCGTCGCTCCTTCTCGATAGTAGAGCAGATTGTACTCGGCCATTCTGTCCTTGATGGATGAGCCTACCAGAGAACGCGAATACATGTAGACGCCTGAGTTCATAACCAGTGCGTCCCACCCTGGCAGGAGAAGAAATCCGGCCAGCCCGACCGCGGCCAGGGCCGTCGGCAAAGCAGGTCGTCGGGGCGCGGGACGAGAGAGGAGGAGACCACCGGCGGCGAATAGAGCCATACCCCCTGCCAGAAGCAATGTACGCTCGGAGCCGAGGGAGGGGATGAGCACGAAGCCAGCGGTCAGGGAACCGATAATGCAACCCAGGGTGTTCGTAGAGTAAGCATCGGAGACAGCGCGTCCGGTTGAACCGTGGAGGGCGGCGAGGCGAGCCACGACGGGGAAGGATGCGCCGCTGAAGAAGGTCGGCAGGAGCATGATCAAGAAGCAGACTCCGAACTCCAGCGAGATCACCTCGGCCCATCTGGTATGCATGTCCGAGAATACGGATACGAACCAGGATGGCAGCCGGCCGATGACCGGGGTGGTGCCTAGAACGGAGAGGCCGAGTAGGGCCATAACGAAGGCCAGGGTTTTCACCGGAACGCGGACGCGGTCGGTGAGGCGGCCCGCAGCCAGGCTGCCAAGGCCGAGTCCAACAAGGTAGGAGGCCAGCATGGTGGCAAAGGCATAAACCGAAGTTCCGAAGACCATGACCAGGGCGTGGCTCCAGGCGTTTTCAAGCATCATACCGATGAAACCAGCAACGGCTGAGACAACGAGCGCGGAGGTACGGGCGGGGTCCAGGGCTTGTGTGGATCTGGCGTCGAGCTGATGTCCCGGCTCGTCCCAGGGCAGCTTGAGGATGATGAGGCCGAGGAGAATGTTCAGGGCTGCTCCAGAGTAAATGGTGCCGTTCAGGCCCAGGGCCGGGATCGCCGCGTAGGCGCAGAAGAACGCCCCCAGGGCTGCACCCAGGGTATTGACCGCATACAATCGACTGACGCCGAGGCCGATGTTACGGGACGGAGCCAAGAACTGGCACAAGACTGGTAGGGTCGCACCCATGAGGGTTGTGGGCAAGAGCAGGATGGTGGCGACAATGAGAACTCGGACAGCCGCCAGGGCCGCTGGGGCATCGAAGACGTACGGGAAGACCAAAGCGTGGAGGCGTTGAGCAGACGCTAGGACAAGGATGAAGCAGGCGGCGTAGACGCCAAGGCCCATTTCGATGAGGGCATAGGCATTCTTTAGGCTGCGGATTCGGCCGAGGGAACGTCCGGCCAAGAAACTGCCGAAGCCAAGTCCAAACATATAGGTGGCGAGTACTGTTGCGATAGACTGGGTGGTGCTGCCGAAGACAAGCGTCAGCATGCGAGCCCAGGCAACCTCGTATATCAGGCCGCATAGTCCTGAGAGGAAGAACGCAGCAAGAATGATAAACCGACCCGAGTACTCCTCTTCGGCGACTTGCGGTCGCTTGCTCTGTCTATCTCGCTTGGTCACACACCTCTCCGATCCTATGAAGTTGTAGCCTTGATACCTAACGAGGGCGATTCGTGCTTAGACAAGGAGCCGGTCCTGCAAATTGGCGACGTGGTGCCAGAAGACCGACGCCAGAAACAAACCACCGCATCCTGGGGACTCGCGGTTCGGTGTGACAGTATTATCGAAGGCATAGAGTGTCAACACGCTTCTCACCCCCGGTAAGGAATCGCGTTCGAACCTCAGGCGAGATTGCGCGTCTGGCCCACATAGTAGCGACCCGTGGTCTCGCTCTGCAGGATGTAGACCCAGTATTCCATCAACAGAAAAGCCACCCGGCTGGGTGGCTTCCCGTGTGGCGGGGCCGATCGGAACGAAGTGGAGATCCCGCGTTGTGCGGGACCGGAGCAACGCGGAGATCCCGGCAAGCGGGACGGGACTCGAACCCGCGACCTGTCCGCGCGCCGCGCGGACCGTTCTAACCAACAGGTCGCGACGCAACCAGTGTAGCGAGATACTCTCGGCTCTTGTGGGCCTTGATCTGTCGTTCGCGGGCGACCGCCTGCTGCCGGGTTGGCTGCTCTTCGCGATAGACCAGCCGCCACGGCCCGCGCCCGCGAGTCGCGGCGGTCCTGCCTGAGTTATGGCGGACCAAGCGGTCGGCGAGGTCGTGTGCCTGCCCGACGTAGTAGCGGCCCGTCGATTCGCTCTGCAGGATGTATACCCAGTAGGCTATCAGCAGAAAAGCCACCCGGCTGGGTGGCTTCCCTTGTGGCGGGGCCGACGGGACTCGAACCCGCGACCTCCGGCGTGACAGGCCGGCGTTCTAACCAACTGAACTACGACCCCGTGTGCTGCCTCGCGTCAGCCCCGCCATGCGGCGGGAACCCGCGACCTATCCGCCCCCCGGCGGACCGTGCTACCCAACTGAACTACGACCCCGTGAGGGAGCGTATATTACATAGGCTCCCCTGGCTTTGCAAGGATTTCCTGCGCGTCGCCTACCCCGTCAGGTCCTCGCCGCCATCCACGCCGATCACGTTGCCGGTGATCCAGCGGGTGCCCTCCGCGCAGAGGGCGGCGATGGCCGAAGCGACATCTCCCGGCGTGGTTAGGCGGCGATGGGGATTCTTGGCCATGGCGCCGCTGATCAAGTTCTCGTTGCCGGGAATCTTTCGTAGGGCGGGGGTGTCGGTAACGCCGGCCCGGATTGAATTCGCCGAAATCCCAAACGGCGCCAGCTCGTAAGCCAACTGCCGGACGTGGGCCTCGAGCGCGGCCTTGGCGGCCGATACGGCCCCGTACGTGGGCCAGACGTGCGTCCCACCGGAGCTGGTCATGGCGAAGATCTTGCCCCCGGCGCCCATCAGTTTCCGTCGGACCATGTCCTGCGTCCAGTAGACCAGGCTGTTCGCCATCACATCCAGGGTCATCTCCAGTTGCGACTGGCTGAGGGCTTCCTTGGAGTCCTCGGTGACGTAGGGCCGCAAGGCGCCGAAGGCCAAGGAGTGCAGGAGTACCGTCACCGCCCCCGGCTCGCCGCGCTCCGTCAGGATACGCGAGACCTGGTCGAGCACCTCCTGACGCTTCTCGTCGTCGGCCGCGTTGACGTTGAAGAAGACCGCCTCGCGACCCATCGCCCTGATCTCGCCGCCGATCCGGTCCACGTTCCCCAGCGTGGCCTTCCGATCCATGTGCACGCCGAAGATGTGCAGGCCGTGGCGGGCCAACGCCAAGGCGGTGGCTTCGCCGAACCCGCTGGAGGCGCCCAGAATGAGTCCCCACCCGTGGAGCGTTGTCTGCTGTCCATTCACGGCATGACTCCTTCCCGTGAGGGAGGGCGACGATCTTGATTGACGACGCGCGATTCTACTTGGCGAAGCCGCCAAAACGCAACGGGAATACCACTCCCGCCTTGGCTCTGACGGGTTGCTCCTCTATACTCGGGCGCGCAAGGAGCCGAAAGCTCCCGGGATATTCGAAGGGGATATGCCGGCGATACGTCGCGAGGTCGTGCCCGTTCGGCCCGGGCGAACGATGAGGGCGGCAACGAGGAGACGAGGCTATGGCAGAGGATGGGAAGTGCATCGCGTTCATCCTGGTGGACCACGGGAGCCGGTTCACCGAGGTCAACGACATGCTCTTGGACGTCGTGCGGATGGTAAAGGAGCTCTCCGGGGTGGTGCACGTCTATCCCGCCCATATGGAATTGGCGGAACCGAGCATCCAGCAGGCGTTCGCACAGGCGGTCAAGGACGGTGCCACGGCTGTGGTTGCCCATCCGTACTTTCTTGCCCCCGGCCGCCACTCGACCACGGACATTCCGAGAATGGTCGAAGAGGCGGCCAAGGCGTTTCCGGGAATCGCGCACTGTGTGACCGCTCCCCTGGGCGTCCATCCCAAGATCGGCGAGGTCGTCCTGGAACGGATGGGCGTCTCACAGAGGCAGCCATAGTAGGCTGCCGTAGAACTCTTCCATAGACGGGAGGCAACCTGTTCCACGCTCAAAGCCGCTGAAGTCATGGGGCCGAAAGGACTGCTCGTTGGGTGAAGAGGGCGAGGTCGCCAAAACCTGCTTCCGGTTTGAAAGCTCTCGTAGATCCGCAATAAGGATTTGGGTCAGATCTTCCGTGGGTGGTACCCGGGATTCCGGCCGAATGAGGTGGAGCGGCAGGCGATGGAGCCCCCCCGAATTATTATGCTCTCCCGAGTACTCCCGGCCTGGCTGAAACAGCGGAGACGAGGTGTTCGTAATACAACAGTAGAGCGGCCGCAGCCGGCGAGCCGCGCTTTGGCGTGGGTGCAGGGGAAGGCGCTAAACATGAGTGGGCTCTGGAAGTCCGGAGGGGAGACGCTCGCGCTGACCGTCGACGCCTGGCGAACGGGGGCCCGCTGCCGGACGCGGTGGCCTGTCCTTCTGCGGATCGGGGGTGCCGGTCCGCGGCAACGGCGGCGGGCCGTGGTTCCGCCCAGCAGCGGGTGAAGCAGCGCAATGGCAGCCGCGGCGAATCCCTGGAACGAGATCTTCCGCCGGGAGGGCAAGGTGTTCGTGCAGCCGCACGAAGCCATGCCGGACATCCTGAGGGTCTTGAAGCGTCAGACGACCCCAAGGGTCTTGGACCTCGGCTGCGGGAACGGGCGGCACGTGGTCTACCTGGCGCGGCACGGCTGTCAGGTCTTTGGGCTCGACAGCTCGCCGGAGGCACTTGCGCTCACGCGGACCTGGCTGGCGCAGGAAGGGCTGGCAGCAGAGTTGCGGCTGCACAGCATGACGGAGCCGCTGCCTTACCCCCCCGAGTTCTTCGACGCGGTCCTCGCGATTCAGGTCATCCATCACGCCGCACTGGCGACGATTCGCGAGATCGTGGGCGAGATGGGGCGGGTCCTGAAGCGGCAGGGATTCGTCTGCGTGACCGTGTCGACGCCGAAGGCGAACCCCCGCTGGCAGCACGCGATCGAGACGGAGCCTGGGACCTACCTCCCCTTAGACGGACGCGAACACGGACTGCTGCATCACCAGTTCACGCCGGACGAACTGCGCGACCTGTTCACGGCATTCCACGTGCGCGAGCTCAGGCGAGACTCCACCCATCACCTCTACCTTTCGGCGGTCAAGCCATGACGCCGGTGCCGGCGCGGCAGTGGCCGTATCCGACCTACGCCCTTGACCAGGCGCCGACCGCTGCCGCGGCGCCTCCGATCGCGCCGGAGCCGCCGTCAGGACATTGACGAGTGTACCGGGACGGGCTCCCGCTGGGGGCAGGTGAACTGAAGGGGACGACGTTCTTCGGGGAGACGGCAGCAGCAGCCGAAACGCGAGCCAAAACGTACATGGGCGATGTGGACCGAGGAACTGAAGGAGCGGAACGCATGGATACTGGAGCGACCCTCCCAGGCCCAGGGGGCGAACATCGAACCGAACGTGATCCGGGTGAATCAGTTCATGCTTGAGGACAAGACCGGCAAGAAGATCTAGTCGCAACCATGAAGACGCTTGCCTTGCTCAACAACAAGGGCGGGGGCGGGAAGACCCACGGCCGCAGATGAAAGAAGTGGAACGCTTGGACACGGAAGAACGTCTGGAGAAGCTGGAAGGGGAAGTGTTCGCCGAGAAGCGTCGCACCCGCTGGGTGCTGGCCGCCTGGGTGATCGGTCTTCCACTGTTGCTTTCTTCCTGTGCGGGGAGATTGACCCCCGTATTCGTGAAACCTGACGTAACTGATCTGGAGGCAACGCGGGATCGCCATCAGTGCATACAGAGGGCAAGCGACTATATGGTCTTGCCGACTACTCTCGGCGGCCTGGGGATGACGGGGGTTAGCAGGCAGGTCTATATTGCCTGCATGGAGGCCAGGGGATACAAGAAGCAGTGACGCCGGCTCTTACTCAGATGCCCGGCTGAAGAGGGACGATGCAAAGGGGCGCACGCAACCGAAGGAGGGAACGGTCATGACGGCGCAGGCACCGGAACTGGTGGCAGTGGTGGCGCGGTTGGAGAAGGTGGAACAACAGAACCGAAAGCTGAAGATGGTGGGCGGCATGGTCCTTGTCTTGGCTGTTGCCGGGATGATAATGGGCCAGGCATTGCCGAGGGCGCGGATAGTAGAGGCGGAGGGGTTTGTCCTGAAAGACGGGGCGGGGAAGGTTCGGGCCGAGCTGGTCGTGGACAAGGACGGACCGGGGCTGGCCCTGTACGATGAGGCCGGTAAGATCCGCGCCGGGCTGGGGGTGAACAAGGATGGGGCGGGGCTGACCTTGCTCGACGAGACCGGCAAGCCCCGCGCCATGCTGAGCATGGGCAAGGACGGGCCAGGGCTGGCCCTGGGCGACGAGACCGGGAAGAAGCGCGCCGGGCTGGCCGTGGACAAGGACGGGCCGAGGCTGGCCCTGGGCGACGAGACCGGCAAGGCCCGCGCCGGGCTGACTGTGAGCAAGGACGGGCCGGGGCTGGCCCTGTCCGATGAGAACGGCAAGACGATCTGGTCTCAACCATGAAGACGCTTGCCCTGGTCGAAAACAAGAGCGGCAAGACCACGGCCGCAACTGAAAGGAGCGGAACGGATGGACACGGAAAAGCGTCTGGAGAAGCTGGAGCGGGAAGTGTTCGTCTCAGACCGAAGTAAGGGTTCGAGTCCCTGTTGGCTCCCCAAGCGGGGCGAATCTGGGCACTGGCAGGAGAGGGTGTCGCTGGTGTAAAGGCTAACTACAAGTTCAGCCGCCGGTTGTGCCGGTCGGCTGCGATAGATGTTAGGTGCTATCCGTGAACTGGACAACCAACTCTGGCCCTTCGCCATAGGGCTCCCCTGCATAGCCGCCCCAGCGCGCAACAACCCTGAAACCATGGCCCTGAATGATCTCGGCAAATTGCTCCGGATAGTAGCATCGCATGGCAATCTTCAAGACCGCTTGGCCCGTGAGCATCTCCCCCTCATACCGACGATAGATCAACTCGGGGTAGAGCACCAGATTGTCCGAGTCCATTCGTGGTTTTCGATTATGGCAGGTGACGCGAGCCCCGTCGACGAATGTCTCCCACTCGAAGGTTTCGCCCGCCGCGCACCAGTCGCGGCGCAACGCCTCTGGCTCACGATTGGGTCTGAACACGTTCAGAATGCAAGTGCCGGCGGGGCTGAGGTGCTTACGGATGCACCGAAACAGGCCATCCATCTGCGTCGCGGTTTCAAGATTTTGAAAGACTCGATACGGCGCGATGATGAGGTCGAATCTGCGCCCAAGGTCAAAGTCGGTGATGTCACCCGGCTGCACCTGTGCCTGGATCGGCGGGATCCCGGCTTGGCGCAGTTTCCCCTGGCAGATGGCGAGCATCGCAGCGGACAGGTCGATCCCGTGAATGTACCTGCAGCGCGTCGTCAACGGTAGGAGGACGCGGCCGGTCCCGCAGCCCAGTTCGAGGACATGTGCAGCTGGTGAGAGAAGTCTCTCCTTATAGAACAGGACATCATTGGGGGTGTGTGGATTGAGGTCGTAATAACCTGCGGCTTCAACTCGCGTGTCACTTGTCATCGCTGTACCTGCGCCTAACGCTTATATGGTTTCCGCATAACACCCCCCGGATAGCAAGAGAGAAGTCGGGCGGACCCTCGGAGCTTCAATTCACCTTGGGTGGGGTCTCGTTCCTCCTGTGCAGCCCATGGCACCCGCTCGGGGTATCCCTTCCTGCTGACCTGCGAGGACTTCAGGGTCGAGTGCGGCGAGTTCAATAGCCCTCCTTCTTCGTCACCTTCCGCAGTCACGCGCTCTGGCGGGAGTCGGCCCCCTTCCTCCACGCGAAGTTCCTCCAGTGGGCGGGCCGCGTGGGCTTCGCGCCCGTACAAGCCGGAGCACCTCTCGCGCGTGGACTTCGCCTTCGATTATCACCTGCCCGCCGGTCGACTTCGATGAAGACTGCTTCGTTACCCGGATGCACAAGGACAGCCAGCATCGGGAAAACGGGCACGTCCAGACCTTCACCTTCGGGCAGGGGGATATTGTCCTGCGGATCTATGACAAGGTCGCCGAGATTGAGCAGCAGAGCGCCAAAGTCTGGTTTTTCCTCCTCTGGGGGCAGGACCAAGACGTGTGGCGGATCGAGTGGCAAGTCCGCAAGGCCGTGCTCCGCCCGTTTGGCATCTCCACCTTCGCCGATCTGCGCAAACTCCAGGGCGATCTCCTCCGCTAGTTCTGCGCCGAGCATACCACCCTCCGGGTTCGAGGAACAGACACCAACCGCTCCCGCTGGGCGCTGCATCCCCTGTGGGCAGGATCTCCAGGCCCGCGTTTCCGAACCTGGCCCACTTGGGCATCTGCCGGCTGGACGGGAAGGCGGTAGCCCTGGAGTAGCGCCTCTTCCGCAGTGCCCTGAGCGTCTATGGGTACGCCAAAGGCTACGCGGCCGACGCATTGCGTCCAGCAGCGCACGGACGCGCTTCCCTTCGAGGAGCACTGTCCGGCTGCTGCTCCAGCGGGTCGTGGAGCTCCATGATCCCCTGAGCTGGCGGATCGATGTCCAGCAGAAGCGCCTGGCGATCGAGAGCGGGGCATGGTGAGCAAAGACGACATTCTCGAGGCTGCTGAATCCGCATCTCAATCGGCTGCTCTCCATTGTGCAGTTGATCGCGGCGGAGCCGAAGTTCCAGATCTGCCGGAAGCTGATCCTGGATGAGTTCGGGCGCGATGGGTTCGGGAAGGATCTCGAAGCGTTTCTTGCGAGACGGAACGGGACGGAACGGCACGGCACGGGCGGGCCTATACTACGCAAGGAGGGCGGTGCGCCATGAGTGAGTGAAGAAACCCGCCTGGTCGAGGTCGTTCGTAGACGGCCTGCTTCGAGAACGGCGAGGCGGTGTCGCACGCAGAGGTGGCCTTGATCGAGGCCCAGTTGCCCGAGTTACTCGCGCCTCGTGCAAGCCCTCACCGAGGCCGGAGAGGAGTAGCGCCGTGATCGTTGCCTTGTATGCCAGAGTCTCCACCGTCAAGCAAGCGGAGAAGGATCTCTCTATCCCGGACCAGCTCCAGCAGATGCGGGAGTGGGCCACGCGGCAGGGCCACGCCGTGGCCGTCGAGTACGTGGAACCGGGCGCCTCCGCCACGGATGACAAGCGGCCGGTGTTCCAGCAGATGATCGCCGAGGCCTGCCGCACCCCGCCACCCTTCGGCGCTATCCTGGTCCATTCGCAATCCCGCTTCTTCCGAGACATGGTCGAGTTTGCGGTGTATGAGCGGCGCCTGGTCCGGGCGGGCGTGAAGCTCATCTCCATCACGCAGCCCACGGGGGAGGACCTCTCGGGCGAGATGCTGCGGCGGATCATCAGCTTCTTCGATGAGTACCAGAGCAAGGAGAACGCGAAGCACACCCTGCGGGCGATGCGGGAGAACGCCCGGCAGGGCTACTTCAACGGGGCCAGGCCTCCCTTCGGCTACCGGACGGAGGCCCTCGATCTGCCCGGCCGGAAGGGGCAAAAGAAGCGGCTCGCCGTTGAGGATGGGGAGGCCGCTATCGTGCGCCAAGTCTTCGCGCTCTACCTGCACGGGGACCAGGGCCGCGAGGTGGGGCTCTTGGGCGTGGCCCGGGCGCTGAACCGCGCGGCGATCCCCTACCGGGGGACGCCGTGGACCAAGAACCGGGTCGAGGGGGTCTTGAGCAATCGCGTGTACCTCGGCGAGGGGGTCTTCGGTCGCACGAACCGGAAGACCGGCCGCCCGAATCCGCCGGCCGAGTGGGTCCGGTGCGCGGTGCCCCCGCTCATCGAGGAGGCCGCCTTCGCCGACGCGCAGCGGCGGCGACAGGCGCGGCAGGCGTGTCATGTCCCGGCCCGGGTCGTCTCCTCCCCGACCTTCTTGACGGGCCTCCTGACGTGCGGCCCCTGTGGGGCGAGCATGACCAGTGCCACCGGGAAGGGGGGCCGGTACCGCTATTACAAGTGCAGCCGTCGGCTCCGCACGGCACCGGGTGCGCAAGCCGGAACCTGCCCATGGCGAGGCTCGATGCGGTCGTGCGGGAAGCGCTCTGTAGCCGGGTCTTCACCGAGGCACGGGTACAGCAGATGCTTACCGCGCTCCGGGGCGTCGTGACGAAACGGCGGGCGACCTCGTCCGAGGAACTGCGGCGGCTCCGCGCTCAGCTCGACCAGAATCAGCGCGCCAGCGGGCGGCTCTATGAAGCCGTCGAGAAGGGCCTCCTGCCGATGGAGGGAACGCTCACCAAGCGGCGCACACGCTCCAGGCCCAGCGGCAAGCGATCCTCGGGGAGTTGGCCGGCCTCGAACGGGAGCGACAGATGCCGGCGGACCTGCTCTCCCCTCGATTCGTCAAGGCTTCTGCCGGCGCTCCAGGCCAGGATGCTTGATGAACGCTCCGAGTTCGGGAAGCGATACCTGCGGCTCCTGGTCGAGGAGATCCGCGTCGAGGGACAGACGGTCATCCTCCGGGGCAGTCATGCGGCGGTGGCGCAGGTCATGGCCACCCACGCGGGGGGCGGTTCGGGGAACCGGTGCCCACATTCGTACCCGGATGGCTCTCCGTTGGGACTCGAACTCTAAGGCCAGATCATGGTCATGAGGAAGGGGCGCAAGCGGATGAGCTTAATCGCGTAGAAGACAGGACATTTCCGGACTGGCGGAAACCATGTCTCCATTAGGGTGCCGGGGGAGCAGACCCCTAATGGGGCGAACCATCCGATCCGTCGCCGGCCGGCAGTGGAGAATTGAATGGCGTGCCATCCAAGGAGCTGCATTTGTGGGGTTGTCCTTTCCAACTGAATTTTCTTGAGACAAGCGAGACCCGCCTCGACAGGATGTTGCCCGACGCGAAATGGTGTGTTACCCTTATTGCACGGCGAGGAGTCCACTGGTGCGGGAACCTCTCGCCGTGCATCGAAGTTCCCGGCGGCGCGGCTCTCGAGACGGTCGCACCCACGCTGCCGGTGGCGTGAAGGGTGCGGCCGTCGCGGAGGCTACAGTGATGAAACGGGGATTGCGAGTCGCGTTTCTCTGCGGGGTCGGACTCGTGCTGGCGGCGTGCGCGCCGGACGGAACGCTTCTCCAGTTGCCTCCGCCTTTTGCCGCGTATCCCCCCACGGGGTTCAAGCACACCGTCCAATCGTCGCACGTCGCGCTGTACTGGAACTGCACGCAGCCCGAGACAGCCAGCCTACGGCTGGAGGGTCTGGCATTCAACCCGTGGATGGGCGGGGCGATTCGGTATCTGGAGCTGGAGGTAGAGGGAGTCGATGCGGCTGCGGGGTCCGTCTCGGAAGGGAAGGCGGCGGCCCGGGGCATCCAGATCCAGACGAGTCAATCCTCCCCCTTTCAGATCGATCTCCGGACGACCGGGAAGGAGGTCCGCTTCGATCTGTACTACCAGTACCAGATCGACGAGGGGGACGGAAGCAACGGGATCGATGCGAGCCTGGACTGGGATGGTCCGGTTCTGTTCGCCGAGCAGAACAGGCGCTTCTCGGTCCGCGACGCCTGTTCAGACACGCAACACCTGGCTCGCTGAGCCCCCGACGCGCGTCGCGTGCCGGCCCGTCCCCGACGCGATCCGGAAAATCGCAGCCCTCGCGCGACGCAACCCTCGGGGCCTCACGCGCTTTCAGGTCGCCGGCGCCGCATCGTATTCTTGTCGCAGCGATCCACCCTCCAAACACCGGTTGTCCTTGACCGACAGGCAGCGGAGATGCCCGCCTTGAATTGCAGGACGAAGCCGACCTCTGTCTGAATGCCCACCAGACGCGCTATACGGGCCTACAGTGCGATAGGTGGAAGCAACACCCCTTCCCATCCTCAGTAGCCATGACCAGGGCGGTCGCAGCATCCCCTCCCCTCCTGGACTAGGCCAGCCTTGACATTCATGTTCGGGCGAGCGTAAGCTCCAGCCCATTGCACCTCCCCAGTACGACCAATGTAGGAGACGACATGATGACGGCTCACGACCGTGCTCCGCACTGGACCCCCGCACGCGGTCTGGCTCGCTCGCAGCCACCATCCCCCTGTGGCCTATACCTCCCCCCCTTTCGTTCCGCCCGCGCCACCGTCGTGACCCCGGGACCTTCTTGGCACAAGGTTATCACCCCCATGATCCCCTTTCTCGTCTAATATCGATGCGGACACGCTGTTGAGGCTGCGAGTCCCCCGGGTGCGTCGGTCGGCCCGGCTCCAGCGCCCTCGCCGTCCGGCGGACGCGAGACGGGTCGCGCCCCCGAGGAGTACACTCCTCCCATTTAGTGATACACAGAATGCTGTAAGACTGTCGCCCGGAAGGGTAAAGGCTTATCAAACGGAGCAGGCCGTATGAAAAGAATGGTGGCGATGGGCTGTCTGACGATGGTTCTGGGAATGTTTCTCCTCCCCGGTGGAGCGGCGGCGGTTGATCCGGCGCAGGAACAGCAATTAAGGTCTATGAAACGCTGTCTGAACTGCGACTTGCATAAGGTAGACCTGAGCGGGACAAACCTAAGCGAGGCAGACCTGAGTGGGACAGACCTAAGCGAGGCAGATCTACACGAGGTAAACCTGAGCAGGGCATACTTGAGCAAGGCAACCCTGCGGGGGGCAACCCTGCGGGGGGCAACCCTACGCGAGGCAACCCTGAACAGTGCAGACCTGGGCGGGGCAAACCTGACTGGGGCAGACCTGGGCGGGGCAGACCTGGGCGGGGCAAACCTGAACAGCGCAAACCTGCGGGGGGCAATCCTGACCGGGGCAACCCTGCGCGGGGCAAACCTAGGCGGGGCAACCCTGACTGGGGCAGACCTACGCGGGGCAAACCTGCGGGGGGCAATCCTGACCGGGGCAAACCTGCGCGAGGCAAACCTGGCTGGGGCAACCCTGGCCGGGGCAAACCTAGGCGGGGCAACCCTGACTGGGGCAGACCTACGCGGGGCAAACCTGCGGGGGGCAATCCTGACCGGGGCAAACCTGGACAGGGTAACATGGACAGACGGGGGTAAATGTACAGACGGGTCAGTCGGACAATGCAATAAGTAGCCCTGTGTTCAGGACATGGGTGGAGATCATCGTCGTGCTGACATCCGTGTACCCCAAGAGTTCCCGAGTGGTCCGGATATCGGAGCTGGCTTCACGCATGTGCGTCTGTTCGGTTCGCCGGGTTTAGTGCTGGGACCGTAAGGCTTCGATGTGGCAGGTGAGACGCGTAGGCTGTCCCTGTCCCGTTGGCGGGTTAGGCGGGAGCGTACCCCTGATTGACGACACGGTCAAGCAAAGTGAGACAGCAAAGTGAGATCTGTCCCGCCAATGCCTCTCACACGCGCTACGTCGGCCTGCGGTGCAAAAGCTGGAGACAGAACCTATTGCACACTACACTGGCGCCTTATTGGCCCCCGCGCGCCGATCGGACCCGCTGGTCGGGCAGCTTACTGACCATGCCATAAATCAACGGGCTGCTAGGACCGGTTGGATCCGATCCCTGACCGCTCACGCCGGCGAGCTGGCGTCCTCCCTCTGGCCTCTGTAGAATTCCGAGATCCGCTCCACGACCTCTGTGGGGCTGTCCGTGATCGTGAAGAAGTCCAGATCATCCGGCGAGATGTACCCATCCGCCAGTGCGTGCTCGCGGAGCCACTCCAGGAGGCCCTGCCAGTAGCGTCGCCCCACCAGGATTACCGGGAACGGCCGGATCTTGTGGGTCTGGATGAGGGTGAGGGTCTCGAACAACTCGTCGACGGTTCCGAATCCGCCCGGGAGTAGAACGAACGCTGTGGCGTACTTCACCAGCATGACCTTGCGGACGAAGAAGTAGTGGAAGCGCAGGGAGATGGTGTTGTAAGGATTCGGGCTCTGCTCCGCGGGCAATGTGATGTTGAGCCCGACCGTCTTCCCCCCTGCCCGCACCGCCCCCTTGCAGGCGGCCTCCATCACGCCGGGTCCCCCGCCGGTGACGATTGTGAAGTTGGCCTTGGCGACCATCTGACCGATGGCCTCCGCCGTGTCGTAGGCAAACTCTCCAGGGCGCGCACGGGCGCTGCCGAAGACCGTGACCGCCGGCGTGATCCGGGAGAGCGCGTCGAAGCCCTCGACGAATTCTCCGATGATGCGGAACATCCGCCAGGAGTCTTCCTTTTCCAGTTGATTGATCTCGTAGATCGGGGGCATCGCTTCCTCCTCTCGAGGCGGTCCGGACGGCAGGGGTTTCACGACGTGCGACGGTGCGAGGCGACATCCCGCTCCCTACGCCGGGTCCAGAGTAAAGGATGGATACGGTCAGACGCAAGCACTCCCTCATGGAGGCGGCGTGGGCGAACGCCGCAGCCATGCTGACCGAGCTCCTGCCGGAAAAGTCCGCCTGAAGGTGCGTCGAGAGATCGAAGGACGGCCCGCCCGAGGGGGTTCCCGCCGACGTCCGGTCCTATCGGAGCAGCCGCTCTTCCTGGACGAGGGCGATGAAGGGCTCCATAAGACGCGCGTCACACCACCCCTTGGCGGTTTCCTCGCGCATGAGGGCGAAGGATTCCTCGAGCGAAAAGGCGGGCTTGTAGGGGCGCTGGGTGGTGAAGGCGTCGAAGAGGTCCACGACCTGGAGCATGCGGGCGGTGAGCGGGATGGCCTCGCCCGCCAGGCCGTCGGGATAGCCGCTGCCGTTCCACCGCTCGTGATGGTGCCGGATGATGGGGAGCACTAGCCGGAGCGACTTGAGGGGGGCGCAGATCCGTTCCCCGATGACGGGGTGGGCTTGCATCACGGCCCGTTCCGCGTTGGTCAGCCTCCCGGGTTTTAACAGGATCGAATCCGAAATGCCGATCTTCCCCACGTCGTGGAGGATCCCGCCCCGGTGCAGGGCCTTGAGATACTCGGCGGACATCCCGAGCTTCCGGCCCAGGGCCACGCTGTAGCGCGCCAGCCGATCGCAGTGGCCGGTGGTGTAAGGATCCTTGGCCTCGACGCTGAGGGCCAGGCTGAAGAGCACGGTCTCGGCATTTTCCAGCTCGTCCGTGTGCCGCTTCAGCTTCAGGAGCGACCGGACGCGGGTCATCAGCTCTTGACGGTTGAACGGCTTGCTGAGAAAGTCGTCGGCCCCCGCCTCGATGCCCCTGAATTCGCTCCTCGGTCGCTTGCAGCGACGTGATCATGACGACGGGGATCAGGATTGTGTGGGCGTCCGACTTCAAACGCCGACAAACCTCGTACCCGGTGAGATCCGGCATGATGACGTCGAGGAGGATCAGGTCGGGAGGGGTTTCTGCCACCTTTGCCAGCCCCTCCTTGCCGTCCTGGGCCGTGCTGACCTGGTAGCCCTCGCCGGTCAGCTCGTCCTTGAGCAGTCGGCGGTCCAGGGCGCTGTCGTCCACCACCAGGATGTGGGTTCTGGCTTTGTCGTCGGGGAGCGAGTCGGCGAACTGCTCCAGCGCGGGTATCAACGGAGCGTCGGCGGTCGGTATGGGATCGGATGCCATACGTTGTCCGGTTGCGTGCGAGAAGAGCGTCTCCCCCAAAACCGGGTGATTCTTTAGCACACCGTCGGATATGGGTCAAGCGACCTTTTTCCGTTGCTTTTTCAAAACGAGGCTGGTACTAAGGATGGGCCTTTCCCCCGCCAGGGGCCGCAGACGCCACGCGATGATAATCATGCCCACGAGAGCCGAATCGCGGATCTGCACCGGCGGCGCCAGCAGGCGCGCACGGTCAGCGGGACTGATCGGATCGCCAAGCAGCACGGCATCAATCCACTCTGAGCCGCCGGTCGTGTTGCGCCCCCGGGCGGCGTCTCCGTTCTGGAGGTCTTCATGGCGCGCATCTTGATTGTCGACGACGAGCCGGATGCTATCGAGCTCCTGCGGGAGTTCCTGATGGGCAAGAACTACGAGGTGAGCGAGGCCGCGAATGGCGAGGAGGCCCTGCGGAAGGTCAGGGCCGAGCGGCCGCACATGATCCTGCTCGACGTCCGCATGCCCGGGATGAACGGTCTGGAGGTCTTGCGACGGGTCCGACAGTTCGATCAGGAGGTAGGCGTGATCATCGTCACGGCGGTCAACGAAGAGGAGACCGGCCGCGAGGCCCTCAAGCTGGGGGCCTTCGACTACATCGTGAAGCCGCTCAACCTGGAATACCTGGAGCGCAGTCTCTGGACCAAGATCACTACGATGCTGTTGTAAGGCTAGCAGGCTTTTGAGCAGCCTGGGCGAGAGAGGGGCAGAGGGTGTGAACAAGGACGAGTCGGACAAGATCGAGGCACTGCGAGGCGCCTGGGAGCAGGGGCTGTTGAAGAAGGCGCTGGCGCGTGCGCCGGAACGCCGGTCGGCATTCACCACGACATCCGGCATTCCTTTGGAGCGGGTGTACACCCCTCTCCACTTGGCCGACCAGGACTACGAGCGGGACCTGGGATTCCCGGGCGCGTATCCCTTCACCCGCGGGGTACAGCCCACCATGTACCGCGGCCGCTTCTGGACCATGCGGCAGTACGCGGGGTTCGGCTCCGCCGAGGAGACCAACCACCGGTTCAAGTACTTGCTGAGGCAGGGACAGACCGGCTTGTCGGTGGCCTTCGACTTGCCGACCCAGATGGGGTATGATTCCGACGATCCCTTGGTCGCCGGCGAGGTTGGCAAGGTGGGGGTGGCGGTGGATTCCCTGGCAGACATGGAGAGGCTGTTCCAGGGGATTCCCCTCGGCAAGGTCAGCACCTCCATGACGATCAACTCCACGGCGTCCATCCTCCTCTGTATGTATATTGCGGTGGCGGAGGCGCAGGGGGTCCCGCGCGACCAACTGACCGGCACCATCCAGAACGACATCCTGAAAGAGTACGTGGCCCGGGGAACGTACATCTTCCCGCCGGCCCCGTCCATGCGCCTGATCACCGACACGTTCGCCTTCTGCGCTGCCGAGCTGCCTCGCTGGAACAGCATCAGCATCAGCGGCTATCATATCCGCGAGGCGGGTTCCACCGCGGTACAGGAGGTGGCCTTCACCCTGGCGGACGCCATCGCCTACGTGGAGGCGGCGGTGAAGGCGGGTCTCGATGTGGATCGCATCGGCCCGCAACTGGCCTTCTTCTTCAACGCCCACAACCACCTGCTGGAAGAGGTGGCCAAGTACCGGGCGGCGCGGCGGCTCTGGGGACGCATCATGCGGGAACGATTCGGGGCCAAGGACCCGCGCTCCTGGATGCTGCGCTTCCACGCCCAGACGGCGGGCTCTACGCTCACCGCGCAGCAGGCGGAGAACAATGTGGTCCGCGTCGCGGTGCAGGCTCTGGCAGCGGTTCTGGGAGGGGCGCAGTCGCTCCACACCAACTCGCGGGACGAGGCGCTGGGCCTGCCGACCGAAGAGGCGGTGCGCATCGCGCTGCGCACCCAGCAGATCCTGGCGCACGAGAGCGGCGTCGCGGAAGTTGCGGATCCCCTGGGGGGCTCCTACGCCGTCGAAGCGCTGACGAACCGCGTCGAGGCGGAGGCTCAGGCCTATCTCGACAAGATCGACCGCATGGGCGGGATGCTGCGGGCGATCGAGATGGGCTTCATTCAGAAGGAGATCCAGGAAGCCGCCTACCAGGCCCAGCGGGCGCTGGAAGAAAAGCGGCAAATCGTGGTGGGAGTCAACGACTTCGTCAGCGAGGAAGCGGTCCGTGTCCCGGTCTTCGTGGTGGACGAGCGGCTGGGCCAGGAGCAGTGCGAGCGGCTTCACGCGGTCCGGTCCCGCCGGGACGGCGCCGCCGCCCTGGCTGCGCTGCGGGACCTGAAGGCGGTCGCGATCGGCGCCGGCAACCTCTTTCCCCCCATCCTGGCTGCCGTCCGGGCCTACGCCACCGTCGGGGAGATTTGCGATACGCTTCGGTGCGTCTTCGGTGTCCACCAGGAAACGGTGGTGCTGTAGCAGGCTGCTGAAAAAGGCCCATCTGCGGCATTGGCACGCTGGGGCACTCGCTGCAACGTACCGCAGTACGCCTCACACGGCCGCATGCGCGCGCCGCCTGGCATCTGGACCTTTTTGAGCAGCCTGAAGGGTAGACATCGGTAGTCAGTCAGCGATCAGAGCGCAGAGGGCAGTGAGGACAGGAGGAGACGGGCGTCTTTGAGATTGACGGTTCTTTGATATCTCCGGTATGGTGAGGGAAATATGGCGTGGCAGGGGAGGAAAGACATGAAGCGACGAAATCTGTGGCGCGGCCTGTTCATCGTAGCCGCGTCGCTGCTGGTGGGCGGGGCCGGCGCGTGGGCGGCGGAGCAGCAGGAGCCCGCCTTTGGGGGCGCGGCGGCCGAGATCGCCGAGCGGATCGCGGCCGCCTTCCCGAAGGTGAGCGGGCAGGTCATCGGCCTGGAGCGCGAGCGCGTCCTGGTGGACCTGGGGGCCAAGGATCAGGTGATCCCCGGGCTGGAGCTGCAAGTCTACCGGGAGGGGCAGGAGTTCAAGCATCCCTACACCGGCCAAGTGCTGGGGCGCCTGGACCGGGACGTGGCGCGCATCCGGATTCTGGAGGTCCAGCCGAATTTCGCGGTGGCCGAGGTGATCCAGCAGTCCGAGGGCACCATCGTCCAGCAAGGCGACAAGGTGCGGGTGACCTCCGCCCGGATCGTCGTGGCCCTGCCGAACGTGGACGTGGCCGACGTGGCCGGGACGAACACGCGCTCGGTGACGCGGGACCTCACCAACGCCCTGATCAAGACGAACCGCTTCGAGGTCATGACCGACCAGCGGGTGCGGGCCGCCCTGGCGGAGCAGAAGCTCCCCAACCCCGACCAGTTCTCCGATCCGGAGGTCCTCCAGGCGCTCTGGAAGTCGCTTCGGGTCACGGCGGTCCTCGTGGCCAAGCTCAGCCTGCACGAACAGTCGGTGCGCTGGGACGTGCAGGTCCTCTCCACGGTCCGGGGGGATACGATCACGCTGGCCAGCGCCGACGTGAAGGGATCCCTGCCGACGGTCGCGCGCAGCAGCGCCCGGGGCGGCGCGGCAACTTTACAGGCGGGGAGGCGCCCCGGATCGACCAGATCGCCTTGCGCTCGCAGGAGCTGCCCTACAAGGCCCAGGTGATGACGATGGGCGAGTTCACCGGGGACGGCACCCTGAAGCTGGCCGTCACCGACGGGCAGACGCTCTACATCTACGATCTGACGAAGACCGGCATCAGGCTGCGCACGACCGTCCCCGGCGTGACCACGGACAACATCATCGCGCTGGACGCGGCCGACATCAACGGCAACGGGGTGGCGGAGATCTTCGCCACGGTGCGCCCGCGCAGCGAGTTCGGGAGCGGCGGCCTCCGGTCCTTCGTCCTGGAGTACCAGACCGGGAAGTTTGTCAAGACCTGGGACAACGTGCCGTTGTACTTCCGGGTGCTGGACGGGGCGGACGGCAAGCCCCACCTGTACGCCCAGAGCGCGGGGGCGGTGCTGCCGTTCGATGGGCCGGTCCGGGAGTACGTCTGGCAGACCGATAAGTATGTCCCGAAGGCGCCGGTGCCCCTCCCCAAGGCGTTCAACACGATCTTTGGGTTCGGCCTGGCGGACCTGGACGGCGACGGGCTCCCCAAGGTCCTGATCCTGGATAAGCAGGACTACCTCCGGGTGTTCGATCGCGCCGGGAGCGAGCTGTACCGGAGCAGCGACCACTACGGCGGGTCGGAGCTGGTCTTGCCGTACGATCCCGAGCGCATCGGCAGCTCCGCGGGGAACCCGCAATCCGGGATCCAGTTGAGCGAGATCATGCTCCAGGGGCGGATGTACTACCAGGACATCATGGGCAATGGCAAGAAGCAACTGGTCCTGCCCCGGAACACCCCGTCCACCGGCTACCTCTTCCAGACGCGCCTCTATGACAAGGGGAAGATCTACGGTCTGACCTGGGACGGGATCGGCATGCAGGTGGCCTGGGAGACCCGAGAGGTGTCCGGCTACATCGCGGACTACGCCCTGGTCGACCCCGAGGGGACGGGCGACCGGAAGCTGGTCCTCCTGGTCGTCCAGACGAACCTGGTCGGCATGGGCACGAGCCGAAGCAGCATTGTCCTGCTCGATCTGAAGCCGCAAGGGTAACGGGCAATGGAATGAAAAACGGACAACCGACAACGGACAACCGGGCAATGAAGAGCACACGTCGTTGACCGGTTTCTCATTGTCGGTTGTCCGTTTTACATTGGCTCTCGCGCAGCTTCGGTCGATCAGGTGTGGTGGCTTCGCGATAGGGTGTGTCCCGGGGGCCACGCACGCCGACGCGAGGGAATCGCGGCGCGTCCTAACTGCCTATTTCTTCAGGGATCGCCGAAGAGCGTGGGATGGCATGGGCGGTGCAAAACATCAATCGATTTTAAGAGAAGAAAACTGTTGACAACGGCGTAACACCCTTGATAAGGTCCCGCCGGCTGGAAAGACCCCACGCGGGGATTGACTATATGGGAATGCCGGGGCGAAGGAAGTTCGGTGCCCGATGCGAATCGGGCGGGTGTGGCGTCATTCTGGTTCGTCCAGTGTTGCGTCTCGGCTGAGTGGCAATAACAATCTTCAACCACAAAGGGGGGATGTGAAGCCGGCGAGCAAGGAGTGATCTCTCAAAGGTTCGGCCAGAAGTTGTAGATGGATCGAACGTATCGCACAGAAAATGGAGGGTGACCGAATGAGAAAGTTCTTGATGGCGGTGGCTATCGGCGGGCTCGTGCTTCTCCTGGCGGCCCCCGCGATGGCGCTGGATTTCAAGTTCGGCGCGGAGTATCGGGTCCGCTTCTACGACTACGTCAACACCGGGTTCGATAGTACAAGCACATTGAACAACGAGTCAGGGAGGCAACGCAGGGTCTGGCACCCACGGCAACACCGTGGCATCCAGCTCCGCATTCGCCCGCGCTTCGACGTCAGCGACGACAACGGAAACATCCAGGCGACCATCCGGTTCGAGACCGGCGACACCAACTTCGGTACGGGCGGCGGCGCCGGTGCCGATAGCTTTGGCACGAACTACGGGAACACGAACCCCGAATGCCACGACCAACCGGACCGGTAACGGTGCCGGCGGCTCGATGGGCGCCGACGGCGTCAGCCTCGAGGTCAAGTGGGGGTTTCTCGACTTTGCCCTGCCGGGGAACATTCCCCTGCGCATCCGTGCCGGCATCCAGCCGTGGTATTTGCCCAAGGGCCTCGTGATCGACGACGACGTCGCCGGCGTCCGGGCCTACGGGAACTCCGGCAACCTGAACTACGAAGCCTTCTGGTGGCGGATTGCCTCGACCCCGCTGTCGAACACTGCCGCTGCGGGCACGATCGGGCAGCCCCGATTCGACGCCAGCAAGAACGACACCTTCGATATCTACGGGTTGGGAAGGTCGGCTACAACTTCGCCGACTGGCTGAATGCCAGCGCCTGGTACTTCTACGGGGCCAACGACGTGAACTGCACGAATGATGGCGCCGTGACGGGGTACCAGTACCTCACCGGTGCTTGCCCCAACCAGCCGGTCCTGCGACAGCAGAACTGGTTCGGCATTGACTTGATTGGTAAGGTGGGGACCGTTGATTACGACCTCGACTTTGCCTATGGCAACGCCGTGGGCGGCAACCTCGGCTCCTTCACCCAGTGAGGTAATGAGCCAACGGTCAACGCACTGGCTCGAGTGCTCAGCAGCGTAAATGCGGCTGCAGCCTCGGCTTCCCCCGATCACCGTCGCGGGATTTGCGATTGACGGCGGCGTGCACATCCCGATCGGCCCGGTGAAGTTGAACCTCCTGGGCACCTACGCCTCGGGCGACTCGGGGAAGAACAACGGCAGCAGCAGCAGCGCCTACCCGTATGGCATCAGCCCGAGCTGGAGCGGCGCGGGCGGCCAGTACGAGCTGATCGGTGAAGGCGGCGCCTTCGACGTGATCAGCATGACCCAGCACAGCCCGTCCGGTCTCTATATGCTGGGCACCACGCTCGAGTACGTGCCGGTGAAGGCCCTCTGGCTGAAGGCGGCCTATGGGTTCGTTGGCTTCAGCGACAAGAATGCGAACTGCGGCTGGGCGTACATGAACGCCACGACGCTGGCCTGGAACCGTCACGCAGACCCCCGGCACCACCTGCTTCGGCCCGGTGTACATCGGCAAGCCGACCGACAGCATGGTTGGCAAGTCGTGGCTGGGCAACGAGTTCCACCTGCGGGCCGACTACACGATGTGGACCGGCTTCAAGGTGCAGGCCATGGCTGGCTGGCTGTTCCCGTCCGCGGGCGACGTCGCCGGCAAGTACATCCTGCAGTTCCTGTACAACTTCTAGTCGTTCCCTTGTTTGACCTGAAGGCCCCAGGGGAGCAATCCTCTGGGGCCTTCTTGTTGGAATGGTTCAGCTCTTCACGGGGCACATGACCGAACGGGATGCAACATCGAAACGGGATGCGACGCGGACCCGATGGCGGATCGGTCTCGCGATCGGTCTGTTGCTCTTGCCCGGCCTGATCCTGGCGGACCGGGGCCTGCTGCCACTGATTCGCCTCGACACGCTGCCGTGGCTCGTGTGGCTGATGCAGCGGACGACCTGGCTGGGTTACGGACCGGTGGATGTCGGCATCCCGCTGGCCATCGGCCTGGTCGGATGGTGGCGGGGCCGTGCGGAGTTTCCTCGACGTGCGGTCCTGGGAGGACTGGCCGTGGCGGTCGCCGGCATCCTGGACCAGGTGGTGAAGAACCTGACCTGCCGCGCCCGTCCCGGTTCGGAGGGGGCGGGGGCGTTTCTGTCGGGCTTCCCTTGTTTCCCGGCGCCGTATGAGCTGGCCTCGTTCCCCTCAGGCCATGCCACCACGGCGTTCGCGCTGGCAACCCTGCTGTCGCTCTGGTATCCGCGCTGGACGGGAGGGTTTCTCGCCCTGGCGGCGGTCGTCGGCTGGTCGCGCGTCGTCCTCGGCTCCCACTTCCCCTCGGATGTCCTGGCGGGGGCGGTGCTGGGCTGTATGGTGGTTCTGGGATTGTCGCGCGTGTGGAAGCTATCGGCGGAGCAATGAAAAATGGAAAACCGACAACCGACCACCGGCCAATGACGGACCCGAGTGCCCGGTTTTCCATGGTCGGTTGTCCGTTTTTCATTCTCCCTGTGCGAGCCAGTGCATCCTGACATCGAAGCGGGCAGGAACGAAGCCATGAACAATGTAAAACCGACAACCGACAACCGACAACCGGTCAATGACGGATCTCCGATTGCCCGGTTTTCCATTGTCCGTTGTCCGTTTTGCATTCCCCCTGTGCGGGAACATGACTCGCCTGAAGGACGCGACAATACTTGTGATGCTCCTGCTGTTCGCGGGGACGCTCTTCTTCTTCCGGCTCGGGGCGCCCGGTTTGTTCGATGCGGACGAGCCCGCCTATGCCCAGGCGGCCCGCGAGATGCGCGAGAGCGGCGACTGGGTGACGCCCCACTTCAACGGCCGGCCCCGCTTCGACAAGCCTCCCCTCTTCTACTATCTCATCATGCTGAGCGACCGCCTGCTGGGCGAGACGGAGTTCGCCGCCCGCTGCTGGTCGGCGCTGGCCGGGGTCGCGGTCACCGCGCTGCTCTGGCTGACGGCCCGACGGTGGGTCGGACCCCGGGCCGGTCCCACGACGGGCGCGGCCTTCAGCGCCAGCCTGCTCACCGCGCTGCTGGCGCGGGCGGCGGTCACCGACATGCTGCTTTGCCTGTTCGTGACGGCGGCCATCCTGGCCGGGCTTGCCGCGCTCCAGGCTCCGGCCGCTCGGGCCCGGCGCTTCGCGACAGCGGGCTGGGTGGCGATGGCCCTGGCGGTCCTGGTGAAAGGGCCGGTCGGTCTGCTGATCCCGGGACTGGCCCTGGGGGGATCGCTGCTGCTCCTGCGGGAGATCCGCTCCGGCGTCCCCCGCCTGGTCCCCTGGGAGGGGCCGGCGCTCTTCCTGGCCATCGCGGCCCCCTGGTACGCGCTGGTCCTGGCGGCAAACGGCTGGTCTTTTGTCGAGGGGTTCCTGATCAAGCATAATCTCTCGCGATTCAGCGGCGTGATCTCCGGCCACAGCGGCCCGGTCTGGTTCTACGCTCCCGTGCTGCTGGTCGGCTTCTTCCCGTGGTGCGGAAGCCTCCCCTCGGCCCTCTGGCGCGCGGCCCGGGTCGCGAGGCGACGCCGTGCGGTGAGTCCGGCCGAGCGGCTGACGGTCACCTGCCTCTGCTGGTTCGTGGGGGTCTTCGTCTTCTTTTCCCTGGCGGGAACCAAGCTGCCGAGTTATCTCTTCCCCGCTTTCCCGGCCCTGGCGCTGTTGGTGGGATCGGAGGGAATGGACAATGCAAAACCGACAACCGACAACCGGCCAATCACGGCCGTTGACCGGTTGTCGGTTGTCGGTTGTCAGTTGTCAGTTGCGGCCGATGAGCCGATTCCGCGATGGGTCTCCAGACTTGGGTTCATGGCTGATGGGCCTCACCGGATGCGCGCTGGCCGTCGGCCTTCTTCCTGCTCCCCTGGATCTTCGAATGGGCACGGCCGGCGGCGCGGGGAGTCCTCGACGGTGTCTCCCCGCCCACGGGCCTCGCCTGGGGACTCGGCGGACTCGTGCTGGCGGGCACGCTGGCCGGGCTGATCGCAAAAGAGCGCTGGCGGCCCGCCGTCTTGGCGGCCATGATGGCTTGCCTGATCCTGACCGCAGCCGCCGCGGCGCCGCGGGCCTACGCCATCGCGCAGGGACCGTTGCGGGAATTCTCCGAAGAGGCTCGGCAAATCCTCGGACCGGACGACCCCGTGCTGGTCTATGGACTGAACGCGCCAAGCGTTGTATTCTATGCGAACCGGCGTATGACGTCTCTGGGCTCAAACGACCTGGGGCGACTGGCGGAAGCGGTGCGGCGGCTGACGGATGCGGGGCGACCGGTCGTGATCATCACGCGGAGCGTTCTGGGGCTGCGGCTGGCAGAGATCGAGGGGCTGGTTCTCTGGAAGTCCCGCGGCGGGTATGCCCTGTACGTGTCCCAGGATCCGAGAGCGGCGCAGTCCGGCTCGGCAATTCGGTGAACGGCAGATCACGGACCAGGCCTGCCAGGGGTGTTCGGTGATTTCATGGCCAGCGTAGCGACGCACAACGGGCTTTTCACCGTCATCTCCCGGGAGATGCAGGAGGTGGAGGAGCGCCTGCAGGCCCCCGTGGAGGAGGGCGAGGGGCTCCTGTCGGTGGTGGCTCGCTACGCCCTGTCGCCGGGTGGGAAGCGCATCCGACCCGCGCTGCTGCTCCTCAGCGCACAGGCCTGCGGCGCCGACCAGCGCGAGCGGGGCGTCACGCTCGCCGCCGCGGCGGAAATGATGCACGCCGCGAGCCTGCTGCACGATGACATCGTGGATCATGCCGCCACGCGGCGCGGCCGACCGTCGGCGATGGCCCGCTGGGGATCGAATGTGTCGGTGCTGGTGGGAGATTTTCTCTTCTCCCGGGCGATCCAAAGCCTGGTTGAGGATCCGAACCGCCGCATCCTGCGCGCGTTCGCGGATGCGGTGGTGGCCATGTCGGAGGCCGAGGTCCTTCAACTGCACCTGCTCCACGACCTGGGGATCGGTGAGGCGGATTACCTCAAGATCATCACCGGGAAGACGGCGGCCCTGATGTCGGCCGCCTGTCGGGCGGGGGCGCTCATGGCGGACGCCCCGGACGCGGTGGTCGAGGCGCTGGCAGCCTTCGGGCTGCATCTGGGGATCGGGTTTCAGTTGGTGGACGACGCGCTGGACTACGTCGCCCGCGAGGAGCGTCTGGGGAAGCCGGTGGGCAGCGATTTCCGGGAAGGGAAGGTGACCTATCCGGTGATCCAA
Organism: uncultured Methylomirabilota bacterium; assembly: GCA_963727695.1. GTDB lineage: Bacteria > Methylomirabilota > Methylomirabilia > Methylomirabilales > 2-02-FULL-66-22 > 2-02-FULL-66-22. The sequence goes on along the minus strand of CAVSHW010000008.1, from coordinate 297,534 downwards.
GTTATGAGACGCGCCGCCCCAGAGGATCGGCTGATCCTGGAGCGCCTGGCGGCCGGCGAGAGTCCCAGCGCGGACGACCTGGCGGTGTTGCGGGGGCTGGTGGAGCGCTACGAGGCCGTGCCGGCGACCATGTGCCTCGTGGACGAATACCTCGCCCGCGCCCGCGCCGAACTCAGCCTCGTGTCCAAATCGCCGGCCTGCCATACCCTCCACCGGTTGGTAGACTTCGTCCGCGAACGCGACTGGTAATCCCCTGGCGGGGCACGTTCAAATGAAAACCGTCAACCGAGAACGGTCAACGGGATATGCGAGGAGACGAGCTTGCCGACCGATTGCTCGATTTTACGGTGCAGATCATCACCGTGGCTTCTCGTCTGCCAAAGGATTCGGCGGGCCGACATATAGCCGGCCAGATGGTCGAGGCGCGGACGTCTGTTGGGGCTCACTATGAAGAAGCGCGAGGGGCGGAAAGCAGGGCGGACTTTGTCCATAAGCTCGGCATTGCGCTGAAGGAATGTCGTGAGACGCGATACTGGCTGAGAGTGATTCACCGGGCGAAGATGTTGTCGGACGACGATCTTCCCGCTGCTCTTCTTTCCGAGGCCGGCGAACTATGCGCGATCCTCGGGCAACCCATCCTGACCGCAAGGAGTCGAAGAAAGTGAAAACTTCTGTTCTTCCATTGTCCGGTTGTCGGTTGTCGGTTGTCGGTTTTGCATTGGCATTGAACGGTAGCTGTCTTCTTGAACCGTGGTAACTGCTTAAGTGGTTCAGGGTTCAGGGTTCAAGGTTCAAGGTTTGGGGAAGAGGGCTATGGACATGGTCCGCGGGCTGAACCCTGACCCTTGAACGGTGAACCTGGAACCTTGAACGGTGAACCTGGAACCTGGAATTTTGAACGGTGAACCTGGAACCTGGAACCCTGAACGTTGAACCAGGTTGAGCATGTCGATGAACCACATCCGCAACTTCTCCATCATCGCTCACATCGACCACGGCAAATCCACGCTGGCGGATCGCCTGCTGGAGCGGACGGGGACGCTCTCCGCCCGGCAGATGTCGGAGCAGGTGCTGGACAGCATGGACCTGGAGCGGGAGCGGGGGATCACCATCAAGGCCAAGGCGGTTCGCCTGGCATACCGGGCGGCCGACGGGCAGGAGTATGTGCTCAACCTGATCGATACGCCGGGCCATGTCGACTTCACCTACGAGGTGTCGCGGAGCCTCTCGGCCTGCGACGGGGCCGTTCTGGTCGTGGACGCGGTCCAGGGAGTGGAGGCCCAGACCCTGGCCAATGTCCACCTGGCGATGCGGACCAACCTCGCCATCGTGCCGGTGATCAACAAGATCGACCTCCCCAGCGCCGACCCGGCCAGAGTGCGGGCCGAGATCGAGGACATCCTGGCCCTGGACGGCGCCGAGGCTCTCCTGGTGAGCGCCAAGTACGGGCAAGGAATCGACGAGATCCTGGAGGCGATCGTGGCCCGGATCCCTCCGCCGAAGGGAGATCCGGCGGCCCCCCTCAAGGCGCTGATCTTCGACTCCTGGTTTGACAGCTACCAGGGGGTGATCATCTACGTCCGGTTGTACGAAGGAAGTGTGGCGCCCGGGATGCGGATTCGCCTGATGTCGAGCGGAAACCTCTTCGAGGTGGGGCAGGTGGGGGTCTTCACGCCAGGCATGCGGTCGGTGGAGCGGCTCGGCGCAGGGGAAGTCGGCTACATCGTCGCCGGCATCCGGGACGTCCGGCTGAGCCGGGTGGGGGACACCGTCACCGAGGCGGACCGCCCAACGGAGCGGCCCCTGCCTGGATTCCGCGAGATCCGTCCCATGGTCTTCGCGGGCCTCTATCCGGTGGACAACCAGGATTACCTGAACCTCAAGGGGGCGCTGGAAAAGCTGCAGTTGAACGACGCCGCGTTCTCGTTCGAGCCCGAGACGTCCCTGGCCTTGGGGTTCGGCTTCCGCTGCGGGTTCCTGGGGCTCCTCCACCTGGAGATCGTCCAGGAGCGGCTGGAGCGGGAGTTCAACCTCACCCTGCTCACCACGGCGCCCACGGTGGTCTACCGGGTCACCCGGAGCAACGGCACGGTGCTGGACGTGGAGAACCCCAGCAAGCTGCCCCCGGTGCAGGAGATCGCCAAGATCGAGGAGCCCTTCATCGCCGCTTCCATCATGGCCCCGACGGAGTTCGTGGGGCCGATCCTCAACCTGTGCCAGGAAAAGCGAGGCTTCCACAAGGGGATCGAGTACCTGCAAGACGGCCGGGTGCTGATCGCCTACGAGCTTCCCCTCAACGAGATCGTCCTGGACTTCTACGACCGGTTGAAGTCGATCAGCCGCGGGTACGCCTCGCTTGACTACGACTTCCTCGACTACCGGGAGACGCCTCTCGTCAAGCTGGACATCCTGGTGAACGGGGAGCCGGTGGACGCCCTCTCCTTCATCATCCATCGCGACCAGGCCCAGGTGCGCGGACGCCTGCTGGCGGAGAAGATGCGCGGGCTGATTCCCCGGCAACTCTTCGAGGTGGTGATCCAGGCCGCCATCGGCAGCAAGGTGATCGCCCGCGAGCGGATCACCGCGCTCCGGAAGGCCGTGACGGCCAAGTGCTACGGGGGCGACATTACCCGCAAGCGGAAGCTCCTGGAAAAGCAGGCGGAGGGCAAACGACGCATGAAGCAGGTGGGACGGGTCGAGATCCCGCAGGAGGCCTTCATGGCCTTGCTGACGGTGAGAGAGGAGTGAGGGGCGGGAAATTGAAAATTTATAACGGACAACTGACCACCGGCCAATATATCGCGATGACCGGTTTTCCATTGTCGGTTTCCTATTTTTCATTGGCTTGGTTGATCGTCTTTCAAGGGAGACACCTCGCGTGAGGAAAGGCATGAAACACAGAGAGGGTGCGCCGACCGAGGCGCTGCCGGCCCCGGGCTCCCAGGGCAAATCCGTCCTTCGGGAGTACGCCGAGGCCCTCATCATCGCGGTGCTGCTGGCGCTGGTGATCCGGACCTTCGTCGTCCAGGCGTTCAAGATCCCCTCGGGCTCTATGCTGCCGACGCTCCAGATCGGGGACCACATCCTGGTGAGCAAGTTTCTCTACTATTTCCAGCCTATCCGGCGCGGGGAGATCATCGTCTTCAAGTTTCCGCAGGACGAGTCACGGGACTTCATCAAGCGCGTGATCGGCCTGCCCGGCGAGACACTGGAAATCCGCGGGAAGCAGGTCCTGATCAATGGGAAGCCACTGGACGAGCCGTATGCGGTTTACGAAGATGGGTCGGTCCCGCGGCTGGGCGACCGGGAGCAGTTCGGCCCGATCGTGATTCCTCCCGATCGCCTGTTCATGATGGGGGACAACCGCGACCACAGTATGGACAGCCGCATCTGGGGATTCCTCGACCCGCAGAAGGTCAGGGGGAAGGCGTTCATCGTCTATTTCTCGGTCAAGAGCGACGACATTCCTTACACCTCTGCCCTCCCGAGCGTCTTCTATGTCCTGTCGCACCCCTCGATGATTCGCTGGGATCGTCTCGGGGGCTTGATCCACTGATGAAGAGCACGCAAGCCGTCAGGTTCCAGTTGCCAGGCGCCTTGACAACTTTCGGGTGCTTGTCTATATTCGCATTCAGTTGGCACTCTTCGAATCCGAGTGCCAACGCATCGAGGCAGCTGGGATGATAAACGCTCGACATCACGATGTCCTCCGGGCAATCGTCCAGGATTACATCCGGACGGCAGAGCCCGTCGGCTCGCGCACGATCTCCCGGAAGGACGGCTTCTCTCTCAGCCCGGCCACGATCCGCACGATCATGGCGGACCTGGAGGAGCTGGGCTATGTGGCGCAGCCGCATACCTCGGCGGGCCGCGTCCCCACGGACAAGGGGTACCGTCTGTACGTGGATAGCCTGATGGACCCCACCCCGCTGAGCCCGGCCGAGGTGGAGCAGATCGAGCACCACGTGGGCCCCACCACGACCGAGGTCGAGGACCTCCTGAAAGAAACAGGGAAGCTCCTGTCCGCGCTATCCCCCTACGTGGCGGTCGCCCTGGCCCCGCGCCTGACCGACAACCGGTTCCAGCGGGTGGAGTTCGTGGCCTTGGCGCGCGATCGCGTGCTGGTGATTCTCTTGACCGACACGGGCTTGGTTCACCACAAGACGGTCATGGTGGAGGAGTTGCTCACGCAGGAGGATCTGGACCGGATCGGCCGCTATCTCTCCGACCTCCTGCGGGGACACACCCTGAAAGAGGTGCGCGACCTTCTGGTCTCCCAGATGGCCGAGGAGAAAGCCCTCTACGACCGGTTGCTGGCCCAGGCGCTGCGCCTGGGGGCGCAGGCCCTCGCGGACGAGACGGAGGCGGACGTTTACGTGGCGGGGGCGGCCCGGATCGCCGACCAGCCGGAGTTCGCCGACATCCACAAGATGAAGTCGCTCTACGCGGCGTTCGAGGACAAGTCGAAGCTGGTCATGCTGTTGACCGAGTGCATGCGGAACGAGGGCTGCCACATCTTTATCGGCAGCGAGATTCCCATGCAGGCGATTCAAGAACTGAGCGTGGTCGCCTCCCCCTACCGGCGGCGCGGGCAGATCCTGGGTGTCGTGGGAGTCATGGGGCCCACGCGCATGGATTACGGCCGCACGCTGACCCTGGTGGAGACGACCGCCAACCTGCTCAGCCGATGCCTCACGAAGCACGCGGCTTAGCCGGGCGCTGTTCAACATCGCGGGAGGGTCGACCAGCCCTCCCGTTCTGTCTACCAGGAGCCGCATGGACCGTCATCCCGATTCGCTGACTCCCCCCGCGCCCGCGAGCACCCCGGACGCCGGGACCCCCCCGCCCGAACCGCCGACCGCGCCGCCGAGCCCGGAAGAGGCGCTGGCGGCCAAGACGGAGGAGGTCAAGCGCCTCCAGGACCGCTTGCTCCGGCTCCAGGCGGAGCACGAGAACTTCAAGAAGCGCGTCGGCGCGCGAGAAGCTGGAGTTCCTCAAGTTCGCGAACGAATCTCTTCTCTTGGAGTTCCTGCCGGTGCTGGACAATCTCGAGCGCGCGCTCGCTTCGGCCCGGGCCGAGACGTCTTTTGCGGCGCTGGCGGACGGGGTCGAGATGATCGTGCGTCTCTTTCGCTCCACCCTCGAGAAGTTCGGGGTCAAGCCGATGGAGGCGGCCGGACAGCCGTTCGATCCGAGCCTGCACCAGGCGGTCGCCCAGTTGAAATCCTCGGACGGGCCGGAGAATCACGTGGTGGACGAGGTTCAGAAAGGATATTTTCTGGAGGGGCGGGTGCTCCGCGCCGCTATGGTCCGGGTGTCGCGGGCCGGCTCGCCGGAGCCGGGAGACGGTCCCACCCGTGAGGAAGGACAGGCGTGAACCAGAAACGGGATTACTATGCGGTCCTCGGCGTCTCACCGGATGCCAGCGCCGAGGAGATCAAGAAGGCCTACCGGAAACTCGCCCACCTCCACCACCCGGACAAGAATTCCGGCGACGCGGCGGCCGAGGAGCGGTTCAAGGAGATCGGCGAGGCCTACGCCGTCGTGGGGGACGCCGAGAAGCGAGAGGCCTACAATCGCTTCGGAAGCGCCGGTCCGGGGCGCGGCGGCGAGGGTTTTGGCGACTTCGATTCCGGCTTCGGCAACATCTTTGACGACATCTTCGAAGGATTTTTCGGCGGGCGGTCCGGTGGCGCGGGGCGCAGCGCCCATCGGGGGGCCGACCTCCGCTACAACCTGGAGATCCGGTTCGAGGAAGCCGCCACCGGTGTCGAGAAAGCCATCGTGATCCCGCGGCTGGAGACCTGTGCGACCTGCCGCGGCACCGGCGCCAAATCCGGGTCGCAGCCGATCGTCTGCAAGACCTGCCGCGGCACGGGCCAGGTGCGCTTCTCGCAGGGCTTCCTCACGGTCAGCCAGACCTGTTCCCACTGCCGGGGAGAGGGGCGCGTCGTCGAGCACCCATGTTCGACCTGCCGCGGGCTGGGCCAGACCAAGGCCGAGCGCACCCTCACGGTCAAGGTGCCGGCGGGCGTGGAGACCGGCACGCGGCTCAAGCTCACTGGCGAGGGGGAGGCCGGCGTACGCGGCGGCCCGCCGGGAGACCTGTATGTCGTCATCGGCGTCCAGGAGCACGCGATCTTCACGCGGCACGGGGACGATGTGATCTGCGAGATTCCCGTGAGCATCACCCAGGCCGCCCTGGGGGCGCAGATCGAGATCCCGACGATCTCGGGGCGGGCCACGATCAAGATCCCGCCCGGGACCCAGATGGGAGCCGAGTTCCGCTTGCGCGGCAAGGGATTCCCGAACCTTCGGGGCTACGGCCGCGGCGACCTGCTGGCCCGCATCTTCGTCGAGGTTCCCATGCACCTCAACGCCAAGCAGCGGGATCTCCTGGAGCAGTTCGCCCGGCTGGAGAGCGGCGAGGGGAGCCCGCTGGTGCACGGGTTCTGGGAGAAGGCGAAGTCGCTCTTCGAATGATGCCGATCCGGGAGCGGCCCGCCGGGCGCCTTCCGAGCGGGGGACCCTGAGGTGGGACGGGAGCATCACCGACGATTCTTCGTTCCACCCGAGGCGATCCGGGGGGCTGGGGTCGAGTTCGGTCCTGCCCAGGCTCATCAACTCGCGCATGTCCTCCGCCTGGGCGAGGGCGATCAGGTCTCCGTTTTTGACGGCACGGGTCGGGAATGGACGGCGACCCTCACGATCGCCACAGCCCGCCGCGCGACCGCCCTCCTCCTCGCGGAACAGCCCCCAGTCCCGCTTCGGCGGCCCCGCATCAGCCTGGCCCAGGTCGCTCCCCGCGGCGCGGCCATGGATCTGATTGTGGCAAAGGCCACGGAGCTCGGCGTCGCTCGCATCCGGCCCGTGGAGGCCGCGCATAGCGTTCGTCGCGCGTCGGAGCGCGGGCCGCGGTGGCAGCGGATCCTGATCGAGGCGGCGGAGCAGTGCGGGCGCCGCGACCTGCCCGTGCTGGAGGATTCCGCCACGCTGGAGGAGCTGCTGCTGGGCCACCCCCCGGACCGTCCCCTGCTGGCCTGTCACGGCGGCGAGGGGGTCCCCTCGCTGCTTGTCGTGTGCGAGGGGCTGAGGGCCGCGGACGAGGTGACCCTTCTGGTGGGCGGGGAAGGCGGCCTCGCTCCCGAGGAGGTGGCCCGCGTGCGTTCTGCGGGGGGGCGTTTGGTCTGGTTGGGTCCCCGGCTGCTCCGGGCCGACACGGCGGCCCTGGCGGCCCTGGCGATCCTGCAGGCCTGCCTGGGAGATTGGACGGTGCGGGGCGAGCGGGTGTGAGGAAGGTCTCCTGCGGACCCGGTACGCGCGCGGAGGAACGGATGCCGAGCATCCTGGTGGTGGATGACGACGAAGGATTGATGCCGGTCCTGGTCGACGCCTTTGGCGCGCAGGGCTACCGGGCCGAAGGGGCGCAATCGGCCTCGGAGGCCCTGGAGAAGCTGGAGCAGACCGCGTTTGATGTCCTGCTCACCGACCTGGTGATGCCGGGGATGGACGGCGTCGCTCTGCTGGAGCGGGTCCGAGCCCGCTTTCCCGAGATGGTGATGGTCCTGATGACGGGTGCGGGAACGGTGGAATCGGCGGTCCGCGCGCTCAAGGGGGGAGCCGCCGACTATGTCGCCAAGCCGTTCCACCTGCACGAGATCTTTCACGTGGTGGAGCGCTGTCTGGACCAGCATCGGCTGCGGCGTGAGAACGTCCAGCTCAGCGAGATCAACCGACGGCTCCAGGAGCTCGACCAGCTCAAGTCCAACCTCCTGTCGGCCGTGACTCACGAATTCCGAACCCCGCTCACCATCATGAACGGGTGGCTGGACCTTCTGCTCGGGGGAGAGTTCGGGCCCGTCTCTGCCGAGCAGGGCGAGAGCCTGGCGGCGGTTCGCAAGAGCGCGATCCGTCTCGGCCGGCTGGTCGCCAACCTCTTGGCGTTCGTGGAGTGCGAGCGGGGGCAGGGGGTGCGAGGGATACAGGAGGTCGACCTGGAGCCTCTCTTGCGCGACGCGGCGACGGAGCTCGCCTCCGATTGCGCGGAGCGCAAGGTGACACTCCATCTGGAGGTGTCTCCGGCCCTCCCGACGGCCCAGGGGGACGACGATCACTTGCGGCTGCTCTTCTTCAACTTGCTGGAGAACGCGGTGAAGTTCAATGAGCCCGGGGGCAGGGTCACGGTGCGGGCCAGCGCGGATGGCGACTGTCTGAAGATCCAGGTGACCAACAGCCACGGGACGGTCCAGCCGGAAGGGGTCCCGCGGCTCCTGCAGCCCTTCACCCAGGGGGACATGGGGCCCGGCCGGCCGGCCGGCGGCCTCGGTCTGGGCCTGGCGGTCGTGCGGGCGATCGCAGAGGCGCACGGGGCGTGGTTCACGCTCACCGCCGGCGAGCAGGGGGGGACCACGGCGACCGTCCGCCTTGCGTCGGCGGGGAATAGCAAATGAAAAACCGACCATGCAAAACCGGTCAATGAATCCCGTTGGCCGGCTGTCCGTTGTCGGTTGTCGGTTTTCGATTGTCAATTCCTTTTGATGGGAGTCTTCCATGCCGGATGCGCTGCGCTTGGTCCTGGTGGACGGCAGTGCGTCCTTATACCGGGCCTTCTTCGCGCTGCCCGCACTCACCAACTCCAGAGGCACGCCGACCAACGCCGTCCTGGGGTTCGCCACCATCCTTCTCAAGCTCCTCCGAGAGGAGAAGCCGGCGGCAGCGGCGGTGGTGTTCGATGGCCCCGGGCCGACGACGCGCCATCGGGAGTTTTCCGCCTACAAGGCGCAGCGTCCCGCCATGCCGGAGCGTCTTGTCGAGCAGATCCCGCTGGTGCACCGACTGCTGGCGGCCATGCGCGTGCCGCTCCTCCTGGTGGCCGGCGAGGAGGCGGATGACATCCTGGCGACGATTGCCACGACGGCTGCCGCCCAGGGGTACCTGGTGCGCCTGGTGACGGGGGACAAGGACTTGCTCCAGGTCGTCGGAGACCGGATCGTGGTCCGCGATCCACTGGCCCCGCGGACCCTGGGGCCGGCAGAGGTGGAAGGACGCTACGGGATCTCGCCGGCGCAGGTTCCGGACTTCCTGGGGTTGATGGGGGACAGCAGCGACAACATCCCGGGGGTGCCGGGCGTCGGAGAAAAGACGGCGCGCGACCTGCTCCAGCGTTTCGGGAGTTTGGAGACCGTCCTGGAGCGCGCCGCCGAGGTGACCCGGCCGAAGCTCCGGGAGGCGCTCATGACGCATGCGGAGCAGGCACGGTTCAGCAAGCGGTTGGCCACGATCCGGACGGACCTGCCCGTCCCCTGGTCCATCGCCGATCTCGCCCGCCGGGAGCCCGATGTTCCGGCCTTGCTCGCGCTCTTTCGGGAGATGGAGTTCACGCGGCTCATCCAGCAATTCGAGCAACCCACGCTAAGAGCAATGACCAATGACAAATGACCAAATCCCAATGACCAGGGGTGGTGCCTTGATTGGCCATTGGCCATTGGTCATTGGTCATTGTATCTGAGGGGTCGAATGATTCTCGTTGGACTCACCGGGGGCATCGCCGCGGGGAAGTCCACCGTGGCTTCCATGTTCGCCGAGCGCGGGGCGGCCGTGGTGGACGCGGACCGAATCGCGCACCGACTGCAAGAGCCGGGTGGGGCCTGCCACCAGGAGATCGTGGAGGCGTTCGGGCGGGAGATTCTGGATGCGTCTGGGCGGATCGACCGGCAACGCCTGGGAGCGCGGGCCTTCGCCGACCCGAGCCTCCGGCAGCGCCTGGAGGCGATCATGCATCCGGCCATCTGGGCGGCGTGCGAGTCAGAGATCGGACGGGCCGAGGCGGCGGGTCGGTCGGTGTGCGTGGTTGAAGCCGCCCTGATCCTCGAGACGGGGCAGCAGGGACCGGTTCCAGAGGCTCATCGTGGTGACCGCGCCGACGGAGGCGCAGATCAGCCGCCTGAGGGAGCAGCGGGGGTTAACGGCGGAAGCAGCGCAACAACGCCTGGCGGCGCAATGGTCCGGCGCGGCCAAGGCGCGCCACGCCGATTACGTGATCGACAACGGCGGAGATCTGGCGGCTACCGAGGCGCAGGTCGCGCTGGTGTACAACGATCTTGCGGGGCGGGGCCCAAGATGAGGGACGGAAAGATTATCATATCTGCAAAATGAAAAGCCTGCACCGGAGAGATTCCCCCCGGTGCAGGCTTGGAAGTGCGGGTCTTCGGGACGTTAATCCGCTAAATGGAACCAGGTCTTCTGCGCGGGATTGTTCGGCCGCCAAAATTCGCCGGGTCCATACGGCGTCGGGCCTATGTAGCCCGCATTCGTGGCCAGCGGATTTCCCTTCAGGTCATCCTCGGCTAGCCAGCTGCGCTGCGCGGGATTGTTCGGCCGCCAAAATTCGCCGGGCCCATACGGCGTCGGGCCCATGTAGCCCGCATTCGTGGCCGTAGCCATCCCACCCTTATCCACGTTAACCCAACCCCTTGCGCTGGTATCATTCGCCCGCCAAAATTCGCCGGGCCCATACGGCGTCGGGCCGGTGTAGCCCTTAACCGCGGTCATTCCCCCGGTTTGGGCCAGCACGACGGCCGCCGATCCACAGACCAAAAGACCAACCGCGAGCATTGCCAACAGCAACTTGATGGATCGCATTGACGATATCCTCCTTTGCCCTGGGTTTGCTCTATTCTACTCGTCGCCCTGGGAGAAGCCTGACGTGTCTGACGCTCTGCTCTCACCTCCCTTTCGCCATGATGGGTTAAGGTTACTCACGAATGGCACATACGATCGTACGAACCTTTCTTCCTGTCAATAGGAAAAAAGAATTGATAGGAAAAAAGACTTGACAAGGCCCGAGGGCCTCTTTAGACTGCACCCAACTTCGAGTAATCCTCGCATCATCCCACTAAACGTTTCCACCCCCGAGGCATCGAAGGCCGAAATTGCCCGCAGGAACTTCAGGCCCAAAAGGTGATTTGCAGAACCATCCGGTCGAGAAGAGTGTGTGTCTCCTCCCTGCCGACCTGTGTTCCAGACGGGTCGTCCTCCCCGAACGCCACACGCGGTAAGGGATGAGAGGGTCCCCCGCAGATGCGCACCGAGCCAGCCAAGGGGCTCGGGATCGCGAACAGGCTGACTGGCCTAAAGGAATGTCGATGAACCTTGCCGAACTCAAAGAAAAGACCATTGCCGAGCTCATCTCCATCGCCCGGACGTTGAACGTCGTCGGGTCCAGCGGCCTCCGCAAACAGGAGATGATCTTCAAGATCCTGGAGGCGCAGACGGAGAAGAACGGGCTGATCTTCGCCGAAGGGGTGCTGGAGATCCTCCCGGACGGGTTTGGATTCCTGCGTGCTCCCGACTACAACTACCTGCCAGGGCCAGACGACATCTACGTGTCTCCGTCCCAGATCCGGCGCTTCGACCTCCGGACGGGGGACACGGTGTCCGGGCAAGTGCGCCCCCCCAAGGAGGGGGAGCGATACTTCGCCCTCCTCAAGGTGGAGGCGGTCAACTTCGAGAATCCCGAGCTGGTCAAAGAGAAGATCCTCTTCGATAACCTGACCCCGCTGTTTCCGAATCAGCGATTTCGGCTGGAGACCTCGGGTGAAGAGATCTCCATGCGCATCATGGACCTCATCACGCCGCTGGGGAAGGGGCAGCGCGGCCTGATCGTGTCGCCGCCCCGCACGGGGAAGACGGTTCTCTTGCAGAAGATTGCCGGCAGCATCACCAAGAACCATCCCGAGGTCGTGCTGATCGTCCTCCTGATCGACGAGCGGCCCGAGGAAGTGACCGACTTTCAGCGCTCGGTCAAAGCCGAGGTGGTGAGCTCGACCTTCGACGAGCCGGCCACTCGCCACGTCCAGGTGGCGGAGATGGTGATCGAAAAGGCGAAGAGGCTCACCGAGCACAAGCGGGACGTGGTCATCCTGCTGGACTCGATCACACGTCTGGGCCGAGCCTACAACACCATCGTGCCGCCCAGCGGGAAGGTGCTGTCGGGCGGGGTGGACAGCAACGCCCTGCAGCGGCCCAAGCGCTTCTTCGGCGCCGCCCGTAACATCGAGGAAGGGGGCAGCCTCACGATCATCGCCACCGCCTTGATCGACACCGGCAGCCGGATGGACGACGTCATCTTCGAGGAGTTCAAGGGAACGGGCAACATGGAGCTGCATCTGGACCGGCGGCTGGTGGACAAGCGGCTCTTCCCCTCCATCGACATCTTCCGCTCCGGTACCCGACGCGAGGAGCTGCTGCTCAGCCCGACCGAGCTGAACAAGATGTGGGTGCTGCGCAAGGTCCTGGGAACCATGGGTGTGGTCGAGGCCATGGAACTCTTGCAGGAGAAGGTCAAGGAAACGAAGAGCAACGAGGACTTCCTCCGCTCCATGAATCAGTAAACGGGCCCGGAAGGCGTGATTTTTCCCTTGCCGCATCGGCTAAATTTGTATAACATATATTGTTACGCGCTCAAGCGGTTCATAAATGCGCGCCCGACGGAGGCGAGACCATGAAGCCCGGGATTCACCCAGAGTACGTTCCTGCGATGATCAGTTGCGCCTGTGGCGAGGTGATCCACACCCGCTCCACCATACCGGTGCTGAGGGTGGAAATCTGCTCCAAGTGCCACCCGCTCTTCACCGGCCGCCAGAAGCTGATCGACAGCGAAGGCCGCGTGGAGCGATTCCAGCGCAAGTATGGCCGCAAGCCGCTTGCAACCACATCCAATAAGTCTGAGGCTTGATCCGCCGTCCCGCCGCTCGGCGGGACAAAGGGGGCATCCCCCATGGATCCATCTCGTGCGATGACGGCGCCGCCGCAGTCCGCCGCGGTGTTGGCGGGGTCGCTGGTGCTCGCCATCACGCTCCGAGCCGGGAGGGCGAACCGTCCCCGGCTCCCGATCCACGTGTCCCCTCACCACTACCCGATCCTCGGCGGGCATCACCACTAGCCCGCCCGCTCGGATTTCGGGTCCCGCTCCCGCCCTGGCCCTGTTGTTTTCCGGTTTTTCTCTGTATTGTGCGGTGCCCCGGGCGTGACGTCCGGGGTGTTCGTCTTTCAAGGTGATATGATGTCGACATTGATCAATAAGCTGGATGTCATCGAGCAGCGCCACGCGGAGGTCATGGAAAAGCTCTCCGAGCCGGCCGTGCTGGCGGATCCCGCCCAGTACCAGCGATTCGCCAGGCTCCACGCCGAGCTGAATCCGGTGGTGGAGGGGTCCCATCGGCTGAAGAAACTCCTGCAAGAACTGGAGGGCGCCCAGGGTCTGATCCAGGAGACGATCGACCCCGAGATGCGAGAGATGGCGGCGGCGGAGCTCGCCGACCTGGAGCAGCGGCGCGAGGCGCTGGAGGCATCTCTCCATCTCCTGCTCTTGCCCAAGGACCCGACGGACGATCGCAATATCATCCTGGAGATCCGGGCGGGGACCGGAGGCGATGAGGCCGGGTTGTTCGCCGCCGAGCTTCTCCGGATGTACACCCGGTACGCGGAGACGCAGCGCTGGCGCGTGGAGATGCTTTCCGGGAGCATGACGGGGATCGGAGGCGTGCGGGAGGCGATCTTGGCCGTGGAGGGGGCCGGGGCGTACAGCCGTCTGAAGTACGAGAGCGGCGTCCACCGGGTGCAGCGGGTCCCCGCCACCGAGGCCAACGGACGCATCCACACCTCCACGGTCACGGTGGCGGTCCTGCCCGAGGCCGAGGAGGTGGACATCCAGATCAACCCCAACGATCTGCGTATCGACGTGTTCCGATCCACCGGGCCGGGCGGGCAGAGCGTCAACACCACGGACTCCGCGGTGCGGATCACCCACTTGGCCACGGGACTGGTGGTGACCTGCCAGGACGAGAAGTCCCAACACAAGAACAAGGCCAAGGCCCTCAAGGTCCTGCGGGCCCGCCTCTACGACCAAGAGCTCAAACGGCAGAAAGACGCCATCGACAAGAACCGCCGGACGCAGGTCGGCAGCGGCGAACGGGCGGAGAAGATCCGGACCTACAACTTTCCCCAGAACCGCGTGACCGATCACCGCATCGGGCTCACCGTCCACAATCTGACCAGTGTGCTGGAAGGCGACCTGGGTGAGCTGACCCAGGCTCTGGCGTCCCACGATCGGGCCGAGCGCCTGGAGGCGCTGTCATGATGCGCTTGCGGCTACCCGAGATGCGGCGGCTGCGTCCGGCCGCGCTTGCCCTGCCGTCGGGATGCTGTCCGGACGTGGAAGCCTGTCTCGCCAGCGGCACCCTCCTCTTGGAGGCGGCCGGGATCGAGACTGCTCGGCTGGACGCGGAGTGTTTAGCGGCCCACGCGCTCGGCTGGCCGCGGTGGCAGATCTTTCTCTCTCCCCGCCGACGCCTCACCCCCGAGGAGTTCGGCCGCTATCTCGCGTTGCTCGGGCGCCGAGAGCGCCGCGAGCCCCTGGCGTACGTCCTGGGGATGCGGGAGTTCTGGTCGCTCAGTCTCTCGGTCTCGTCAGGGGTGTTGGTGCCCCGCCCAGAGACGGAGACGCTGGTCGAAGCCACGCTGGCGGTCTGGAGCGAGATGCAGGCGGAGGCGAGCCGCGAGCCGCGAGCGGAGAGCCGAGACGAGCCGAGAGCCGAGAGAGAGCCGAGAGCCGAGCACCGAGGGACCCACGATCGTGGAGCTCTGCACCGGCTCGGGGGCGGTGGCGATCGCCCTGGCGACGGAGATCCCGACGGCCCGCATCCTGGCGACGGACGTCTCGTGGAGGGCCCTCAGAGTGGCGCGCGCCAATGCCCTGGCCCATGCGGTCGCCGGCCGGATCGCATTCCTTCGCGGGAATCTGTGGCAGGCGGTGAATGGCCAGGCCCCGGCGGGCTCGGTGGATCTCGTGGTGGCAAATCCCCCATACGTCCCCACGCGGGACGTGGCGACGCTCATGCCCGAGATCCAGTGGGAGCCGCGGCTCGCCCTGGACGGGGGTGCTGACGGTCTGCGGGTCCAGCGGGACATCATCGCCACCAGCCCCGAGCGGATCCGCCCCGGGGGATGCCTCCTGTTGGAGATCGGGGCGAACCAGGCCGAGGCGATCCTGGTGCTCCTCGGAGAGAAGGGCCGATTCGAGACCGGTCGGATCTTCCGCGACCTGGCGGGCCGCCCCCGGGTCATCGCGGCGCGGCGACGAGACGGCTGACAATGCAAAACGGACAACCGACAATTGAAAACCGGCCAATAAGAGAAGCCGACCGGTTTTGCATTGTCCGTTTCTCATTTTCCGTTGCACGGAGTGCATCGTGGACCAATTAGTCATCCAGGGCGGCACACCTCTCACGGGCGAGGTGACGGTCAGCGGGGCCAAGAATGCCGCCCTCCCGCTCATGGCGGCAGCCCTCCTCACCGAGGAGCGGCTCCACCTGTCGAACGTCCCCAGACTGATGGACGTGCGGACGATGGGCCGCCTCCTCCGCCACATGGGAGTCGAGGTGACGGGGGACGGAACGCCCGACCTCCATCTGCAAGCACGGGCCATCACGCGGTCGGAGGCCCCCTATGATCTGGTAAAGACGATGCGCGCCTCCGTGGTGGTCCTCGGCCCGCTGGTGGCCCGGCAGGGGTGGGCGCGGGTCTCCCTCCCCGGAGGGTGCGCGATCGGCCCACGGCCTATCAACTTGCACCTCGCGGGGCTGGAGAAGCTGGGGGCGACGATCCGGCTCGACCAGGGGTACGTCGAAGCGGAGGCCCCCCGTCTGCGTGGCGCGCGGATCGCCTTTGACATCCAGACCGTCACCGGCACCGAGAATCTGATGATGGCGGCGGCGCTGGCCCAGGGGACCACAGTGCTGGAGAACGCCGCCTGCGAGCCCGAGGTGACGGATCTGGCCGAGCTTCTCAACGCCATGGGCGGGCGGGTGGAAGGGGCCGGCACTCGGACGATCACGATCGAGGGGGCCACCCGTCTGGGCGGAGCCAGCCACCGCACGATTCCCGATCGCATCGAGACCGGCACCTTCGCCATCGCCGGCGCCATCACGGGGGGCGACGTCACTATCCGGGAGTGTCGGCCCGCGCATCTGGCGGCGGTCTTGGCCAAGCTGGAGGAGGGGGGGGTCCGGATCGAAAGGGGCGCGGATTATCTCAGGGTGATCGGCCGCGGCCGCCCCCGGGCGGTCAATGTGCGGACGCAGCCCTATCCCGGCTTTGCCACCGACATGCAGGCGCAGATCATGACCCTGATGGCCACGGCCGAGGGACAGAGCCTCATCACCGAGTCGGTCTTTGAAAACCGCTTCATGCACGTCAACGAGTTGCTCCGGATGGGGGCGGACATTACCATCGCCGGGAACACGGCGGCGATCCAGGGGGTCCCCGTGCTGCTTGGGGCGCCGGTGATGGCCACGGACCTTCGGGCCAGCGCCTCGCTGGTCCTGGCAGGTCTGGCGGCCCGAGGAGCGACGCTGATCTCCCGCGTCTACCATCTGGACCGGGGGTACGAGGCCATCGAGTCCAAGCTCACGGCTCTCGGGGCCGATATCCAGCGGGTGAAGAGTTGATCGACGTGTGCGGGAGGGCTCGCACGCCCATGCTCGCCGAGCGCGTCGTGGATCTGGTGGACGCGGGGTGGACGCGATGCGATTGATGAAGGCAGGATCGGAGGAGTGCGCAGGATTCCTCCAGGCGCTGCGCCGGCGCGGCACGGTCCCCGACCCCGCGGTCGAGGCGACGGTGCGCGCCATCCTGGAGGACGTCCGGACCCGGGGCGACGCGGCGCTCTTCGACCACGCGGCGCGTCTGGACGGGGCGCGGCTCACGCGGGACACGATCGCCGTCACGGATGCCGAGCGCGAGACGGCGGCCGCCTCGATCGAGCCGGACGTGCGGGAGGCGCTCGCGCTGGCGGCCCGGCGCATCGAGACCTTCCATCGACGCCAGCGGAGGGAGTCCTGGTTTGTGGAGGAGGAGGGGACGGGACTCCTCGGCCAATTGGTTCGCCCGCTCGCCCGGGTGGGTCTCTATGCGCCGGGCGGGTCCGCGGCGTATCCGTCCTCGGTACTGATGAACGCCATCCCCGCGAAGGTGGCCGGGGTGCCGGAGATCGCCCTCTGCACGCCGGTGGGCAAAGACGGGGTTGTCCCGCCTGCCGTCCTCGCCGCGGCCGATCTCGTCGGGGTCCGGGAGATCTACAAGGTCGGCGGGGCACAGGCGATCGGCGCCCTCGCCTTCGGGACGGCCTCCGTCCCGCCGGTGGACAAGATCGTGGGGCCGGGCAACATCTACGTGGCAACGGCCAAGCGCCTGGTCTTCGGTTTGGTGGGGATCGACATGGTCGCGGGACCCAGCGAGGTCCTGGTCGTGGCCGACGAGACGGCGCCCGCCGCGTGGGTTGCCGCGGACCTCTTGGCCCAGGCCGAGCACGACCCGCGGGCCGCCGCGATCTGCGTTACCCCCTCGCCCGCGCTCGCCGAGGCGGTCCGGGCCGAGGTGGAGCGGCAGCTTGCCCTCCTGCCCCGGCGGCAGATCGCGGAGCGGGCGGTGGGTGAGTACGGGGCGGTGATCCGGGTTGCGGACCTCTCCGCCGCGGTCGCCCTGGCCAACGGGATCGCGCCGGAGCACCTGGAGCTCATGGTGGCGGATCCCTGGACCCTGCTCCCCGCGGTCCGGCACGCCGGCGCGGTATTCCTGGGGCGGCACACACCGGAGGCGGCCGGGGACTATCTGGCGGGCCCGAATCACGTCTTGCCAACGGGAGGCACGGCGCGCTTCAGCTCGCCGCTCTCGGTGGACGATTTCCAGACGCGCTCCTCGCTCCTCAGTCTCACGCCTGCGGCGCTGGCTCGCTGGAAGGAACCGATCGAGCGCCTGGCGGCCCTGGAAGGGCTGGAGGCGCACGCCCGCTCGATCACGATCCGGATGGAGGAGGAATGAGCTTCGATCTTCGCGCCGTGATCCGCCCCGAAGTGCAAGCCCTGCGCGCCTACCACGCCGGTCCGGGGGCCGCGCCGGGCCGCCGCCTGGTCAAGCTGGATGCGAACGAGAGTCCCTTCGCGCTGGGGGAAGCTCTCCGGGGAGCCGTGGCCCGGGAGCTCCGGCAGGTGCTCGCGGACGTCGAGCTCCACCGGTATCCGGACCCCGAGGCGCGCGCGCTCCGGTCCGCCCTGGCCCAGGATCTCGCCGTGGCGCCGGAGCAGGTCCTGGCAACGAACGGCTCTGACGAGGCGATCCAACTCCTGCTTGTGGCCACGGCAGCCGCCGGAGGGTGTGTGCTGGCGGCGGCGCCCACCTTTGCGATGTATGAGCTGGGGGCGCGCGCCCTGGGCTTGCGCTACGTGGGGGTGCCGCTGACCGCGCAGTACGCGCTGGACCTGCCGGCGTTTCTGGCGGCCCTGCGGCAGGAACGGCCCCGAGTCGTGTTCCTAGCCTGGCCCAACAACCCCACGGCCGGGCTGGTGACGGACGAACCGGGGATCGAGCGGATCCTCCACGCCTGCGCCGGTGAGGCGTGCCAGGCCTTGGTCGTGGTGGACGAGGCGTACTATCACTACTCGGGCCGGACGGTCCTCTCCCGACTCGCCGCGTTCCAGAACCTGGTGGTCCTGCGCACGCTCTCCAAGATCGGCCTGGCCGGCATCCGGCTGGGGATGCTGGTGGGAAGTCCGGCGCTGGTCGAGGAGGTCAACAAGGTTCGGCCGCCCTATAACGTCAACGCCCTGAGTCAGGCGGCCGCGCGCGTGCTCCTCGGGCATGGCGAGATCGTGCGCGGTCAGGCGGCCGCGATCGTGGCGGAGCGCGAACGCGTCCTGGCGGCGCTCACGGAATTCCCGGGAGTCACGACGTTTCCGAGCGCCGCCAACTTTTTCCTGATGCGCACCGCGCGTCCGGCCGAGACGGTACACCAAGGCTTGCTCGCGCGGGACATCGTCGTGCGCAACTTCGGCCACCTGCCGCACCTGGCCGGCTGTCTGCGCGTCACCGTCGGCACACCCGAGGAGAACGACACGTTCTTGACCGCGCTGGCCGCGGTGCTGCGCGAAGGAGGCGTGACATGAGCCGAACCGCCGTCATCGACCGGAAGACCACGGAAACCCAGATCGCCATCCGACTGGATCTGGATGGCCGGGGAGAGCAGACGATCACGACCGGGATGCCCTTTCTGGATCACATGCTGGCCCAGGTGGCGCGGCACGGCCACTTCGATCTCAGCGTGGAGGCCACGGGGGATCTGGCGGTGGACTTCCACCACACGGTGGAGGATCTCGGCATCGCGCTGGGAGAGGCTGTCTCACAGGCGCTGGGAGACAAGGCGGGGATCGTGCGCTACGGCGCCGCGCGGGTGCCCATGGACGACGCCCTGGCCTCGGTCGTGATGGATCTGAGCGGGCGCCCCTTCCTCGTGTTCCAGGCGCCGCAGCTCAAGGGGGGACGGGTTGGCGACTTCGACCTGGATCTGGTGCGGGAGTTCTTCCAGGGCCTCACGAACCATCTCCGGGCCACCCTCCACGTCCAGGTGGAATACGGCCAGAATCCGCACCACATGGTGGAGGCTGTTTACAAGGCGCTGGGCCGCGCCCTGGATCAGGCCACCGGCCTGGACCCGCGGCTCTCCGGCGTGGTCCCGTCCACCAAGGGGCGCCTGACCTGAGATGATCGCCATCATCGATTCAGGGATCGCCAATTTGCGGAGCGTCGAGAAGGCCCTCCAGCGGCTTTCGGTCGAGGCGCAGGTAATCGATGACCCGGCCCAGCTTCGGGAGGCCTCGGGGATCATCCTTCCCGGCGTGGGGGCCTTCGCCGACGGCATCGCCAGGCTGAAGTCGCAGGGGTTTGTCGAATCGCTCCGGCGGGAGATCGAGCGGGGCAAGCCGGTCCTGGGGATCTGTCTGGGCCTCCACTTCCTGTTCTCGGAGAGCGAGGAGTTCGGCCTCCACAAGGGCATGGACCTCATCCCCGGGCGGGTGGTCCGGTTCCGGGACGACCCGGCCGACCCGACCACGAGCGGCGATCGATTGAAGATCCCGCACATGGGGTGGAATCGCGTCCGGATTGAGCGGCCGGCACCCATCCTGCGGGGGCTCCCCGATGAGCCGTTCTTCTATTTTGTCCACTCGTATTATGTGGAGCCGGCGGATCCAGCGGTGACGGCGGGGACAACGGAATACGGGCAGCGCTTCACTTCGGTGATTTGGCGGGACAATCTCTTCGCCACCCAGTTCCATCCGGAGAAGAGCCAGACCATCGGGCTTCACCTCCTCAAGAACTTCGCGGCGCTCGCCCGCTAGGGGGGCGCGGCGATCGGGTGATCGGGCGATCGGGTGATCAGGCGTCGGAGGGAGGCCCTGGCGGCCCCGACGAGCGTGCGACCGACCTTCGACCCAAGACACTGGCTGAACGGTTACGATTCAGGTATCGGGACGGAGCGACGTGGAAGTTATTCCTGCCATCGATCTGCGCGGCGGCAAGGTCGTCCGGCTGGTCCAGGGCGATCCGGCGCGGGAGACCCGGTACGGGGACGACCCGGCGGCCGTGGCGGCGGAGTGGGAACGGTGCGGCGCCCCGCGCCTGCACGTGGTGGATCTCGATGGGGCGCTGGGGGGCAAACCGGCGAACCAGGAGGCGCTGGCCGCCATCTTCAGGACAATTCAGATTCCCGCAGAGGTCGGGGGCGGGATCCGAAGCCTGGCGGCCGTCCGGGCCGTCCTGGATCTGGGAGCCGCCGTGGCGGTGCTGGGGACGGCGGCGATCCGCGATCCCAAGTTACTCGAAGCGGCCTGCGCGGCTTTTCCCGGCCGGATTGCCCTGGGTCTGGATGCCCGCGGGGGGCTGCTCTCCGTCGCGGGGTGGACCGAGACGACGGCGCTTTGGGCAACGGATCTGGCGCGCAAGGCGAGCGACCTCCCGCTTGCCGCCATCATCTACACCGACATCCAGCGCGACGGGATGCTGGCGGGGCCGAACCTCGCCGAGCTTCGCACCGTGGCGGCCGCCACCAGGATACCGGTGATCGCCTCCGGGGGCGTCTCCTCTGTGGACGACATTCGCGCCTTGAAGGCGCTCGCGTCTGTGGGGGTGATGGGGGCCATCGTCGGGAAGGCGCTCTACGACGGTCGCCTCGGGCTGGAGGCGGCGCTGGCCGCGGGACGGGCGTGATGCTGGCAAAGCGAATCATTCCATGTCTGGACGTCAAGGAGGGGCGCGTCGTCAAGGGGACGCGGTTCCTCAACCTCCGCGACGCGGGCGACCCGGTGGAGGTGGCGGCCCTCTACGATCAGCAGGGAGCGGACGAGCTGGTCTTCCTAGACATCACGGCCTCCCACGAGCGGCGCGCCATCATGATCGACGTGGTGGCCAGGACGGCGGACCAGGCCTTCATGCCGCTCACGGTGGGGGGCGGGATCCGCTCGCTGGAAGATATCCGCGCGCTCCTCAAAGCCGGCGCGGACAAGGTGTCCCTCAACACGGCGGCGGTCCAGGAGCCGGAGCTGATCCGCCGGTCGGCCGAGCGATTCGGCAGCCAGTGCATCGTCCTGGCGATCGACGCGAAGCGACGCGCCGAGCGCCGAGAGCCGAGAGCCGAGAGCCGAGAGATAAACGACTCCGAGAGCCCGTCTCGGCTCTCAAGGCTCGGCTCTCAGCTCTCGTGGGAGGTGTACGTCCATGGCGGGCGGACGCCGACGGGGAAGGACGCCGTCGCCTGGGCGCAGGAGGGAGCGCGGCTCGGGGCCGGCGAGATCCTCCTCACCAGTATGGACCGCGACGGCACCAGGGACGGCTATGATGTCGATCTCACCAACGCCGTCGCCCTCGCCGTGGGCATTCCCGTCATCGCCTCGGGCGGGGCGGGAACGCTGGCCCACCTCTATGATGGGCTCGTCCTGGGCAAGGCGGATGCGGTCCTAGCGGCGTCCATGTTCCACTACCGGGAGGTCACCGTCCAGGAGGTGAAGAGGTATCTGGCGGAGCGCGGCGTTCCGGTGCGCCTCTAGCAGGCTGCTGAAAAAGGCCCATCTGCGGCGTTGGCACGCTTGGGCACTCGTTGCGGCGTACCTGATGTACGCCTCACTCGGCCCTGCGCGTGCCGCCTAGCATCTGGACCTTTTTGAGCAGCCTGCTAAACTCTGACGGAAGGGAGAGCCAGGAGGGCGTCATGGAATTCCAGGCGGTGCGGATCGAGACCCCCGAGGGGACCAATGTCATTTTTGGGCAGAGCCACTTCATCAAGACGGTGGAGGACCTCTACGAGATTCTGGTGGCCGGCGTTCCCGGCGCCAAGTTCGGGATCGCCTTCTGCGAGTCTTCCGGCCCGTGCCTGATCCGGTCCGCGGGCAACGACGAATCGCTCCGCGCGGCGGCGATCCGGAACGCCGAAGCGGTGGCGGCCGGCCATGCGTTCATCGTGATCCTGCGCGACGCCTATCCCATCAACGTCCTGAACGCCGTCAAGCAGTGCCAGGAGGTCTGCACGATCCACTGCGCCTCGGCGAACCCGATCGAGGTCGTGGTCGCCGTGACCGAGCAGGGACGCGGCGTGATGGGCGTGGTGGACGGATTCCCGCCCAAGGGGGTGGAGACACCCGCGGACACGGCCGACCGGAAGGCCTTTCTGCGAAAGATCGGATACAAGGCGTAATGAGCAATGACCAAATCTCAATGACCAAATTCGGCTCCGCCGCCGGTCATTTGTCATTGGGCATTGGTCATTCGGAGGAGGTGCGGTGGTGACGGTACCGGAAAACCTGCGCTTTGATGCGAACGGCCTGATTCCGGCCATCGCCCAGGACGCCGAGAACGGTCAAGTCCTGATGCACGCCTACATGAACGCGGAGGCCGTGACCAGGACGATCGAGACCGGGCTGGCTCACTACTACAGCCGCTCGCGCGGGCGGCTCTGGCGGAAAGGGGAAGAGTCCGGCCACGTGCAGCGGGTGCGGTCGATCCGCTACGATTGCGACGAGGACACCCTGCTGCTTGCGGTGGAGCAGACGGTCGCGGCCTGTCACACGGGCCACCGGTCCTGTTTCTACCGGGAGCTTCCCGGAGCCGATCGACCGTCCGGGGAGGTGTCGGAGCAGCGCTTTGACCCGGCCGCTGTCTATAGCGGGTTGGGGATCCTGGCGGAGATCTATGCCGTCATCCAAGACCGCAAGGCCCATCCTCCGTCCGAGGGGTCCTATGTGGTCTCGCTCCTCTCCAAGGGGCCGGATCAGGCGTTGAAGAAGATCGCGGAAGAAGCGGCGGAGGTCCTCCTGGCGGCCAAGCAGGAGAACCGGGAGCAGCTCATCTACGAGATGGCGGATCTGTGGTTCCACAGCCTGATCGTGCTGGCCCAGTCCGAGGTCCGACCCGAGGAGATCGCGCAGGAGCTGGGGAGGCGGTTCGGGAAGCGAAAGGCCGAGTACGTCTGATCGGACTTCCGGCCGGGACCGGGTGCAATTCAGTTGACAGCTCTAGACGCGCTCCGTATGATAAAGCGCTGTTTTCTAACGAGTTATTTTGATAGCTGCGGAATGAGCGCATCTCCACAGCGGGCGTAAAGGGGGTGTGATTGGATGCCGGGCGTGATGGTGAAGGATGACGAATCCTTCGAGAGCGCGCTGCGCCGTTTCAAGAAGGTGTGCGAGAAGGCCGGGGTGCTTTCCGAACTTCGCAAGCGGGAGCACTACGATAAGCCGAGCGTTCGCCGCAAGAAGAAGACGCTGGTAGCGCGCAAGAAGGCGGCGAAGCGCGTAGGGTTGTGAACGGAGTAGTCGGGTGGAATTGAAGGTGCGGCTTGCCGAGGATTACCGAGCGGCCCTGCGGTCGGGGGACAAGCTCAAGGTGTCCGTCATCCGCCTCCTCACGGCCCTGATCAAGAACCGCGAGGTGGAGAAGCGGGCTCCCTTGACGGACGCCGAGGTGATGCAGGCCATTTCCTCGTCGTGCAAGCAGCGACAGGATTCGATCGAGCAGTATCGCCAGGGCGGGCGCCAGGATCTGGTGGACAAGGAGACGGCCGAGCTCCATATCCTCCAGTCCTATTTGCCGCAGCCCTTCACCGCCGAGGAGCTGGAGGAGTTGGTGCGGGCAGCCATTCAGGAGGCACAGGCCGCGTCCCCGAAAGAGATGGGCAAGGTCATGACCCTCCTGATGCCCAAGGTCACCGGCCGAGCGGACGGCAAGGTTGTGAGCGCCCTGGTGCGTGAGATGCTCTCCAAGAGTTGAGGGACCGCGGCGGCGGAGTATCCCCGCCGCCGCAGCCCACCGGGCAATGCCAGCAACGTGACTGGACGAGGGACTCGGGAACGAGTCCCTTGCTTTTTTCCGGGGCCCCGGGAGCGGGGCCCTAGCCCACATCATTCATGAACAATGTCGTGCGTTTTCTGGTTTCAATGTTGGTCATTGATCATTAGGAATTGGTCATTCTCCGGATTATT
Source organism: uncultured Methylomirabilota bacterium (assembly GCA_963727695.1). GTDB lineage: Bacteria > Methylomirabilota > Methylomirabilia > Methylomirabilales > 2-02-FULL-66-22 > 2-02-FULL-66-22. The sequence continues at coordinate 273,172 of CAVSHW010000008.1, read as the reverse complement.
CGCGAATACGTTCGCGAATAATCCGGGCTAGGCGTGGGTGCCGTGGATTCCCACTCGATGCGCGTCCTGGAATTTCCGGCTGTTCTGGAGCGCCTGGCGGCCGAGGCGGCCTCCGTCCTCGGCGTCGAGCGGGCCCGGGCGCTCGCGCCGTCGGCCGATCCTCTCCTGGTCGTACAGCGGCTTGCCGAGACAGAGGAGGGATGCACGCTCCTCTCCCAGGGACCGGTGCCGGGGCTCGCGCAGGCGCGGGACATTCGAGAATCCCTGGCGCGCGCCGGGATCCCCGGGGCCCGCCTGGGGACCATGGACCTGCTCGCCGTCGCCGACACGCTCGAGGCCGCGGAACAGGTCCGCCGCCATCTGCGGCAAGCCGGCCCGGGCCTCCGCGGACTGTCCGCCCTGGCGGATGGTCTGCGCCCGCCGCCGGCGCTCGATCGAGAGATCCGGCGCTCGATCCTGCCGGACGGGGGAGTGGCGGATGGGGCGAGCCCCGAGCTCTCGCGGCTGCGCGCCCAGGCGCGGCAGGCGCGCGAGGCGGCGCGGGAGACGCTGCAGGCGCTCCTGGCGAATCGGGAGATCCTGCCGGTCATCGCGGAGCCGGTGGTCACCCTCCGGAACGATCGATACGTGATCCCCGTCCTCCCCGGCTACCGCACGCATCTCGCCGGCGTTGTCCAGGACCAGTCGGGGAGCGGTCACACTCTCTTTCTCGAGCCCCTGGCGGTCGTGGAGCAAAACAACGCCATCCGCCGACTGGAGCGCGAGGCAGAGGCGGAGGTGGATCGGATCCTGGGCGAGCTCACCGCCCGGGTGGGCGCGTCCGCGGAGGAGATCGGCGCGACCGTGGAGGCGCTGGCGGACATCGACCTCGTGCTGGCCAAGGCCCGCTTGGCCGATCGCTGGGACGCCAGCCAGCCCCGCATCGACGATGACGGTCCCCTGCGCCTCTTCGGGGCGCGGCACCCCCTCCTGATGGAGTCGCGACGGCGCCGGCACGCGGAGGAGGGAGCGGGCGAGGTGATTCCCATCGACGTGCCCCTATCGGATGCGGCGCGCGTCCTGGTGATCACGGGGCCGAACGCCGGGGGGAAGAGCGTGGGTCTGAAGACCGTGGGACTCCTCGCCCTCATGGCGCAGGCGGGTCTGCACCTGCCCGCCTCGCCGGATTCGAGGCTTCCGGTCTTCCGGGCGGTTTACGCCGACATCGGGGACGAGCAGAGCATCGCGCAAGACCTCAGCACCTTTTCGGCCCACGTGTCGCGGCTGACGATCATCCTGGCCGCCGCAGACGCGCGGAGCCTGGTCCTGCTCGACGAGATCGGCGCCGGCACCGATCCGGGGGAAGGGGCTGCTCTGGGGAACGCGGTTCTGGAGGCCATGGCCAACCGCGGCGCCCACGTCCTGGCCACCACGCATCTTGACGGTATCAAGGCCTTTGTGGCCCTGAATCCGCGGATGCAGAACGGCGCGGTGGAGTTCGACCTTGACAGAATGCAGCCGTTGTATAAATTACATATCGGGTTTCCCGGTCGAAGTTATGCCATCGATGTCGCCTGCCGACTCGGCATCCCTCTGTCCATTGTTCAGCGAGCGCGGGAGTTTGTCGGGGATTCCGGTGCCGGGGTTGCCGCCCTCTTGGATCGGCTGCACACCATCGAGGCGGAGCGGGCCCAGGATGCGGCTGAGGCCGCCAGGGAGCGCAAGGCCGCGGCCCGCAGCCGGGAGCAGGCCGAGGGATTGGCTGGAGAACTTCAGACCCAGCTCCGTGCCCTGCGGAGCCGAATGACCCGGTTGGTCGCAGACATGGCGGCCGAGGCGCGCCGCCGGGTCGAGGCGGTCGTGGCGGAGCTGAAGCGCGGCGGATCGGCGCAAGAAGCCCGCCAGGCGGTCCGAGAGCTTGCGGAACTGCCGGGAGAGTCGCTGGCGGAATTCCCGGATGCGTCCCCGGCGAGCGAGGGAGACGCAGAGCTCGCGGCCGCCGAGGCGGGACAGCGGGTCCGGGTCCGGTCTCTCGGCCAGGTGGGGACGGTCCTCTCGACGGCCGGCGCGCAGGGGCTGGTCGAGGTCCAGTTGCCGGTGGGAACGATCCGGGTGCCGATCGAAGCCCTGAGCCCGGCGGCTCCCGCGGCGCCGCAGACCCGAGGGGCCGTCTCCTGGACGGCCGGGGCGGGAGACGATCTTTCGGCAGAGATCAACGTCATCGGCTGCACGGTGGAGGAGGCCACCCAGCGAGTCGAGCGCTATCTGGGAGACGCCATGCTCGGGGGGCTCAGCCGGGTGCGGATCGTGCACGGGAAGGGCACCGGGCGCCTCCGGCGCGGCTTGGGGGAATACCTGAAGGCGCACCCGCTGGTCACCGAGATCCATCCGGCCTCCTTCGAGGAGGGGGGCACGGGCGCCACTATCGTGGAACTGGACTCAAAGCCCGCACCGGGAGAATCCCCGGCCATCGGATGAGGAACCCGTGATTCCGGAAGACGTCATCGCCGAGGTCCTGCGACGCACGGACATCGTGGAATTGATCGGGGGGTATCTCCCGCTCAGGGCCGCGGGGCGGACCCACAAGGCCCTGTGTCCCTTCCACAACGAGAAGACCCCCTCGTTCGTGGTGAATCCCGAGCGGCAGATCTTCCACTGCTTCGGCTGCGGAGAAGGGGGCGACGCCATCGCCTTCCTCGTGAAACACGAACGGTTGAGCTTCATCGAGGCGGTACGCTTCCTGGCGGAGCGGGGGGGCGTGAGTCTCCCCGCCGCGCGCGGCGGCCCGGGGCCGGGTGAAAGCGACGGCCGTCTCCCGCTCCTGGAGATCCATCGGCTGGCCCTCCAGCACTTCCGCGGGAACTTACAGGGGGAGGAAGGGGCAGCGGCCCGGGCGTATCTCGCCGAGCGGGGACTCTCGCCGGAGCTCGTCGAGCGGTTCGAGCTGGGCTACGCACTTCCACGCTGGGACGGGCTGCTCCGGGTCCTGAAGCAGCAGGGCTCTCAGGACAGAATCCTGGAGTCGGCCGGGGTCGTGGTGTCGCGTCAGGGCGGGTCCGGCCACTACGACCGATTCCGGAACCGGCTGATGATCCCGATCTGGGACGTGAGCGGGAAGGTGATCGCCTTCGGCGGGCGTGCCCTGGATCCGAAGGAGGTGAAATACCTCAACTCGCCGGAGACCGCGCTCTACCGGAAGGGGGCGCATCTGTACGGTCTGAACCTGGCCTCCCGCGCCATCCGGGAGCGGAAGAGCGCCATCGTGGTCGAGGGGTACTTCGATGCCATCATGCTGCACGCCCACGGTTTCGACCACGCCGTGGCGACGCTGGGGACGGCGCTGACGACCGACCAGGCGCGGCTCCTCGGCCGGTACGCCCAGACCGTGGTGCTGATCTTCGATCCGGACGCTCCCGGGATCGGGGCCGCGCGACGCAACCTGGAGCATCTGATCAACGTGGACCTGAACTGGCGGGTCGTGCTCCTCGCGGAGGGGCTGGACCCGGACGCGTTCGTGCGGAAACACGGCGCGGCGGCGTTCGCGGCGGCCCTGGAGGGAGCCCAGGACCTGGTGGAGTTTTTCCTGGATCGGCGGGTCTCGGGTCTGGATCTGCACGATCCCATCGAGCGGGCCCGGGCCGTGGACGGCCTGATCGAGGTCGTGGGGCTGATCGACAGCCCGGTGCGGCGCGAGGGCTACATCCAGCGTGTCGCCCAGCGGGCGGGGGTCGCCGATCGCACCCTGCTGGAGGCGGTCGCCCAGCGCCGGAGTCGGATCGAGCGACACGATCCGGCCCCGGCCGCCGTTCCCGCTTCCGCCCCCTCGACGCCGCCCACGGCGGAGGAACAGTTGATTCTCATCGCCCTAAACCACGCTTTCCTACGGGAGCGGATCGGGGCGGCCCTCTCGCCCGAGGACGTGCGGGATCCGATCCTCAGGCGGATCTTCGTCGAGTTCGTGCGGGGAGGGGGCGCGGCAGAGGGGGCCCGGCCGACGAGCCTCTTGCCGCCGGAGATCGAGCGGCGCCTGACCGGGCTCTGGGCGGCCGCGGATGTGGAGCATTTGCCCGAAGAGGCGGGGGCGCTCGACCGGATCGTCGAGGATTGTCTCGCGCGGATTCGGGAGCGAGGTGTCCGCCAAGAGCGTACCGTCTTTCGACAGGCCCTGGAGGCGGCGGATCGCCAGGGCGACCCCGATCGCGTGCTGAAGCTTCTTGCGGAGCACCCATCGGTCAAGGGTGGGGACAAGACCACTTAGGAGCCGTTTTGACAACGGCTTAGGGGAGATACTGCATGGCCAAATCAGAGACACGGAAGAAGATCGCGGCCCCGTCTCGGTCCCCGGTGCCGGCTCGCCGCAAGAAGGCTGTCCGCCCCGCGGAGGAGCGCAAGAAGCCGGCGGCAAAGGTCCCCGCCCAGGCGCCAAAGCCCGCGCGGTCCGCGACGGCGCGCGCGAAGCCGGCGCCTCAACCAAGACCACCGGAACCGAGGAAGGTCGAGCGAAAGAAACCTGAAACGAAAGTCCCCGAGTCGAAGAAACCCGACACGAAGGCGAAGGCGCCGGGGAAGGTCGTGGCGGCGCCTGCCCCGCAGGGGAAGCCCGCGAAGGCGGGAGCCAAGCCGGTGCCGGAGTCCAAGTCGGTGACGGCCGCGGCGCGAGTCGAAGAGATCAAGGCGCTGGTCCTTCTGGGAAAGAAGAAGGGTTACCTCACCTACGATGAGATCATGAGCCAGCTTCCCGAGGAGGAGACCTCGGCCGAGCGGTTCGATGAGATCTTCCGGGCCCTGGGAGAGATGGACATCGAGGTGGTGGACGCCCCCGATCGGCGCAAGGGGGTCGATGGGGAGGAGACGACGGAGGAGGAGGCCTCTCCCGAGCCCGAGTTGGACCTCTCGCCGTCCCCCGTGGGACGGACGGACGATCCGGTTCGCATGTATCTTCGCGAGATGGGGCGGACGCCGCTGCTCACCCGCGAGGGAGAGATCCGGATCGCCAAGCGCATCGAGGATGGCCACAAAGAGGTGGCCGACTCCGTGTGCCGGGCCGTCGCGGCCGTCCGCGAGATGCTGTTCCTGGGCGAGCGGCTGGAGCAGGGGCGGCTTCGCATCAGGGACCTCGTGTCCCTGAACGAGTTCGAGGAGATCTCGGAGCAGAGGGAGAAAGAGCTCCTGGAGAATGCCCAACTGGTGATCCGGTCGCTTCGGAGCGAGCAGACAAAGATCGACGAGGCGCGCCGGCGGCTGGAGAGAGCCGGCCCCCGTCCGGGCGAGCGCGTGAAGGGGAAGATCGAGCAGGAGATCGCCCACCGGAAAGCCAAGCAGTCCGAGATTCTGCACAAGCTGAGTCTGAACCAGCGGGTGGTGGACCGGGTGGTCACCCGGATGCGGCGGTTCCTGGAGCGCATCGAGAGCGGCGAGCGGGACCTTCTGGAGTTGGGTCGGGCGGCGCGCCTCAACCAGGCGGACCTGAAGCTCCTCAAGTCAACCGGGAATGGAATCAATCCTGGCGTGGTGAAGAATGTCCTGCGCCGAGCGCTGCAAGGGAAGCGTGACGGGGAAATTTACCGGCAGCAGATGATGGTGCTGGTGGACAAGATCTGGAAGACGGAGCAAGAGGCCGAGGCGTCGGCCAAGGATCTCCGCCTCATGCTCACCGGCATTACCGAGGGAGAGCGCCGGGCCCTGCTGGCCAAGAAAGAGATGGTGGAGGCCAATCTGCGCCTGGTCATCAGTATCGCCAAGAAGTACACGAACCGCGGACTCCAGTTCCTGGATCTGATCCAGGAGGGGAACATCGGCCTGATGCGGGCGGTGGACAAATTTGAATACCAGCGCGGCTACAAGTTCAGCACGTACGCCACCTGGTGGATCCGACAGGCCATCACGCGCGCCATCGCGGACCAGGCGCGGACGATCCGGATCCCGGTCCACATGATCGAGACCATCAACAAGCTGATCCGGGCCTCGCGCCACCTGGTGCAGGAATACGGCCGCGAGCCGACCCCCGAGGAGATCGCGACGAAGATCGACCTTCCCGTGGACAAGGTGCGCAAGGTCCTGAAGATCGCGCAGGAGCCGATCTCGCTGGAGACCCCTATCGGCGAGGAAGAGGATTCGCACCTGGGGGACTTCATCGAGGACAAGACGGCGGTTTCGCCCATCCAGGCGGTGATCGGCCTGAACCTAGAGCGGCAGACGGAAGAGGTTTTGAAGACCCTCACCCCGCGGGAAGAGCGGGTCCTGCGTCTGCGCTTCGGGATCGGGGACGGCTGCGACCACACCCTGGAAGAGGTCGGCCAGCAGTTTGCCGTCACCCGCGAGCGCATAAGGCAGATCGAGGCCAAGGCGCTCCGAAAGCTGCGGCATCCGACCCGCAGCAAGAAGCTGAAGAGCTTCGTGGAAGGATAGGAAGAGAATGACCAATGACCAATGGCTAATGACCAATGGCGCTAGCCGGAAGCGTCCGCGCTCCAGACGAGGAATTGGTCATTGGCGAGTTGGTCATTGGGAATTCGTGAACGCCGTTGGGCCCATAGCTCAGCTGGTTAGAGCCGCCGGCTCATAACCGGATGGTCCCAGGTTCGAATCCTGGTGGGCCCACCATCGAAAATCCATAGAGATAGCCCACGTGACACAGAGTTACGTGGGCTATTCTTTGCTTCATAGCGACAATGGAGAGCAATGGGAAACAGCCACCTACAACACAAAACAGCCACTCGAACAGCCACCACAACAGCCACCAGAAATCGGACCTCGCCCCGTCGGCCCTAGCAGGATCACCAAGCTTTCGGGTAGGCGACAGGCACCCTCGGGCAGAGCCCCTCTCACGAGGGAGGGCGAGATGCACATGCGTCAACGAAATATTGCGTCGAGGCGTGGTGATAAGGGGCTTACAACTAATGCGCAACATTCTTGGTACGCTTGATCGCGCGATTGGCACGATGCGCGCCATGCTGTGCGTTCCGAGCCGAAGCCAAGGCAAGCTCCCACCACACCCCCCCCGCCAGTACGACGGAGGCGGAAAAGGATTCTAGTCAGGAGGTCCCCTCATACACCCCCGGCCATTGACCGGACTACCCCCTCTCTCGGCACCAGACCCTACCCCGTCCGTCTTGTAATTTCAGCCCCCGCGTTCCCGTGTTACCGAAATCGGTGTTTGCCCTTGACACTCAGTAAGCCTTTTGATAGATGGGATTTTACGGGCGGAGGGTTATCCAAACCCAACGCCAAATATAGCCTCTCATCTCGAAACCAGATAAGCGCACTCACATGGCAACATCGAATCCAGCTAGGGACCTAGGCGAGGACGCTAAGACCGAGTTCTTCCGGACTGCGATTCATTACTATATCGCGGGTCGCTTCTCTGCACTCTCTCAGCTTTTCCCCCTCTGTGCGACCTTGCTCCACTATGCCGTCGAGATGTTCTTGAAAGGTGCCTTATCGCCGAACATCCCGCTCGGTGAGCTGCGCAAGTACAACCACAACCTCAGCAAGCTTTGGGAAAAGTTCAAAACGGACTTCCCCGACCCTACCCTTGCTCAGTTCAATACTGTGGTAAGTAGGCTCCACCAATTTGAACGCTTTCGTTACCCCGACGCCGTACTACGAAACGGTATGAAGTGTCAGTTCGCTCTCTGTCGGCGTGACCTCGTTCACCCTCAGAATACTGGCCCTAACCTTGTTCTTGAGGACGTTGATCATTTCATCAAAGTAATCTTTGGGAAGGCGAAGATGAATCCGTCTGTCTTTCTTGTCAACATCAACAATCAAGCCAAGCCGTTTCTCTCACTCCACAACGTGCACCCCCTATGAGTGTCTCTTCTAAGGTTGCTCCCGGCTGTCTCGGGAGGGTAGCGGAATGAGAAGATTACCAACCATCGGAGTCATCCTGGCTTTGAGCGGCCTATGTCTCCCTCTTGTGCTCTTCCCCTTCGCCCACGAGTACAACCCCGTGCTGGGCTTCGGGGGCAGCCTGGTCAACATGGAAATCCGCTTGTGGGAGACACAGCCTGCCCCCTATAAGGGGCCCGACCCACTCAGGGCTCTTAAGCAGGCACTCAACCAGACGGCCTGCGCGAGTGCGCGAGCCGATCCAGAATGCCACAGGGAATACCTGGTGCTTCCGTATCGGTATCCTTTTGCCCTTGGTGTTGTGGTGTTCTTTGGCGGGCTCGGCGTGATACTTCTGGCAAGCATGAGGAGGGAGGAGTAAGCACCACGGACACCAACGAATCTCACAAGAAAACAACCTCGGAGCTTCTTTTTGAGAGGTATCTAAAAGAGCGTGGGCTCGATTCCTTCGAATATGAGCCAGTAGTGGCTGGCACGAGCAAGCGACCAGATTACCGCGTCATCCTCGGCACCTTAGAGGCCTTCTTTGAAGTTAAGGAATTTGAGCCTCCTTTGGAGCTACCTACGGGCGGCTCTTTTGACCCATATTTGCCCATCCGATCAAAGATCGCCGAGGCGCAGAAGCAGCTTCGGTCATTGAAGGGCCGCATGTGTGCCGTAGTCCTGGCAAATCCCCACAATGCCTTCCTAGTTCTCCTAAAGCCCACGTCCATTTATGGAGCCATGCTCGGTAATCTTGGCCTAAGAATGCCAGTCCGTCCGGAAACCGGAAGCCTCGATGACTCACGTACAACCCAGGCTTTCCTAACTGGCGGAAAGATGCATCGCTACAAGAACGGCAGGCCTATTCAACCCCAAAACACCACCATCAGTGCCATCTGTGCTCTGGACCATTTCGAAGAGGGCTCGCGGCGCTTTCATATTCGGATAGAACAGTGGGAGCGTAAAACGGGGCTGACGTGCTCACCCGAAACAATCTGTAGCATGGCCCAAGATGCTGAACGCACGGAGCCAGATGCATGGATTTCTCACCTTCGAATAGTGGTTTACGAGAACCCTTATGCCTGCGCTCCGCTGACTGAAGCCTTCGGCACTGGGCAATATGACGAGCGCTTCGGTTTTCGAGAAGGCCGTCTCTGCCGCGTCTTTGTCGGTGCTTCGCTACAAGCGCTGGAGGCTGACGAGCGTGCGGCAGGAGTCAAGCCGGACGACTCTTTCGGTCTTGGTCTCCGGAAGGATTCTCCAAGTCCCAACTACCAAGACCCGCCAGGGTAACCGTTCACTTTGGACCCCCGCCACGGGACAGCCCCTCGCCAGGGTAGGAGGAGGGAGGCAGGATTCCGTTGCGCTGCGACCCGTTCGGATGTTCGCCAAAAAACGATTCGATGCAATGAGAAAACGCTTGACGTCAGAATCCGATAGAGTACCATAAACTCATGCTTGGAGCATCCAAGCCAGGAGGAATCTGACACGCTACGTTCAAATTGTTTGGGGAATTGACGCTCTTGTGAGCGTTGAGACCGTCTAGGGGCGAGCAACAGGGGAACTCGGGACCCCCCCCACTCTCTCTCGTCAAGCACGCCCTGGCAGCGTAATGCTTTGACGGTTCTCCGCGTAGGCCACACACGCTGACAGCCTCGCGAACGGTAGTAGGGACTCATGGTCTCGAACCCGCGCGAGGCTTTTTGTTTGTGGTCACGTCAGGAGAACCTGGCCTGCCCCCACTGATTGGTCCACTCCGAGATTAGTTCCACACAGTAAGTAACTCTAGCTCCGATCGAGGAGACATTGCAAGCCTGGGCCAGGATCGCACCTCGGGCGCCGGGGGCCGATAGCCCAGCGCGCTGTGCGGCCGCACGGTGTTGTAGTGCTGTCGCCACCACTCGATCAGGATTCGGGCCTCGCGCAGCGTATAGAAGATCTCCCGGTCCAACAGTTCATCCCGGAGCTTCCCGTTGAAGGACTCGCTGTAGCCGTTCTCCCAGGGGCTCCCTGGCTCGATGAACAGGGTCCGCACCTCCAGCCAGTGCAGCCACTCGCGGACCACCTTGGCGCAGAACTCGGGGCCGTTGTCGGACCGCAGGTGATCCGGACAGCCCCGGGTGATGAACAAGTCAGTCAAGGTTGCGAGCACATCATCCGCCGTGAGTTTGCGGGCGACCACGATCGCCAACGCCTCCCGCGTGAACTCGTCCACGATCGTGAGTAACCGGAACGCTTTCCCGTCGTGGGTCCTATCGGTCACGAAATCATAGGCCCACACGTGATTCGGGCGCTCCGGGCGCAGCCGAATACACGACCCGTCGGTCAGCCAGAGCCGGCCCCGCTTGGGTTGGCGTTGTGGCACCTTCAACCCCTCTATGCGCCAGATCCGCGCGACTCGTTTGACATTCACGGTCCACCCCTCCGCCCGTAAGAGGGCCGCGATCCGCCGGTAGCCGTACCGGCCATACTGCGTGGCCAAGGCGACGATCGCCGCCGTCAGGGCCTCCGTATCCGGCCGGGGCTGGCCCCGATGCCGCTGGGTCGCCCGGTGCTGGCCCAGGACCCGGCACGCCCGCCGCTCCGACACCCCGAGCCCCTCGCACACCGCGGCCACGCAGGCCCGACGGCGGGAGGGGCTCAGGAGTTTCCCTTGGCGGCCTCCTGGAGGATGAGCTTGTCGAGGGTGAGGTCGGCAACGATCTTCCGGAGCTGGCCGTTCTCCCGCTCGAGCTCTTTCAGGCGCTTGGCCTGGGCGGTGGACATCCCGCCAAACTCCTGGCGCCAGCGATAGTACGTGACGTCACTGACGCCCAGGGTCTTGACGACCTCGGCGATCTTCTTGCCCTGGCCCAGTAGGACGTCGGCGTGACGGAGCTTCCCGATGACCTCTTCTGGCTGAAAACGCTTCTTCGACATGCCCTGCCTCCTTGTGAAAATGGGTCCATTGCTACTTTACCACTGGACCAATTTCCGGGGGCAAGGTCAACACCGGCCCGCGGCAGGAAGGATGCGACAGACCTGACGAAGGAACGGCCACGGACTCCCGCCAGTGTGAACCGACACCTTCAGGACCTTCGCGCGGCTTTCAACCTGGCCCGTCGCAATGGGAAGGTGGAGCGAAACCCCGTGGCAGACGTGCGACTCTTGCGAGAGGACAACAAACGGGTACGGGAGATGACGGCTGAGGAAGAAAAGGCAATCCTGGCGGCTCTAGACCCTTCACGGAGGCTCACAAAAGCAGGCAGGCAGGACAGACGATTCCGCACGGACCTTCGGCCTATCGTGCGATTCCTGACGGTAACGGGGTTACGACTTGGGGAAGCGTGCAACCTCCGATGGAGCGATGTTGACTGGAAGGCGGAAGTTGCGACGCTGCGGAGGACAAAGGCGGGGAAGACTCAGCATGTGCCTTTGAGTGCTGTTGCTCTGGCGATCCTTAAGGACCTTGGCCCTGGGGATGGAGACGCTTATGTGTTTTCCTGGCTTGACGGGCGGCTGTGGGCACCAGAGTACGTGACGCATGCCTTCCGGGACGCAGCCGTTACCGCTGGGCTCAAGGACCTACATATCCATGACCTTCGGCACACGGCCGCCTGCCGCTGGCTTCGCGGCGGGGTGGATATCTATACTGTCTCCAAGCTGCTGCGGCATGCCTCTGTGGTGATGTCCGAGCGGTACGCACACCTATCGCAGGGCGATTTGAAGGCAGCGGTTCAGAATGCCACAGCCACCACCACAGCCACCACGGAAAGGGGCAACCGGTAAGGGACCATTTCCAAAGCCTTAAACGGCCTACAAAATACGGCTCATAACCGGATGGTCCCAGGTTCGAATCCTGGTGGGCCCACCATTTGGAATCAAGCAGAAAGCCCGCGTGGCGTGTAGCTACGCGGGCTTTCTGTACGTGCATCCTTCCCAGGCTGACCTGAAGACGGCCGTGGAGAAGCATGCTCCCGTTTCGTGTGGGCGTGCGGGCCGATCAGTAGGTAGTGCTGGTCCGACGACGGATGGAAGCTACGACAATCAGGTGGCGGTCCAGGTAGAGATCGTAGAGAATCCGCCAGTTGCCTATGCGCCTACGCCACGCCGTAGAGAGCCCATGCAGCCGGGCGACATCGCCAGCGAAGGGATCTTCGCGTATATCGCTGAGCGCTTTAAGGATGCGGCCGCGATCCCGCTGGGGGATACACTCAAGCTCTTTTTCGGCTGACCGGGCGACGTGCAGCGTCCAGGGCATGGAGGAGTTCATCCAGGTTTACGAATTGGCCACGGGTGTGCTCGCGGCGTGCACGCCGCAGCGCCCGGATATCCTCCACCGAGGGCGTGACGGCGGGAAAGCGGGTTGCGATGTATGTCCGGAGAGCCTCGCGGACCAGCTCCGACCGCGTGCGGTGCTCGGCCTTGCGGACTCGCTCCACCTGTTCGATCATTTCCGGCGGAAGCGAGACGGTCATAGTCTGTCGCGTTCGCATGTGGAGTCCTTTCTGTGTCACCTGGTATGACCATATCTTACCCGACGTAGACAAGGACCGTCAAGGACCTACCGATACGCGCACCTGAGTCAAGCCGATCTCAAGGGGGCGCTGGCGCGTTTTCCATCGGTACGCGCCGTATGCCTTTACAGAGAAGGGTGTCGCCACGTTTTCGAGTGTTCTCCACAGCCTGCGGGCTATTCGGGTGAACGTGGAGATCATGCGAGTGTTCGTCCGAAACCCAGATCAAGAGCCGGACGCGGACGCTGTCCGTGGCGGGTGGACGAGAATCTGAATCCGAGGTCGCGGAATTCCGAGGGATTGCACGCGCAAAGGTGTCCGGTACCTTTTTATTTAAGGAGGGTGAACACGTGCAGTTTGTGTCCTTCTTCTGGGGTCAGAGTCATCTGTCCTTCTCTCGGTGAGAGGGGACAGAGTGCCAGAACAGTTAGGGGAGGACATTTTCTCTGAGCATCTTCAGTGGCGAAAGTGCCCTCTTGACGGCCGAGGGGTTTGTGTCTATTTTAAGAAACGAGGTGTGATATGAGACACCCGACGATAGCCAAGCAAGTCCGAATGTGGCGGCAGGCCCGTGGCCTGAGCCAGCGTGGCCTCGGGGCGGCGGCGGGTATCGCGCCAGCCATGGTGCACAAGCTGGAAAGCGGCACCATCGCAGATCCCCGGCTTTCTACCTGTCGCAAGCTGGCCGAGGCCCTGGGTGTGGTGCTGGCCGACTTGCTGGAGAAGAGCCCGACGAAACGGGCGAAGGGACGCGGACCATCGCGGACTTGTTCCTGATGAAGGAAGGACGGCACGATAGGGATGTTTGATTGGTTCGGGAAGCGGGCGAAAAGCGAAGATGACGCCATTGACGCCTCCCGTCAGGCCCTCCTAATTGACCCGGAGGATGCCAAAGTCTGGTACAGCCTCGGGGTTGCTTTCGACGACCTCGATCGCCACGATGACGCCATCGCGGCCTACCGTCAGGTCCTCCGTCTCCACCCGGAGTTTGCCGACGCCTGGTACAGCCTCGGGCTCGCTTACGCCACCCTCGATCGCCACGATGACGCCATCGCGGCCTACCGTCAGGTCGTCCGTCTCCACCCGGAGTTTGCCGACGCCTGGTACAGCCTCGGGAAAGCTTACGCCACCCTCGATCGCCACGATGACGCCATTGCGGCCTACCGTCAGGTCCTCCGTCTCCACCCGGAGTTTGCCGACGCCTGGTACAGCCTCGGGAAGGCTTACGCCACCCTCGATCGCCACGATGACGCCATCGAAGCCTTCCGCCAGGCCACCCGTATCAAACCGGAGGATGCCGACGCCTGGTACAGCCTCGGGCTCGCTTACGCCACCCTCAACCGCCACGATGACGCCATTGAAGCCTTCCGTCAGGCCACCCGTATCAACCCGGAGGATGCCCTCGTCTGGTACAACCGCGGGGTCACTTACGGCGAACTCAAGCGCGACGATGACGCCATTGCGGCCTACCGTCAGGCCCTCCGTGTCAACCCGGAGTTTGCCGCCGCCTGGCACAGCCTCGGGAAGGCGTACGCCACCCTTGATCGCCACGACGACGCCATCGCGGCCTACCGTCAAGTCGTCCGTATCAACCCGGAGGCTGCCGACGCCTGGCACAGCCTCGGGCTCGCTTACGCCAAGCTCGATCGCCACGATGACGCCATTGAAGCCTTCCGCCAGGCCACCCGTATCAACCCGGAGGCTGCCGACGCCTGGTATCTCCTCGGGGTCGCTTCCGTCCTTTCCGGAAACCGGACAGCCGCCCTGGATGCCGTCTGGGAACTGCGACGCCTCGATCCTAGAAAGGCCGACAGCCTTTTCAACCTGATCGTGCCGCACTGGCGCAATCGAGGATGACTATTCCCGCATCGCTATTCCCGCATCGCTTGACTTCAGCATCCGCCAGCGTTAGGCTCTCGCCCGGCCGCTTGCACCATCCTTAACCACCAGGCGGTTGATCCAGCCGGACGTCACGCGCACACGGGCCACGGTGGCCCTTGCACCCGTGCGACACGCACGCTATTTTGTTGCTCGTCAACTTCTGCCGTCGCGAAGGGAGGAACGGATGCCCAACTCCAAATGCATGCGATGCGGGGGTAGTTTGATCGCCGATGGCGCACTGTACGGTCCGGGCCGCATGGGGCTCCGCCCGGAAGGCGCGAGATTTCTGGCCATGGAAATGGGGCATGTGATGACCAAAGCTACGATGTGCCGCGAGTGTGGCTTTGTGGAGATCACCGGGGATGTGCAGAAATTGCGGCGGCTGACCACGCATGACGAGCCAGAATCCGAGTGAGCGTTTCGATCTCCCGCAAAGGCACCTTGATTTGGCTGGATAGACACAGCACGACCGTGTCACCGCCCGGCAAAGGCACGCGGACCGCCCCGACAAGGACGCAAGCATGGTCATCACACAGAGCCCAGCCAGGCGTGAAGGCCTTCGATATGGCGGATGATCGCGGGGGAGCCTGGAGCAGCTAGAGCAGATCGAGCGCCGATCCTCGCCAAAGGGTCGGCCTCTTTTGTTCTGGAGGGTGCTGAGGCGGAGGGGCGATGGAGCAGACCCGGCGTCAGGAGATCCGTGGGCTCCTCTCGGAGCGGTATTGGACCCTCGATGAGTTGGCGGCGCGGTACTTGCTGCACAGGCGAGTTCTCGTCAACGACCTGGAGCACATCGCCCGCTCGATAGCCCCGCTCCAACGGATCGAGATCCTGCCCCCGACCTGCGAGGCGTGCGGATTTCGATTCAAGGACCGGACACGGTTCTCCGATCCATCGCGTTGTCCCCGATGCAAGAACGAACATCTGAGCCTCCAGCGGCTCCGGATCAGGTGAGAGGGCGCCGGGCGAGTGAGCTACCCACCCGGCGCAGTATGGAGGGCGCTATGCGGATCTGGATCAATCTAGCCTATTTGAGCCTGGGGACCTCGCTGGTGAGCATGGCGATCGCCAACGGCTCCTGGATGCTCAACTCGCCGGCCGCCGGGCTCAGCCCGCGGGCGTACGCCGGGGGCGCGGTCATCGCGCTCCTGTACACCATCACGTTCCTGCTTTTCGACCTGACCCAGCGGCGCTAGACCGGACGGTCAGGCGGTCGGCGCGGAGGATGGGGGAGCCTGAGGGCGCGCCGGCTTGGGCCGGGGTGCCCGGGTCTTCTTCCTCGGTACGCCCAGCTTCCGGTAGCCGCCGGCCGGGTCCGCTTCCAGCTTTTTTTCCTTCTTCCAGCGCGAAACGATGGCGTACAGATGCGGTTTGGGCCGCTTCCCCGCCTTGGGATGCCTGATCAGCGCGTCCAGGGTGAATCGGGCCGGGAGCGCGGCGAAGACCCGGCTCCAGTCGATCTGGGCTGCCCGCTTTACCCGTGGCCGAGCCGGCGCGGCGGCAGCTTTCACTTTTCCTTGCAACAATCCGAGTCCCCGCTGGTAGCGGGTCTTCAGGGCGCTAAGATCGGTCTCGCGCTTCCCGATTTCTCGCTTGAGGTCGCGCAGGATCCGGTGGACTTCCTGCCGGATCGATCCCAACCTGCCTTCCAAGGATTCCAAGGTCTTGCCCTTGCCCGGTCGCGCCATGGCTCCTCCTGCGGGTGCGCCGCGTTCTCGGTCGCGATGAGAGATTGAGGGGCAAAAGATCGGGCGGTGCCCGAAGCATCCACCCCGGGGCGGGCCGATTCAGTTCCGCATGGCCCGAACCTGCGTCTCGAACTTCTGGTCACGCTCCAGCCGAAATTCCCCGCCACACTTGCTGCACTTGCCCGTCCAGGTCGCGTCCTCCTGCTGCTCCAGGACGACGACGCCACAGACCTCTTTCCGCGGGATGCGGTGCAGCGTGATGGCGATGGACTTGCTATCCGTTGGCATGCCGATTTCCTTGGATCGACGCCCTCCCCCGGGCCGTCGTAGGTCATAAGCATGCCACTACTTTAGCCCGCGCGTCAAGGGAAACGGACAAGGAAACGGCTCCCACTTGCTTTTTGCCGTCCGTTGTAGTAGGCGTATTCCCGGGTGGGACAACCTGGCAACCGAAGAGGAGGCGAATCATGGGACGGACACGTGGGTGGCTGATGGGGGTGGGCGTGGTCGTGTGTGTCCTGGCAATCGTCCTCGGCACGGCCTGGGCGCAGGGAAAGCCCGAGGATTCTGTCGTGGTCTACTCCGCCGCCGACGCCGACATGGTCAATGCGGTTGCGGCAGCCTTCCAGAAGAAGTACCCGGCTATCAAGGTCTCAACCGTGGTGGCGGGGACCGGAGAGATCATCAAGCGGATGGAGGCGGAGAAGGAGCGGCCGCTGGGTGACGTGGGGTGGAGCTTTGGGCCGGAAGCGATCGGAGACAAGAAGGGGCTGTTCGAGCCGTACATGTCGGCGGAGGCGGGGAGCTTCTTTCCCGGCCAGGTGCCGGCGGACCGGGTGTGGATCCCCTTCACCACGATGCCTTACGTCATCATGTACAACAAGAAGCTGGTGAGCGAGACGGAGAAGCCGAAGGCCTGGAAGGACCTCTTGGATGCGAAGTGGAAAGGAAAGGTGGCGTACGCCGACGCCAGCAAGTCTGGCTCCTCGTACACGCTGCTGGTCACCTGGCTTACCATCTACGGGAAGAACGACGCGGGGTGGAAGTTCGTGGAGGATCTCGTGCGCCAGTGCAAGATCCTGCCCAAGTCCAGCATGACCTACCAGGGGGTGGCCAACGGGGAGTATCCCGTGGGGCCCACCTTCGAGCAGGGGGCGTTCGAGTACCTGAAGGGCGGGGCCCCCATCGGCTTGATCTACCCATCGGAGGGCACGGCGATCACCCTGGACGGCACGGCCATCATCAAGAATGCGCCGCATCCGAACGCGGCCAAGCTGTTCACGGATTTCACCGTCTCCAAGGAGATCCAGCAGATGATGGTGGAGCAGTTCGGCCGCCGATCGGTGCGCAAGGACGTGGGGTCTCCGGCCGGGCTGCCGATGCTGGACCAGATCAAGGCCGTCAACTACGATCTCGAGTATGCGGCGAACAGCCGCGATCAGCTCCTGAAGCGGTTCCAGGATGTGCTCATCAAGACGCAGTGATCGCCGCGGCTGATCCGACCGTGCGGACCATCTGGAAGCGAGGCGAGCTTCTCGCCTCGCTTCCCTCTTTTTTTCGTAAGGATACCCGCTCATGACTCGTGTCCGCGTCGAGCAGATCGTCAAGCGGTTCGGGGACACCCGGGCCATCGATGGCGTCAGCCTGGAGGTCCGGCCGGGAGAGCTATTCACGCTGGTCGGGCCCAGCGGCTGCGGGAAGACGACTCTCCTCCGCATCGTTGCGGGCCTCTTGGAGCAGGACGCGGGGAGCGTCCACTTCAACGAGGACCGGATGGATGACATCCCACCGTATCTGCGGAACATCGGGGTCGTGTTTCAGAGTTACGCCATCTTCCCCCATCTCACGGTAGCCGAGAACATCGCGTACGGCCTGAAGGCGCGCCGTGTCACACCCGACAAGATCGCCAGCAAGGTGGCCGAGGTAAGCCGGCTGGTGCAGCTCGACGAGCTGCTGGGGCGGATGCCGAGCCAGCTCTCGGGCGGACAGCAGCAGCGGGTGGTCCTGGCCCGGGCGCTGGTGATCGAGCCGCGGCTGCTCCTGATGGACGAGCCCCTCTCCAACCTGGACGCGAAGCTCCGGGTGCAGATCCGCTCCCTGATCCGGTCCGTCCAGCGGGCGCTGCAGATCACGACGATCTACGTCACCCACGACCAGGAGGAGGCCCTGGCCATCTCGGACACCATCGCGGTGATGGATCGCGGGCGGATCTTGCAGCTTGGGAAGCCCTGGGAGCTGTACCTCAGGCCGGCCAATCGCTTCGTGGCCGACTTCATCGGCACCATGAACGTCTTCCAGGGGCTGGTGGAGGGGCCGGGCCCCGCCGCAGGAGAACGCGCGGTGGCGACGAGCTTCGGCGCGCGATGGCATGTGTGCGCCGCCGACTCATCAGGGACGCGCATCAGCCTCGGGGTGCGACCCGAGTCGCTGACGCTGGAACGCGGCGGAAGCGGGGGCGAGTCGTGGAACTCGCTCACGGGGACGGTCACCGAAGCGGCCTATCTTGGAGCGGTCGTTCGCTATCAGATGCGGGTGGCGGATGGGCTCATGATCACCGCCGATATCCACAACCCGGACTTCGCCGCCATCCGATCGGTGGGGGACGAGCTCACCGTGTGGTTCGCCGCCAGCCGGGCGGTGACGGCTGCCCGGCGAGACGGAGGGGGCCTGAGATGCGGGGGCGTCGAGACCTTTGGTGGCTGGTGACGGTCTCCGCATTCTTCACCGTCTTGGCCTTCCTCGTCTACCCCCTGGTCACCGTGCTCTTGACCAGCTTTAGCGGCGAGGAGAAGCGCTTCGTCCTGGCCGAGAACTACCAGCGCTTCTTCACGCATCGGTACTACTATTCCAGCATCATCAACAGCCTCTACTTGAGCACCCTGGCCACGATCGGGGCGCTCGGCCTGGGCACCTCGCTGGCCTTCGCCGTCGCGCGCTACCCCCTGCCGGGCAAGGCTTTCCTCCGCACGGCGGCCAACCTGTCGCTCCTGTCGCCTCCCTTCATCGGGGCCTATTCTTGGGTCGTGCTGTTCGGACGGATGGGACTCGTCAACCGCGTCCTGGGGGTCTTTGGGTGGAGCCTTCCGACCATCTACGGCTGGCGCGGGATTCTGCTGGTGTTCATCGTGCAGTACTTCCCCTTCGTCTTCCTCCTGGTGTCGGCGGCGATCCGTTCCGTGGATCAGTCGATCGAGGACGCGGCGCTCAGCCTGGGCTCTCCGCCCCGCCGGACGCTCTGCACGGCCATCCTGCCCATCCTCGCTCCCTCGCTCACGGCCGGGGGCCTGCTGGTCTTCATGGGGACCATGGCCGACTTCGGCACGCCCATGATCATCGGGGAGGGGTTGCGCACGCTGCCCACCCTGATGTACGGGGAGTTCATGAACGAGCTGGGCGGGAACCCCGCCATGGCCAGCACGCTGGGGAGCCTCCTGATCCTGGTGAACACCGTGGCCCTGATGGCGCAGCGGTACTATGCCTTCCGCAAGGCGTACAACGTGGTCTGCATCCAGCCGCTGCGCGTGCAGCGCATGGGGAGGAGCAGGATGCTCCTTCTCAGCGCTTTCGCCTACGCGGTCGTGGTGGTGGCGTTGATCCCCTCGCTCACCATCATCATCTCCTCGTTCATGCCCACCAAGGGCCCGGTGATGTACGCGGGGTTCAGTCTGCATAGCTACCAGGTCATCTTTCACATGGTGCCCCGGGCCATCGCCAACACGTTCGGGCTCACGGCCCTGTCCGTGGTCCTGGATGTCCTGCTCGGCGTCCTGGTCGCCTATCTCCTGGCCCGGCGTCGGTCCCGGGCGCACGCCCTCTTGGATAGTCTCATCATGCTGGCCTACGCCATCCCAGGTACCGTGGTGGGCGTGGGCCTGATCGTCGTGTACAACCGGCCGCCGATCATCCTGACAGGGACCTGGGTGATCCTGCTGGTGTCGTATTTCATCCGGCACCTGCCCTATCCGGTCCGCTCCTGCACGGCCATGCTCCAGCAGATCGACGTCCGGGTCGAGGAAGCCTCGATCAGCCTGGGGGTCCCGCCTTTCCGGACATTCGTGAAGGTGACGATTCCGCTGATGTTCCCCGCCATCCTCTCGGGGGCGGCGCTGGCGTGGATGACCACCATCGGCGAGCTGAGCTCCTCCATCCTGCTCTACTCTGGGCCGTGGGCGACGATGTCGGTGGCCATCTTCACGGAGGTGTTCAGCAACCATTTCGGCACGGCCTCGGCCCTGGCCTCGATTCTGATCCTGGCGGCCTTCATCCCGCTCTTCCTGACCTATCGGTTCCTCGGCGAGCGCTCGGCGCTCGGCGTGTGAGGCGCAGGCCGATGGCAGACGGTTTTCGGCGCACGCTCACGCGGCTTCTGGGAAGGACGCCGGCCCGCGCTCCTCTCCGGGCGATGCTGCTGGAGCGGGTCCGGCTGCCGGGGATCGTCCGGGAAAAGGTGAGCTACGCGGTCGAGCCGGGCGAGCGGGCGAGCGCGTACCTGTTCCTTCCGGAAGGGAAGGGGAGGCGTCCTGCGGTCCTCTGCATCCATCAACACAACCGGGAGTTCCATCTGGGCAAGAGCGAGCCGGCCGGCCTAGCGGGGAATCCGGAGCAGGCCTATGCGCTGGAGCTGGCACAGCGGGGATACGTGACGCTCGCCCCGGACCTGATCTGCTTCGAGGAGCGGCGGCACCAGAAGCTCTCCGGCGTGGACTACGAGCGATTCGAGGCCACGCGGCGGCTCGCCGGGGGTTCGTGTTTGCAGGCAAAGATGCTCTGGGACCTCGGCCGGGCGGTGGACTACCTGATCGGTCGCAGGGAAGTAGACGGCCGCCGGATCGGGTGCCTGGGCCACTCGCTGGGAGGACAGGAGACGCTCTTCCTCTCCGCCCTGGACCGACGCATCGCGGTGGGGGTATCGAGCTGCGGGTTTAGCAGCTATCGGGCGATCTTCGGCGCGGCGATCAACCACAACTTCGCGGCGTACGTGCCGGGGCTTGCCTGTGACGGGGATCTCGAGCGGGTCTTAGCGCTCGCGGCGCCCCGGCCGTTCCTCGTCCTGGCGGGGCGCGAGGATCCGATCTTTCCCCTGGCGGGTGTCCGCGCGACCGTCCGAGGCGCGAGGCGCGCCTACGAACGGGCGAGGGACCGGCTGCGGCTGAGGGTGTTTCCGGGAGGGCACGGCTTCTCCGCGCCCATGCGGGAGTCCGCCTCTTCCTGGTTCGATCGATGGCTCCGGCCGGAGGGACGATAGGAGTGGAACAGTCTGCCGGCATCCGGCTGATCGTCAGCGACTTCGGGGGCGTGATCTGCACGTTCGACTATCGGATCTTCTGCGAGCGCCTGGCCGGGCGAATCGGCAAGAGCGCCGACGAGATCTACGCCGTGGTGTACGGAAACGACTTGCAGGCTGATTTCGAACGAGGCCGACTGACGGGCCCGGAGTACCATCGGACAGTGATGGGCCTCCTCGGAGGGGACGTGCCTTATGCGGAGTTCTTCTCCATGTATGGGAACATTTTCACCGAGATCCCGGCAACCTGCGATCTGCTCCGCCGGTTGCGCATGCGGTATCCGCTCTACCTCTTGTCGGACACGAACGAGATCCACTTCGGGTATGTGCGGAAGACCCTAGGCGTCGTTGGGTTGTTCGATGAATGTGTGGTCTCCTACGAAGTGGGCGTGATGAAGCCGGATCCGCGCATCTACCGGGAGGCGCTCCGACGCTCAGGTCTGCCCGCGGAGGCCTGCGTGTTCATCGACGACCGGCCGGGAAATGTCGAAGGGGCGAGGCGGGTGGGGATGCAGGCGCTTCTCTTCCGGTCGGCGGAGCGATGCGCCGCCGATCTGGCAAGTCTGGGAGTTCTCATTCCGTGACGGAGGACGAGAAGATCTTGGACGTGGTCGCCGTGGGCGAATTGAACCCGGACCTGATCCTGGACGGAATGGCGGGACCGCCGCGACTCGGCCAGGAGATTCTCGCCGGCCGCTGCACCTTCACCCTGGGCAGCTCGACGGCGCTCTGCGCCGCGAACCTGGCGGCGCTGGGCCTCGTGGTGGGGATCGTGGGGAAGATCGGCGCGGACCCGTTCGGCGAGTTCGTCGTCCGGTCGCTTGTCGAGCGGGGTGTTGACGCCGGCCGGGTGATCCGGGACGCCTCGGTGCGGACCGGAATCACGGTCTCCCTCGCCTATCCCGAGGATCGCGCCATGGTGACGTTTCCGGGCGCCATGGCGAGCCTTGTGGCGGCGGAAGTGGATCTGGATTACGTCGCCTCGGCGCGGCACCTGCACGTCTCCTCGCCCTTTCTCCAGCGCGGCCTCCAGCCGGGGCTGGCCGAGCTGTTCCGGTCGGTCAAGGCGAGGGGACTCACGATCTCGCTCGATCCCGGCTGGGACCCGTCAGAGGTGTGGGACGGAGGTCTCGATGGCGTCTACGGCCGGCTGGACGTCCTCTTCGTGAATCGGGCCGAGGCCCGCGCGCTGGGGAGAGAGGAAGACTGGCGACGCGGCGCCGTCCGACTGGCGAAGCGAACGCCGCTCGTGGTCGTGAAGGGGGGGGCGGAGGGCGCAAGCATCGCGCAAGGCGAAAATTGGCAAGACCGTCCGGGGTTCCCGTTCGAGGCGGTGGACCCGACGGGGGCGGGGGATGCTTTCGACGCCGGCTTCCTGTTCTCCTACTTGGCAGGCCGACCGCTGGCCGAGTGCCTCGCGTGGGGGAACGCCTGCGGGGCGTTGACTGCAGCCCGGCCGGGCGGGAGCGGGGCCTTTACGAGCAGCACAGAGGTGGAGGCGTTCATCCGGTCGAAGACGGGATGCTGATTGGTCATTTCTTTCCAAGAGAGGATCTGCTGGCATGCGAGGTTCACTGACGCTCCAGGAAATTCTGGACCAGCCGGAGGCGTGGACGGCGGCTCTCGCACGATTTGAGACGGACGCCCCTCGCGTGGATCGGCTCTTTGAGAGAGAGCCGCGGGATGAAGTGGTATTCACGGGATGCGGGTCGTCCTATTACCTCTCGATGACGGCGGCATCGGTCTTCCAGCAGTTCACCGGGTTGTCTGCCAAAGCCGTCCCCGCCTCGGAGATCCTCCAATTCCCGGAAGGCGTGTTCGCCCAGGACTCCTCGCCGCTGCTGGTGGCCGCGTCGCGGTCGGGGACGACGACGGAGACGCTCCGGGCCGCAAAGGCGGTCGGCCGCCAGGGGATTCCCATACTCTGTCTCACCTGCGCGTCGCGAAGCCCGCTGGCGCGGCAGGCCGACCTCGCCCTCTGCTCGCCGCGGGGCCGCGAGAAGAGCGTGGTGATGACCAAGTCCTTCAGCAGCCTGCTCCTCCTCGGGCTCTTGCTGGCGGCGCAGCGGGCAGGGGATGCGGGATTCCGGCGTGAGCTGCATCGACTGCCAGACCTGGGGCGGCGGGTCCTCAAGATCGCCCTTCCGCTGATGCGGGATGTCGGGACGGCCGCCTCCCGATTTGTGTTTCTGGGGGCGGGCCCGGCCCATGGCATCGCTTGGGAGACCATGCTGAAGCTGACCGAGATGGCGCAGCGGCCGGCGGTGGCGTACCACCCGCTGGAGTTCCGGCACGGCCCGATCGCCGCGGCGGGGCCGGGCACCCAGGCGGTCCTGTTTGGGACCGAAGGCGGGAAGCGTCTGGAAAAGACGCTGGTCCGGGACCTCAGAAGACAAGGGGCCAGCGTCGTCGCGCTGGGGGACGATTGGAGCATGGCCGAGGCCGAGACGGGGGTCGCGCTGGGCGTCGGCCTCTCCGACGCGGCACGAACGCTGCTCTATCTTCCCTTTGGGCAGGCGCTGGCTTATCATCGCGCCGTCGGCGCCGGACTCGACCCCGATCGTCCCCAACATCTGACGTCGGTCGTCCGGCTCTGATCGTGATGGACGGTCTGGAGGGCTTTACGGACGGCGGCCCGGAGAGCGGGACGCTGGTCAAGCCGCAGGTGCTGGTTCTGGGGAGCGATCGCGTGGCGGTGGATGCGGTGGGGGTCGCCATCCTTCGGATACACGGCGGCAACGCGATCATCTCCCGGGGCCGGGTCTTCGAGCAGGAGCAGATCGCCCGCGCGGTGGAGTTGGGTCTCGGGGTACCAGGGCCGGAGCAGATCGATCTGATGACCGACGACCCCGAAAGCCGGAAGGTCGCCGATCGCGTGCGAGACGTTTTGCGCGGCGCCTAACAAGCTGCTGAAAAAGGCCCATCTGCGGGGACCCATCCCCCGGATGGGTACCCCGCGCGCTCGCGCGGCGCTGCGACGTACGCGTCAGTACGCCTCGCACCTGCACCCAGCCTTCGGCTGGGTACCCGGCGCGCCGCCTAGCATCTGGACCTTTTTGAGCAGCCTGGGCGAAAACGGATTTTTCAGTAAAGAAGCGAGACGGGCCGGATCAGCGCTCTACCGGCGCGTCTGTTCGATCGCGCCTGCGGCGAGCGAAGAAGCGTCGTCCTTCTATGTAGGGCCAGACCACCAGGGCCGGGGCTCCAAACACTATCTCGCGCAGGCGAATCACCAGGGAGAGGGCCAGCCCCACGCCGGACGGCAATCCGTACATCGCGGCCAGGACCATGAAGCCGGCCTCCTGCGCACCCAGTCCGCTGGGGATGAGGAAGGCCGCGCTGCGGACGGCGTGTCCCAAACTCAGGAAGACGATCGCGTGTCCGAAGGTCACCGGATGGCCCATCAGCGAGAGGGCCAGCCAGAGTTCCGTCGAGGTGAGGATCCAAGAGAGCAAGTGCAGACCGCTGGCCGCGGCGATATTCCGGCGATCGCGGTACAACTCCTGGATCGTGTCGTGCAAGCCGGCGATGCC
This sequence comes from uncultured Methylomirabilota bacterium, assembly GCA_963727695.1. Classification (GTDB taxonomy): domain Bacteria; phylum Methylomirabilota; class Methylomirabilia; order Methylomirabilales; family 2-02-FULL-66-22; genus 2-02-FULL-66-22. Next base: position 248,478 of record CAVSHW010000008.1, on the reverse strand, counting down.
GGCCAGGCCGAGTTCCGGCCGCTTCTCCGCCGCCTTGATCAGGATCCGTTCCAGCAGGCTGAACAGGCCCCAGCGCTGGGCCAGGACGAACCCGAGGAGCAGGGGCAGGACGATCACGAGCCCCACGCCCACCGCGCGCACGGTGGTGTTGTAGTGGCCGGCACCCACCAGGAGTCCCAGACCGAGCAGCGTGAACACGAACTGGGTGAGGACCTCCAGCGTCAGGTCCACCACTACGCTGGCGCCCCCCAGGCCGGCGCTGGCGCCGGCGAAGGTCAGGAGGCGGGCGCCCACGACTTCGCCCCCGATCTGCGCCACGGGCAGCAAGGTGTCCACCCCCTCGCGAACCCAGCGCGCCCGCAGGAACGTCCGGATTCCGCGAGGCCAGACTCGGCTCAGGACCGTCCGCCAGGCGAGACTGGAGGCCAAGAGCGGCGGAAGGTGAAGCAGGCAGACCAGCCCGAGCCCCCAGCCGGCCGCTCCCAGGATTCCGAGAATCTGGGGCAGGCCCTGCTGCACGACGAGCCCGGCGATTACCAGGAGGCCGATCGCCGCGGCGACGCAGAAATGAAGGCTAATGGTCTTTGACATGTCCTCGGTCGAGTTGGTCGGGCCGGGGCGCATCCGCCCCGGACATCCCGGTGTGCCGAGCCCTTAGGAGCCGTTACGAAATAACTTGTCCATTCATTCTTTGACAACGGCTTAGATTCGGTTGATCCACGCCTTGCCCTCGACGACCGATTTCAGGGAGTCGAGAACTTGCCGATTGAACAGCGCCTTGACGGCCGCGCCCACGCGGCCCTTTCGTAGGTACTCCGCGGCGTCGGCGACTGCCACCCCGACGTGCTGCATCACGGACGCATCCCGATAGCAGTCGATCATGCAGCGCGTGCAGCCGTCGCGAATGCGGCGGGAGTCGTCAAAGTCGAAGATCGAGCAGATCGGCGTTTCCCAGAAGTGGCAGCGCCAGAGGAGAAAGTTCCAGTCCAGGTAGAAGTACTTGAAGCCGCCGAAACAGGGGAAGCGCTGGGGCTCCTTGCGCAGGAAGCGCTGCATCTCCTCGATGGAGGCCGTGGGATTGACGACGTGGATCTGTCGCTTGAGCTTCTTCACCTCGTCGAACGTCCGGTGGAGCTCCTCCGGATCGTAGCTCACGAGCGGGGAGTCGGCATGGCCCAGGAAGCTGGAGCGCAAGGTAGTCAGGGGGTAGGAGAAGGTCACGGAGTCGAACCCAAGGCTCTTGAGAAAAGGGGGGAGCGCCGCGTAATCGTCGATCAGTCGGCTCATGGTGACGGAGGCGGTGCACTGGATCCGGTGGGTCGTCAGCAGTGCGTTGGCCTTCTTGATCCGATCACAGACGTTCGGGAGTTTTCGGTTCCCCTCGTGTTTCGCCGCCGAGGCCGCGTCGATGGAGATGATCACGCTGGAAACGCCGCTCTCCTTCAGGGCCCGGATGCTGTCCTCGGTGAGCCGGGAGCCGTTGGTGACCAGGATGACCGCCATACCGCGCCCGGCCGCGTGCCCGATGATCCCGTAGAGGTCCGGGTGCAGCATGGGCTCGCCGCCGGTGAGAACCAGGTAGCGGACGCCGCGGCCCACCAGGATATCGATGGCAGCGATGGATTTCTCCAGCGGGGCAAAGCTCCAATCCTTCCGCGGGAGTATATCGAGGTTGAAGCTGCAGAAGTCGCATCCCGCGTTGCAGGCGTTATTGATGGCGAATTGGCAGAATCCCGGCCCGCCGTCGGCCAGCACCTGGCGGATCAGCCCGAAGCCTCCGGCGGGCCGCTGAACGGGCCGCAGAGACGTCTCAGGATTCGTGGAATGTTTGCTCATGATCCGTCCCGTTCCTCCCGGCGCCTCGAGCGCGGACGGAACCCGCTCCGCAGTATGATGGTCTGGGTTCATGCGGTTCCCCGGAAGGCAGTCATGGGGAGCCTGACCGGATGGACGCTCGCGTGTCGCCGAAGCCAAAGGACCGTATCAGCGGGAGGGGATTGTGTCAAGAGCTAGGCCTGCCCACGTTCGGCTTGCCGAATCAGCGGTGTTGGGCGAGAATGTACCGTGCCGATGGGGGAATGACTTCATCGCGCTCCGGCAGCGCATCTACGAGCAGTTGGAGCCGGCCGTGCTGGCGCTGATGCGACAGGAGGTCGCAAAGGCAGGGGGGGAGGGGGATCTCCCGTGGGCGTATGGGCACACGAGAACCGGACACGCGTGAAGGCGCCGCGATCTGAATGGCGCCTACGGGAATGAATGCCGGACCTGCTCTGCGACGGGCGGGGGGCTGGAGGGAAAGCGCATGGCTGATGTCACGGTCGGTTTGTTGCACCCGGGAGAGATGGGGAGTGCGGTCGGGGGGATTCTTCGTGCCACCGGCGCGCGGGTGCTCTGGGCGTCCGAGGGGCGGAGTCGGGCGAGCTGCGAGCGAGCGGAGACGGCCGGCCTGGCGGACGTCCGCACCCTCGCCGCTCTCGTGGATGAAAGCGGGGTGGTCCTCTCGGTGTGCCCGCCGCACGCAGCCGTAGACGTGGCCCGCCAGGTGGCGGCCCGGCGATTTGCCGGAGTGTACCTGGATGCCAACGCCGTCTCCCCTGACACGGTACGCGCCACCGCTAGCATCTTGGAGAAAGCGGGGGCGCGCTTCGTGGACGGGGGCATCGTAGGTCCGCCCCCGAAGACTCCCGGGACGACGCGGCTCTATCTGTCCGGAAAGGAAGCCGGGCGCGTCGCAGCACTCTTCAAAGTGGGCTCCCTGGAGGCGATTGTCCTGAATGGGCCACCGGGCGCGGCCTCGGCCCTGAAGGTGGCGTACGCGGCCTATACGAAAGGGACGGCGGCCCTCCTCCTGGCGATCCGCGCCTTGGCCATCAAAGAAGGGGTGGACGAAGCCCTCGTGCAGGAATGGGCGCGCTCACTGCCCGAGCTTTCCGCGCGGACCGACGCCGCGCTCCGCGGGAGCGTGCGAAAGGCCTGGCGCTTTGTGGGCGAGATGGAGGAGAGCGCGGCGACGTTTGCCGAATCCGGTCTTCCCGATGGGTTTTCCCGGGCCGCGGCCGAGGTGTACCGCCGCCTTGAGGGCTACAAGGACGCCAAGCAGCCACCCTCCGTGACGGAGGTTGCCGCCACCCTCGGCGGGCAGTGACGCGCCGCCCCGGCTATTTCCGCTGAACCCTAACATTTCACCGCAAAGCTCGCAAAGAGCGCAAAGCGAGCAAGAATTTGTAGATCGGGCCTCGGACCACGGATGGGAATCGTGCGGCTCGCTCAGGCCGGGTGATTTCGGAACCCTCTGGAAACAGCGGGGCTGTCTTTGCGCGCTTTGCGTGCTTTGCGGTTCAACTGCAACGTTCGGGTTGAACCCAATCATTTCACCGCTCCCAAGGTCTGACGGTTTTGGCTTGACGCCGCTCCCCCCGCTGCGGCATGCTCCGTCGTGACCCGCAACCTACTCACGCGCTCGGCGTCCACACCATTCACCTGGAGCCCACAGATGAATCTCAGAGACAGAATCGGCATTGACCTGGGTCGCCGCATCCGGCTCGAAGAGGGCATCGAGTGGGCGGCGAAAAACGGCGTGCGCTATCTCGACATCCAGCTAGACACGGCGGCGAACGCCCTCACGACCTTCGACGACGCCCGGGCCGCCGCGGTCCGGGCAGCCTGCGAGCGGCACGGTATTCATCTTGGGCTGCACACGCTCTCCGCGGTCAACGTCGCGGAGTATTCTCCCTTCGTGTCCGAGGCGATGGATCAGTATCTCCGAAGCTATGCGGACATCTATCCCAAGCTCGGGGCCAAATGGATCGTGGTGCACGGGGGGTATCACTTCACCGCCGACAAGCAGATGCGCATGGAGGCGGCCCTCGAGCGGTTGAAGCGGCTGGTGGCCTATGCAGAAACGAAGGGGGCCCGCATCCTTCTGGAGAACCACAACACCGAGCCGGAGAATGCCGAGATCCACTATGTTCCCGTCAGCTTCGAGGAGTGGCGGTACTTCTTCGAGGGCATTCAGTCTCCGAATTTTCGCCTCTCCTTCACGGCGAACCATGCACACCTGATCCCCGAGGGCGTGGCCGGGTTCTGCGATGCGCTGGACTTCGGGCGCGTGGACGAAGTGCGGCTCGCCGACTGCGTCCGGCTCGGCCACGAGGTACACCTCAAGCCCGGCGACGGGGACCTGGACTTCGGGGACATGTTCCGCCGGATTGAGGGGAAGGGTTTCACGGGGCACTACATGAATGCCTTCGGCACGCTCGACGAGATGCTGGCCGCTCGAGACTACCTCGTCGCCAAAGCTGCCGAGGTCGGCGTGCGTTAGAGGGCTGCGCGCCGAGGGAGGATGTCGCGCAAGGCCTGCCTGGCCTTGCGGAGCATGTGTTCCGTGGTTGGCCAGTCCACACACGGGTCGGTCACGGAACACCCGTACTTGAGCTTGGTCAGATCATCCGGAATCGGCTGATTTCCCCCTTCGAGATTGCTTTCGACCATCAGACCGACGATGGAGCAGTTGCCCTCCCGGATCTGATGCACGCAGTCGGAGAGGACCAGGGGCTGCAGTTCTGGATCCTTGGACGAGTTGGCGTGGGAGCAATCGACGACCACGAGCCGCGGCAGCCGTGCCGCGGCCAGCGCCCGCTCGACGATGGAGATGCTCACCGTGTCGTAGTTGGGTCGCCCGTCGCCGCCCCGCAGCACGAGGTGGCCGTAGGCGTTCCCGCGGGTCCGGACGATCGTCGACCGCCCTTGGGCGTTCAGCCCGAGAAAGCTGTGGGGGCGCGCCGCCGACCGGATCGCATTGATCGCCACCTGGATGTCCCCATCCGTGCCATTCTTGAATCCCACCGGGGTCGACAATCCACTGGCCAGCTCGCGGTGGGTTTGGGACTCCGCGGTGCGCGCCCCTATGGCTGTCCAGGCGATAAGGTCACCCAAGTACTGTGGGGTGATGGAATCGAGCGCCTCCGTCGCGAGGGGCAAGCCCAGTCCCGCTACCTGGAGCAGGAAGGCCCGGGCCTTCTCCATCCCTTCCTCGATCCGGAAGGAGTCGTCGAGGTAGGGGTCATTGATGAATCCCTTCCAGCCGGTCGCGGTGCGCGGCTTCGCGAAGTAGACCCGCATCACCAGGACCAGCGTATCCTTCACCTCCTCTGCCAGCCGCTGCAGCCGTTGGGCATACTCATAGCCCGCGGCGAGATCGTGGATCGAGCAGGGGCCGACGATGGCGAAGAGGCGCGAATCTCCTCGGTCTAGAATGCGCTGGATGGTCTCTCGCCCCATGATGACCGACTCCATGGCGGCCACCGAGATTGGCAGCCGCGCCTGAACCTCCTCGGGAGACGGCATCACGTCGAACGAGGCGACGTTTATGTTTTCGAGACGATTGGTCATCATACGCCCCTATGCGCTCTCCTCTTTCCAGCGGCGCTGCAGGGCCCGGTAGCCCAGGTAGAGCAGGCCAAGCAGGACGGCTCCGAGCAGGAGGGACTCTTGCGCCTTAACCGCAGCGTGCCAGATCGACTCCACATGGCCCCCCAGGCCGACCCCCACGGCATAGCCCATCCCAACCATGATAGGTACATACACCAGCGCCCCGAGCACGTTGGCAGTGAGGAAGGAGCGCCAGGGGAGGCCCAAGCTCCCCGCCAGGGGACCGGCCAGGAAGCGCAACCCGATGACGAACCGAGCCAGGAACACGGCGACGGGGCCGAACCGCTGGACGAAACGGCGCATCGTCTCGAGGCGGGGGGGCGTGAGGCGGGCCCAGAGGCCGTAGCGCGCGACGACGGGCTGCCCGTACCGGCGGCCGACCCAATAGCCGAGACTATCCCCTGCTACCGCGCTCATGATCCCGACTAGGAGGACCAGCGGGAGCCGGAACCCGCCCTGCCACACCAGGTAGCCCGCCACCCAGAGCACCGACTCTTCCGGGACGGGGAGCCCGAGGTTTCCGAGCAGGACAAACCCCAAAATCCCGAGATAGCCCCACTGGCTGACCAGCGCTTGGATACTTTCTACACTGGCATGCACGGGAGAACCTCACGCAGCACGCGGCAGGGCCGCGGCAATGGTTCCGGGGACGCACGCGACAGAGAGGCGCCGGACACCAACTAAGCCCAATTATTTCACCGCAAAGCTCGCCTGTCTGCGCCTGCCTGTGCGTCGCACGCAGACAGGTGCGGAACGCACAGGCAGGCAAAGACCGCAAAGCGAGCCAGGATCCATGCATCGGGTCTCGGAGCACGGATGGAAATCGTACGGTTCGCTCAGACCGGGTGATTCCGGAACCCTCTGGAAACAGCAGATCTCTCTTTGCGCCCTTTGCGCACCAACTGCCGTTGGTACCGGCGGTTCATCTGCATCGTTCGGGCTAAGGGCGAAGCGTCTGATTCGCCGACGAAAGTCTCTCGATTCTTCACGTGCGAGATGCCTGGTCGGAGGGCGGCACGCATCTGTGTGAATTCGGGAGTGGGTGTCACGATCGAAAAAGCGATGGTGACCTGGCTGTGACTTGAACCCAGAACACCCGGCTTAAAAGGCCCAGAAGAGGGTGTTTCGCCCGAAGGTGATTGAGTGGGATGGTATGCGATTGAGTGAACATTGGCAAGGGGTTTCCACGGTCCCCCACCGCGACAGGGTTTGACTGACGATGTTGGAGTTTGCCTTCGAAGTGGCACCAGATTTCAGCGGCATGCATCCCTTGTGAGTACCGCTAGAGACACATAATGGGGGAGGAAAGTCTCACCCTCAAACGCACACCAGGGCCTCCGACCGAGCGAATCCCGGCGATCTGGTCGCGTTGACGGTCCTTGTCTCTAGAGAGATCCGGCAGGTATGCCTAAACCCTCGATGGCAAAAAGAAAATCATTGAACAGGTAGACCCTGTGAGAATTAGTGATCGACCACTCGGCACCACTCCCCGCTTGACAACCACGCTTTGCCGGTTCACACTCCAAGCTAGGAAGGATTCTTATCACGGAGCCGTCATGCGGATGCCAACGGTCGCGGAGAGGCACCGTCGCCTGAGAGGGATGACGGCGGCGATTCGGCAGGCTGGCGTGAAGCTAACCCGGCAGCGGCTGGAGATCTGTGCCGAGGTCGTCCGGAGCGACTCCCATCCCGATGCAGCAACGGTCTTTCGGGGGGTGCGCCAGCGTCTGCCCAGCGTGTCACTCGATACCGTCTATCGCGCCCTGTGGTTGCTGGTGGACGTGGGCGCGATTACTACGCTCGGGCCGCCGCGTGCGCGGGTGCGGTTTGATGCGAATCTCTCCCTCCATCACCATTTCATCTGCAGGATCTGCGGTCGGGCATCCGATGTCTACAGCGCCGCCCTCGACGCCCTGACGATTCCGACGAGTGTGAAGGCGCTGGGCCGCGTGGAGCGCACGCAGGTGGAGATGCGCGGCTGCTGCCTGCGGTGCCTCAAGACGAGGCGGGGGAGGTGAATGCACGTCGGAAGGAGGAGAAGGGTCATGTCTATGGGCCAGAGACCGTTTGAAGGGTTGGGCGGAAGACATGCAACACGGCCGCTCTTGGACTGGCCGGGGAGGAGTTCCATGCGATATACAGTCTTGATCCTGGTTTTTGGGTTGAGCCTGGCGGGCTGTGCCGCCATGGAGACCCCAGAGAGTAGTTCCGCGCCGGCGACGGCTGCGGTGACCTACGCCCACCGGGTGGCCACCTCGGAACTGGTCCTGTTTTGGAACTGCTCGCAGCCCGAGCCGGGAGTCATACGGGTCGAGGGCATCGCCCAAAGCCCGTGGCAGGCCCAACCGATCCGTTACTTGGAATTTACCCTCTTGGGGGTAGACGCGCAGGAGGGGACGACCGCCAAGGCGACCGGGACGGCTCGGGACATCCAGATCATGACGAATCAGAGCAGCCCGTTTCAGCTCAACCTGAAGTCAGCCGGGGCCGAGACGCGCTTCGACCTCTATTACAACTACCGCTATGAACACGAGTATGATGGGAGTTCCTCCCTGATCGGCACCAGAGGCACCGTGGTTGCCGGCCCCGCCATGGTGAACTCCCGGCTATTTGCGCAGACGGAGACCTTCATAGCGCGGGATGTCTGCTCGCCCACCGAGCACCTGGCGCGCTGAACGCGGACGGAGGGAGGATGCGAAAGAGGGCCTGGCTGTCGCCGAGTGACGCTGCACGATGCCCGAAGCGATGATCCACGACAAGCCACGTGAGGCAGATCGACGAATACATCAGCCGGGCTGATGCTCACGAAAGTTATAGCGAGCAGTCGGGTGGAGCGGTGGCCTCTATGTGTCGATGGGTTTTCATCTTGATAACGTTGGTTGCCGCGTGGGGGGTGGACCGTGTTCCGGCGCATGCCGAAACGCACGTCCTGCAGGCCGTCGGACCACCGCGCCCCTTGCACGGCCCCATCCTGGGCGCGTCCACGACTGCCTTGTTTGAGCATCTGCTGGATGACCCGGCCAAGCTCGCCGCGCTGAAGGCGATGGCCATCGGTCTCGACCGCTTCCCCGGCGGATCCGACGCGAACTTCTACAATTGGCGCAGCGGCCTGATCGACATCCAGGCGCGGGCTGACAGTTCCAGCTATGTACGATTCTGGGCCCGGGCGGCCGCCAATATCGCCCGGGGCATGCCGAGCGGCGTCACGCTGGAGCAGTATGACGCCTTTTCCCGAGCGATCGGAGCGCAGGTGATCCTGGTGCCGAACCTCGAGTCCTCGAGCGTCGCCGAGCAAGTGGCCTGGTTCAAACGCCTCGCCGGTGAAGGCATTGTGCCGCAGCGCATCGAGTTAGGGAATGAATTCTGGGTCGCGATGGGCAACGATCCGGCGAGCCTGGCGCGCTGGCCCGATGCCCCCACCAGCATGCGGATCATGCAGCACTATCTGGACGCGGTGAAGCCTTATCTGCCCGCCCACGCCAAGGTCGCAGTCCAGGCGGCGGCCGGCGCGGTGGATGTCCGGGGGGGGCGCTTCGGGCAGCGCCTCCGGCAATGGGATGCAGACTTGCGCCCGGAACCCTGGTTTGATGCGGTGACGGTGCATCTCTACCCCCGCCTGCGGGACGTCCTGGGCGACCCGCAGGCGGGGGTCACCCCCCCGACGGCGACGAATGCGCTGGCGCGTCTTCAGGCGATGCTGGCCCGGGTCGATGACGGCGTGGAGCGGTTGCTGCACGACCTCGAACGCCGTCTGCCTGGGAAGGAAGTCTGGATCACCGAATGGAACGCGCGCGGCGCGAATCCGGCGGTCCAGCGGGGCGGGGCGGAACCGCTGTCCCCGGCGATGGAGATGCTGACGACGACGCGCATGGCGTTGGTTCACCTGCGGCATCCGGCGGTGACCGCGTCGCTCTTCTTTATGCTCAGCTTCCGCCCGCGCGATCCGCATGCAATGTTTCTCCCGGACGGGCAGGGCGGCTATGCGCCGGTGCCCGCTGCGGCGGCCCTGCGCTGGATGAATGCCGCCGCCAATGGCAGTGGTTCGTTCCAGCGCCTGGTCCAACAAAGCGGCCAGCCGGTCCCCGGCGGAGGCGTCGAGGCGGAATCTTATTTTCCCATCGAGGGCGGTCGGTTTGACGCGCCGAAGCAGACCACCGTCTTGGTGCAGAATGCTTCATCCGCCAGCTGGTCCTTTGACCCGGCAGCGCTGGTCCACGGCCGCCAGCCCACCCGGGTCGACACGCTGGCCACGCCCGACTTGGTCCAGCTTGAACCACGCGCCGCAACCAGCGCAACGCAAGATCCAACCCGGCCGATCACCCTTCCGCCATATTCCTTGACCCGGATCGTCTGGAATCAGCACTGACCAGCAGGCGCGCGGCCGACCGTTGGGCGTTCGGTCGTCTGTCGTTCCCGAAAACGCAACGCAGGCGACTTGGCGAGACCCGAAGCGATTGTCCACGAAAATAGGTACCGGACACCTATTGAGAGCTAACCTATTGATTTACCGCATGGACGATTCCAATTCTTGGTGGTCGGTCCATCAGGGGTCGAGACTTGAAGCCGTCGCCGCCGTCGGAGCATCCCGTGTGGTCCGCATTTCGGGCACCCGCGCACGTAGCCTGCGCGGTTGTGTAGCGGCCCAAAGTGAAATCGGCCTCTCGCAGAATCCATCACTTACGCGCAAAAAGGTGTCCGGTACCTTTTAAAATAGCCAAAAACACCACGAGCGCCGGGGAGACCCGACGCTCGCAGGATGTTGGTGGATGAGGTGCTAGCACCTGGTACACTGTGTCCGTGGAGAATCCGTTACCGATCTCCGAGGCTGCTCACTTCAAAGGCTGCTCGATGGCCGGAGCCGTTGCGACTGCGGGAATCGGCGGCGTGTGGATCGCAACGATTACCAAGACCGACAGGGCGGTCAAAACCATCACACCGGAAACCAATGTCTTTACCATGTCTTGATCTCCTCTTATTCTCCGACTGACTTGTTAACTGCCAACTTCTACCATAGTGGATTAATAATACCAATTTACTCGTGATGAGTCAACCCTTATTATCTCGACCATAGTTAAGCCATCCGACGCGGCGGGGAGAACACCCTCTGTCGCCGATATCGCCCCGCTCGTCCACAGCCAAAGCGAGGCCGTCTCCTCGCTGGGCCGTGTGGACTAGCGGGCGAGGCGCGAGGCGAGGCTGAGACTCGGTGTTGAAAATACCCTCTTGACAGGGTGTGACCGAGTGCAGTCTTGTAGGAAGCCGAGGCAACAAGAGTCACGGGAGGAACGCAACCCAAGGAGGGCGCGGCGATGACAGCGCAGGCACCGGAACTGGCGGCAGTAGTGGCACGGCTGGAGAAGGTGGAGCGACAGAACCGGAGGTTGAGGGGAGCGGGGATCGCGGTCTTGGTGTTGGTCGCCGCTGGACTACTGATGGGACAGGCAGTGCCGAAGGCGCGGATAGTCGAGGCGGAGGGTTTTCAGCTCAAAGACGAGAAGGGGATGGTTCGGGCCGAGCTGGTCGTGGACAAGGATGGTCCGGGGCTGACCCTGTTCGATGAGAAGGGCAAGACCCGCGTCATGCTGAGCATGTACAAGGACCTGTCCGGGCTGAAACTGTTCGACGAGACCAGCAAGCCCCGCATCACGCTGACCGCGGACAAGGACGGCTCAGGGCTGGTCCTAGTCGATGAGAGCGGCGAGGGCAGCATCGGGCTGCACGTGAGCAAGGACGGCTCAGGGCTGGCTCTAATCGATGAGACCGGCAAGGCCCTCGCCGAGCTGGCTGTGGACGAGAAGGGGTCGGGGCTTGATCTAGCCGATGAGCACGGGAAGACCCGCGCCAGGCTGCGTGTGGTCAAGGGGGGGCCGGCGCTGCACCTGCTCGACGAAAAGGGCAAGGTGATCCGGTCTCTTCCATGAAGACGCTTGGCCTGGTCAATTCCCGGCCTTGTGCCGAAAATTTCCCCTTGGGGAACGGATTGAAACTGCCACCCCTAGTGCCACCAGAGGTTTTCGAGGAAATCCGGGGGACGGCGTACGTGCGGAAGAAGAAATGGTGACCCGGCTGGGAATCGAACCCAGAACGCCCGGCTTAAAAGGCCGGTACTCTGCCAATTGAGCTACCGGGTCGAGGACCGGAGTTTAGCGCAGGTAGCGCCTTGGGGGCAAGGACAGAAGTGGCTGCCATGGTCATGTGAACAATCCCTGCGTGTGGTCGCCTATTTCAGCGGCGGCGTGTAGGTGCGAACCAGCACTGCCTGCCGCCCTTCTTCCTCTTTCATGCTTTCCAGATAGCTGCGGGGATGGCTCCACTTCCGATTTTCTTCCGTCCATATCGTGCGGAGGAAATAGCACTGGCCCGCTGCCACATCCATCGTCAAGTCGTCGCTTTTCTCGCGCGGGAGGGCCTCCCAGAGCAGGCCGGCGAAGGTGACGTACAGGACGTGGCGTCCTGGGGGAACATCTAGGAGGAGAAACTGCTCAGGCACGAGACGGCCGACCTTCCGGCCGTCCAAGGTTACCGTGACCTCAGAGGCACTGAAAGAGGGGATGATATAAATGGCCGCCTTGCCTTCCGAAGCCCGGAATGCCTTGGCTGCAGCATCAAGGTCAGAGCCGACGGTGGGAACACCGGCACACGATGCAAACAGGCACACGGCCAGAAGCAGAGCGATCAGTCTCATCGCCATCGACGGCGCTTCCTTTCGTTAAACGTTGAACGTTGAACGTGGAACGTGCGGTGTTGAACGTTGAACGTTAAACGAGGCCCCAGCTCTTCCACACCGCGTTGTGGCGGATGATGGTTTCGTCCCGGCGCGGGCCGGTGGAGATCAGCGTGAAGGGGATCCCGACCAGGGATTCGAGGTGGCGGATGTATGCCTGACAGTTGGCAGGCAGTTTCGCCTCCTCGACGATGCCGGCCGTGGATTCCTTCCAGCCCGGCAGGGTCTCGTAAACCGGCTGGCATCCGGCCAGGATGTCGATCTCGCCCGGAAACTCGGTGATCAACTCCCCGCGATAGCGGTAGCCGGTGCACACCTGGATGGAATCCAGGCCGTCCAGGACGTCCATCTTCATTAGGGCAATGGTATCCAGGCCGTTCACCCGGATGGCATAGCGAACGGCGACCGCGTCGAACCAGCCCGTCCGGCGCGGCCGGCCTGTGGTGGCCCCGAATTCCAGCCCGCGCTGCCGGATCAGCTCGCCGATTTCGTTGCGAAGCTCCGTCGGGAACGGGCCTTCCCCGACGCGGGTCGTGTAGGCCTTGCAGATGCCCAGGATGCCGTCGATCCGCCTCGGGCTCACCCCGGTCCCCGTGCAGGCCCCCCCGGCGGTGGCGCTGGAGGAGGTCACGTACGGATAGGTCCCCAGGTCCACATCCAAGAGTGTCCCTTGTGCTCCCTCGAAGAGGACCGCCTTCCCATCGCGAATCAGACGGTCGAGCACCAGCGAGGCATCCGCCAGGAAGCCCTGGATGCGCTCGTAGAACCGCAGATGGTCGTCGAGCATCTGGTCCGGATCGAGGGTGGTCAGCGCCCGGCTCTCGGGGTATTGGGCCCGCTTGTCCGCCAAGTTCTGCGCGAGCCGCTCCTTGAAGAGCGCCGGCTGGTTCAGGTCGCCGATCCGGATCCCCACCCGGGCCATCTTGTCCACGTAGGCGGGGCCGATCCCGCGCCCGGTGGTGCCGATCTTCTTGGTGGCGCGCTGTTCGTGCACCACGTCGAGGAGCTTGTGATAGGGCAGGACCAGGTGGGCGCGGCGGCTGATGAAGAAGTGCTCCTCGAACTTGACGTGGAGCCGCTCCAACTGGTCCATCTCCTGGATCAGCTCGCTGAGGTCGATGACCACGCCGTTGCCCAGGACGCAGGTCTTCCCCTTGCGCAAGACCCCGGATGGGATGAGGTGCAGGACGATCTTCTCGTCCCCCACCACCACGGTGTGGCCGGCGTTGTTCCCACCCTGGTATCGAGCGACGACGTCGAAACGCTCGCTCAGGACGTCCACGATCTTCCCCTTCCCCTCATCACCCCACTGTGCACCGACGACGACGATGTTTGCCATGGCGCCTCTCAGAGCTGCGGCCGGCTTGGGCCGACGCGAAGGATCAGACGGTCCACGGAGCGTCGCCCTGCGCGACGGCCCGTTCGAAAAGAATAGCACAAGCCTGAATGGCGGGCCAGCGCCTCGACGACTACACCCGGGCCAGCTTGGCGTATACGATGTTCGGGATGTGGCGGATCTCGTCCAGGACCGGTCCGGGAACCGAGTCGTCCACGTTGACGACCGCCACGGCGCGACCGCCCCGTTGTTGCCGGCCCAACTGCATGCCGGCGATGTTGACCCCGTTGTGCCCCAGGAGCGTCCCGATCTGTCCGATCACCCCCGGCACATCCAGGTTCGAGTAGATCAAGAGGATTCCGTCGAGGGGCGCCTCGAGGCGGAAGCCGTCGATCTCGACCAGACGCGGATCCTGCCGACTGAACAGCGTTCCGGCGATGCGGGTCTGCTGGCGGTCGGTTGCGAGTGTCACGGAGATCAGGTTGGCGAAATCCGTGGGCTCGGTGGACTTGCTCTCCACGATCCGGACTCCGCGCGCCTTGGCGATGGGCAAAGCGTTCACCATGTTCACGTGATCGTGCATGGGGGCCAGGACGCCCTGCACCGTGGCCGCCGTAAGCGGCGCACAGTCGAGCGCCGCGATGTCGCCCTGGTACGTCAGACGGATCTCGGCCAGCCGTCCTTCGGAAAGCTGGGTGGCGAGCCGCCCCAGCTTCTCCCCCAGCGCGAGATAGGGCTGAAGCTTCCGGAGCATCTCCAGCGGGACCGAGGGGGCGTTTACCGCGCTCTGGATGACCCCCTTCTGCAGGTAGTCGATCACCTGCAGGGCGATTTCCACCGCCACCGCCTCCTGCGCCTCCTCGCTGGCGGCGCCCAGGTGCGGCGTGGAGATGAAATTGGGCAGCGTGAACAGCAGACTATCGGTGATCGGCTCCCGGGCGAAGACGTCCAGGGCGGCGCCTGCCACCTTGCCGCTCTTGAGCGCCTCGTAGAGATCGGCCTCGTTCACGATCCCGCCGCGGGCGCAGTTGATGATCCGGACACCGTTCTTCATCCGGGCGATGGTGGCGGCGCAGATGAGATTGGCGGTCTCGTCCGTTCGCGGGGTGTGGAGGGTGATGAAGTCCGCCTGTCGATACAGCTCCGACAGGTCCACCAGCTCCACGCCCATCGCCTGGGCCCGCTCGGCGCTGACGTAGGGGTCGCAGACCAGAACCCGCATGCTGAAGGCCTTGGCCCGCTTCGCCACTTCGCCGCCGATCCGCCCGAGACCGATGATGCCCAGGATCTTGGCGGCGAGCTCAGTGCTCAGGAAGCGGCTCTTTTCCCATTTGCCTTCCTTCATGGAGGCGGTGGCCTGGGGGATGTTCTTGGCCAGGCTGAGAAGCATGGACAGCGTGTGCTCGGCGGCGCTGATGGCGTTACCCCCCGGGGTGTTCATCACCACCACGCCTTGAGCCGTGGCCGTCTCCAGGTCCACGTTGTCCACGCCGACGCCGGCGCGACCGACGACCTTGAGCCGTGGACACGCCGCCAGCAGCTCCGCCGTGACCCGCGTGGCGCTGCGCACGACGAGGGCATCGGCGGCCCGGCACCGCTCCAGGAGCTCCGCCGGTGTCGCGTCGTTTACGACCTCCACCTCGAAGCCGGGCGTCATGCGGATCAACTCCACGCCACGCTGGGCCAGGTGGTCGGTCACCAGGACGTGCAGACGCGAGGTCGGCAGCTCGATTTGATCCGTCATCATTCCCCTCCCCGCATTTTGGCTATGCTTGCAGAATGCGTTGGGCCGCACCGACGCCCGCGCCGAAGCTCACCGGATACCCAAGGTCGGCCAGGACCATTTCCAGGGCGCCCAGGGCGGTGAGGACGTCGAAGGGGTCCACGTAGCCCATGTGGGAGATACGGAACATCTTTCCCTTCATGCTGCCCTGGCCCCCCGCGATGGTGACGGACCGTTTCCGCATCCCCTTCACGATCGCGCCGCCGTCGATCCCCGGCGGGGCCGTCACCGCGGTGCAGGCCGCGCCGGGGTGTTCTGCGAAGAGGGCCAGGCCCAGCGCCTGAACGCCCGCTCGGGCGGCCCGGGCCAGCCGATCATGCCGGGCGAAGACGCAGGGAAGGCCTTCCGTCAGGATGAGGCGCAGCGTCTCCCGGAGGCCGACGACCAAGGAGACCGCCGGTGTGTAGGCGCTCTGGTTCCCGGCGATCGCCTTGCGCTCCTTGGCGAAGTCGAAATAGAACTTGGGAAGGCGGGCAAGGGGGACCCGCTCCCAGGCCCGGTCCGACAGGGCGGCAAAGGACAGGCCCGGCGGCAGCATGAGGGCCTTCTGCGACCCGGAGACCGCCACGTCCACCCCCCAGGCGTCCATGGGCAGGTCCATCACGCCGAGACTGGTAATGGCGTCCACCACCAGGAGGGCCTCGCTCCGGCGGACGATGCCGGCCAGGGCCTGGATGTCGTGGACCGCTCCCGTGGAGGTCTCGCTGTGGGTGGCGAAGACGGCCTTGCTTGCGGGCGCCCGCTCTAGAGCCTCTTCCACGGCCGCCGGATCGACGCTCTTGCCGTAGGGGACATCCACGGGGAGGACGTGCAGACCGTAGGCCTGGCAGATGTCCGCCCAGCGCTCGCCGAACTTCCCGCCCCGCACGACGATCACCCGGTCGCCGGGGGAGAGGGTGTTCACCACGGCCCCTTCCATCGCGCCCGTCCCGGACGCCGCGAACATCAGGACCTCATTCTTGCACTGGAAGAGCAGTCGAAGGTCCCGCCGCACGTCGGCGAAGAGGGCTTCGTACTCGGGCGTTCGGTGATGGATCATGGGCTGCGCCATCGCCAGAAGCACGGCGGGCGGGACCGGCGTGGGCCCCGGAGCGAGCAAGTACTGCTTCATGGACGACCCCCTCTTCTCGGTTTCGCGCACAGGGAATACCCGGGTCGCAGGGCTGACCAGACGAAAAAACCCGGCCGCGAAGGGGCGCCGGGACGGGCATCAGCAAAGGGCGGGCTGCCGACTCGGACTATAACCAGCCTGCCCAGGCATGTCAAGGCGATTCCCCGACTTGCCCGACGTGCCAAGGACCCTCTGCGATTGCTTGTCGGTGTGGAGTCCGTATGGTAGGGTCGGGCGGTTTGGCGAATGGGCAAGCGGGAATTGGGGAAGAAGATGACGGGGGATCCGAAGTGGCGCGGGTATGGGATGGTGGTGGGCGCCACCATCTGCTGGGGGACCATGGCCGTGGTGGCCAAGCTCCTCTTCCGCGACCGGGGAGTAGACCCGCTCTTCCTGGTGGTGGTCCGGGCGTACCTGGCGACGTTCACTCTGTTCGCCGTCCTGGGCGCGATCGCGCCGGGCCAGCTCGTGATCGACGCCCGGATGTTCCGCGCCGCCGCCATCGTCGGCGTCGGAGGGCTGCTGACCAACAACTTCCTCTACTTCGAGGCGATCCACCTGACGAGTGTGGCGACCGCTCTCCTGCTGCAGTATCAGGCGCCCGTCCTGGTGGCGCTCTACGGGCTGCTGATCCATCGCCAGCGCATGACCTGGCGGCTGTGGCTCTCGCTGGCCCTGTCCGTGCTGGGCTGCGCCTTGGTGGTCCGCGTCTATGATCCGGCGGTCCTCCGGCTGAATCTGCTCGGCGTTCTGGCCGGGCTCGGTACCGCCCTGGCGTTCGCCTTCTACATCCTGACCAGCCGCGCGGCGCTTCGATCCATGGGGCCCTTGACGCTCGTCGCCTACGGGTATCTCGCCGCCAGCCTGGTCTGGCTCCCGATTGTTCCCCCCTGGCGGATCGTCGCGCAGGGGTACGATCTCGGGATCTGGGGGGCCTTCCTGGCGATCGCGACGGTCGGAACCGTCGTGCCCTTCAGCCTCTTCATCGGCGGCCTGAAGTATCTGCCGGCTACGCAGGCGAGCATCATCAGCATGCTCGAGCCCGTCGTGGCCGCGACGGCGGCCTATGTGATCCTCGGCGAAACCCTGCTGCCGCTCCAGGTGCTGGGCGGGGGGTTGGTCCTGGCGGGCGTGGCGATGGTGGAGAGGGCCTGACCGGTCGCCAAGGGGCGAAGAGCGAGAAGCCCGCTCGCCCTCTTCCTTCCCCTCGACTCCCGGCCCGCCTGCTTTTATGTACCAGCAGAACATGCTAGCATTTGACGACAAGCCGGATGTACTGTGCGGTCCCTAATAATGTCCACACTCCCACCAGGATCGCACAGTCCGGGGGAGAGTCCGACGAGGGGCGGCGGCCCGCCCCTCTCGGTAGGGGCCCGGGGGGAGGGCCGAGCCCTTGCGTTTCCTCCTGTGCAAGGGCGAGGGCCTTCCCCACGAACGGAGCAGCGCGGACGATCGTGTAGCGATGTTTCCGCACTGCGTAGTGAGAGCCGGGCGCCGAACTGGGACCCACAAGAGGTCGGAGTGATGGGGACCGAAAGGAAAAGGCCGGGCAAGGCGGAGGGGGGCGAAAGGGCGCGGGAAGCAGATGCCAAGACCCTGGTCCTGGGCAAGGACCCCCCGCCCGCAGCGGCCGAGGCAAACACTGTGCGGCTGACCCCGGACGAGCCGGTGGACGCCCGGGTCGTGCGAGACACGGATCTGCCGCCCGCGGGTGCTTCGCCTGGAGACAAGGTCGAGACGGCTGCCCCCGGCCTCGAGGATCAGGGGGAGATCGCCCAAGGCGGGATGGGGTCGGTGCACCGCGTCTTCGATCACGCCATCCTGCGCACCGTGGTACAGAAACGCCTCCACGATACGGTGCGTTCGGTTCCCGGCGCGGCCGCGCGGTTCCTTGAAGAAGCGCAGATCACCGGCCAGTTGGACCACCCGAACATCGTCCCGGTGTACGATGTCGGTATGGACGCCGGCGGCGTCGTGACGAGCTTCACGATGAAGCTCGTGAGCGGAGAGACGTTAAAAGAGCTCGCGACGGAGGCGCATGCCACGGGTTTGACGGGCGCGCATATCGAAGCGCTGCTCCAGGTCTTCCTCAAGGTGTGTGACGCGGTGTCCTTCGCGCATAGCCGCGGCGTCATCCACCGCGACCTCAAACCCGACAACGTCATGGTCGGAAGCCACGGTCAGGTGTACCTGATAGACTGGGGAGCGGCACAGCTCCTCGGAGGCGATCGGCCATCGGATTCTCGGGTGCGGGTGTCGGGGCCGGGCGGGGAGGAGGCTGCCGGCGAGCGAAAGCCGTCCAATCTCGGCACACCCGTGTATATGGCGCCCGAACAGGCGCAGGGTCGCACGACCGATATCGACGAGCGCACCGACGTGTTCGGGCTCGGCGGCATTCTGTACTACATCCTCACCGCCCGCGCGCCGTTCGCTGCGCCCAGCATCGAGGAGATCGTCGCCCTCGCGCGCAAGGGCGAGGTGGCGCCGCCGCAGGCCGCGGCGCCGGGGGTGCGCCTCCCGCCGGGCCTGTGCCGCATCACGATGCGGGCACTGGCGGCCGACCCAGCTCTTCGCCATCACAGTGTCGAGGCGCTCAAGGAGGACGTGACCGCGTTTCTGCGGGGTGGGGGGTGGTTCCGGACGCTCGCGTATCGCGCCGGCGCGGTGATCGTCCACGAGGGCGAAATGCCCGAGGCCGCGTACCTGATCAATCGCGGCTGGTGCGAAGCCTACAAGGTCGTCGACGGCCGCAAGCAGTCGCTCCGCAAGATGGGGCCCGGCGATGTGTTCGGCGAGACCAGCATCTTCACCAAGCAGCCGCGCACCGCGAGCGTGGTCGCACTCGACGATGTGCAACTGACGGAGATCACGCTGGACGCGATCGAGCAGGAGTGCGGTCCGCGCTCCTGGATGCATGCGCTCGTGAAGGCGCTGGCGCAGCGCTTTCTCGATCTCGACCGCGAACTTACCGAGCTTCGCATCCAGCAAGACCGCTGAGTCTCCCGCCGCCGACGCAGGGAAGCCTCCGGCCTTCAGCCTTTGTTGACAGGGCTGGGATTCCCTGGTACGGTCTCGCTCCTGCGCGATTCCCCATTGGCTGACGACTTTTCCGAGGACTGCACGGACATGGACTACAAATCAACGCTGAATCTCCCCACGACCGACTTTCCCATGAAGGCCAATCTCACGGAGCGGGAGCCGCAACTGCTCCGCGAGTGGGACGCGGAGGGGCTCTACGCGAAGCTTCGCGAAACGCGAGCCGGCCGCGACCGATGGATCCTGCATGACGGTCCTCCGTACGCCAACGGCCACATCCACATGGGGCACGCCCTGAACAAGATCCTCAAGGACATGGTGGTGAAGTCCCGCTCCATGTTCGGCTATGACGCCGCGTACGTCCCCGGCTGGGACTGCCACGGCCTCCCCATCGAGCATCAGGTGGACCGCGAGCTGGGGGAAAAGGCCCGCGAGGTTCCGATCCCGGAGAAGCGGCGACTCTGCCGGGCCTACGCCCAGCGATTTATCGACATCCAGCGAGAGGAGTTCAAGCGCCTGGGGGGTCTGGGGAACTGGGACGATCCCTACAAGACCATGGACTACCGGTACGAGGCCAACATCCTCCGGGAGCTGGGGAAGTTCGTGACGGCGGGGAGTGTGTACCGAGGCCTGAAGCCGGTCCACTGGTGCATCTCGTGTCTCACGGCGCTGGCGGAGGCCGAGGTCGAGTATGAGGACGACACGTCACCCTCGATCTATGTGGCGTTCCCCCTCGCCTCCGATCCGGCCGCGCTGGATCCCGCCCTGGCGGGACTCGCGGTCTCGGTCGTGATCTGGACGACCACCCCCTGGACGCTGCCGGCGAATCTGGCCATCGTCGTCCACCCCGAAGAGGAGTATGTCGTCTTCCGCGCCGCCGAACGCGGATACCTGGTGGCCGCGAAGCTCCTGAATGAGACGGTCCGGAAGTGCCGCCTGCCGAATCCGGAGGTGCTGGCCCGGGTGCCGGGCAGCCGGCTGGAAGGTCTCCAGGCGCGCCACCCCTGGCTGGATCGGGCGTCCCCCCTCTTCACCGCGGGCTACGTGACGATGGATCAGGGGACGGGGTGCGTGCACACGGCCCCCGGCCACGGGGCCGACGACTACGAGACCGGGATCAAGCACAATCTCCCGGTCTACAATCCAGTGGACGATCATGGCCGCTTTGTCTCCGACGTCGAGCACTTCGCCGGGATGAGCGTCTGGGATGCAAACCCCGCCATCATCGCGAAGCTCAAGGCGGACGGCCGGCTGCTCCACGCGGAGGGGTTCGCGCACTCCTACCCGCACTGCTGGCGGTGCAAGAGCCCGGTCCTGTTCCGGGCCACCAACCAGTGGTTCATCTCGATGGAGAAAAACGGCCTGCGGGAGCGAGCGCTCGCGGCCATCCGACAGGTGCAGTGGATCCCGACCTGGGGTGAGGAGCGGATCTACGGCATGATCGCCAACCGGCCCGACTGGTGCATCTCGCGCCAGCGCGCGTGGGGGGTGCCGATCGCCGTGTTCTACTGCGCCGGATGCGGGACGTTGCTGGCCGAGGGACGCCTGATCGAGCACGTGGCGTCGCTGATGGAGCACGAGGGGGCGGACGTCTGGTTCGCCCGTCCCGCCAAGGAACTGGTACCGCCCGGGACGCGCTGCCCGAAGTGCGGCGCAGAGGAGCTCACGAAGGAGACCGACATCCTGGATGTCTGGTTCGACTCGGGGGTGAGCCAGGCGGCCGTGCTGCGGGCGCGGCCGGATCAACGCTGGCCGGCGGACATGTATCTGGAGGGAAGCGATCAGCATCGGGGCTGGTTCCATTCGTCGCTCCTGGCGGCCGTGGGGGCGCAGGGGGGGGCGCCGTACAAGTCGGTCCTCACGCACGGGTTCGTGGTGGACGGCGATGGCCGGAAGATGTCCAAGTCCCAGGGCAACGTGATCGCCCCGCAGGAGATCATCGCCAAGCACGGGGCAGAGGTGCTGCGGCTGTGGGTGGCGGCGATGGACTATCGGGACGACATCCGGCTTTCCAAGGAGATCCTCACGCGGCTGGTGGAGGGCTACCGCCGGATCCGGAACACCTGTCGGTACCTGTTGGGGAACCTGTCCGATTTCGATCTGGAGAGGGACTCGGTGCCGGTGGCGGAGCTGCTCCCCATCGATCGGTTCCTCCTGCACCGGCTGCAGCGGCTGATCGAGCGCATGCGCACCGCCTACGAGACATACGAGTTTCACGTCCTGTACCACGGCCTGCATAACTTCTGCGCCGTGGACCTGTCCGCCTTCTATCTGGACGTCCTGAAGGACCGGCTGTACACCTCGGCGCCCAAGTCGCTCCTGCGCCGGTCGGCCCAGACGGCCCTGCACGAGATCCTGGTCGGTCTGGTCAAGCTGATGGCCCCCATCCTCAGCTTCACGGCGGACGAGGTGTGGCGCTATATTCCCATGCCGGACCGGGCGCAGAGCGTCCACCTCACCGAGTTTCCGGCCGTCCGACCCGAGTTGGTGGACGACGCCCTGGCCCAGGAGTGGGAGCGGCTGCTGGCGGTGCGCGAAGAGGCGCTGCGGCACCTGGAGACGGCCCGGAAAGAGAAGCGGATCGGAAGCGCGCAGGAGGCGGCGGTCGAGCTGATCGTCGCCGTCGGCGGACTTCGGCTTCCTGGCGGCCCACCGGGAGGATCTGGAGGTCATCTGCATCGTGTCGCGTCTCGCGGTCCGCCGCGCCGACGGCCCCGAGGCGGACCAGGCAATGGCGGTCCGGGTGGAGCGCGCCCTGGGGGCGAAGTGTCCGCGCTGCTGGAACTACCGGGAAAGCGTGGGGACCTCGGCGACGCACCCCGATCTGTGCGGACGGTGCGCGGATGTCCTGACCGGGAAGGCGTGAAACGTTGAACCTGGTTTTTGCGCGCTGGGCGCGCAAAAACCAAACTGGTAGCGCAAAGAATTCTTGTATATTATGGTTTTTGCGCGCCAGCACAAAAACCACGTTGAACGTGGAACGTGGAACGTTGAACGCGAAACGCACGGCGGTCGCATGTACTTCTACCTCATCTCCCTGGTCATCGTGCTCTTGGATCAGCTCGCGAAGCTGCTCGTGGACCGGAGCATGCGTCTGGGGCAGAGTATCCCCATCGTTCCGGGCTTCTTCGACCTGACGTTCGTCCTCAATCCGGGAGCGGCCTTCAGTCTTTTCGCCACGCTGCCGGAATGGATCCGAAACCCTTTCTTCATCCTGATCTCCGTCGGCGCCGCCGTCCTGATCGTCGCCTACCGATCGCGGCACTTGCGAGAGAATCGCCTGGCATCCGTGAGCCTCGCCCTGATCCTCGGCGGGGCGATCGGCAATCTGATCGACCGGCTGTGGTACGGCGTCGTGGTGGACTTCCTGGACGCGCACATCTACCAGTACCACTGGCCGATCTTCAACGTGGCCGACTCGGCCATCTCGGTGGGCGTAACGCTCCTCTTGCTCGAGATGCTCTTGGAGTGGCGGCGGGAACGGAAAGGCAGCCGGTAGCCGTCAGCAGTCAGCCTTCAGCGTGAAACGCTGGGACTTGGCTTGGGGCTGACGGCTGGGAGCGCTGACTGCCGATGGTCGGCCGCTGATGGCTACGCGCACGAATTCATCGTCAACGAACGCGAGCGATTCTTTCACAAACTCTGACCACTCATGGCTGACGCGTACGAATTCATCGTCGACGAATGCGACGCGGGGCAGCGGCTGGACCTGTTCCTGACCCGCAGGAGCGGCCTCACGCGCGCCCGCATCCAGCACCTGATAGAGGACGGGCGGGTGCTGACGAACGGACATCCGCAGAAGCCCCGCCATGCGGTCGTGCCGGGGGAGCGCATCCGGCTGGAGGTCCCCCCGGCCGCGCCGCTCGCGCTCGTGCCCGAAGCGATCCCTCTCGAAATCCTCTACGAAGACGATGACCTGGTGGTACTGAACAAGCCGGCGGGGATGGTGGTCCACCCCGGGGCGGGGCGGACCACCGGCACGCTGGTTCACGCCCTCCTGGCCCATTGCAAAAGGCTGTCCGGCATCGGAGGGGTCGAGCGGCCGGGCATCGTCCATCGGCTGGATCGCGACACCTCCGGGGTGCTGGTGGTGGCAAAGAGCGAGACGGCGCACCAATCCCTCTCCGCGCAGTTCAAGGGCAGGATCGTCCGCAAGCGCTACCTGGCGCTGGTGCATGGAGAGATTCGAGGGGAGGCGGGAAGGATCGAGGCCGCCATCGGCCGGAGCAAGCACGACCGCAAACGCATGGGAGTCCGCATCGCGGGAGGGCGGGAGGCGCGCACGGCGTACCGCGTCGTGCGTCGGCTTTCCGGCATGACCTTGGTGGATCTTGGGCTCGAGACCGGACGCACCCACCAGATCCGGGTTCACCTCGCCCACATCGGTCATCCGGTCGTTGGCGACCAGACCTACGGCGGGCGGCGGGAGCGCCAGCCGAGTGCGCCAGGGACGCCCCGGGCGTACCGGCAGATGCTGCACGCCTGGCGGCTGGGATTCCGCCACCCCCGAACCGACCACTGGCTGGAGTTCACGGCGCCGGTGCCCGCGGACTTCCGCGAGTGCGTCGGCCCGGGGCTAGACGATCTTCTAACAGGCTGCTGAAAAAGGCCCATCTGCGGCGTTGGCGACGCTCGCGCGGCACTCGTTGCGGCGTACTTGGAGTACGCCTCGCACCTCGGCGTCTCCGCGTTCCGCCTTGCATCTGGACCTTTTTGAGCAGCCTGCTAATCCCACTAATCTTCTTGGCCAATCAATCAGTCGGACGTCAGGAAACGACCTTCACTTGGATCGCCTTCGGCCGGCCTCGATCGTCCTGGCCCAGCTCGAACTCGACGGTATCACCCTCGCGCAGACTTTGGCCCGCCTCCAGGTCGCTCGCGTGTACGAACACGTCCGGGCTTTTATCGTCCCGAACGATGAACCCAAACCGCTTGGTTGCGTTGAACCATTTCACTGTTCCGCGCATGGTCGTCCTCCCCGTGTGGTGTGAGTTACTGCCTGTCAACCGTCAGTCTTCAGCCGTCAACTGTCAACTTCATGAGGAAGTCAGTTGCTGATCGCCGCCAGTCCGTCGTCGGCGGTCGCCTCGTTGGCATGGCTGAGTTCTGACACTGTCCGGGTCTGCCGATCGAACAGGAAGATCTTGGGCCTCCCATGCAAGCGATCCGATTCGAACACGATGAACCGGCCGTCGGGGCTGATCTTCGGGAAGCCGTCGAAGGCCGTGGGGTGGTTTGCCTCCGGCAACGGATCAAGCGTGCGCGTCTGCCGGTCGAACAGGAAGATGTCGGACTGCCCCCGGTGGCGGTCGGACTGGAACACGATGAACCGGCCGTCGGCGCTGATCGAGGGGTAGGCATCGTTCGCCGTCGGGTTATTCGCCTCGTCCAGCGGATCCAGCCGCATGGTCGCCCGATCGTAGAGGAAGAGGTGGTTTCGCCCTCCGTTCCGATTGGAAGTGAACACGATGTATCGCCCCCCGATCGGCGGGACCTCGACCAGCATCCTGCCGGGATTGGACGCGCCGCCGCCTGGACCCGGGGTCGAGACGGTGATGGCCAGGGTGGCCGGCGTTTCGAAGACGCGCGGCGGCACCGTCCCGATCAACTCCTCCTCGGAGCGGTAGGTGGTCTTCAGCGGCGCGTCGGCGACCTGGATGACAGATTCCGGACGGAATCCGCTCCCGCGAACCAGGAGCGTGCCGGGAGATCCGCCCTGAGAGGGGAGCAAAAACTCGAGGCCGGCGATCCGCGGCGCGGGGTTCTCCACGGCGAGGAGCACGGGGGCGGATGCTCGGCCCCCCGATGCGGAGTCGGTCACGCGAATCTCCAGCGTACCCGCGCCGGCCAGGAGCACGGCGGGCAGCGTGGCCTGGAGGCGTCCCGGCCCCACCACCTCGCTGGGGACAGGCGTGTCCCGCACCAATACCTGGCTGGCCGCGGAGAGGTTCCGGCCTTCCAGTTGGATACGGACTTCCCCGGAGCCCACCGGCAATGTCGCAGGCTCCACCCGAATCAGCTCGGGGGTTGCGGCAACAGGACGTGGGGTGCCCACGGCGAGGTAGGTGAAGACCGCCGGACTGGTGGCGGTTCCCCAGAATTCGTTCACGACCCGCACCTCGACCGGCCCGGGGCTGCCCGGGGGCGTCATCACCTCCAGGGTTGATTTCCCGAGGCGTCGCACCTTGGTGGCGATGCGGTTGCCAAACCGCACCTCCATGTCGCCCAGGATCGCCAGCTCCTCGAGGCTGATCCTGACCACGGTTCCGCCGATCACCGGGCCCGCGTCCGGGGTGAGCTTCAGGATGCGATTCTCCGCGCCGGCGATGGACGGGGCGAGGAGACAGAGGAGGAGGCTGCAAATTGCAAATTGCAAATTGCAAATTGCAAATTGGGGAGAAGTCCTCGTGGCTGTGCTCATGCCTTCGTATCCACGATGCCCAGGCGTCGTCGCTCCAGATCGGCGATCCGGTCGCGGAGCTCCCCCGCCTTCTCGAATTCCAGCCGCTTCGCCGCCGCCCGCATCTCCTTGTCGAGCTGGGCGACGAGCGCCGGGATCTGCTCGCGGGGAATGAACTGGACTTCCTGGTCCTCTCGGGTCGGCACCGTATAGTAGTCCCTTTCGTAGATGCTGGCCAGGACGTCATGGATCGCCTTCTTGATGGTCTCGGGGGTGATTCCGTATTGCGTGTTATAGGCGAGCTGAATCTCGCGGCGCCGGGAGGTCTCGGCGATGGCCTGGCGCATGGAGTTGGTCATGACATCGCCATAAAAGATCACCTGGCCCTCGACGTTTCGCGCCGCGCGGCCCGAGGTCTGGATCAGGGCGCCGGCCGAGCGGAGGAACCCCTCCTTGTCCGCGTCCAGGATTGCTACCAGGGACACCTCGGGGAGGTCCAGCCCTTCCCGCAGGAGGTTGATTCCGACCAGCACGTCGAACTTCCCCAGCCGCAGATCGCGGATAATCTCGTTCCGCTGCAAGGTGTCGATATCGGAGTGCAGATACCGCACCCGGATCCCCACGTCGGAGAGGTAGTCGGTCAACTCTTCGGCCATGCGCTTGGTGAGGGTGGTCACCAGGACGCGCTGCTCTCTGGCGGTCCGGCCGCGGATCTCGTGGATCAGGTCGTCGATCTGGCCGCTGGTGGGTCGCACCAGGATCTCCGGGTCGATCAGGCCGGTCGGCCGGATGATCTGCTCCGCCACGCGCCCCTTCGCCCGCTCGAGCTCATAGGGGGCCGGCGTGGCGGAGACGTAGAGCGCCTGGCTCACGCAGCGATCGAACTCCTCGAAAGTGAGCGGCCGGTTGTCCAGGGCCGAGGGCAGCCGAAAGCCGTATTCCACCAGCGTCGACTTGCGCGACTGGTCGCCGTGGTACATGCCGCGGACCTGGGGCAAGGTCTGGTGGGATTCGTCGATGATGACCAGGGCGTCCCGGGGCAGATAGTCCATCAGGGTTGGGGGGGCCTCACCGGGTCCCCGGCCTGACAGGTGACGGGAATAGTTCTCGATCCCCTTGCAGGTACCGATCTCCCGCATCATCTCCAGGTCGAAGAGGGTGCGCTGGCGTAGCCGCTGCGCCTCCAGGAGCTTGTTGGCCGCGGTGAGCTCCCCCAGACGCTCCTCAAGCTCTTCCTCGATGCCGGCGAAGGCGCGCTCCAGCCGATCCTGGGGCGTGACGTAGTGGTTGGCGGGGTAGATGGGGACCCGGCGCAGGCGTGCCCGTTTTGCGCCGGTCAGCGGATCGAACTGGACGATCGACTCCACGAGGTCCCCGAACAGCTCCACCCGGATGGCGAAGTCGTCATAGGCGGGGAAGATCTCCACCACGTCGCCCCGCGCTCGGAAGGTCCCCCGGTGGAGGTCCAGATCATTTCGTTGGTATTGGATCTCGACCAGTTTTCGGAGCATGGCGTCGCGAGGGCTCGCGCTCCCCTCCTCCAGGAGGAGAACCATGCCGTAGTACACCTCGGGCGAGCCCAGGCCGTAGATGCAGGAGACGGAGGCCACGATCACGACGTCCCGCCGCTCCAGGAGGCTTCGCGTGGCGGAGTGGCGCAGTTTGTCGATGTTGTCGTTGATGGCGGAGTCCTTCTCGATATAGGTGTCCGTGTGTGGGATGTAGGCCTCTGGCTGGTAATAGTCGTAGTAGGACACGAAGTACTCGACCGCATTCTCGGGGAAGAACTGTTTGAACTCATTGTAGAGTTGCGCCGCAAGCGTCTTGTTGTGGGCGATGATAAGGGTGGGGCGCTCCACGGCCGCGATCACGTTGGCCATAGTGAAGGTCTTGCCGGATCCCGTGACGCCCAGGAGGACCTGATGCCGCTCGCCACGATCGAGGCCCGCGACGAGCTCGGCGATGGCCTTGGGCTGGTCGCCCCGCGGCTCGTATTCGCAGACGAGCTTGAATCGTGAGGACGCGGCGAGAGGTGAGCCCAAGGTGACCGTGACCGGGCTGGGATCCCGGGGCAACTCAGTGCGACGTTCTTCCGATGGACCCGGTGTGGTGTGTGTCGGTCTGATGATGATCCCTCATCCCGTTCAGATAATTTAGTGACGGTTTGTGGTCCATAGGCTCCTGCGTTGGGGAACGGGTCGTCGTGGGCCACTTCCGTTGCGGGTCGGCAGGCGTCATTCGGGAACCTCTGCGACTGCGCTCGCGGCGGATCTTCGCCGTCGGATGACCAGGATGGCGCCCAGGGCGAGGACTACCACGGCGACGCCTCCAAGAAACAGCGGGGAGGTGACGAGCTCGTCGAGGCCCCATTCCTCGTACCACGTCTTGGGCGGCGGCGGGGCCGGAGCACCCTTGGTCGGCCCAGCGGCGGGCGGACCAGGCGCCTTTGCCGCCGGCGGGGCCGGAGACGCCGCAGCCTGATTGGCTGGTGCAGGCGCGGGTGGTTGCGCCCCAGGCGGCGTCAAAGCAACCACAGGGGCCTTGGTCGGTTGGGGGGCTGGTGGCGACGCGGGAGCCGCCGCCTTCTGAGGGAGCGCCGCCACGGGTGCCGGAGTCGGCGCTGGGGTAGTCGTTCCGGCTCCAGGCGCCGGGGCCTTCGCAGGGGCCGGTAGCGCCGCTCTGTCAGGAGAAGGTTTGGCGGGTGGTTCAGGCAATGCCGACAATCCTTCAGGAGCCCGGGCTTCGGCTGAAGATATGGGGGGCACCGCAGGTATCGTGAGAACCGCCTGAGGCGGCAGCGGTCGTCGGGTGCGGGCGACGAAGTCGGCGTACGATTCCGTCGGAACGGTCGTGTCCGGAATACGCAGGAGAGATCCCCGCTCGATCCGGTTCGGGTTCCGGACCTGGTCCCGATTGGCATTCCAGATCCGTTCCCACTGGCGGGTGTCTCCGTAGTAGTAGCCGGCGATCAGCCGCAGATCGTCCCCGGGCAGGACTTCGTGCAGCGCATCCTGGGACGGGGCTGTCGCGGCGGCCGCGGAGGATTCCAGACGGGTGGAGAGGGCCACAAGGCTAACCATGGAGACGAGGAGGACCGTGAGTGCTCGCGCGGTTCGCATGGGGACTTCTCCTCTCATCACGGGCGGAGCGAGACAGGATCCTCGCCATCGGGCGGCAGATACTTCCGCCAGCGTTCGTGCTGGAGGGAGGCGTGCGCCAGGATGCCGAGGACCGATGCCGAGCGAGGTCGGAACGGCTTGTGCAGCAGTCGCATGCCCGTCTCGCTCAAAGATTTGTTTCCCTTCTTCAGATTGCAGGCCCGGCAAGCGCTCACCACGTTTTCCCAGATCGTGCGGCCCCCCAACGACCTGGGGATGATGTGGTCGATGGTCATCCGCTCGCCACCGTTTCTGCCACAGTACTGGCAGGTGTAGCTGTCCCGCTTGAGGATGTTCTTCTTGTTGAAGGAGATGGTGGGGGTCACGGGGATCCGCACGTAGTGATGGAGGCGGATCACCGAGGGGAGCGCGAAGATGGTGGAGGGGGACCGGATGATCTGGCCGCTGTCTTCGATCCGCTCCGCCTTGCCATTGAAGAGGAGGAGGACCGCTCGCCGGGCAGTGCAGACCTGGAGAGGCTCAAAGGTCTGGTTGAGGATGAGAACTTTTCGTGCGTTCATAGAGCGGCATTTCGGCGCGGCCCCCCGTTCCGGCTGGCCCCGCAAGTCCGTTATGTTTAACAAATCACCCCACCTGTGTCAAGTTTCCTGCCCTGGGGCGGCGCGGGAATCGGCAGGCCCCGGCGGATGGGGAGCCGCTGGATGAGGTCGAGCAGGATCCCCTCCCGCAACCCGCCGTCGCTTACCAGGAGGCGGGCGAAGCCCAGGAGGTCCATGGCGGCCAGGCAGATCAGGGCGCCGGCCACGATAACATCCGCCCGGGCCGGCTCCAGTCCGGCGATCTTCCGTCGGTCGGCGAGGGGGAGCGAGGCCAGCTCCCGGAGCAGCGCCGCCACCCGGTCTCGCGTGATCTCGTGACCGGTCACGCGGTCCGGATCGTAGGGATCGAGCCGCAAGTCGATAGCCGCGAGGGTGGTCACCGTCCCGGCGGTGCCCACGAAGGGATCCCGCGGCGAGTAGCCGCGAAGCTCTTCGGCCAGGACGCGCGTGAGGCGAGAGGCGACCGCCTGGCGCGCGGCCGCGAGCTCCGCCTCCGTCGGCGGGTCGGTCGGAAGATATGTCTCCGTCAGCTTCACCACGCCGAGGCCCGTGCTCACCATCGCCAGGATGGCAGTCCCGTCGGCATCCAGGAACTCGGTGCTCCCACCCCCGATGTCCATCATCAAAAAACGGCCGGGCGCATCGGCCAGGGCGGCACGCACCCCTAGGAGGGTGAATTGAGCCTCCTCCTCGCCGGAAACGACGAAGACCTCGACGCCTGCCTCGTCCCTGGCGCGCGCAAGGAAGGTGTCCCGGTTCGTCGCCTCGCGCAGGGCGCTGGTCCCGACTGCGAGGGTGCGGACGACGCCGTGGGCCTCGGCCTCTTTTCGGAATCGCCGCAGGACGCGGAGCGTTCGGCGGATGGGTTCCGGTTGGAGCGCCCGATCGGGCAGGAGCCCTTGGCCGAGCCGCGTGATTTCCTGATCGGCGAAGAGCGAGCGATACCCGCCCCGGCCATCCGGCTGCGCGACGAGGAGCCGGACCGTGTTGGTGCCGAGGTCGATGACAGCGAGCGGCATCTTCGAACACATCAGCCTTCAGTCCTCCGGAGCCGCGAGCTTGCTGACGAGAGACTTATCGGGCGAGACGACGATCGTCTTCACCTGCGTGATGGTGACCAGGCCAGGTGGAGACTTGCGCGGCTTCCGCACGTATTTCCGCAGCGTGTAGCTCACGGCGACCTTGCCGTGGCTACGCGCCTGACTATAGTAGGCCGCGAGCTGCGCCGCCTCGATCAGAGTCCGGCGCGGGATCCCGCCCGTGCGATTCTGAACGCGAATCACTACGTGCGAGCCCGGGAAGCCCTCCGTGTGGAGCCAAAGATCCTCGGATCGGGAGAGGTGGAGGGTGAGGTGGTCGTTTCCCTCGTTGTCCCGACCGACGAGGATGGGGAGCCCTTCCGAGGAGATGAAACGGCGCGGAGCGGGACCGGTGTCGCGCTTCTTTCCTGCTGGCGCAGAAGCGCCGGCCGTGCGCCCACCGCCGGCTCGTCCGGCGGGCGCCGCGGACGGTTCGACCGCGTCCAAGACCGCCCGATCGCGTGGAGCCAGGAGACGGGGGATCCCGTCGATCTCCCGCCGCAGCGAGTCGAATTCCTCGAGACGTCTTGCCGCGGCAACGCGCCGGCCCCAGGCCTGGGCCCGCTCGAGCTCCGCGACCGTCTCTGCCAGGCGCGCCGTCACCCGCATGGCGCCGCGCCGCCCCCGCCGCGCCGCCTTGAAGAACCGCTCGGCATTGACTGCAAGCGGGACGGCGGGATCGAGCGGGATGGTGAGAGTCGCCTCCTCCCCCTGCGTCGGGTCGGGCAATGTCGCTTCGGTTGCTCCACGGGGAATCTCCGGTTGATGGGCCACCAGGGCTTCGCCCATCCGTCGGTATTCGTCGGCGCGGGCGAACTCCGACGACTCCGCGACCAGCTTGGCCCGCCGGGAGCGGAGACGATCCTCCAGGCGACGAACCACCTGGCGGATGGCCCGCTGCCGTTCCGTCAGCCCGCGCTGCGCGGTCAGGTGGCGCGCCAGATGTTCCGAGGCGTCGCCCAGGGTCCCCGCCGGCTGCTGGCGGTCCTGGGGCAGATGCCGGAGACGGATGGGGGAGAGGTCGACCGGACTCCCGTCCTTGTCGAGCAGCAGGTGCGGCTCCCAGGGTCCGGCCTCGACCCGGTGGAGGAGATCTGCGAGCGCCCTGGCCAGCGCCTCCGGACTTGCCTCGCCGGCCAGCGCCGCCACCTCGTGCGCCCACCGATCGGTGAGGCCGACAAAGGCCAGGCGCAGGGCCGTGGCGGCTTCGCCGACAGCGGCGAGACCGGGCGCGAGGGCGGCCTGGAGCGTCTCGACGCTCCGGCAGAGAAGAGGATCCGGCCGCAGCGTGTCCGGCGGGGGAGCGTAGGCCTGTCCGGGATCGAGCAATCGTCCGCCACCCGGCGGGCCGTGCCGCGCGGCCTCGAGAATCCGTCCGGTGGAGGCATCGACGAGGATGAGGTTGGGGCGGGACCCGAACAGCTCTGCGACCAGATGCCAGCGCCCCTGGGCACCTCCGCTGTCGCCCTGTGTGGGGAAGGGAGAGACAAATTCGAAGCGGAGCACGCGCTCGAGCCCGCGATGGACGAGCGCCTCCAGCCGAGAGCCGGGAAGAATGCGGCGCGCCACGCCGCCAAGCGGCGCGAGGGTGCGGGTCCGCGGCGGCCGCGGAACACCGCGGGCGATGCGGGGGAAGACTTCGTCCGCGGCGACCAGCAGGCTCTCCGCCCCCCGGGCGGTCACCAGCTCGAACCAGAGGCCGGCCATGCCTGCGGAGCAGGCTTCACGCACGATGCCTTCCACCAGAGCGGGCCGCGCGTCCTCGACTGCGGCTAAGAGCGTAAGGGCGTCCATGGGTGGACTATACTCCAGCCAAATGCGGAGTCCAAGCATTGTGACGGCCCGGGTGGCAATCGTTGACAAGGCATCCTTTCCGCAGTAGGATGCCTTTACCGCTAGGGGAGCATGCGCTGAGAGTTTCTGTCTACTTACGGTGGACGGAGCAACCCTCTGAACCTGATCCGGGTAATACCGGCGAAGGGAAGCGCGGTATCGGATAGAACAGACGCGGCACTCCTCGGGTGCCGCGTTGTCTATTATGACTCTCGGCTCTCAAGTCTCGGCTCTGAGGAATCATGACACGACAGTATCCGGATCGCCCATTTGTCGCCGTCGGCACGATCGTCGTGCGGGACGGCCGCGTCCTCTTGGCGCAACGCGGGAAAGAGCCGAGCTATGGCCTCTGGTCTCTGCCGGGGGGCGCGGTGGAACTGGGCGAGCCCCTGAAGGTTGCGGCGGCGCGCGAGACCCGCGAGGAGTGCGGCATCGAGATCGAGATCACGGATGTTCTGGAGGTGGTGGAGAGGATGGTGCGCGATTCGGACGGTCGCGTGCAGTTCCATTACGTCATCGTGGATTACCTGGCGCGGTGGGCGAGCGGCGAGCTCCAGCCGTCCGAAGAGGTGTTGGAGGCGCGCTGGGTGTCGCCGGACGACTTTCCACAGTATCAGGTGACCCGGGGGACGTCAGAGGTGGTCCTCCGGATGCTCGAGACCGGCAAGCGCGTCGGAGTGGTTTGAAGGAATAAGGTGTGCCATGGAGATTATGCTCAACGGCAAGCCCCGAGAGGTCGCCGTCGCCACCACCGTCACGCGGCTTCTGGAGGAGTTGAAGCTTCACCAATTGCGGGTGGCGGTCCAGGTGAACCTGGATATCATCAAGCGGGATCGATACGAGACTGTGGAATTGAAGCCGGGGGACACGGTCGAGGTGCTCACGTTCATGGCGGGCGGCTAGCCCGCACGGCGCGCCCTCCACAGATCAAGACGCTTGCCCATTGGGCAGGAGGTGGATGATGCACGGTCACGGACCCCTGAAGATCGGTGGGATAGAGCTGCACTCTCGGTTGATCGTGGGAACCGGGAAGTACCCGGACTTTCCCACCATGCAGAAGGCCCTGGAGGCCTCGGGCACCGATATGGTGACCGTGGCGGTGCGCCGGGTGAATCTGGACCGTACCCAGGAGTCGCTCCTGGATTACATCGACCTGAAGCGGTACACTCTGCTCCCCAACACAGCCGGCTGCTACAGCGCCGACGAGGCGGTCAAGTATTCACGTCTGGCACGCGAAGTCGGCATGTCCAACCTGGTCAAGCTGGAGGTCATCGGGGACCAGCGTACCTTGTTCCCGGACAACGAAGAGCTGCTCAAGGCCACCAAGATTCTGGTGAAGGACGGGTTCATCGTCATGCCGTACACCAACGACGACCCGATCATGGCCAAGAAACTCGAGGACGCCGGCGCCGCCGCGGTGATGCCGCTGGGGGCGCCCATCGGTTCGGGGCTCGGCATCCGCAACCCCCACAACATTGCGATCATCCTCCAGATGATCCAGGTGCCGATCATCGTGGATGCCGGGGTCGGGACGGCGTCGGACGCCGCCATCGCCATGGAGCTGGGAGCCGACGGCGTCCTCATGAACACCGCCATCGCCGGTGCCAAGGATCCGGTCAAGATGGCGGAGGCCATGCGCAAGGCGGTGGAGGCCGGCCACCTGGCTTACCTGGCGGGCCGGATCCCGAAGAAGCTCTACGCCTCGGCCTCCACGACGATGGAAGGGATGATCGAGTAGTGGCGTGTCAATTTCGAATTTCAAATTTCGAATTTCGAAATCCCCAAAAATGGGGGCTGTACCTCGTCACCGATCGGCATCAGACGGGCGGCCGGGACATCCTGGAGGTGCTCGGGCAGGCCATCGCGGCCGGCGCCCCGGCGATCCAGCTCCGAGAAAAGGGGCTCGACACCGTCGAGATGTATCGCCTGGCCGAGACGCTGCTGGCGATGACCCGCCGGACCGGGGCGGCCTTGCTGATCAATGATCGGGCGGACGTCGCCATGGCGCTTGGGGCCGACGGCGTCCATCTTACGCGAAAGAGTCTGCCCCCCAGAGAAGTGCGATCTCTCGTCGGATCGCGGATGCTGATCGGGATCTCCTGCCACGGTCTGGAGGACGTCCGCGAGGCGGTGGATGGCGGGGTGGATTTCGTGGTCCTGGGTCCCATCTATGCGACCCGTTCCAAGGCCCCCTACGGGCCGCCCCTCGCGCCGGGAATTCTGCGCGAAGCCCGGAGGATCTGCCCTCTGCCGATCCTGGCGATCGGAGGGATCGAGGCGGCCCGAGTCTCGGAGGTCGTGAGCGCCGGCGCGGACGGTGTCGCGGCCATCTCGGCGGTGCTGGCGGCGCCCGATCCCGGTGCGGCGACCAGAGAGCTTCTAGACGCGGTCGCCGAGGCTCAAGAGAGAGGTCGGTAGCGGATCGGTGCGACTAGGCGAGCAGGCGATTGGGAGCAAGACTCTTCCGAATCTGCCGAATCTGCCAATTCGCCAAGTTCACCAAGTTCACCGGGTCGCCGATCCATGCGGATCATCATTGACGGCTACAACCTGATTCGCCAGTGGCCGGAGCTGGCAATGCTCGACCGGACCGACCTTCAGTCCGGCCGCGAAGCGCTGGTCCGCGAACTCCAGGCCTATCAGCGCGCCAAGCGCCACCAGATCACCGTGGTTTTCGACGGGCGCGAGCGCGGAGGGATGTCCGGAGGCGCGGAGCGGGCCGGCGGGATCGGTGTCCGCTATTCCCGCCAAGGCGAGACCGCCGATCAGGTGATCGCCCGTCTGGCCGCCGAGGCCGGCGAGGGTGCGGTGATCGTCAGCACGGATCGGGAGATCCAAGCCGCGGCCCGACGATATGGCGCGGTCCCCCTTTCCGCCCACGAGTTCATGGGAAGAATGCAGCAGAGCCGCGTGGCCCACCTCAAGGGGGGCGAGGAGGAAGAAGAGCGGCCCGTGAAGTCGGGCAAGGGCACGGCTCGGCGTCTCTCCAAGAAAGAGCGGAGCGTGGAGCGGCGCTTGCGAGGTGTGTGAGATGACCGAGAATAATCTCCCATCCGGCATGCGGTTTTCATGGTACGAAGAGGAGGGCGTCATGGTACCCAGCGGTTCCGCGCAGATTGTTGACCTTCGCAGCGACACGGTGACGAAGCCGACCCCGGAGATGCGACGGGCCATGGCCGAGGCCGAGGTCGGCGACGACGTGTTTGCGGAAGATCCTACGGTCACACGCCTGGAGGCGCTCTCCGCCGAGCGACTGGGGAAGGAGGCCGGCCTCTTCGTGACCTCAGGGACTCAGGGGAACCAGGTCTCGCTGATGGCCCACACGCAGCGGGGCGACGAGATCATTCTGGACGAGAATTCCCATATCTTCAACTACGAGGTAGCGGGGCTGGCGATCCTCTCGGCCGTCCAGGCGCGCACACTGCGAAGCCGGCATGGCATCCTGGACCCCGCCGAGGTGCGCGCCGCCATCCGCCAACCGAACATCCACTATCCGAAAGACACGCTCATCTGTGTCGAGAACACGCACAACCGTGGCGGGGGAACGGTCTACCCGCTGGCGACGCTGAAGGAGATCCGGCGGATCGCCACGGAACACGGTCTGGCCGTCCACCTGGACGGCGCGCGCCTCTGGAACGCGTGCGTCGCGACGGGGATCCCGGCGAAAGAGATGGCCGCCCAGGCGGATTCGGTGACCTTCTGCCTCTCCAAGGGATTGGGGGCGCCGGTGGGCTCGGTGGTCACGGGCAGCCGGGACTTCATCGGCCGGGCCCGGCGCGCCCGGAAGATACTGGGCGGCGGCATGCGCCAGGCGGGCATCATCGCGGCGGCGGGCATCGTGGCGCTGGAGCGCATGGTGGAGCGCCTGCGCGAAGACCACGAGAACGCCCGGACGCTTGCCGAGGGCCTGGCGAAGCTTCCCGGTATCGCGATCGACCTCGGCCTGGTCCAGACGAACATCGTCATCTTCGACGTGGCGCGCAAAGACGTCGATGCCCCCGGCCTGATCCTCAGACTGCACGAGCACGGCATCAAAGCCTTCAACATCAACGACCAACAGATCCGGATGGTGACCCACAAGGACGTGGACCGGCCGGGCATCGAGCGCACCCTGGAGGCCCTGGCGACGATTCTGAAGTAAGCCGTTGTCAAAGAATAACTTTGATGAATGGACAAGTTGTTTCGTAACGGCTCCTAACCGCAGATTCCGCAGAGGTATCGAATACCGGCTGGTCGGCCCCGGTCAGCCTCACGGGCGAGACCGGGAAGCAAGAGGGGCGGTGCGATGCGGGTGCGAACGATCGCTTTCCTCCTGCCCCGTATGTGTATCCTGGCGGCGGTCTGTCTCGCGGCCGCCGGCTGCTCGTGGGTCAGCGCACCTTACAGAGCGGTCAAGGGAGTGGTGCAAGGCGGCGTGTGGGTGATGACCAAGACCTACGAGGTGACCGCAGGGACCACGAAGGCGATCTATCGGATCGGCGAATTCACGTATGTCGTCGCCAAGGCCCCCATCGAGTGGGCGCTGACCCATGACGAGATCGAGAGCATCGATGGTCTCCCGGCCAAGGAGGCGATCCGTCAGGGAAGAGTGAAGGCCTCACCGTACGTCGTGCGGGGCAGGACATACGTCCCCATGTCCGTGGAGCAGGCGCAGACCTATCGCGAGGACGGGATCGCCTCCTGGTATGGCTATGAAAGTGGGCGGATGACCGCCAACGGGGAGATCTTCGACCCGAACGGGTTGACGGCCGCGCACAAGTATCTGCCGATCCCCATGTTTGTGGAAGTCACGAACCTGGAGACCAAGAAGTCCGTCATCGTACGGGTGAACGATCGCGGCCCGTTCCCGAGCGACCAGAATCCCAAGTCCGGCGACCGGATCATTGACCTCAGCGCGGGGGCCGCCCGGCGGCTCGGGTTCTACGGCAAGGGCACCGCCATGGTGAGGGTCGAGGCGATCCAGGTGAAAGAAGAGTAGGCGGGCCGAGAGGATGTCAAATCTCGCGACAGTCGCCCTCGCCGTCCTCGTCCTCAACTTCCCGTTTGGCTTCTGGCGGGCGGGAGTGAGGCGGTTTACCCTGCCGTGGTTTCTGGCGGTACACGCCCCCGTCCCTGTCGTGGTTGGGCTGCGGGTGCTGTCGGGGCTGGGCTGGCAGCTTTCCACCGTCCCGGTCTTGGCGGGCGCGTTTCTTGCCGGGCAATTCCTCGGGGGACGCCTTCGCTATTGGTGGGAGAAGAGATGCGGGGCCCGCCAACTCGGCAGCTAGCAGGCTGCTGAAAAAGGCCCATCTGCTCCAGCGGCTGGGTACCCTCGAGCACTCGCTGCGGCGTACCTGGAGTACGCCTGGACCCACCTGCGGTGGGTACCCCGCATCAAATGGGTGCGCCGCCTTGCATCTGGACCTTTTTGAGCAGCCTGTCTGAAAGCGGTTCTTTCAGCAGCCTGCTAGTGATGTGTGAGGGCGGGAAGATCTCTCCGGAATGATCGGCCAATTTGCCGAAACCGTGGTTCGCAAAGTCCGAGAGCCCCGGGGGAATGCCCCCGGGGCTCTCGGATTTGGCGATGATTCTGGAAGACCAAATCTTAGCGCACAGCGTCCTTCAGGGCCTTGCCCGCCTTGAAGCGGACAGTCTTCGAGGCCTTGATCTTGATGACCGCACCGGTCTGGGGGTTCCGTCCGATGCGCGCGGCCCGCTTGCCCACCGAGAACGTGCCGAAGCCGATCAGGCTGAGTCGCTTGCCCTTCTTCAACGAATCGCGAATGCACCCGACGAAAGAATTCAGAGCCGTCTCCCCCGCCTTCTTCGAAATCTTGGCATCCTTGGCCAGCTTCGCCACCACCTCCGCCTTCGTCATCGAACGACCTCCTTGTTGAGTGTCCACGGGGCCCAGGGGTTGCCTACCG
The DNA here is from genome assembly GCA_963727695.1 of uncultured Methylomirabilota bacterium. Lineage (GTDB taxonomy): Bacteria > Methylomirabilota > Methylomirabilia > Methylomirabilales > 2-02-FULL-66-22 > 2-02-FULL-66-22. The sequence continues at coordinate 210,122 of CAVSHW010000008.1, read as the reverse complement.
GACCGTTTGTCCTCACGAAAGCTATGTGGCTCTTACCAGACCGGCAACGGAAGTGCAAGCCAAAAAGTGATTCAGGCCTTCCGACGCCAGGCCGCGAGGCGTTTTTGAATCTCGGCCTCCAAGCCGCGGTTGGTCGGCCGATAGTAGATTCGCCCGCGCAGCCGCTCCGGGAGATAGTCCTGCGCGACGTAGCCACTCTCGTAATCGTGGGCGTATTTGTACCCCTCCGCGTAGCCCAGCTCCGCCATCAGCGGCGTGGGGGCGTTGCGGACGTGGAGCGGCACCGGGTCGGCAGGGGCCGAGGCGACGTCCGCCTTGGCCGCGTTGAAGGCGACGTACACCGCGTTCGATTTCGGCGCGGTCGCCAGGTACGCGACGCACTGGGCCAAGGCCAGCTCTCCCTCCGGGGTGCCCAGGAAGTGGTACGCCTCCTTGGCCGCCAGGGCCAGCAGCAACGCCTGGGGATCGGCGTTCCCGATGTCTTCGGAGGCGAAGCGGACCAGGCGCCGGGCGACATAGAGCGGGTCTTCCCCCGAGGCCAGCATCCGCGCCAGCCAGTAGAGGGCGGCGTCCGGGTCGCTGCCGCGCAGGCTCTTGTGAAGGGCGGAGATGAGGTTGTAGTGCTCCTCGCCAGCCTTGTCGTAGAGAAGGCTTCGGTGCTGCGCCGCTTCCTGGATGATGGCCGGCGTGAGGACGCCGGGCTCCGGCGCCGCCGCGGCGAGACGCGCTGAGAGATCCAAGAGATTCAGGGCGGACCGCGCGTCCCCGTTGGCCCAGCGGGCGATGGCGACAAGAATCTCCGGGGGAGCCTGAAGTCGGGAGCGCCCCAGGCCCCGCTCCGTGTCGGCGAGGGCGCGGCTCAGGATGAGGACGATCTCATCGTCGGCGAGGGGCTGCAGAACCAAGACCTTGGCGCGGGAGAGGAGGGGGGCGATGACCTCGAAGGATGGATTCTCGGTGGTGGCGCCGATCAGGGTGATGGTGCCGCGCTCCACATGGGGCAGGAACGCGTCCTGCTGGGCCTTGTTGAATCGGTGAATCTCATCCACGAACACGATAGTCCGCTGGCCCGTTCCCCTTTGGCACCGCTCGGCCTCGGCGATGACCTCCTTGATCTCCTTGATGCCCGAGGTCACGGCGGAAAAGGGGATGAAGAGCGCCTTGACGTGGCTCGCGACCAGCATGGCCAGCGATGTCTTGCCCGTCCCCGGCGGGCCCCAGAGGATGAGGGAGGGAATGTCGCCCTGTTCGAGGGCGACGCGCAGAATCTTGCCCTCGCCCAGGAGGTGGGATTGGCCCACGAGCTCCTCCAGGGTCCGGGGCCGCATCCGGTCGGCCAGGGGGGCGCCCTTCTTGGGCGCGAGGGGCTCGCGGGGAAACAGCTCCAGGGTCACGCCTGCGCCTCAGAAGCGAACCGTCGCGATGAAGTCCATGCAGCGGGCGAGCTGGTCCGGCGAAAGTCGGCCCGCCTCGTGCAGATGCGCGAGGACGGCGGATATGCGCAGCGCGCTGTGGAGAACATACCCCTTTTCGCGCAGCCGCTCCGATCCGCCCTGCTCGCGATCGAGAAAGATGGCGAAGTTCCTCACCGCCAGGCCCGCCTGGATGAGCGGCTCGGCCGCCTCGAACTTGCTCGCCCCGTCGGTGATTACGTCGTCGATCAGGACCACGGTCTCACCGGGCTCGAACCTGCCCTCGATCACCCGCTTGGTCCCGTAGTCCTTGGCTTCCTTTCGCGCGTAGATCATCGGCAGGTTGCCGGCCAGGGACACGGCCGTGGCGATGGGGAGGCCGGCGTACGGGATGCCGGCGATGCGCTGGAATTTCAGCGGGGCGAGGAGATCCAGGATGCGCCGCGCCACCGCCCGGAGGATCGGCGGATACGAGATGATGACGCGAAGATCCACATAGAAGGGGGAAAGGGCGCCGGACTTCAGCTTGAACTCGCCGAACTTGAGCGCCTGGATGGCGTGCAGGTCGTTGATGAGCTGCTTCTCGGCGTCGGTCAGCATCGAAAACCTCGTGAGGGGTCAGGGGTCAGGGGAAAAATGACCAATGGCCAATCAGCAATGACCAAAGAGGAGTAGGGCCCCACAGAGTTGGTCATTGGTCATTTGACATTCTGCTGCTGACATTCCACTGCGATGCGCCGCGCCGCCTCGACGGGGTCGGCCGCCGCCTGGATGGGTCTTCCCACCACGATGAAGTCGGCACCGGCCCTGATCGCCTCGCCCGGCGTCATGACGCGGTGCTGATCGTTCAAGACGGCGTTGGCCGGTCGGACGCCCGGGGTGACGATCAGAAAGGCGGACCCGCACGCCCTCCGGATCAGGCCGATTTCGTGCGGCGATGCCACAACGCCGTCGAGGCCGGCGGCCTGGGTCTCGCGGGCGAGATGCTCCACCTGCTGCGGCACACTGCGGGTCGTTCCAAACGTGGTCCGAACGTCGGCTTCGGAGAGGCTGGTCAGGACGGTGACGCCGATGACCAGAGGGCGCTCGCCCGGCGGGGAGCCGGCCACGGCCTGCGCCGCGGCCTTGAGCATGGCCGGGCCGCCACAGGCGTGGACGTTCACCATCCACACGCCCAGCGCCCGCGCCGACGCAATGGCGCCCGCCACGGTGTTGGGAATGTCATGGAACTTGAGGTCGAGGAAGACGCGCAGACCGAGGTCGTGCATCGCCCGGACGGCCCGCGGTCCCTCGGCCGTGAAGAGCTGGTTGCCAATCTTGACCGCGGCGAGATGGGGCGCGAGCCGCCGGGCCAGATCGCTGGCCTCGGCCAGCGCTGGAACATCGAGAGGAAAGATCACACGGCTCGTGGTGGCCATCGCATATTCTCGCGCCAAAGGATTCGAGGACGCGCCCGCTCGGCGATCGAGCAGATTGGCGATCGAAAGAAGCGCGGTGTCCGATCGCCCGGCTCCCAGCGCGCCGAATGTAAGCTACCACGCAGACCGAATGGGCGTCAATGCGGGGTGGGGGGGTGATCGATCGATTCCTAATTTTTGATCTTGACAATTACATATTATGATAAGTATGCTAAGTTCACAAGGTTTCTAAAGGAGGCAAACTCACGTGTCAGACGAAAGGCCCCTGAGCACCGGCGAAGTCGCCAGACTCCTCCATGTCACGCCTGTGGCTGTCCTGGGATGGATCCGGGCCGGCAAGCTTTCGGCCTATCGCGTTCCGGGGGGCCGTCACCGGATTCCTCGGGCCGAATTCAAACAATTCCTGGTCAACAATCAGATCCCCTTGACCCTGGAGCCCCCCGCGTCCAGGCGCATCCTATTTGTGGATGACAATGCTGCAATACGGGAGGCATTTGGAACCATCCTGCAGACCAAGGGCTATGAGGTTGTCCTCGCCGGGGATGGGCCGGAGGCTCTCGAGATCATCCGGGAGAACCATTTCGATTTGATCTTCCTCGACATCATCCTTCCCCATCTCAGTGGCGCGGCGCTGATCGGAGAGGTCAAGCGTTGGGACCCCGAGGCCCTGGTAGTCATCATCACCGGACACCCCGACCACGCAGAGACCCTGGCCGCTCTCGCGCACGGGCCGGCCATGCTGCTCGCCAAGCCGATCAGACTCACGGACATTGAGGCAGTTCTCAAGATCGTGTTCGAGGAAGAAAAGAGCCCTGCGGGTTGAACGAGGTGCCGATCGTGCACGAGTGGAATGCTGGGTTTACCCGGAAACGACGCGGCGAACGTCCGGCGCGACTCTTCGCAGGTAAGCCGCCGATCCCCCAGCGGGCGGGCCTGGCCGGCCGCCCGGGGATGTACCGAAGATGCCGCTGATCGGGACATTGCGGGATCTCAGTCTTGTCAGCCTGGTGCAGTTACAGTGTAGCGAGCGGCAGCACGCGCAGGTCTCGCTGGTGGGCATTCTCGGTGAGGGCAGACTAGTCTTTGCGGGGGGCGAGCTGATCTTCGCCAGCGTCGGCGCGCTGAAGGGCGAGGAGGCGGTCCAAGAACTCCTGACCTGGGATGATGCGGAGTTCCATGTGGATCACGAAGCGGTCACCGCCGAACGCAATGTCACCACGCCGTGGCCCGCGTTGCTCTTGCAGGGGACCCAGCGAGTGGATGAGGCGCGCGCCGAGCGCGATAGGCAGACGGAGTCGCTGCTGCGATCCGCCCAGGGCACGCACGGCCTGCGCGCGGCCATCCTGGTGAACAGTGGGGGGCGCATTCGGGCAGCCGCGGCCGAGGGACAGTTTGCCGCGGAAGCCCCGCGAGTCGCGTTCCTCGCTGGGCGGCTGGAAGCTATCGGAGCGATGCTGAACTGCGGCGGCTTCCGTGATGCCCTCTTCGCCACCCGGGCGGAGAAGGTGTGGATCGCGAAGAAGGAGGGCTCCTATCTGGCGTGCTGGCTGGAGGGGCGCGCGTCGCTCAAAACGGTCGCGGCGCTCCTTCAGCCATTCTCCCCGAACGACCGGGGCGGCGGGGCGGGGTGAGCAGCCGAGTGTTGTCTCTTCGCCGCCGAAGCGGGAGGTTGCGATGATTTTTCCGAAGGGAGACGTGGTTCACGAGGGTCTGAGCACGTCGTTTACGCAGATCGACGCCATGCTTGAGGAGTTGAAGGGGGAGATCTTTACGGGCTACGTCCAACTGACCGCCCCGAACTATGTCGGGACCCTGCTGCTCAGCGACGGCTTCGTGGCGAACGCCATCGAAGAGGTCGGGGGCCAGCGCAGCAATGGGGGTGAGGCGGCCGACCGGATCATCGCGAAGGCGCGCGAGCGGGCGGGACTGCTCAGCGTCTTTCGGCTCTCCGCGGAGATGGCGCATCTGCTGATCTACTTCCTGCAAAGCGAAGTGCTCTATAAGGACCTGACGAGCGATCTCACCAGCCTGGATCGGTTGATCGCCGGCCTGCAGGGCCGCCGGCACAGCGGCTACATCGAGGTGCAGCTTCTCAAGAGCCACCACACCGCCATGGTCTTCCTGTGGGAGGGCAAGGTGCTGGAGAGCACGCTGGATCGTCAGGGAAAACTCAGCGCCGGGCCGCGCGTGCAGGAGGAGATCATCTTGCTGGCGGCCGCCGAGGGGGCAGTCTTCACCGTTTATACCACGCACCCTCCCAAGACGGCGGATGAGCCGAAGCCGGCAGAGGGGCAAAGTTCCCAGGAGCAGCTTGGCCTCTGGTCGGAGGTATTCAAGGCGATGGAAGGTGCCGTCGACACCCCGGCGAGGATGGGGACCTTCCTGGCGACGTTCAAGCGGGCCGGCATCGAGTTGGCGGCTTCGTTTCCGTTCCTGGACCCCTTCGCGGCCGAGTTCGAGTATCGGGATGGCCGGATCCGGTTTGAGGGGCGAGAGCCGGCAGCCACATTCAACCAGGGGCTAAGCCGCTGCCTGGCCCAGTGTCTGCGTGCGCTGGCAACCCAGCCGGGGGCCCGGGACCTCCAGGGGCGGTTGTCGGTGGCGGCGAGCGGCTTGAAGAAACGACACGGAGGACGGCTGACGGAGATCGGTTTGACGGCAGTGCTGCCCGAGGTGTTTGGCTCTTAGCAGGCTGCTGAAAAAGGCCCATCTGCGGCGTTGGCTTGCTCGGGCACTCGTTGCGGCGTACCAGAAGTACGCCTCACTCGGCCCTGCGCGCGCCGCCTGGCATCTGGACCTTTTTGAGCAGCCTGGGCGAAAGTGGGTTTTTTGGCAGCCTGCTAAGTGGAAGGGACGCGGGATGGCAACTATTGTGACGCAGGAGGTGACCCCGGCGTGGAGCGGCTCGCGTCTGGCCCGTTTGAAGCAGCGCTCGCAAGGGATCTTCGAGCAGTTGGCTACGGTGCCAGGCGTACAGGGGGCCTGCCTCTGTGACAATCAGGGAGAGATTCTCGGGATGCTGCTCACGGCCACGGGCGATCGCCGCCTGTTCGAGCGGATCGGATTTGCCCTCAGTCAGTGTCTCGCCGCTCTATCAAAGCTGTCCCCCCTCACGAACATCGAGCTGCGGTTTGAGCGCAAACTGGTGATCGCCCGCGATCTGGGCAATGCGCTTGTCGTCGTGCTGTGCAGTACGGCGGCGAACGCGCCTGTGCTGCGCATGGCGCTGGAAGTCGCGGCAAACCCTTTCGAGGGAGATGCCGACCTCCAGCGCGATCTGCGGCAAGTGGCGCCCTCGCGATCGAGCATCTTTGGTCGGGAGCATCTGGACGCGTCCGCCCAGCACTTGCTGTTGAAGGCGGGTCTGAAGGAGCTCTGAGGTCTTGAGAAGCTGGCAGGATCTCCCTGTTGCCCCCGGGATGTTTGGGGGGGGCTCAGGTGAGTCGGATGGAATGAGGTGACGATCATGGTGGCGTCAGGCAATCTGTCTAGAGTGATCTTCAAGCTGTCAAATAAAGAACTGTCGGGCGAGGTCACCCTGACGCCCGCAGTCTGGCGTGTGCTGGTGCAGTTTGATGGCACGCGCAGCGTGGCCGAGATCGCCCAGGGTCTCAAGCTGGAGGAGTCAGGGGTAGGCCAGATCGCCGAGACCCTCTTCCGGTCGGGCATCCTGCAAGTGGCCCCGGGGAGCGTGGCCCCACCCCGGCCGACCGTCAATGGAGCCTTCATCGAGCAGATTACGACCGAGTTGGCCCGGGCCATCGGCCCGCTGGCCGCGCTCACGCTGGAGGACGAAATCGCGGCGCTGGATGAAATCCAGGAGAGCTTCCCCCGCGAACGGATCCCGGAGCTGATCGAGCACCTCGGCCAAGCGATTCCGGACGACGCCCGGAGACTCCGGTTTCAGCAAGTTATGCTCGCAGCGATTCGGAAGTTATAACATTCGACGTCGACGTATCGACGTCTCGCCCGGCATCTGATTATCGAAAGGAGATTCTCGTGGCAACCAAAGCCGCACCCCCAGCGAAGTCCAGCAGACGCTCCTGGTCGCTTGGCCCGTGGCGTATGCGCTCCAAGATGGTCGTGATCTTGTTCCTGGTCTCCATGATCCCCCTGGTTGCGGTCTCGACCTTCACGATCGTAACGGCGCGCCGCGCGTTGCTCGAACAGGCGAGCATCAACATGTTGAGCGTCAGCACCGAGGTGGGACGAGAGGTCGATAGCCAGTTGCTGGCCTGGCGCGAGAACATACGGTCCGTGAGCCTATTGCCCGAGATTGTCGGATATGCGTCAAAGCCCACAGAGGCGGCAGCCAAAGTGGCCGTCATGGCGCTCAAGGCCGAGGCAGCCAAGCGAAACGTCCAATCCATCGCGGTGGTCAGTCGCGAGGGGAAGATCATCCTCGCCTCGGTGGAGTCCGACCTCAACAGCGACATCTCCTTCCGTCCATACTTCCTGGAGGCGATGAAGGGGGCGGCGTACATCTCGGATCCTTCGGTTTCGGTCATCACAGGCAAACCTTCCATTTTTGCCAGCGCCCCCGTGCTCGACTCCAATAATCAGGTCATTGCTGTCGTCCGGAGCCGACTCGACCTCTATGGGATCTGGGACTTGGTCGAGCAAGCCGCGGCTCAGTCGGTGCCCGGGACCGTCGCCATGCTGCTGGACAACGATGGCATCCGGATCGCGCACAGCGCGAGCAGAGGCAACCGGGAGGGGGTGGTGAACACGCTGCTGTACCGCGCAATTGCCCCCCTGCCGCCGGAGACCACGAAGGCGATCGTGGCCGAGAAACGGTTTGGAACCGCCACGACCGATCAGGTCAACGTGCTTCCGCTCCCCGAGGTCGCGGCCGCGCTGAGGACGCCTCAGGCGACGACCTTCGCGGCATCGGCGGACAACAGCTCGGAGCGGCACCAATCGGCGGTGGTGCCGTTGAAGACCAAGCCCTGGCGGCTCGTGCTGCAGGCGCCGGATCCCTCGTTTACCTATGCCGCCGTCAAGATGACCCAGATCAGCGCCGCGGCCGCCGTCGGGTTCGGCCTATTGACCGTCCTGGTGGCGTTCTTGATCGCGCGAGGGGTCACGCGGCCGGTCACGCAGTTGACCGAGGTGGCGGACCGCATCAGCCTCGGAGAGCTGAATGCCAAGATTCAGATCAACCGCAAGGATGAGATCGGTGAGCTGGCCGAGGCGATTCGGCGGATGCAAACCAGCCTGCAGGCCGCGATCGAGCGTCTGCGGGCCAGGCGGACGACCTAACGAAAAGGGCTCCCCGGGCTCCCCACCCGTTGGGCGCCGGCTCACCCCCTTCGCCTGCCGCCGATGGCGGGGAACGGGGTGAACGGCAGCCCCTCGCCCCTCCGCGCAGCCACTCAAGACATGCCGACAGCCGGCAGCCGATGACCGCCGTTAGCTCCTGCCGTTGACACCCAACCCGGTGTCAGCTTAGAGTACGCCCATGCGGCTGTGCCGAGTCGCCCTCTTGGGCATTGCGCTTTCCATCCTGATCGTGCCGTCGGCCCTGGCGTTCCACGAGGCGGCGGCGGTGCGCTCGGAGGTGCTGCGCGCGAGCGATCTGCTCCTGAACCTGGAGCCGGATGCGGCCGAGGAGACGTGCCGGCATCTCTTGACGATTCCCCGGGGCGAGGCCGCGGGTCGCTTCTGTCTGAGCCTGGTCACGCTGACCCTGGCGGAGGACAAGGACGATCCGGCCCCCGACCTGGACCGGTTCCTGGAGCAGACGACGGAGGCGCTGGCGGCGGCGGAGGCGCAGGAACGCGCCGCCCCCGCGGATGCCGAGGTCAAGCTGCTCCTCGGACTGATCCATGGAAGCAAGGCGTTGGTCGATGGCGAGCGCCGGAATTACCTCTCGGCGCTGCAGGCGGTGCGCGAGGCGCACCGGGAGTTCCGGGAGGCGCTCCGGCTCGATCCAAACCTGGTGGACGCGGCGTACGGCCTCGGGCTGTATCACCTGGCGCTGGGGCGGCTGCCCGCGATCGTCCGGCCGTTCGCGGCCATCGTCTTGCCGCAGGGGGATCCGGCGCTGGGTATCGAGATGCTCACGCAGGTGGCGGAGCGGGGCGATTATCTCAAGATGACGGCCCGCGTCGTCCTTCTTCAGATGTATGCCGGGCAGGAACAGAAGCAGGCCGAGGCGCTGCGGCTTGGACAGGATCTCGTCCGGCGGTACCCGGGAAACCCCGACCTGTACTTCGCCACGGCCCACGCGGCGTCGGAGCTGGGCCGGTTCGAGGAAGCGCTGGAGATCGGGCGGCGGGTCGGCCAGCAGGTCGCCCAGGGCCGGCCGCGGTTCGCAGAGTTGGGGGCCCGGTACCAGCAGTTGATGGGTAAGGTGTACATGGACCAGGGCGAGTACGCCTCGGCCTTGACATTCTTCCAGCGCGCGATCCAGACTCCCACGCCGCCCAGGTACCGATGGATCACCGCCTGGGCCTGGACCCGCTCGGGCATGATCTATGATCTGCTGGGGGATCGACCCGAGGCGGTGCGCCGGTACCACGCGGCCCTCGACGTCGAGACCGACGGGCTGGCCAAGGATCTCGCGCGCCAATACTTGGATGCGCCGTATCGTGGCCGTCTGCGCGCCCGCTCCTGACCGTTTCAGACTTGAAACCCACTGACGAAAGGATCCGCATCCCATGCCCAAACGCGCCTCCCATTCTCGTCACGACGAACACGTCGACCACCGGCTGGGGCATCATCCGCGCGCGAGGAGTTCGTGGCTGCTGTATGCCGTCGTCTTCGTCTGCGGGGCTGATCTGATGGCCCTGGAGATCGTCGGCAGCCGGATGCTCGCTCCCTACTTCGGCAACTCCATCTTCGTATGGGGGAGCCTTATCAGCGTGGTTCTAGCGGCCCTGAGCCTGGGCTACTGGCTGGGCGGGATCATGGCGGACCGCTGGCCGCGCCTGCCCGTGTTGGCCCTCCTCATTGCCGTTCCGGGCATCCTCATCGCGCTCCTGCCCTTCGCCTATCCGGGATTGAACCGCGGTATCGCGGCAAGCGACCTCGGGGCTCGGCTGGGCCCGCTGGTCTCCTGCCTGATCCTCTTCCTGGTTCCGAGCGTGTTCCTGGGGACGATCTCGCCCTTTGCGGTGCGGTTGCAGGCGAAGGCCGTCGCCTCGGTGGGCAGCACGGCGGGGGGGCTCTACGCCGTGTCCACGGCAGGAAGCATCATGGGGACCCTGATCACGGCCTTTTATCTGATTGCGATCCTGGGCGTGGCGAACATCGTCCACGGGCTCGGACTCTTGCTGCTGGTGGTCTCGGCGGGACTCTTCCTGGGGGGCCGGCGGACGGTCCACGCCTTGCTCGTCTTGTTCGCCGGGGTCGTACTGGTCGCCACGATGGTCTGGCAATCGAAGACACAGGCGGCCGAGTCGGGACTGATCCTGCAGAAAGACTCGTTCTACAATCAAATCCGTCTGGCCGAGGACGGCACGCAGCGATACATGGATTTCGAAAATCTGCGGCAGAGCGCCATGCTGCTCAACGACCCTTGGGAGCTGCGCCTGCGCTACACCCGGTTCCTGTCGCTGGCGCTTACCCTCGTCCCCGAACCGAAGCGGGTCCTCATCCTGGGTCTGGGCGGCGGCTCGTTCCCCAAACGGCTCTACAAGGATCTCCCGAACCTCGTGGTGGACGTGGCGGACATCGACCCCGCGGTGATCGCCATTGCCAAAAAGTACTTCCAAGTGCCGGAGGATGCCCGGCTGCACCTGTACGCCATGGACGGCCGCCGCTTCGTCCAGGAGACGAAGGAGAAATATGACCTGGTGTTTCTGGACGCCTACAACTCCGACACCATCCCCTTTCACCTGACGACCCTGGAATTCTACAAGGAGATTCAGGCCCGCCTGACGCCCGGCGGCGTGGTGGTCTCGAACATCATCGGGACGCTGCGGGGGCCCCAGAGCAGATTTTTCCGATCCATGTACCGGACGCTGTCCGAGGTCTTCCCCACGGTCTATGTCGTTCCCACGTATGACGTCAATGCGGGCTGGATCATGGGCGATATCAACATCATCCTATTCGGCACGCAGGAGACGACGCGCGCCGGTCGCGGCGAGTGGGTGGCCCGCGCGGGCCGCGTGGGGGGCAAGCTGGTGCCGGCCACCGACCTGGCCGAGTACGCCGCGCACCTCCTGGAGGTGCCCGTCGAGATCAAGGACGTCCCCACGCTGACGGACGACTTCGCGCCGGTGGAGATCCTGCGGGCGATGTAGGGCCGGCAGCCAGGCAATGAGGCAACTTGGCGATTTGGAGGTGTGGTTCGCCGAATTGCCCAGTTGCCCGATTGCCAAATCGGCGAATTGGTTTTCGGCTTGACGAGAAGGGGTGGCGTCTGGTACAAGAGGGTCACCTTTTAAGCGGGCTCGGTGAAGCCCGCAAAGGAGTTCTCTGTGACAGCCCGCAAGTCGATACATTCCTGCAGCCTCCTCACCCGGAACGGTGAGGGGGTTTTTTTATGTCTGGAGGCCGTATGAGCGAGCGACGCGAGAAAGCGCAAGTCCTGGATGGACCGGGCATCGCACGGGCCGTCACGCGCATCGCCCACGAGATCGTCGAGCGGAACAAGGGGGTGGAAGAGGTGGTCTTGATCGGCCTCCGGAGCCGGGGGGTGGAGCTGGCGCAGCGTATCTCCAAGCGCTTGGAGGAGATCGAGGGCCGGAAGGTACCCGTGGGCGCGCTGGACATCACCTTGTATCGGGACGATTTCGGCAAGGCGGCGACGCAGCCTGTCCTGCGGCGGACGGAGATTCCCTTCTCGATCGACGACAAGAAGGTCGTGCTGGTGGACGACGTTCTCTTCACCGGACGCACCACCCGCGCGGCCCTGGACGGTCTGATGGATCTGGGGAGACCGCGTCTCGTCCAGCTTGCGGTCCTGGTGGATCGGGGCCACCGAGAGCTGCCGATCCGGGCGGACTACGTCGGCAAGAATCTCCCCACCTCGCACCAGGAAGCGGTACAGGTCTTCATGGCCGAGGGAGACGGGGTAGACAAAGTCGTCATCTACGAGGCGATGGATTCCTGAACGGATTTGGAGGTGCGTGATGGGGCTGCAAAAGAAGGATCTGTTGGGCATCCGGGACCTGACCGTGGAGGAGATCCGCCTCATCCTCGACTCGGCGGCCTCGATGAAGGAGATCGCGTCCCGCGACATCAAGAAGGTCCCCGCGTTGCGCGGCAAGACGGTCATCAATCTCTTCTATGAGCCCAGCACGCGCACCCGGACCTCCTTCGAGATTGCTGGCAAGTGGCTGAGCGCCGATGTCATCAACATCTCCACCTCGACGAGCAGCGTGGCGAAGGGGGAGAGTCTGAAGGACACCGGCCTCACCCTCCAGTCGATGCATCCGGATGTGGTGGTGATCCGGCACGCGGTGCCCGGGGCGCCGCACCTGCTCGCGCGGCTGCTCAAGGCGTCGATCATCAATGCCGGCGACGGCGCCCACGAGCACCCCACACAGGCCCTGCTCGACCTCTTCACGATCCGGGAGCGGCGGCCCGCCCTGGAAGGGCTCCAGGTGGCCATCGTGGGGGACATCCTGCATAGCCGAGTGGCGCGCTCCAACATCCTCGCCATGCGAATGATGGGGATGCGGGTCCGGGTCTGCGGGCCGCCGACGCTGCTCCCGCGGTACGTGGAGTCGCTGGGCGTGGAGAAATTCCTCCGCGTCGAGCCGGCCATCGCGGACGCGGACGTGATCATGATGCTCCGCATCCAGCGGGAGCGGATGGGGGCGGGTCTGTTTCCGACCCTGCGCGAATACTCCAAGCTCTTCGGTCTGAACGCGGATCGGCTGAAGATGGCCCGGCCGGACGTCCTGATCATGCACCCCGGGCCCATCAACCGCGGGGTGGAGATCGCGCCGGAGGTGGCCGACGGTCCCTACTCGCTGATCCTGGATCAGGTGGAGAACGGGCTGGCCATCCGCATGGCGCTGTTGTACCTGCTGGCGGGCGGTCAGGCGGGCAACAACTAGCGGCGGGCGAGGTTCAAGGTTCAACGCGCGACGTTCGTGAACCCAGAACAGAGAACCCGGAACGTTGAACGGAGCGACTATGCGAATCCTGATTGCGGGCGGGCGGGTGATCGATCCGGCGAACCGCCGGGACGCGGTGCTGAATCTTCTGATCGAGGGTGGGCGCATTGTCGAGGTTGCGAGCCCCGGGTCGCACCCCGCGCCTGCCGCGGATCGGGTGCTGGACGCCCGGGGGAAGATCGTCTGCCCCGGGTTCGTGGATCTGCACGTCCATCTGCGCGAGCCGGGGCGCGAGGATATGGAGACGATTGCCACCGGGACACGCGCGGCGGCGCGCGGCGGCTTCACGTCGGTGTGCTGCATGGCGAACACCAATCCGGTCAACGACAACCAGTCGGTGACCGACTTCATCATCGACCGGGCCCGGCGGGACGGGGTGGTGAACGTCTTCCCCATCGGGGCCATCACCAAGGGCATGAAGGGGGAGGAGTTGGCCGAGATCGGCGAGCTGGTCGGGGCCGGCTGCATCGCCATCTCCGACGACGGCAAGCCGGTGATGAACGCGGAGCTGATGCGCCGCGCGCTGGAGTATGCGACCCTGTTCGGGATCCCGGTGATCCAGCACGCCGAGGACGAACATCTGACGGGCAAGGGGGTCATGCATGAGGGCAAGGTCAGCGCCGAGCTGGGGTTCAAGGGGATCCCGGCCGCCTCGGAGGCGGTCATCGTGGCTCGCGATCTCCTGCTGGCGGAGCTGACCGGCAGCCATTACCACGTGGCCCACGTCAGCACCGCCGAGGCGGTCCAACTGGTGCGCGCGGCGAAGGCGAAAGGGTCCAACGTGACCTGCGAGGTGGCCCCGCACCACTTCGCGCTCAGCGACGAAGCGGTGATGAGTTTCGACACCAACACGAAGATGAGCCCGCCGCTGCGATCGTCGCGCCACGTGGAGGCGGTCAAGGCAGGGCTCCGCGACGGGACGATCGACGCCATCGCCACCGACCATGCCCCCCACGTGATTCAGGACAAGGAGGTGGAATTCGACTACGCAGCCAACGGGGTTATCGGGCTGGAGACGGCCTTCGGCCTCACGATCACGACGCTGGTGGAGGGCGGAGTCCTGACGCTTCCCCAGGCAGTCGCCCGGCTTACCTCGGATCCCTGCCGCATCTTCCAACTGCCCAAGGGGACGCTCTCCGAGGGGGCGGACGCCGACGTGACAATCGCGGACCCGACCCGGGAGTGGGTGTACGATGTGCGGCAATCTGCGTCCAAGGCCCGGAACTCCCCGTTTGACGGCTGGAAGCTCCGGGGTCAGGTTCTGGCCACCATCGTGGGCGGGAAGGTCGTGTGGGAACTGCCGGGGTAGAATTGGAGGGGCATGGCAATCCGAGCGAGTGTGAGCGCATGAAGCCGGCGATCTTGGCCTTGGCCGACGGCACCATCTTCGAGGGGTGCGCCTACGGCGCCCAGGGCGAGACGGTCGGCGAGGTCGTCTTCAATACCTCGATGAGCGGATACCAGGAGATCCTGACCGATCCGTCCTACAAGGGGCAGATCGTGACGATGACCTATCCGCTGATCGGGAATTACGGGGTCAACTCCGAGGACGTGGAGTCGCGCCGCCCCTGGGTGGAAGGGTTCATCATCAAGGAGGGGAGCGTCGTCCCGAGCAACTGGCGGGCCAGTCGGTCGCTGGAGGAGTATTTGCGCGAATGCGGTGTCGTCGGCATCCAGGGGATCGACACCCGGGCGCTCACCCGGCACATCCGGGATCATGGCTCGCAGGAGGGAGTGATCTCCAGCGCGGATCTGGATCCGCAGCGGCTGATCGCCAAGGCCAAGGCCTCGCCCGGTCTGATCGGCCGGGATCTGGTGAAGGAGGTCTGCTGCGCGGAGCCTTTCACCTGGACGGAGCATGCGTGGGGGTGGCCGCACGGCTATGGAGAGCCGCGAGCCCGACCGAGCCCGAGCCGCGAGCCGAGAGACGAGCAGAAGGGCAGTTGGCGCTTGTTTGAGCGTACAGGCTCCGAATCACGCGGCTCGGCTCTCACATCTCGGCTCGCGGCTCTACAAAGTCGTTGCCTACGACTGCGGGATCAAGTGGAACATCCTGCGGCAGCTCGTCTCGAGCGGCTGCGAGGTCACGGTGGTGCCGGCCGCGACGACCGCGGAGGAAATTCTGCGCCGCGAGCCGGACGGGATCTTCCTCTCCAACGGGCCGGGGGATCCCGAAGGGGTGCCCTATCTCATCGCGGCGGTGCGGGAACTGATCGGCAAGCGGCCGATCTTCGGCATCTGTCTGGGGCATCAGATCATCGGACTCGCCCTGGGCGGCCGCACCTACAAGCTGAAGTTCGGCCATCACGGCGGTAACCAGCCGGTCAAGGATCTGACCACCGGCAAGGTGGAGATCACGGCGCAGAACCACAACTTCGCCGTGGATGTCTCCTCCTTCCGGAATGTGTCGCGGGATCTCCTGCACGGCGATCCCGAGGATCTTGTCCTCACGCACGTGAACCTCAACGACAACACCTGCGAAGGGATGATGCACCGCCGGCTGCCGCTCTTCTCGGTCCAGTACCACCCCGAGGCCTCGCCCGGCCCCCACGATGCGAGCTACCTCTTTGCCCGATTCGTGGAATTGATGGAAGGCGCCCGGTCGGCGGCCGGCGGTTCTTCGGCGGTCGCGGGACGGGTCTGACCACGGCGGGGGCGGCGAAGCCGAGGTCGCCCACGAGGTAATGAGTGCCCAAGCGAACTGACATCCGGACGATTCTGGTGATCGGCTCCGGGCCGATCGTGATCGGTCAGGCGTGCGAGTTCGACTACTCGGGGACGCAGGGGTGCAAGGCCCTCCGCGAGGAAGGCTACCGGGTGGTCCTGGTGAACAGCAACCCGGCCACGATCATGACGGACCCGGAGTTCGGCGACCGGACCTACATCGAGCCGATCACGCCCGAGGTGGTGGCGCGGATCATCGAACGCGAGCGGCCGGAGGCGCTGTTGCCCACGCTGGGGGGGCAGACCGCGCTCAACACCGCCGTGACCCTGGCCGAGACGGGGGTGCTGGACCGCTTCGGGGTGGAGCTGATCGGGGCAAAGCTCCACGCCATCAAGAAGGCGGAAGACCGAGACCTGTTCAAGCAGGCCATGACGAAGATCGGCCTGGAGGTGCCCGACAGCGGCTACGTCCGGACGCTCCAGGAGGCGCTGGAGATCGTGGACCGGATCGGCTACCCGGCCATCATCCGGCCGTCCTTCACCCTCGGCGGCACGGGGGGGAACGTCGCCTACAACCGGGAGGAGTACGAGGAGCACGTCCAGTGGGGGCTGAATCTCAGCCCCGTCCACCAGGTCCTGATCGAGGCCTCGGTGATCGGCTGGAAGGAGTTCGAGCTGGAGGTGATGCGAGACCTCAAGGACAACGTGGTGATCGTCTGCTCCATCGAGAACCTCGACCCCATGGGGATCCATACCGGCGACTCGATCACCGTGGCCCCGGCCCAGACCCTAACCGACAAGGAATACCAGCTGATGCGCGACGCCTCCATCGCCATCATCCGCGAGATCGGCGTGGACACCGGCGGCAGCAACATCCAGTTCGGGGTGGACCCGGCGACGGGCCGGATGGTCGTGATCGAGATGAACCCGCGCGTCTCGCGGAGCTCGGCCCTGGCCAGCAAGGCGACCGGGTTCCCCATCGCCAAGATCGCGGCCAAGCTGGCGGTGGGGTACACCCTGGACGAGGTGCGAAACGATATCACGCGCGAGACGCCGGCCAGCTTCGAGCCGACCATCGACTACTGTGTGGTGAAGTTTCCCCGCTGGGCCTTCGAGAAATTCCCTGGAGCGGACGACACGCTGACCACTCAGATGAAGTCGGTGGGCGAGACCATGGCCATCGGGCGGACGTTCAAGGAGGCGCTGCAGAAGGCCATCCGCTCGCTGGAGATCGACAGCTACGGTCTCGAATCCCGCCTGCAAGACGGGCACGAGAATCTCGAGGCGACGGTAAGGGCGATCCGCGAGCGGTTGCGCGTACCGAAAGCAGATCGGATCTTCCACGTCGCCGACGCCCTGCGGCTGGGGATGCCTCTCGAGGAGATCTACGGTCTCACCGGGATCGACCCCTGGTTTCTGGCGAACATCCGGCAGATCGTGGAGGCCGAGGATCGGCTGTGCCGCGTCGAGGACGGACGGACGCCCCTGATGCGGTTGCTCGCCACGCCGGCCATGCGGGAGGCCAAGGCCCTGGGGTTCTCCGACCGGAGGCTGGCCAAGCTCACGGGGTCGGACGAGGGCACCATCCGCCAGGCGCGCAAGCGGCTGGGGGTGGAGGCCACCTTCAAGATGGTGGACACCTGCGCCGCGGAGTTCGTGGCCTACACGCCCTATCTCTACTCCACCTACGAACAGGAGTGCGAGGCCAACCCCAGCGACCGGAAGAAGGTCGTGATCCTGGGCGCCGGCCCGAACCGGATCGGCCAGGGGATCGAGTTCGACTACTGCTGCGTCCACGCGGTCTTCGCCCTGAAGGAGCTGGGGTACGAGACCATCATGGTCAACTGCAACCCCGAGACGGTCTCGACCGACTACGACACGGCGGACCGGCTCTACTTTGAGCCGCTCACGCAGGAGGACGTGCTCAACATCGTGGAGAAGGAGCGGCCGGTGGGCGTGATCGTCCAGTTCGGCGGGCAGACGCCCCTCAAGCTGGCCTTGCCCCTCCAGAAGGCCGGCGTGCCGATCCTGGGGACCCCGCCGGACGCCATCGACCGGGCCGAGGACCGGGAGCGGTTCAAGCAGGTTCTCCAGAAACTGGGGCTGAACCAGCCGCCCAACGGGACGGCCACCTCGTTCGACCAGGCGGCCCACATCGCCAAACAGATCGGGTACCCGGTCCTGGTCCGGCCCTCCTACGTCCTGGGGGGGCGCGCCATGGAGATCGTCTACGACGAGACCGATCTCAAGGATTACATGGAGCGGGCGGTGCGCGCCTCGCCCGATCACCCCATCCTGGTCGACAAGTTTCTGGAGGACGCCATCGAGATGGACGTGGATGCCGTCTCGGACGGAAAGACGGTCGTGATCGGCGGGATCATGGAGCACATCGAGGAGGCGGGGATCCACTCCGGCGACTCGGCGTGCTCGCTGCCGCCCTGGTCGGTGAGCGGACGGATGCTGAACGCGATCCGGGAGCAGACGAGGGCCCTGGCGCTCGAGCTGGGCGTGGTCGGTCTGATCAACATCCAGTTCGCCATCAAGGACCGGGTGGTGTATGTGCTGGAGGTCAACCCCCGGGCGTCGCGCACGGTGCCGTTCGTGAGCAAGGCCATCGGCGTCCCGCTGGCCAAGCTGGCGGCCAAGGTCATGCTGGGGTCCACGTTGCAAGAGCTGGGCTTCACCGAGGAGCGGCAGCTTCGCCACGTGGCGGTGAAGGAGGCGGTGCTGCCCTTTGCCAAGTTCCCCAACGTGGATTCCGTGCTGGGGCCGGAGATGAAGTCCACCGGCGAGGTGATGGGCATCGACGCGGACTTCGGGCTGGCCTTTGCAAAGTCGCAGATCGCGGCCAGCGGTTCGTTGCCGACCGGCGGGACGGCATTTCTCAGCGTTCGCGAGAAAGACAAGCTGGCGGTGGTGGCGCTGGCCACGCGACTGGCGGCGCTCGGGTTCAGTCTGCTGGCCACCGAAGGAACGGCCGAGGTGATCCAGCGCGCCGGCGTTCCGGTGGAGCGGGTGTACAAAGTGACCGAGGGGTTTCGCCCGCACATCGTGGACCGGATGAAGAACGGCGAGGTCTCGATGCTGATCAACACGCCCGAAGGCCGGAGCGCCCGGCTGGATTCCTACTCGATCCGGCGGACGGCCGTGACCATGGGAATCCCGCACTTCACGACGATGGCCGCCGCCGAGGCCGCCGCCGAGGCGATCGGCGCCTTGCGCACGCAGCAGATGGCCATCCGCTCCCTGCAAGAATACCACGCCGCCGTGTGAGGAGTCTGTGCGCGCCCAGATCGCCTTCAACCGCTCCGTCTCCGCCCCGTATCGCCACCTCGGGATCGCGGCGCCGGGATTCCCCGAACGCTTTGCTCCCGGGCAGTTCGTCATGGTGCGGCCACCCCTCGTGACAGACCCGCTGCTGCCGCGCGCGTTCTCGATCTACCGGATCTCGCCGGACGGCGGCGGCGCTCCCGTCGTCGAGATCCTGTACAAGATCCTGGGGAAGGGGACCCAATGCCTCTCCCGGATGGAGCCGGGCCGGGAGGTGGAAATCCTGGGTCCGCTGGGGAACTCGTTCACGGTCGCGCCCGACCTGAAGACGGCCATCCTGGTCGCGGGCGGCATCGGTGTCCCTCCTATCGCGGCGCTCGCCAAGGCGCTCGCGCGGAGCCGAGAGCCGCGAGTTACGAGCCGCGAGCCGAGAGTTGAGAGTCGAGAGACGAGAACGGTTTCCGGGGCATTGTCCATCGAAGTGTTCCTTGGCGGAAAGACGGCGGATGACATTCTCTGCGTGAAAGACTTCGAAGCACACGGAGTAAGTGCCCACATCACGACCGAGGATGGGAGCTTGGGGACTCGCGGCCTCGTTACGGACCTCCTCGCTCCATTCCTTCTCGGCTCTCGGCCTCTCGGCTCTCGCCGTCTTCACCTGCGGTCCGCCCGGAATGCTCTCCGCCGTGGCGCGAATGGCCGAGACGTGCGGCGTTTCCTGCCAGACCTCCGTGGAGGCCAACATGGCCTGTGGTTTCGGCGCGTGCATGGGCTGCGCGATCGAGGCGCGGTCGAATGGGCCGGGGCCTGCCTACAAGCTGGTGTGCAAGGACGGGCCGGTGTTTGACTCGCGGGAGTTGGTGTGGCGATGAAAGAGCCGAGGGCCGAGGACGGAAAGCCGACGAGCCTGGCGAGCGGCGTGGACATGTCAATCGACCCTGGCCGGCATCCGGATGCAGAACCCGGTGTTGACGGCGTCGGGGACGTTCGGATACGCGCAGGAGTTCGAGCCGCATCTGGACTTGAACCGGCTGGGGGGGCTGGTGGTGAAGACCATCACGCGGCTGCCCCGCCCGGGCAATCCCGCGCCCCGGATCACAGAGACGCCGGCGGGGATGCTCAACGCCATCGGCCTGCAGAATGTCGGGATCGACGTCTTTATCCGCGAGAAATTGCCGTATCTCCGAACGCTGGCGCCGCCGCTGATTGTGAACGTGGCGGGGGAGTCGGTGGAGGACTTCCGCGAGCTGACCAAGCGGATCAGCGATCAGGAGGGCGTGGCGGGGATCGAGTTGAACGTCTCCTGCCCGAACGTGGCGGGGGGGCTCGACTTTTCCACCGATCCCAAGCTCACCTACCAGGTGGTGAAGGCCGCGCGGGAGGCGACGCGTCTGCCGCTGATTCCGAAGCTGTCCCCGAACGTGACCGATATTCGGGCCATTGCCAGGGCCGCCGAAGAGGCCGGCGCCGACGGGATCTCGCTGATCAATACCCTGGTGGGGATGGCCATAGACGTGCGGACACGCCGGCCCAAGATCGCGAACGTCACGGGTGGTCTGTCGGGACCGGCCATCCGACCGGTGGCGGTGCGCATGGTCTGGCAGGCGGCGCGGGCCGTGAAGCTTCCAATCATTGGCATGGGGGGGATCGTGAGCGGAGAGGATGCCGCGGAGTTCCTGATCGCCGGCGCGACGGCCGTGGCCGTGGGGACAGCGAACTTCATTGACCCGACGAATGCCATTAAGATAATTGCTGAGCTGGAGCAGTACTGTCTAGCGAACGGTATTTCGGACATTCGTCATCTTGTTGGAAGCCTTCAGCTTCCGTGACGGAGTGATGCGCGATGCATGATCTGCGACCCAATCTTCGGCCGTGGCTGTGGACCTCGGCGGTTCTCTGTGGACTCGGCATCGTGGTGTCCGGCTATCTTGCGTCGAAGCGTCTCACCGGCGGGAGCCTCGCCTGCACGCGCTGGGCCCAATGCGACGTGGTCAACAATAGCCTCTACTCGAAGTTTCTCGGCATCCCAGTCTCCTTCATCGGTTTGGTCGCGTATCTCGGTCTGCTGGCGCTGGCCGTCGCGGCGCTCCGGACCGAGGGTCGTGTCCAGCGGCAACTGCTTCTCCTCAGCCTCGTCCTCTCCATCGGCGGAGTGGGCTTCTCAATCTATCTCACCTACATCGAGGTCTACGTTATCGAGGCCCTCTGTTCCTGGTGCGTTGCCTCGGCGATCACCATCTCCCTGCTGGCCATCCTTGGCGCAGTGAACGTGCTGCGATCGGCCCCAAATGGAAAGGAGTTTCGATGGAGAAGGGGCAGATGATCGTGATTGACACCCAGGCGCTCCAGTGGGAGGAGCGGTTCAATGAGAAACTGGGACGGGCGCTCTATCGGAAGAACTTGGTCACCGATCCGGACACCGGCATGGAGATCCGTCTGGTGCGCTACCCTGCCGGGGTGATCAACGTGCGGCACACGCATCCCTGCGCCCATGGCATGTATGTTATCGAGGGGACGCTGGTCACCCACGCCGGAGAGTTTGGCCCCGGCAGCTTTGTCTGGTTTCCTGAAGGACTGGAGATGGAACACGGAGCCACCGCGGAACGCGACGTGACCGTTCTCTTCATCACCAACAAGCCCTTCGAGATTCACTACCGGTGACCCGAGACCGCGAAGGGCGTGGTAGCGTGACACGCTCTGATTGGGCCATGTCGTCGGGAGAGCGCCAGACGACTCGGCGGATCCCGGCGGGGTAACGGGAAGGACTTGTCCGTTTGCCCTTCTTCGGCCCTGGGCCGGGGATTTGCTTCCCTTTCCGCCTGTGCTATGATCCCTCCCTTCCAAGCGGCCGCCATGAGCCGCGTCCAGTCATTCCCGTTGGAGGATTCCGTGATTGCACGACATGCCCAAGAGATCGAGCCCTTCGTGGTGATGGAGGTGATGGAGCGGGCCCAGGCACTCGAAGCCAAGGGTGAGCACCTGATCCACATGGAGGTCGGCGAGCCCGACTTTCCGACACCGGTCTGCATCCGAGAGGCTGCGACCAAGGCGCTCGCGGACCAGATGACCCATTACACCCACAGCCTGGGGATCCTGCCGCTGCGCGAGGCGATCGCCGAGCACTATCGCGCCAAGTACGGCGTCCGGGTTTCGCCGGATCGAATCCTCGTGACCGCCGGAACCTCGCCCGCCATGTGGATGGTGTTCGCCGCGCTCTTGGAGCAGGGCGATCAGGTCATCCTCTCCGATCCGCATTACGCTTGTTATCCGAACTTCATCAAGTTCTGCGGCGGCGAGACGGTCTGCGTGGATGTCCTGGAAGAGGACGGCTTCCAGTTCCGGCCCGAGGAGGTGAAGACACGAATCTCTCCCCGGACAAAGGCCATCCTGATCAACTCGCCGGCCAACCCCACGGGGACGCTGCTCTCGGCTGAGCGGATGGCCGCCCTGGCGGCCCTAGGCCCGCTCATTCTTTCGGACGAGATCTACCATGGCTTGGTGTACGAAGGGCGCGAGCACTCCCTCCTGGAGTTCACCGACCGGGCGGTGGTGTTCAACGGCTTCTCGAAGGCGTTCGCCATGACGGGCTGGCGGCTCGGGTACGTCATCGTGCCGCCCGAGATGGTCCGGCCGCTCCAGAAGATGCACCAGAATT
Source organism: uncultured Methylomirabilota bacterium (assembly GCA_963727695.1). Lineage (GTDB taxonomy): Bacteria > Methylomirabilota > Methylomirabilia > Methylomirabilales > 2-02-FULL-66-22 > 2-02-FULL-66-22. The sequence continues at coordinate 187,630 of CAVSHW010000008.1, read as the reverse complement.
TCTTCATCTCGGCCAACGCGTTCGTGCAGGCCGCGGGGGTCGCCGCTCTGCGCGAGGCCCTGCCTGATTCCGAGCGGATGCGTCAGGCTTACGATGAGCGGCGGCGGTTCCTCGTTCCAGGGCTGCGGGCGCTGGGCTTCGGCATCGCATCCGAACCGAACGGCGCCTTCTACGTGTTTGCCAACGCCAAGCGATTCAGCGCCGACTCCTATGCCTTCGCTTTCGAGTTATTGGAGCGCGCCAGGGTGTGCGTGGCCCCTGGGGTAGGGTTCGGCACGAACGGGGAAGGCTACCTGCGTTTTTCGTATGCCAACTCGATCGAGAACCTGGCCGAGGCGCTGCGGCGTCTCGAACAGTACCTGGCGGGGCGGTAGCGTTTTCGATTGCTGCATCTTTATTGCAAAAGGGAGATTCTCGATGGTTGCCAAGCCGAGTGCCAGCTATAGCATCACCATGCGGGTCGAGATCCAGAACCGTCCGGGAATGCTGGGGAAGATTGCCTCCACGATCGGCAAGGCGGGGGGCGACATCGGCGCCGTGGACATCGCCGGCTTCGGGAAGGACACGATCATCCGGGACATCACGGTGAGCGCCCGAGACGAGGCGCACGAGCAGATCATCGCCAAGGCGGTGGGCAAGATCCCGCACGCGAAGGTGGTGGGCGTCTCGGACCGCACATTCCTGGCCCATCTCGGGGGCAAGATCGAAGTCAGGGCCAAGATGCCGATCAAGACCCGCAACGACCTCTCCATGGTGTACACTCCGGGCGTGGCCCGTGTCTGCATGGCCATTCACGACGACCCGTCCAAGGTCTACCGGCTGACCGTCAAGAAGAACATGGTGGCGGTGATCACCGACGGGTCGGCCGTCCTGGGGCTGGGAAACATCGGGCCGGCGGCGGCCTTGCCGGTCATGGAGGGGAAGGCGGCGCTCTTCAAGGAATTTGCCGGTGTGGACGCCTTTCCCATCTGCCTGGACACGCAGGATCCAGACGAGATCGTGCGGACGGCGAAGCTGATCGCCCCGGTCTTCGGTGGCATCAACCTCGAGGACATCTCGGCCCCCCGCTGCTTCGAGATCGAGGAGCGCCTCCAGAAGGAGCTGGACATCCCGGTTTTTCACGACGACCAGCACGGCACGGCGGTGGTGGTCCTGGCGGCGCTGCTCAACGCGCTCAGGATCGTCAAGAAGACGCTGCGGGACAGCAAGATCGTGGTGAGCGGGATCGGGGCGGCCGGGGTTGCCTGCACCAGGATGATGATGGCCATGGGGGCGCGCAATATCATCGGCGTGGATACGAAGGGGGCCCTCTACCGGGGCCGCAAGGAGAACATGAACCCGATCAAGGAATGGTACGCCGGCGCCACCAACCCGCGGAACCTGAAGGGCGACATGCTGGACGTGATCGGCGGCGCGGACATGTTCCTCGGCCTCTCCGGTGCGGGGAGCCTCCCGCTGAAAGGGGTCAAGAAGATGGCCAAGAACGCCATCGTCTTCGCCATGGCCAACCCCATCCCCGAGATCCTGCCCGAGGAGGCCGCCCCGTACGTTCGGGTGATGGCGACCGGCCGGTCCGATTACCCGAACCAGATCAATAACGTCTCATGTTTTCCGGGCTTCTTCCGCGGCCTCCTGGATGCCCGGGCCTCGCATGTGAACCAGGCGATGAAGAACGCCGCGGCCAAGGCCATCGCCTCGTTGGTCGGCGCCCGCGAGCTCAACGAGGAGTACATCACCCCCAGCGTCTTCGACGTGCGGGTGGCCCCCGCCGTGGCGGCGGCCGTGGCGGCGGCGGCGTACAAGACCGGCGCCGCGCGCCGGACGCGGAAGCCGGTCGGCGGCTTCCGGCTGGTGTAGGTCCGGAGTCTCATGGCGCGACCAATCGTTGGCTGAATTCCCCGTAACCCTGGACCATTCACGGAGGAGGATCCTGATGAGCTTTCAATATGATCACACCCATTTCAAGTGCAGCGATCATGTGAAGACGGCGGCTTTCTTTCAGGAGAACTTTGGGGCCAAGGAGGTCTCGCGGTGGGAGGCCAACGGCATGCCGATCATCAGCCTAGAGATCGGCGGCTTCTTGTACAACTTCTCCCCCAAGCGGGCAACCGAGACAGTGGACGCCTCGACCGGCACCGTGCGCCACGGGGTGTATCACATCGCTCTCAAGACCAACGATCTAGTGGCCGAGATCGCCAAGATGAAGGCCCGCGGCGTCAAGATCACCCAGGAGGTGGGCCAGGTGAACCCCAAGACGAAGTTCGCTTTCATCGAGGGGCCGGACGGGATCTCCATCGAGTTGCTGCAGCGGGACTGAAGAGGCGGCGTTCAGCGGTCAGCACTCAGCCTTGGCCGATGGGGTCCCGGGTGCTGACCGCTCGGTTTCCCTGGAGCGATCTCGGGGAGGGACCCATGGCACGCGGCACGGCACCGTCCAAGAAGGCCGATGTCACGTCGGAGGCTCCCGGCGGCTCGCCGCCGGGACGATTGCGCGAGATCCTGCGGATTCTCGGAGAGACCTATCCGGACGCGCGCTGCGAGCTCGACTTCCGGACGCCCCTGGATCTCCTGGTCGCGACGATCCTCTCGGCCCAATGCACCGACGCCCGCGTCAATCAGGTCACCGCCTCGCTCTTCGCGAAGTACCGAACCGCGGCGGACTATGCCGGCGCCGACCCTGCGGTTTTCGAGAACGAGATCCGCTCTACCGGATTCTTCCGGAACAAGGCCAAGAACATCCTCGCCTGCTGCGCCAAACTTGTCCGGGAGTTTGGGGGCGCCGTTCCCCGCACGATGGAGGAACTGGTCACCCTGCCGGGCGTCGGCCGGAAGACCGCCAACATCCTTCTCTATAACGCCTATGGCATCCCCGGCTTCGGCGTGGACACCCACGTCGGCCGGGTGACCAACCGGCTGGAGCTGGTGGGCACCGAGGATCCGGTGAGAATCGAAACGGCCATCTGCGCGATCCTCCCCGCCGAGGAGTGGGGACAGGCCACCCACCTCTTCATCTTCCACGGTCGGCGCACCTGCCACGCCAAACAGCCCGCATGCGCGGGCTGTGCGGTACGCGCCCTCTGCTCCTGGCCCCGGAAAGGATGAGACCGCCCCGCGGTCCGACAGGATCGGGCCGGCGGCGGAGGAGCAAAGACTCATGCGTCTCGGCCTCATCGCAGACGATCTGACGGGCGCCAACGACACCGGGGTACAGTTCGCCCTGCGGGGGGCCCGGACCTTTGTTCCGCTGGACTGGCACGACCTGAAATCGCTGACCCGCGCCGCCGATGTGCTGGTGCTCAACACCAACAGTCGGGCCGTGCCGGCCCGCGTCGCCGCCGAGCGGGCCCGCGTCGCCGCCGAAGCGCTGCGGAGGGCGGGGGTCGAAGCGGTCTACAAGAAGATCGACTCCACCTTCCGAGGCAACATCGGCCCGGAACTGGACGCCATCCTGGACGTGTTTCCGTCGCCCCTGGCCGTCCTCACGCCGGTGTTCCCTCCGGCGGGACGGGCTGTCCGGGACGGGATCCTACTGGTGCGCGGTGTGCCGGTCCACCGCACGGCCACCGGACGCGACCCGGTGACGCCGGTCCAGGAGTCCCACCTGCCCACCCTCCTGAGGCGACAGACCCGTCGGCCCGTCTATGCGCTCGGCCTGGCCGTACTGCGCGGGACCGCGACGCGGCTCGACCGGATGCTCGAAGACTGGCGCGCGGCGGCGCCCGGCATCGTCTTGGCCGACGCCGTCACGCCCCGGGACCTGGACCGCCTGGCCCGCCTGATCGTGCGGGACGGGCTATTCGGGGTGGCCGCGGGCTCGGCCGGGCTGGCGATGGCCCTCTCCGAGGTGTTACCCTGGCCCCGACGCGCGCGCCGCACTCCCCCGGGGGCGAAGGCGCCGGTGCTCCTCGTGGTGGGGTCGCCGAACCCGACCAGCCTGGAGCAGGTGACCTGGATCGAGGATCGTGGCCAGGCGAGCGTGGTGCGCGCCGCCCTCGGCGAGGTGGTGGCCGACGAGGAGCGCTACCGGAAAGAGATGGTGCGTGTGGTCAAGAAGGCGCGCGCCGAGATGCTCGCCGACCGGCATACGGTCCTCACGCTCGCACAGCAGCCGTCTGCCTCGGGCAGACGGCCCCTGCGCCCTTCGGCCAGCAAGACCCTCAGCGAGTTCCTGGGGCAGGCGGCGCGTCTGGTGGCCCGCGAGGTCCGGCCGGGTGGACTGCTCCTCTGCGGCGGGGACATCGCCATCGCCGCCTGCTCGGCGCTCGGCGCCAACGGGGTCGAACTCCAGGGGGAAGTCGAGCCCGGTGTGCCCTGGGGGCGGCTGGTGGGCGGGGACTGCGCAGACCTTCCGGCCGTCACCAAGGCGGGCGGGTTCGGCGATCCGGAAACCTTCGCCCGCGCCCTGCGCTTTCTCCGCCCTGGCCGCCGGCCGTCCCGTTGATCCGTCGCCAGGGGCTCCCGCGTAAATTCGCTTCGTCCAGTCTGACTTCCCCGCGCAGTTCGGGCTAGGCGCAGCGACCGCGACGCATTCCGCGGCGGGCATGACGATCCCATTCAACGAGAGGCTTCCCCCTTGACATCACTCCTCGAATTGGCATACAAGGAGCGCACGTTCCCGCACCCGCCCTGCGCATTCGACGACCGAAAGAGCATTCTGGGTATTTCGTCCGAACCATCCGAAAGGAGGGTCACCCATGAGGCGCACGATCCTGACACTGCTTTTCATGTTCCTTCTGGTCGTAGTCGCAGCCCCCATACCACCCGCCGCCGCAGGCGCCAAGATCGATGTCGCGGTTGCGATGCACAACGCCCGCAATGAGGAGATCGTCTGGGGCATCGCCAATCGGATCAAGAACGATCTGGAGAAGGGCTCGAACGGCGAGATGGTCGTAAAGCTTCTCGGCCCCGAGGTCGGCGGCGAGCGCGAGCTCCAGGAAGGCACGAGCCGCAACGAGTTCCAGATCTTTCAATCGGGCGACATGGCGGTCTCTACCTTCGGCGTCAAGTACGCGGTGATGTCGGCGCCCTTCCTCTTCCCGGGCTACGACGCTGTCGACAAGGTCTACAAGGGCAAGATCGGCGAGAAGCTGAACGAGGCGCTGGTGAAGAACGGCAACCTGCGGATCCTGGGCCTCTCGCGGCGCGGCGCCCGGCTGCTCACCGCGAACAAGCCCATTCCGACTCCGGCGGAGGTGAAGGGTCTCAAGCTTCGCGTGCCCGAGATCCCGCAGTGGGTGACCATCTGGAAAGAACTCGGAGCGCTCCCGACCCCGGTGGCCTGGCCCGAGGTGTTCACCGCCCTACAGACCGGCGTCGTGAACGGCCAGGAGAACCCCATCATGCAGATCTATGAGGGCAAGCTGTACGAGGTACAGAAGTTCGTGATGATGACCGAGCACATCTCGAGCTATTTCCACTGGGTCGCGAACGAGAAGTTCCTCCAGGGGCTGAGCCCGGCCAACCGCAAGCTGGTCGGGGATGTCGTCAAGAGCGCGGCCGACTGGGGAAGCACCAAGCAAGTGGAGAAGGCCGCCGAGCTGCGCGCGATCATGGAGAAGCAGTACGGCGTCAAGTTCATCGAGGTGGATAAGCCGAAGTTCACCCAGGCGGCCCGTCCGGCCATCGAACGGATCGCGGCCGAGCAGTGGGCGCCCGAGGTGAAGGATCTCCTCAAGGAGATCGGGGCCTGGTAGGAGCGACACCGGACTGCGCGACGAGTATTTTCGGTGGTGGGGCGGGGGGTGGTTTCCCCGCCCCTTCCCGTAAACCGCTTTCCCGCGAGGTTGCGCCCCCCATGCAGACCCTCATTGGCCGCATCTGGAAATGCATCGAGGTCACGGCCCTCATCGCCTTTGTGGTGATGCTGGTCCTGGTGATGTCGCAAGTGGTGTTCCGGTATGTTCTCCAGGTCTCGGTTCCCTGGACGGAAGAGGCCGCCCGCTGGTTCTATGCCTGGCAGATCTTTCTCGGCAGCAGCCTGGCCATGCGGCACCGACTTCACCTGCAGATCACCGTCCTCCTGGATCGGGTCACGGGCCGGCCCAGGGCATGTCTCGACTTCCTCACCGCGCTCACCGGGCTGGGGTTTCTTGGCCGGGATCATCTGGGGGAGCCTCCTGATGATCCGCGCGGTCTATCCCGTGCAGGCAGGGAGCTTCCCTATCAGCACCAGCTATCTGTACCTGTCCATTCCCGTGGGGTTGCTCGCGATGCTGGCCATCACCGCACAGGATGTCGCGGACAGCGCCCGACGACTCTTCCGGTCGCGGCGCGGGTGAGGAAAAGGAGCCATGATCATCTTCTTTGCCATGATGGGGGTGCTCCTGGTGCTGATGCTGCTCGGCTCCCCCGTCGCCGTGAGTATGGGACTCACCAGCGTCTTCACCCTGGGCGTGCTGCGTGGGTTTGATGCGATCCCCTGGGACATGCTCGCCCAGCGCATCGTCTATGGGGTGACCAACTTCACGCTCCTCGCCATTCCCTTCTTCCTGCTGGCGGGCCGGCTGTCCAACGAGGTGAAGGTCACCGACCGGATCTTTGACTTCGCCAAGTCGCTGGTGGGGCACTTCAAGGGTGGGCTGGGACACGTGAATGTCCTAGCCAGCATGATCTTCGCCGGGATGTCCGGAAGCGCCGTGGCAGAGGCGGGAGGCCTTGGTCAGATCGAGATCAAGGCCATGGTGGACGAAGGGTACGATCTGGATTTCAGCACGGCCCTCACCGCGGCCTCGGCCACCATCGGACCCATCATCCCGCCCAGCATCCCCATGGTCATCTATGGGGCCGTGGCGGGAGAATCGGTTGCCAAGCTGCTGATCGCCGGGTTTGTTCCGGGCGTCATCATGGGGATCACCATGATGACCGTGCTGGTGATCATGGCGCCCTGGAAGGGTTTTAAGGCCAAGCCCAGGGCGCCGCTGCGCGAGATCCGAGGGGCCCTGAAACGCGGGATCCTTCCCCTCTTGGCTCCCGTCATTCTGATCGGCGGCATCGTGGGAGGGATCTTCACACCCACCGAGGCGGCAGCCGTCGCGGTGGTGTATGTGATTCTGATGGGGTTCATCTACCGGACGCTGACATGGAAGGGTTTCCGCGACGTGCTCCGAGAGTCGATGCTGGACACGGCGATCATCCTCTTCATCGTGGGCGCCAGCTCCATCTATAGCTGGGTCATCGCCCGCTACCAAGTGACGGACTTCATCGTGAACTGGATGGGGAGCGTGGTGTCGAGCCCGCTGATGTTCCTGGTGATTGTCAATCTCTTCCTGCTGCTGGTCGGCTGCTTCATCGACGCCACGCCGGCCCTCTTCATCCTCACGCCGGTCCTCATGCCCATGGTCAAGCAGTACGGAATCGACCCGATCCACTTCGGCGTGATGATGGTCCTCAATCTGATGATCGGCCTGGTGACGCCCCCTGTGGGTACGGTGCTGTACACCCTGATGCGGGTGACGGGAATCTCGCTGGAGCGATTGTCCTGGGCGATGATCCCCTGGTACGTGCCGCTGCTGATCAGCCTCGTCCTCGTCACCGTGTTCCCGACCATCTCGACCTGGCTGCCGGGCCTCATGCTCGGGCGATAGTCGGCCGTCCCCAGGGGATTCATTTGTGCAGAAGGAGTCACGTCATGTCTCGAATTGTCGGATGTGTCGGCGTCGGCATCATGGGCTCACGCATGGCCAAGAACCTCCTCAAGTCCGGATTCCAGGTGGTGGCGTACGATCTGAGCCCCGCGGCCCTGCGGGCGGCGGTGGAACACGGGATCGCCGCCGCTCCGAATCTCGCCAGCCTGGCCCGAGAGGCCGAGGTCGTGCTCCTGAGCCTTCCCACGCCGGCGTCGGTCTTGGCCGCGGTCGAGGGGCCGGATGGACTCCTGGCACACGCGAGGCCCGGGGCGTATATCTGCGATGCCAGCACGGTGGACCCCGGCACCTCGCGCAGGGTGCACGAGGCGGCTCGCGCCAAGGGGATTCGTGCACTGGATTGCCCCGTGAGCGGCGGTCCACCGGGCGCCGAGGCGGGCACTCTCACGATCATGGTCGGCGCCGAAGCGGTGGACCTCGAGGCCGTGCGCCCTGTGCTGCAGGCCATCGGCAAGAAGATCGTCCACTGCGGCGGCCCCGGGTCGGGCCAGGTCGCCAAGCTGGTGAATCAGGCGCTGGTGGCGGTCCACACCGCCGGCGTCATCGAGGCGCTGCTGGTGGGGCGTCGGTTCGGCTTGAGTCTCGACACCCTGGTTGCGATCCTGCGGAGCAGTTCCGGCGCGAGCTGGATGCTGGAGAATCACGTGCGGTTCAAGGCGCTGGCGGGGAACCACGAGCCCGGGTTCGCCCTGGATCTGATGTTCAAGGATCTCAACCTGTTCTTGCAGACCGCCACGGAGGCCCAGGTGCCGGCCTTCATCGCCGGTTCGGTCTTGCAGCTCTACAACGCCGCCCGGGCCGCCGGCTATGGCGCGCTGGACCAGACCGTCGTGGCGCGGGAGATGGAGAAGCTCGCCCACATCGAGCTTGGGACGCTGACCCCGGACGTGTAATATGCGGGGGCGGGCCGGTGCCGCGACCGCTCTACGCGATCCGGCGTCGGCCACGTACCCGTAGATCGACATGTGATGACTGTATGAGAGAAAGGAGCCGACGATGCTGTCTCGCGTTACCGAAATCAGGCGCATCATCACGGTCCGGATCAACCCGGGAGAGGACATCCTTCTGGGTCTGCGGCAGGCCGTCAAGGAGCACTCGATCAGAAATGGGGTGGTCCTGACGGGGTTCGGCTCGGTCCGGAAGTCGCACTTCCACGTCGTGATGAGCAACGATCTGCCGCCGGCCGAGAGCTACCCCAAGAGTGTGCAGCCCTTGGATGTGGTCACCATCGGGGGATTCATCATCGACGGCCGCGTCCATGCCCATATCGACTTCTCGGATGAGCGGAACGGTTTCGGCGGGCATCTCGAGGAGGGCTGCCTCGCGCTGACGTTCATCGTCGTGGCCCTGGCGGATCTGGGCGACGTGAATGTGTCCAACTGGGATACCTTCAAGGACGAGGCCGAGCTGCGCTGAGGCGTCGAGCGCCCGTGTGGTCCGCAAGAACCCCGTTTCAGTTGCGAAGAAAGGGGAATTCATGAAGGCAGCCATTCTGGAGGAGACAGGCCGGATCGAAGTCCGGGAGGTGGAGGACCTGCGGCCCGCCAGGGACGAGGTCCTGATCCGGTCCGCCTGTGCGGGGGTGTGCGGGTCGGACCTCCACGCCTTTCGGGGGAAGCATCCGTTCCGGAAGCCGCCGGTCGTCCTGGGGCACGAGCTGGCCGGGACGGTGGTCGGGGTGGGCCAGGACGTGGGCAACGTCCGCCTGGACGATCGGGTGACGATGATGCCCCTGGTCTCCTGCGGGACGTGCCGGCTGTGCCGGATGGGCCGGGAGAACATCTGTCTGGACAAGCGGGTGCCCGGCGTGGGGGGGTGGCTGGGATCGTTCGCCGAGTATTCGCTCGCCAAGGCATCCGTCACGTTCAGGCTGGGAGAGGCGACGGCCTTCGAGCAGGGCGTCCTGGCCGAGCCGTTGGCCGTGGGCGTGCATGCCGTGACGCGCCAGGCCCGGCTCGAGGCGGGGAGCCGGGTGCTGGTACTCGGCGGGGGAACGATCGGCATCCTCACCGCGCTCGCGGCGCGGGCCGCCGGGGCCGGCGAGATCGTCATCACCGATCTGTTCGAGTTCAACCTGGCCCTCACGCAGGCGCTGTGCGGCGCGGCCACGGTGCACGTCGGTCGGGAGGGCTGGGAGGCGGATCTGGCGCGGGCCTATCCGGAGAAGTTCGACGTCACCTTCCTGTGCAGCGGGGCCCCCGCGACCGTGGGGCAGGCCGTGCGACTGACGCGCCGGGCAGGGCGGATCGTGGTCACCGGGCTGTTGCTGGAGCCCGTGCCCATGGATCTGACGGCGGTGACGTTGGGCGAGCTGGAGGTTGTCGGGTCCCAGATCTACGACCACCGGGATTTCCGCACGGCCGTGGACTGGATCGATGCCGGCCGGTTCGACTTCCGCAAGCTGGTGACCCACACCTTCCCGCTGGCGAGGGCCCAGGACGCCTTGACGCTCCTGGCCGATCGGACGGAGGATGCCGTGAAGATCCTCTTGCAGATGTAAGCAGCGCGGTGCGAGACGCGGTCGCGGGCGGCGCCTGCTACGCCGTGCGGGGAGAGACGCTCCGATGGACTACCGTCTCCGCGTGACCCGATGGGCGCGCGGGCTGTCGTTGCGCGTGACCGCCCAGGGGGCCCTCGAGGTCGTCGCCCCCCGGCGGGTCGGCCGGCGGACGATCGCCCACCTCCTCACTCAGGAACAGGCCTGGATCCAGACCGCCATGGCAGAGGCTGCGGCGCGCCGGCAGACGCTCCCGCCGCCCGTCCCATGGCTGGTGCCCCCGGCCCTCACCCTCCCCGCGGTGGGCGCCCACTGGACGCTCACGCTGCGGCCCACGGCGGCGCGCGGGGTCCGCGTGGTCCCGGTCGGTCCAGGCCGGCTCGTCTTGGCCGGCCGGGTCGGCGACGCGCCCGCGTGCCGCCAGGCCCTCCGCCGCTGGCTTGTCCGCGAGGGACAGGTCCACCTCGTCCCCCGGCTGGCGGACCTGAGCTGCACCCTTGGGCTCTCTTACACCAGGACGACGGTGCGCCTCGCCCGCAGCCGCTGGGGGAGCTGCTCCCGGACCGGGGTCATCGCGCTGAACGCGCGGCTCCTGCTCCTGGCCCCGCCTCTCGTGGACTATGTCCTCGTCCACGAGCTCTGCCACACCCGCGAGCCGAACCACTCCCCCGCCTTCTGGACCCTGGTCGCGCAGCATTGCCCCGACTACCGACCGCCACCGGACCGAGCTCCGAGCGGCGGGGCGGCAGTTGCCCGCGTGGGCCGCGGATCCGGCGAGCCGCGCGCCTGACGCCCCGCAAGAGCCGATCCCCAATCTCGGGACGCGTCGCTCACGTGGTTTTCGGAGGGAGGGGTGCGACGAACAGCCTTGACCCCGACGCCCGCGCCCCAGGACGAGGTTGACTTACCGCGATCAATGAAGGCCGCTGCATGACATACTTCTTCTGGCTGTCGACAGTAGGTGGAGTCCTCCTCGCTGTGCGCGTGCTCTACTACCAACTGAAGGTTGCGGAGCAGATGCGGAGGTTCCACCCAGAAAAGTATCGCGGCCTTATGGGCGACTAGGAAGGGCTTGCCTTCACGCTAACGGGACACCTGATGCTTTCAGGAGCCCTTCTCGGTTTCCTCTGGTAGTCTCAAGAGAACCTCGGCGATTCCCGAATACCCTATTTGCGAGAACATCACCGGCGAGCGGTGCGCCATTGTCTTTCGTTCGTGGTGGCCATGCTCCTAATGTCTTTCGCTCTCGCAGTTGCATATTCTCGCTAAGGCCAAACCGGCGATCGTAACCTATTCGTCCCCCCTTTTTGGCGGTTGGTCCACGGCAATCGGCCTTGGCGAAGTCCCCAGCGTTCGGCTTCCAAACACGTCGCGTGTTTGCCCTTGACTTCCGTATGCGTTCAGCATATTGAATTCAAAATCCAAACGGGGAGCCACCATACTCAAGGCAGACGACAAGAATTTCGGGTCTCATTCCCCACCACGCCCCGCCATCACGTCTGAGATTAGGAGCCGCCAAGATGAACACTGTCGCAGCGATCTTCACCGCCCAGTCCATCGTGGAATCCACCAAGCAACTATTCGCGGAGCTCGTGCCGGGCTGCCGGGTGATCAGCATCATCGAAGACGCGCTGATCCAGGACGTCATCCGGGCGGGGCAGGTGACACCGGAGATCGCGCGGCGGCTGGTCCGGTATTATCTGGCCGCGCAGGATACCGGGGCCGATCTCATCTTTAATACCTGCTCCTCGATCGGGGACGTGGCGATCATGGCGCGGAGTCTCGTCGCGATCCCTCTTGTGAAGATCGACGACGCCATGGCGGCCGAGGCGGTTCGAACGGGAGCGCGGGTCGGCGTCCTGGCCACACTCCAGACGACCCTGGCGCCCACGGTGCGGCTAGTCAAGGCGCAGGCGGCGGCGGCGGGCCGGAGGGTGTCGGTCATCGAGGGGCTTGCCCAGGGAGCCTTCGAGGCGCTCATGGCCAAGCAACCGGAGAAGCACGACGAACTGGTGACGGCGGCGGCGGAGCAGGTAGCCAAGCAGGCGGATGTCATCGTCCTGGCGCAAGGCTCCATGGCCCGCATGGAAGCGACCCTGGCCGCCACGACGGGGAAACCGGTCCTGTCGAGCCCGCGTCGGGGCGTGCTGGAGGTCAAGGAAACCCTGAAAAGGATGGGACGGTAATGGTAACGGAGCAGGATATCCGAGAGGTCGGTGAGGCGGCCCGGCAGATCCGACGCGACGTCGTGCGCATGATCCACCTGGCGGGGGACGGCCATCCCGGCCCGGCGCTGTCCGTGGCGGATATCCTGGCGGCCCTGTACTTCAAGATCCTGCGGGTGAAACCCGCCGACCCGCACTGGAGGGACGCGACCGCTTCATCCTTTCCAAGGGCCACGCCTGCCCGACCCTCTACTCCGCGCTGGCCCGACGCGGGTTCTTCTCTCCCGAGGTCTTACCCTCGCTTCGCCGCCTCGGGTCGATTCTCCAGGGACACCCGGACATGAAGAAGACCCCGGGGATCGACAGCACTTCCGGCTCGCTGGGCAACGGGATCTCGATCGGTCTGGGGACGGCGCTAGCGGCCCGTGTGATCCGGCAAGATTACTTCACGTACGTCATCGTCGGCGACGGGGAGATCCAGGAAGGCATCGTCTGGGAGGCCGCCATGGCCGCCGTCCACTACCGGGTCGGACGGCTCATCGTGTTTGTGGATCACAACGGGCAGCAGAGCGGCGGTCCTGTGGACCAGATGAGCGGCCTCTGCCCGATCCTTCCGAAGTGGGAGGCGTTCGGCTGGCATTGCCAGGAGATCGACGGCCACGATCTGCGGGCCATCCTGACCGCCGTCGAGCTGGCGCAGGCCGAGGAGGCCCGCCCCTCCTGCATCGTGGCCCGGACGGTGAAGGGGAAGGGGGTTCCCTTCATGGAGGGAGACAATTCCTGGCACAAGCGGGTGCCCACCAAGGACGAACTCGACAAGGCGCTCGCCGTCCTGGCATGAAGGAGAGGAAATGAGCGGCATGCGCATGGAGAGCACGCGAGTCGCGTTCCTGGAGAAGCTGACCGAGCTCTTGCAGGCCGACCCGAAGACCGTCGTGGTCTTCGCCGATTCGGTCAAGGTGTTCCGGGCCACGCCGGAGTTCCTGCAGAGGTTCAAGGGGCAGGTCTTCGACGTCGGCATCGCCGAGCAGCACGCCGCCGCGACCGCCGCCGGCCTAGCGATCGGCGGCATGATCCCGTCTTCGTCGCGACCTACGCGGGGTTCATCACCATGCGGGCCTGCGAGCAGATCCGCACCTTCATCGCCTACCCGCACCTCGAACGTGAAGCTCGTGGGCATCAACGGCGGGATCTGCGGCCGGGGAGCGCGAAGGCGTCACCCACCAGTTCTTCGAGGACCTGGCCATCGTGCGAAGCATCCCGGGTATCACCGTGGTGGTGCCGGCGGACGCCGCGGAGGTGCGGCAGGCGACCATGGCGATCGCCGAATTGAAAGGCCCCGCGTACCTCCGGATCGGGAGCGGCCGCGACCCGGTAGTCGTGGACCCCCCACGTCCATTCGAGCTTGGAAAGATCCGGAAGCTGGATGACCACGGAACAGACTTCGTGATCTTCGCCAACGGGTACCTGCTTCAGCGCAGCATGGAGGCCGCGACACACCTGGAGTCGCACAGGCTGCGAGGTCGGGTGGTCGAGGTCCACACGCTACGCCAACTGGACGTGGAGGGCATCGCCCGGGTGCTCGAAGAGAGTCCGGCGGCGGTGAGCGTCGAGGACCATCAGATCAACGGCGCCCTGGGGAGCGCCATCGCCGAGGTGATCGCGGAGCACGGCAGAGGGCGGCTGGTGCGGCTCGGCCTCCAGGACGTGTTCCCGGAATCAGGGGATGCCTTCGGGCTGCTGGACCGGTACGGATTGGGCGTCCGCGACATCGTGCAGGCGGTCGAGCGGGTCGTGAGCAAGGCGGAGGTAACGGCAGGAAAGCCGTGAGCAGGCAGGAGAGGGGAAGATCGGGAGACCAATGATGCTGTCGTTCTCGGGGCTCGCAACTCACGCGAAGGGGGTAGATGTCATGAAGAAGCTCGTGTGTCTGATCGGTGTCGTGACCCTGGCGCTGGGCGCCTTGGCGGCGCAGGACGTCGCCGCGCAGACGGTGACACTCCGCTACGCTCACATGAACGCGCCGAGCAGCATCGCCGGGCAGCAGGCCGCCCTGCTGGCGAAGACCATCGAAGAGAAGACCAAGGGGGCCGTCAAGGTCAATGTCTTTCCCGCTTCGCAGCTCGGGACACTCCAGGAGCAGGCAGAGGCCGTCAGCTCCGGCACGGTGCAGATCCACCACAACACCATGGCCGGCATCGGGTCGCTCTACGAGCCGTTCGCGGCCCTGGACACCCCCTTCATGTACAAGGATGTGGAGCACCTGATGCGGGTGGCGGATCCGAACTCGCCGGTCATGAAGAAGCTGGGTGAAGGGCTTTTGAAGGCGCGAGGCGTGCGCGTGTTCTACACGTTCTATTTCGGCACGCGGCAACTCACCGCCGACCGGCTGGTGCTGAGCCCCAAGGACCTCCAGGGCGTGAAGATCCGCGCCATCCCCTTCCCCATCTATATGGCGCGGTCGAGGCATGGGAGCGTGGCGACCCCCGTGGACTTTCCGAGCGCGCGACGGAACTGGCGACGAAGGCCGTGAACGGCCAGGAGAATCCGGTCGACACGATCTTTGCCAACAAGTTCTACGAGACGCAATCCCACCTCATGTTGACCGGCCACATCAAGGGCGCGGAGCTGGTCGTCTTCAATGAGGCTGCCTGGCAGAAGCTCTCACCCACGCTGCAGGGCCAGATCATGGAGGCCGCCACCGAAGTCAGCAAGAAAGCGACCCAGATGACGCTGGAGAGCGATGCCTCCTACACCAAACAGTTGGCGGACAAGGGGATGAAGATCATCGGCCCAAAGGAGGGATTGGATATTGCCGCTTTCCGGAGTCGAGTCCAGGAGCTGGTGTCCAAGCGTTTTGACGCCAAATTCGGCGAGGTGTACAAAGAGATCCGCACCATCCAGTAGCAGGCCGCTGAAAACGGCCCATCTGCGGTCACCCAGCCTTCGGCTGGGTACCCGCCCGCTCGGGCACTCGCTGCGGCGTACTCAGTGTACGCCTCACTCGGCCCTTTGCGTGCCGCCTTGCATCTGGATCGTTTTGAGCGGCCTGAGGAGAGATGAGTCTCTCAATATCCTGGTACGAGTGCTTCGAATCGCGTAGGCGGCAGACGCGGCTGGGGGGTCGGCTCGCGTCTGCCGGACGGTCCCGCGGGGGAAGGCGGGCCTTCGGGTGCGCCACAATGAAGGGGTGAATACGATCATGGCCCAACCGGCGCCGCGGGTGAGCCTCATCGGCAAGACGGCCCAGGCTTGCGAATACGTGTCCCTCGTCTGCCTGGCCGTGATTGCGATGCTGATCTTCGCCCAGATCCTCTTGCGGGATTTCGCCTCCATGGCCTTTGCCGGCATCGAAGAGCTGGGCGCGTTTTGCCCACATTGATCTGGTGTTCCTGTTGGTCCCCCTGCTGTTCCGGAGGGGCTGCATGTCAACATCGATCTTCTGACCCATAAGGCCGGCCCGAAGCTGAAGCGGGCCTTGGACGCCTTCGCCGCGCTGCTGACGGCCCTCTTCTGTCTTTTCTTCCTGGTAAGCGAGTATCAGTTCATGGCCAAGAATGGCAGCGTGCCGAGCCCGGCCTTGGCATCCCCAACATCGTCTTCTTTGCCGGGGCGTATCTGGGCATGGCGCTCCTGCTGCTGACCGCTGCCGAGAAGTTCACGAAGACGGTCAAGGGACAGCCGGAAGGGGCGGGCGGTGAGCGGTTTTCAGATCATCGCACTCTTCCTCCTCCTGGCGCTTCTGGGGGTCCCCCTGGCCGTTAGCATGGGCCTTTCCGCCGTCACCTACATAGTCATTGCCGGCATCCCGCTGGCCACCATCGCTCACCGGATGGGCAACGCCCTCAATTCGTTCCCCCTCCTGGCCGTGGTCCTCTTCATCTTCGTCGGGAGCTTGCTGAACGCCACGGGGATCACCTACCGTCTCTACGAGGCGGCAAAGCTCGTGGTGGGCCGCGTGAGGGGCGGGCTGGCTTATGTCAACGTGCTGGCCAATTTGGTGATGGCCGGAATCTCCGGGGCAGCCCTCGCCGATATCGGCGCGCTCGGCAACATCCAGATCAAGGCGATGAAGGAGCAGGGGTACAAGGAAGAGATGGCGGCCAGCATCACCGCGGCTGCCGCGACGCTCGGCCCCATCTTTCCACCCAGCATCCCCATGATCATCTATGCCAGCGTGGCCGAAGTATCGGGTATCAAGCTCCTCATCGCCGGCATCGTCCCGGCGATGGTCATCGCGCTGTGTCTGTGCGTGCAGGTGTGGTACCTCGCCCGGAAGTACAACTTCCCCCGCGAAACGCAAGGGCGTCCGTGGCGAGAGATGCTCCACACGGCCCTCGTGGCGCTCCCCGCCTTGGCGACGCCCGTGATCCTGGTCTGCGGCCTTCTGTTTGGCTGGTTCGGCCCAACGGAGCTGGCCGCCTTCACGGTGTTCTACTCGCTCTTCCTTGGGGCAGTGGTCTACAAGGAGCTGACCTGGGAACGGCTGCTGGCGGGCGCCCGGGATACCGTCCGGGCCACGGCCACCATCATGTTCATCGTCTCCTCGGCGGCGATCTTTGCCTGGGCGCTGACCGTCGAGCAGGTCCCGGCCCAGATGTCGGAGCTGCTCCTCGGCTTTTCGAAAGACCCCGTCGTCCTCCTGATGCTGACGAACGTGATCCTCCTCATCGTGGGGATGTTCATGGAGTCGATCGCCGCCATCATGGTGATGACGCCCCTGCTCGTGCCGCCTTTGTACGCGGCGGGCGTGGATCCGGTCCATCTGGGCGTGGTGGTGGTGCTGAACCTGATGATTGGCCTTCTGACGCCTCCGGTCGGAATGAGCTTGTACATGGTGAGTATCATCTCGAACGTCTCCTTCTCCAGGATGGCCCGCGCGATCTGGCCCTTCCTGGTGCCGCTGCTGGTGTCGCTCGTAATCGTCACGCTGGTACCGTCGATCTCGACCTGGCTTCCCAATTTGATGTTCAGGAAGTGAAGGGAAGACAGACATGGTGAGAAAGGATCGAAATACGAGCCCTCTCCTCATCGAGCACGAGAACCTCGACGATAAAATCTACGCCCGCCTGAAGCGGATGATCGCCGACGGGCAGTTGGCGCCTGGACAGCGGATCCTGCAGGAGAAGCTGGCGCGGGGCATGGGGTGAGTCGGACCCCGCTCGTCAACGCGCTGAAGCGTCTGGCGCAGGAGCGGCTGGTCGAGTGGGTGTCGCGCCGGGGGATCTACGTCAAGCGATTCTCCCTGAAAGAGATGGCGCAGCTCTTTGAAGTGCGGGAGGGGCTGGAGCCGATCGCGGCACGCCTGGCCGCCACGCGGATCTCCCCAGCCGAGGTGAGAGCGTTCAAGAAGGTGTTCGACGGTTTCAGCAAGAAGCCGTCCGCCGCAGAGGTGCGGCGCTATCTCAAGCGCGATCGGCACTTTCATTGGCGTCTGGTGGAATTGACGGAAAATCCTCATCTGGCGGCGGCGATGGAGTCCGTCAATATGATGATCTCCGCGTACCAAGTGGGGGTCCCGCGCAGCCTTGCCGAATCCCTCCCCGAGCACCAGGCGATCCTCGAAGCCCTGGGCATCGCGACCCGGACGCGAGCGAGGCCGCCATGCGAGTGCACATCCGTCGGTCGGTGGAGCGACTGTGGAGTCGAGCACGCACCGAGGAATCGGAATGTTCCGCGGTCTCGACGGTCTGCCTTCGGCGGCTCTCATGCGCTGCTACATCGGACGAGTCGGCCACTTCCACGTGAGGCGCACGTGAGAATGAGGAGCCGGAAAGGGAGGTGAGCGGAGGAGTCGAAAAGTACCAGGGCGAGGTGAACCGAACACAGGGAGGAAATCGCCATGGCGAAATCGAGATCGATTGACCGACGGACATTCCTGAAGGGAACAGTTGCCGCAACGGGGGCGGCGGCCCTGGGAGGGATCCCGACGATCCTCACCGCGGGACAGGCGCCGGCCTACGCCAAAGGCAGCAAGCTTCGCATGCTGCAGCAGATCAATTTTGTTCCGGCAGGGGACGAGCTGTTCGTCAAACAGGCGGCGGAGTTCAGCAAGCAGATGGGGGTTGAGGTCACCGTCGAGCGGATCGCGCAGAACGATGTCCCAACCCGTGCGATGTCGGCCATCACAATGGGGGCGGGCCCCGACATCATCCTGATCCAGAACAACTTTCCCTTGCTCTTGGCGGGTGGGCTGGTGGACGTGAGCGATGTGGCCGAGCCGCTCGGCAAATCTCAGGGGGGCTACTACGACATCTCACGGGCAAACGCATTCGCCGGCGGTCGCTGGATCGCCGTTCCCCACGACGTGTATGCGTGGGCGATGAACTACCGGGAGAGCTGGCTGCACGAGGTCGGGTATGACAAATTTCCGGACAACTGGGAAAGCTTCCGGGACATGGGGAAGAAGCTGAAGGCGAAAGGGCATCCCGTTGGACAGGCCTTCGGCCACAGCACGAACGACCCGAACAACTACTGCTACGCGCTGATCTGGTGCTTTGGCGGCTACGAGGTAGAAAAGGACGGGAAGACGGTCGTCCTGGACAAGAAGGGCACCCTGGAGGCGCTCAAGCTGAACACCGCCATGTGGCAGGAGTGCATGGACGACGGCGGCCTGTCCTGGGATGACAGCAGCAACAACCGGGCATTCCTCGCCGGCAGCCTCTCGGTGACCGGGAACTCCCCCAGCATCTACTTTGTGGCCCGGGACAAGTTCCCGGATGTGTACAAGGACATGAACCACGCCCCCATGCCGAAGGGTCCGGCGGGCCAGTTCTATCAATTGCCGGTGTACAGCAGCATGGTGATGAAGTATTCCAAGAACCAGAAGCTGGCCAAGGAGTTCATTGGTTGGTACATGGCGAAGGAGCAGTACGAGAAATGGTTCGTGGTGATGGATACCTTCTCGGTGCCGCCAACCAAGATGTGGTACGACCACCCGATCTGGACCAAAGATCCCAAGCTTACCCTGTTCCGGGATGTGATCAAAGATTCCCGCTGGGCCGGCTATGCGGGACCTCCGAGCCGGAAGGCTTCCGAGGCCATGGCCAAGTACATCATCGTGGACATGTTTGCCAAGGCCATCCAAGGGATGCCCTCTGAGGAAGCGCTGAAATGGGCCACCGCAGAGCTGCGGGGCATCTACGCCGGATGACCGGCGGCTGATCGGAAGTCCGCTGACCCGGCACGGGGCCGTGCGCCGGCCCGTGGTGCCGGGTCAGTCGTTTTGCTCGGCTGCACGATGCATCCTCCGCGCTGGACGATACCCTCTCCCTCCTGCGAAAGAACGTCTCGCAAGCCGGTCGTATCGGGCCGTGGACTCGATGGGGGAGAATTATGTGGAGGAGAGGCCGACACGCTTGCCCAGGGGATGCCGTATCGGCGTGATGGTTGCGGCGGAAGTGATGCGGTCCATTGCACGTCCAGGATACGCAAATTGACTTTCTCGGCAGGCCTTGATATTCAAATAGTGTGAGCATAGGCGCGTGACGGGAATTCGGAAAGGGCGCAAGCCTCCGGCGGGCGTCTTCCCCAAGCGGAAAGGAGTCGTCGATGGAGTTCGCGGGACAGACGGCAATCGTGACCGGCGTGGCTCGGGGGTTCGGCCGGGCCATCGTGCGGCGGCTCGCTCGGGGCGGCGCCCGGGTGGTGGCCGGGGACATCAATCTGCCGGGGGCCGAAGAGACCGTGGCCCTGGTGAAGCAGGACGGCGGCGAGGCGACCGCGTTTCATCTGGACGTCTCCTCCGCGCAGAGCGTGCAGGCGATGGTCGATCTGGCGCTCCAGAAGTATGGCAACCGGGTGGACATCCTCGTGAACAACGCGGGGATCTGGAAGCTCTTGCCGACAGAGGAGATCAGCGAGGAGGAGTGGGACCGGATCATCAACGTGAATCTGCGAGGCCCCTTCCTCACCTGCCGGGCCGTGATTCCCATCATGCGGAAGCAAGGGCGGGGGCACATCGTCAACATTGCTTCCGTCGCCGCGCGAAACGGCGGGACCTTCGCGGGGGCCCACTACGTGGCCTCCAAGGGGGGTCTCCTGGCCTTGACCAAGAAGCTGGGGAAGGAGCTCGGGCAGTACGGCATCGTGGTGAACGGCGTCAACCCCGGCCCGGGCCTGACGGACATGACGGCCGAATGGCCCCGATCGGTGATCGAGGGGGTCATCAAGAACACTCCGCTGGGCCGGATGGCCGAGCCCGAGGACATCGCCGACGCCGTGGCCTTCCTGGCTTCCGACGCCGCCCGTTTCATCAGCGGCGAGACGATCGAGGTGAACGGCGGGATCACGTGCGACTAACATAGAACAGTTCGACGGTTCGACTGTTCGACTGTTCGGCGGTTCTAGGTACTGCCGAACCGTCGAACCGTCGAACTGCCGTATCGGAGGATTGGTATGAGCTGGATTCTGCTCAAAGGCGGGCATGTGTTCGATCCGGAGGACCGGGGAATCGCCGATGTCCTCATCCTGGACGATCGGATCGCGGCCCTTGGCCCCGATCTTCTTGCGCCGACGGGAATCGGAGAGGGAGAGGTCTTCAGCGTTGCCGGCCGAATCGTCTTGCCCGGTCTGATCGACGGCCATATCCATGTCATGGGGGCGAGCGGTCTGGGCGGGCCGACGACGCGCAGCACGGACCTCCAGATCGAGCGCATCGCGGGCGCGGGGGTCACCACGGTGATCTCGCCCCTCGGGGCGGACAGCCTGAGCCGGGGTATTCCGTGTCTCTTGGCGCGCGCCGCCGCCCTGGAGTGCGAGGGGATCAGCGCCTACTGTTACACGGGGGGCTGGAAGCAGCCCGTGCCGACACTCACGGGTGATCCGCAGGCGGACGTGACGTTTGTGGATCGAGTGCTCGGGATCAAGGTGGCCATCTCCGAACCGCTGGCCCCGCTCTACGGCATGGATGAGCTGTGCCGGCTGGCGCACGCCGCTTACACGGGGGGACGCCTGGCGGGAAAGCGCGCGCTGCTCCACGCCCACGTCGGGGATCACCCCGAGGGGCTGATGCCGCTCCGTGAGGTGCAGCGGCGGACGGGGATTCCGCACGATCGCCTGCTGGCGATTCACGTCAACCGGAACCCGGGCCTCTGGAAGCAGGCGATGGAATACGCTCGCGACGGAGGAAGCATTGATCTGACGGCGATGCAACGACCGGAAACAGGCCATCCAAACGCGCTGCGACCCGCCGAGGCGATCCGGGAAGCCTTGGCCGCCGGAGTCCCCGCGGCGCGCATCACGCTCTCGACGGACAGCGGCGTGCCCTATCCGCGACTGGATGCGGCGGGAAGAATCGTTGGACTGTACATGGCCGGCCCCGAGGCCATTCTCGGCACTGTCCGCGAGCTGGTCGCGGGAGGAATGAACTGGGGGCAAGCGGCCGCATTCGCCACGCGGCATGTGGCCGATCTTGTCGGCCTGGGTCGGAAGGGTCGACTCGCGGTCGGTTCCGATGCCGACATCCTGATCCTCGACGCCGGCGGAACCGTAGATCGAGTGTACGGTCGAGGCCGGCTGCTCGTGAGCCGGGGAGCGCCGATCGTGCGCGGCCCATTTGGGGGATGAGCCAGTCAATTCGAGTTCTCACTCTTTTCTCAAGGGGATAATCATGGCGACGTATCGAATCACCGTCATACCTGGTGATGGGATCGGGCCGGAGGTGATGGCAGAGGCGCTGAAGGTCTTGCGGGCGGTCGAGGCGACCTTCCCGGGACTCCGCTTCGAATGCAAGGAATACCGGGCCGGCGCCCTGTGCTACAAAGAAACCGGAACCGACTTGCCTGCCGAGACCTTGGAGGCCTGCCGGACGGGAGACGCCATTCTGTTCGGATCGACCGGTTTGCCCGCATCCGATGGCCGGACGGCACCGAGATCGCGCCCGCAAATAAACCTCCGCTTCATCCTGGATCTCTATGCCGGGGTGCGGCCGATCAAGCGATACGCGGGAGTCCCGCCGCGCTGGCGGGCGATCCGGCGATCGACTATGTGATCCTTCGCGAGAACACGGAGGGGCTCTTTGCCTCGCAGGGGGGGGGGCCAAGGCGGGGGATCACGTGGTCGGTCGACAACCTGGTCATCACGCGACCCGGGACCGAGCGCATCGTGCGCTGGGCGTTCCGCCTGGCAGAGCGGCGGCGCGGCGCCCGGCGGACGGCAAGTCGGCGGGTGACCTGCGTGGACAAGGCCAACGTCTTCAAGAGTCTGGCCTTCTTCCGGAAGATCTTCGACGGGTGGCGCAGGAATTCCCCGGGTGCAGACCGAGCACGCCTACGTGGACGCCATGACCATGTACATGGTGCAGCGCCCGCTCCACTACGATGTGATGGTGGCCGAGAATATGTTCGGGGATATCATCTCGGACCTGGGGGCGGGCACGGTGGGGGGACTCGGCGTGGCACCCTCGGCAGATGTGGGGGACACCGTCGGGCTGTTCCAGCCCTCCCACGGGACGGCGCCGGACATCGCGGGAAAGGGAATCGCAAATCCCATCGCCCAGATCCTGTCGGCCCGCATGATGCTGGAGTGGCTGGCGGATCGGAAGAAGGACGCCCAGCTTGGGCAGGCGGCGCGGGCGATCGAGGCGGCGGTGGAGCAGACGCTGGCGGATCGGCGGAACCACACGGCGGATCTGGGCGGCACGGCGAAGACCCCGGCGGTAGGGGATGCCGTGGCCAAGGCGATCGCGAAGGGCAACTAGGCAACTAGGCAACTGGACGATTAGGCAACTGGGCGACTGGGTGGTTTGGAGATGCGCCAACGCCGTGGCCGTTTTCCCAATGGCCCAATCGCCGGATTGCCCGATCGCCGGATTACCTGAAGGAGATTTCGCATGGAACGACCGATTCTCGGCATCACCATGGGGGACCCGGCCAGCATCGGGCCGGAGATCGCGGCCAAGGCGCTGGCGGAAACGTCCGTCTACGAGCGGGCCCGCCCCTTTGTCATCGGCGACCGGAACGTCATGGCGGATGCGCTCCGGATCACGAAGCTGCCGCTGACGCTCCACCCCGTCGCCACGCTCGCCGAGGCGCGCTTCACGGTGGGGACGCTGGACCTTCTGGACCTCCACAACGTGGAGATGGCCAAGCACGCGTACGGCAAGGTAAGCCCGATGTGCGGCAAGGCCTCGGTGGAGTACATCGAGAAGGGGATCGCCATGGCCTTGGCGAAGGAGATCGACGCGGTGGTGACCGGGCCGATCCACAAGGAGTCGATCAACCAGGCCGGCTGCCCCCACCCGGGCCACACGGAGATTTTTGCCGTCCTCACGAACACCAAGGACTACGCGATGATGCTCATCGGCGAGGATCTGCGCGTGGTCCACGTGTCCACGCACGTCTCGCTCCGCCAGGCGATCGAGCGGACCAAGAAGCCGCGAGTCCTCACCGTGATCCGGCTGGCGCACCGGGCGCTGAAGGCGCTGGGGATCGCGGAGCCGAAGATCGCCGTGGCCGGTCTCAATCCCCACGCCGGGGAGCACGGCCTCTTCGGCGACGAGGAGATCAAGGAGATCATTCCGGCCATCGAAGAGGCGCGCGCCGAAGGGATCACGGTGGACGGCCCGATCGCCCCGGACACGGTCTTCGGGCGGGCGCGCGGCGGTCTCTACGACATCGTGGTCTGCATGTACCACGACCAGGGGCACATCCCGCTGAAGACCCTGGGGTTCACCTTCGACAAGACCACCCAGAAGTGGACCTCGATGAGTGGGGTGAACGTGACCCTGGGGCTGCCCATCATCCGCACGTCGGTGGATCACGGGACCGCCTTCGGGAAGGCCGGCAAGGGCACGGCGGCGTACGACAGCATGCTGGACGCCATCGACGTGGCCATCAAGCTCGCTCAGGGGCGCAAGGTCGGCCTCTTCGCTTGAGAGGGTGCGGTTGAGACGACGCCTCTCTCCTTCTGCCGGAGGCATCAGGCGGTCCCCGATCGAGGGAGACGGGGGATCGCCCGGTTCTCCTGCCCAAGGCAAGGAACCCCTTGACAACTGCCGAAGGGTTTCTGTAAGTTCACATCGCAAAATTCGTTTCCGGCAGGCGAAAATTTCTCCCGCTCGGAACGACGGCCCGGTTGCACGACGATCTCCTTTCCAAACGGCTCGGAAACCGGGCAAAAGCCCCGGCGAGGGACGTATGGGACGGCGGCGGAACGAGGAGCGGCAGGGCGAGACCGTCCAGTCGGTGGTGCGGGCGCTCACGCTGCTGGACGCCCTCGGGGACAGCCGGGGCGAGGTCGGCGTCGCCGATCTAAGCAAACAGGTCGGTTTCCACGTCAGCACGACACATCGCCTGCTTGCCACGCTCATCGCGCAGGGGTACGCGCGACAGAACCCCGAGACTGGGCGCTACGCGTTAGGGGCCAAGGCGTTCCATCTGGCGGAGTCGTACCTCGGTCAGTTGGACTTGCGCCGTGCGGTTCGACCCACCTTGGAACGGCTGAGCCATGAGACGGGGGAAACGGCGAATCTCGTGATCCTGGAGGGGCGGGAGGCCCTGTACCTCGACAAGGTTGAGAGTCCGCAGAGCCTTCGCATCTTCTCCCGGATTGGTCGCCGGGCGCCGCTCCACTGTACCGCGGCGGGGAAGGTCTTGCTGGCGTCTCATTCCCGCCAGAAGGTAGACGCACTGCTCGGCCAGGGGCCGCTGGAGGCCCTGACCCGGTCGACCATCACGTCGCGCAATCAGTTGCGGAGGGAGTTGGAGAAGATCTCCGAGCAGGGATTCGCCGTCGACATCGAGGAGTGTGAGGCGGGCGCGAGCTGCATCGCCGCTCCGGTGAAGAACGCGCAAGGCGAAACCGTGGCCGCCCTGGGGATTTCTGGTCCCAGTGTGCGGATGAACACCCAACACATTCAAGAGCTGGTCCCGCGGGTTGTGCGAGAGGCGCGGTACGCTGCGGACCAGCTTGGGTTTCGCGATCACCCTGACGGTCACTGAACGGTCCAGGGGCTTGCCGAGGGGCGATAGGGCCCGGAAAGCGAGGTGGAACGGGACGGGCAGCGGGAAGCGAGTGTGTTCGATTGGTGTCCGGCAACCACCGCTAGCAAGAGATCCCTCGTGGTATCGAGCGGCGACCAACCTTCCGAGACGGGAAGTGAAGGAGGAGGAAGCGCCATGATGATGGGGAAGATCCTGCGGGCGAACCTGACCACCAAGCAGATCACAACAGAGCCGTACCCAGAGGCCCTGTCCCGGCAGTTCATGGGTGGGGCGGGCGCGGCCATCAAGCTTCTGTACGACGAGGTGGACCCCAAAGTCGACCCGCTGGGCCCGGATAACAAGCTGATTGTCAGCACGGGCTTCTTGGTCGGGACCTCGGCGCCGACTTGCAGCCGCGTGGCCTTTGTGGCCAAGTCGCCTCTCTCGGGGACGGTGGGCTACGCCAACTCGGGGGGCTTTTTCCCCAACGAACTGCGGGCGACGGGCGTGCAAGCCATCATCGTAGAGGGCAAAGCCGAGGCCCCCGTCTATCTCTGGATCGGCGACGACAAGGCCGAGATCCGCGACGCACAGGAATACTGGGGGCTCAGCACCATCGACACGCAACACTATATGCAGCAGGCGCTCCACGACGGCAACATCCGCATCGCCTGCATCGGGCCGGCCGGCGAGCGTATGGTCAAGTACGCCGCCATCATCAACGAACGCCGGGCCGCCGGACGGAAGGGTCTGGGGGCGGTGATGGGGTCGAAGAACCTGAAGGCCATCGCCGTCCGAGGACGGCAGGACCTGCCGCCACTGGCCGACCCGGCGGCGTTTAAGGAGGCGGTCAAGGCCCTCCACGCGGCCATGAAGGACAGCCCGGCCCTCTATCACCGCTTCCGGAACTTCGGCACGGCGGGCAACGTGGAGCTGACCGTGAAGCAGGGGGACATGCCGGCGAAGAATTTCCAGGAGCCGGCCGGCGAGGAGTACCTGACCATCGGGGCCCAAGCCGGCACCGGTTACCGGATACGCCACTACTCTTGCGACCAGTGCCCGGTCATGGCAGGCCAGGTGCGCGCCGTAAGCTCCGGTCCGTACGCCGGGTACACCACCGAGGGGCCCGAGTTCGAGTCGCTCTACTCCCTGGGGAGCGATATGGGCATCACGGACATGGGGGCCTGCATCGCCATGGACCGCCTCTGCGACGAGCTGGGTCTGGACACCGTCTCCTTCGGCGCCACCGTGGCCATGGCCATGGAGCTGTACGAGCGGGGCATCCTGAAGCGGGCGGACGTGGACGGCCTCGACCTGAAGTTCGGCAATCACGAGGCCGCGGTCGCCGTCCTGAGGAAGATCGCCTACCGCGAGGGTGTCGGCGACCTGCTGGCCGAGGGGTCCCGGCTGGCTGCCGAGCGCATCGGCGGGGACGCTCCGAAGTATGCCATGCACGTCAAGGGGCTGGAATTTCCGGGCTATGACCCCCGCGGCCTCAAGTCCATGGGCCTCAACTACATGACGACCTACACTGGCGCGGATCACTCCCGTGGTCACTCGGAGCAAGAGGTCTTCGGCATCCCCGTGCCCCAGGCCGTGGATCGCCTGGCCATCGAAGGGAAGGCCGCCCTGACCATCTTCAACCAAGACGGCGGGGCCGCCGTCAAGGATTCGTCCATGCTGTGCACCTTCGTCGTTCGGCTGGCCCTCCTGCCCAAGAACCTGGGGCCCAAGCTCGCGGCTGATTTCTGGCGGGCGGCCCAGGGATATGATGCGACGCCCGAGGAGGTCATGCTGGTGGGCGAGCGACTCACCAATGTGGCCCGGCTGTGGAACCTCCGGGCCGGCTTCACCCGGGCCGACGACACGCTGCCGGAGCGCCTCTTGATGGAGCCGCTGAAGACCGGCGCCTCCCAGGGGCACCGCATCTCGCCGGAGGACCGGGACTTCATGCTGGACGAGTACTACAGCCTGCGGGGCTGGGACGCCCGGGGGGTGCCGACGCCGGAGCGGCTGAAGGCCCTGGGCCTGGAATCCCTGGCGGCGGATCTCGCGCGCGTGTGAGGCACCGCGGCTGGAGGGCGGCATGCCGGCAGTGACGGTTCACACGATGTTCGACTTGGCCCGGATCATGGGGCGCCACTCGGCGGAGATCGCCGTGGGGCCAGACGCGACCGTGCGGACCGTCCTGGAGGCGCTGATCGCTGCGTACGATGGTCTCCAGGGCCGCCTGTTCGACCCCAAGACGGGCGGCCTGCTCTCCTATCTTTTCGTCGAGATGAACGGGCGGGACATTCGCGCCTTGCAGGGTCTGGACACGCCGGTCCAGGATGGTGATGCCCTCTCGGTGCTGATTCCCGTCGCCGGAGGGGCGTAGAAAGGAGGTTCCGACACGCGCGATCAACAGTCGTGAGATGCGAGCCGCGGCGCTCTGCCCCGCGGTTCAACAGAGTCAACGACAGCTCTCGCGATACCCAGAGAGGGGTTCCGAGAGCCATGTTCTGACCGGTTCTCCGGTCTGAAACCTTACTAACCCAGAGAGGAGTCCGGCATCCAGCCGGGCGCCCAGGAAGTTCGGAGGATTTTTGATGCCCAAGATGCCCGTGATGGAAGCGGTCGTGAAGATCCTGGAGAGCGAAGGTGTGGACGTCTGCTTCGGGATTCCCGGCGCGGCCATCCTGCCGCTGTACAAGGCCCTCTCCAAGTCCACCAAGATCAAGCACCTGACCATGCGGCACGAGGAGGGGGCGACCCACGCCGCGGACGGCTGGGCGCGAGCCACGGGAAAGGTCGGGGTGGCCATCGGGACCTCCGGCCCGGCCGGGACGAACATGGTGACGGGCCTCTATACCTGCCAAGGCGACTCCATCCCCATCGTGTGCATCACCGGCCAGGCGCTGAAGAGCATCCTGCACAAAGAGCCCTTCCAGGGGGTCAACATCGCCGAGATCGTGAAGCCGGTGGTCAAGAAGAGCTACTGCGTCCTGGAGACGGCCCAGATTCCCAACGTCTTCCGCGAGGCGTTCCGGATCGCCCGCGAGGGGCGGCCGGGCCCGGTGCTGATCGACCTGCCGCTGGACGTGCAGCGGGGCGAAGTGGAGTACGATCCGGACATCGATGCGCCGCTCGAGGTGACAAGGTGGCGCCGGATATCCGGAAGATCCGACGGGCGATGGAGATGCTGCTCAAGGCCGAGCGGCCGATCCTGATGATGGGCGGCGGTGTGATGCGCGCCCGCGCCTGGGACACCTTCGTGCAACTGGCCGAATACCTGCAGATCCCGGTCATCCCGACCTACATGGCCGAGGGCGGGATCGGCTTCAACCATCCCCTCTATGGCGGCCGGGTGGGATGCCAGACGAACACGCGCGCGGGCAACAAGCTGTTCCTGGAGTCGGATCTGGTCCTCTCGATCGGGAACCGCTTCGCGGACCGGCACACCGGCGACCTCGCGGTCTATCGCGGCGAGCGGAAGTTCATCCACATCGACATCGAGCCGACCCAACTGGGCAAGGTCTTCCCGCCGGATCTCGGAATCGTGTCTGACGCCAAGCTGGCCGTGGAGGCCCTGGTCCGCGTGGCCAAGGAGATGACGCCGAAGCGCTCATCGAGCGACTGGTCGAAGAAGGCGGCGGACTACAAGCGGCGCTTCCTCCGCAAGATGGATTTCGACAACGTTCCCATCAAACCCATGCGGGTCTTCAAGGAGGTCAACGAGTTCTTCGACCCGGACACGGTCTTCGTGACCGCCATCAGCCTGACGCAGATCTGGTCGGGGCAGTTCCAGGAGATCCAGAAGCCCGAGACCTATTTCTGCTGCGGTCAGGCCGGGCCGCTGGGCTGGGAGGTGCCGACGTGCCTCGGCATGAAATTGGCGAAGCCGAACGCCCAAGTTGTGGGGATCGTGGGCGACTACGGTTTCCAGTTCATGCTGGGGGACCTGGCCACGGCGGTCGAGCACAACGTGCCCTACGTGATGCTGCTCCTGAACAACGGCTACCTCGGACTCATCCGGCAGCCCTCTAAGTACGTCTACGATATGAACTACGGCGTGAACATCGGCTACCGGGATGGGTTCGGGCCGGACTTCGTGAAGCTGATGGAGTCCTTCGGCGCCCTGGGCAAGCGGGTGGACAAGCCCGAGGAGATCAAGGCGGCCTTGGCCTGGGCGGTGGAGCAGTCCAACCGGCTGAAGGTGCCCGCATTGGTGGAGGTCCGCATCGAGCGGGAGACCGACGCGGCCATGGGCGTCTCCATCGACAAGATCGTGGAGCGCGACCCGGTGATCGACCTACCGGCGGATGCGCCCGTGAAGGAGCCGGCGGCCGTTCGGTAGGGATTAGGACGCGCACGTTTTCGGCGGCAGTGATCGGCAACCTCTGCGGAGGGCTGATCCATGGCCCGGACCTGTCCCGTATCGGGTTCCACCTAGCCCGCCTCTGCTCATGATCGAGGGCGGAGAGGGTTCCTCCAGAGTTCTGCGGAACTCGGGCGGGATCCTCTTTGCCCCATTCCCTCCTCATCCGGCAATCCAGCGATGCTGTCCCGCAGATTACGCGCAGGCGATTCGGCACGTTCGTCAGATCCACCTTTCCAGCTTCTCATGAAAGGAGATCCCGATGACACGGCTAGCTCCGCCCGCCCGCTCCGCCCACCCGCTACGCCCGTCATGCCAGAGCGCCGGCCGGTCCCTGAGGTCGCGGCCTCGTCCGCGTCGGCGTGGTCGGAGGTTTCAGCGATCGAGGGCATAGAGTTCGCTTCCCCACATCGTGGTCGTTGACGACCACTTGTCTAAGGAGGTCCGCATGTATCATCAGAATTACAATCCTTTGGGCAACGCGCTCCTCTCGACCATTGTTGCGGCCATTCCTATCCTCACTCTGCTGTACTTCATCGCGCTCCACCCGCACCGGGACAAGCAGGGCACCAGGCATCTCGGCATCAGCGCTCCGTATGCGGCATTCTACGGAGTCCTGGCCGCCTTCCTGGTAACCACCCTGGCCTTCGGGATGCCGCTCGCCTCGGCGTTCTCGGCCTTCGTATATGGCGGCCTATCGGGCTTCCTGGCAATCATCTGGATCATCATCGGGGCCATATTCCTCTACAATATGACCCTGATTTCCGGGAAGTTCGAGATCGTGAAGGAGTCCATCATCCACATCTCTTTCGACCGGCGCCTCCAGGTCCTCCTGATCGCCTTCTCTTTCGGCGCCATCATCGAGGGGACCTCGGGCTTTGGGACGCCGGTGGCCATCGCCGGGGCCGTGATGGTGGGTCTGGGGTTCTCCCCCTTCCAGTCGGCCGTACTGAACCTCCTGGCCAATACCGCCCCGGTCGCCTATGGGGCCATCGGCACTCCCATCGTGATGCTCGCAACCGTAACCGGCCTCGACCAGCTTACCCTGTCATCCATGGTTGGCCGCCAGCTTCCCTGGGTGTCCATCCTGGTGCCCTTCTGGTTGGTCGCGGCCTTCGTCCTGATGGAAGGGGGAACCTGGAAAGAGGCCTGGGAGGTGTGGCCGGGGTCGCTGTGCGCGGGGCTGTCCTTTGCCGTCATGCAGTTTCTGGCCTCGCAGACCAATGAGTTCCACCTGATGACGGACGTGGTGGCGGGCGTGTTCTCGGTCGTCTGCACGGCGCTGTTCCTGCGCTTCGTCTGGCATCCCAAGACACGCTTCCTGCTGAGGTCGGAGCGCGAGGCGCTGGCGAAGGCCGGCAAATCGACTGACGACGGCGACCACTGACGCTCATGAGTGGAAGTATCCGTACACCGTCGGCGCAGACCGCGTACGCATGGCTCCCGTGGTCAATCCTCATCGTCTGCTGCGCAGTGTGGGGCATGCCCCAGTGGAAGAGCCTACCTGAACGATCTGTTTTCGGGCGTCACCTTCAAGACCACTCTCTTTGGCTCCACGTTTGCCGGCTCGCTCTCCCTGCCCGCCTGGCAGATGCCAGCGCTCCATAACCTGGTCCAGCGCATGCCGCCCGTGGCGCCGGTGAATGCCAAACCCGAGGCGGCTGTGTTTGCGATCAACTGGCTCTCCGCGGCCGGGACCGGCGTGTTCATTGCCGCTCTCCTGTCCGGCCTGGTCTTGAAGCTGAATGCGGGCCAGTGGAAGGACGCGGTCAGTCGCACGGCGCGCCGCTTGGGGGTCCCCGATTCTGGTCATCGCACAGGTGCTCGGACTCGGATTCCTCACCCGCTACTCCGGGACCGACGCCGTGATCGGCCTGGCTTTCACCGCGGCGGGACCCCTGTACCCCTTCTTCTCGGCATACCTTGGCTGGCTGGGGGTTTTCCTCACCGGCTCCGACACCGCTTCCAACGCCCTGTTCGGCAACCTGCAGCGGATCACCGCGCAGCAACTGCACTTGAACGAGGTCCTGATCTCCGCCACGAACTCCACCGGCGGGGTCATGGGAAAGATGATCGACCCGCAGTCGATCATGGTGGCCTGCGCCGCCTGCTACGACGATCCCTACGAGCGGACGCACGCATTCGGCCCGATCTTCCGTACGGTCTTCTGGCATTCCGTCGCAGGTGCTGCGGTGATCGGCCTGATCTGTTTCCTGCAGGCCTACGTCTTCCCCGGTATGATTCCGATACCGCCTATCCACTAAGGGCGGCGGCTGCACCGGGGGGCGGGTTTGCCGCCCCCCGGTGGGCCCCCAGACGGACGTGCTGGGGGACGCAAAACGATGCGTCGTCACCATATGGAAGGTACCGGCATGGCCATCAAGGCGCAGCTTTTCATTACCTGTCTCGCCGAGCAGTTTTTCCCCGGTGTCCTGAAAGGCATGGTCGGGCTCCTGGAGCAACTAGGAGTCCGGGTGGCCTTTCCCGATGAGCAAACCTGCTGCGGCCAGCCCTTCTTCAACAGCGGCTATTGTAATCAGGCGCGTGACATGGCGGTGAAGTGGCTGGAGGCGTTCGGCTCCACCGATGGGTACATTGTCTCGCCCTCCGGCTCGTGCGTGGACATGGTGCGCCACCACTACCTGCACCTCTTTCCGGAGGGGACGCCGGAGCGGCGCCAAGCCGAGGCGGTCGGGAAACGGACCTTCGAGTTCACGGAGTTTCTGGTGCGGGTGCTCCGGGCGACCGATGTGGGGGCGTTCTTCCCGCACAAGGTCACCTACCACGCCTCCTGCCATCTGCTGCGGGGCCTCGGGGTGCGCGAGGAGCCGAAGGCGCTTCTCTCCCAGGTCCGGGGGCTGGAGATGATTCCGCTCTCCAGCGAAGAGACCTGCTGCGGCTTCGGCGGGACGTTCAGCGTCATCTACCCCGAGGTGAGCAAGGCCATGATGGAGGCCAAGGTCCGCTCCATCGAGTCCAGCGGCGCCGAGGTGGTGGTGGCCTGCGACGCCGGGTGCCTGATGAACATCGCGGGCGGTCTCCGGCAGGCGAACTCGCCGGTGCGGGCCATGCACCTCATCGAGGTGCTGACGGCGGGGAGGGGGGCGTCATGAGCCAGGTGCCAACCTCGATCGACTTTCGCGCCAACGCGCAGCAGGTCCCGACCAAGATGCCCGCGGCGGTGCAGAAGGCCACCGCCAAGTTCCTCGGTAACCGGGCGGCGCTGGTGGAGGCTCTGGGGAATGACTATTGGCAGGTGCTGCGCCAGGCCGGTCACGATATCCGCCTGCACTCGATCCTGCACATGGACTACTACCTGGAGCAGGCCGAGCGCGCGGTGACTGCCGCGGGCGGCCACGTCCATTGGGCGACCGACGCAGCGGCGGCCTGCGGGATCGTCTTGGACATCGCCCGCCGGCACGG
The DNA here is from genome assembly GCA_963727695.1 of uncultured Methylomirabilota bacterium. GTDB lineage: Bacteria > Methylomirabilota > Methylomirabilia > Methylomirabilales > 2-02-FULL-66-22 > 2-02-FULL-66-22. The sequence goes on along the minus strand of CAVSHW010000008.1, from coordinate 154,622 downwards.
GGTCCGGCTGGCGGTCAAGTCCAAGAGCATGGCCACCGAGGAGATCGGCCTGAACCACGCCCTGGAGGCAGAGGGCATCCGGGTGCTGGAGACCGATCTCGGCGAATACATTGTCCAGTTGAAGGGGATGGGGCCGGCGCACATCGTGGTCCCGGCGTTCCATCTCTCCAAGGAGGAGATCGCCGACCTCTTCCGCGAGAAGCTGGGGGTGGACGCGCAGCCGGAGGCCGAGAATCTGACCCAGATCGCGCGGGGCAAGCTCCGAGAGGAGTTTCTGGCCGCCGACCTCGGAATCTCGGGGGGCAACTTCCTGATAGCCGAAACGGGCACCGTCATCACGGTCACCAACGAAGGCAACGGCCGCATGTGCTTACCACGGTGCCTCCCATCCACGTCGCGGTGGTCGGCATCGACAAGGTGGTTCCGGACTGGGAGAGTCTCACGGTCCTCCTGAAGCTCCTGGCGCGGAGCGCCACCGGGCAGAAGCTGTCATGCTACACCCAGTTCATCAGCGGCTTGCCGCGGGCGGCGGAAGAGACGGGGCCGCAGGAGTTCCATCTGGTGCTGGTGGACAACGGGCGGTCGCGCATCCTGCGAACCCCGCAGTGCCGCGAGACCTCGCTGTGCATCCGCTGCGGGGCTTGCCTGAACATCTGCCCCGTGTATAACAGCGTGGGCGGGTACACCTACGGCTACCCGATCTCGGGGCCGACCGGGGCCATGTTCGCGACGCAGATCCTGGGCGGTCGGGCCGCCGGGGCGCTGCCCTTCGCCTCGACGCTGTGCGGAGCTTGCAACGACATCTGTCCGGTAAAGATCCCCATCACGGATGTCCTCCTACACCTGCGCCATCGCGTGGTGGAAGGGGACGAGCAGGAGGGGCGCGCGGCTCCGTATCCCCTGAAGGTGGGGGCACAGATCGGCGCCGTCGCCATGAGCACGCCGTGGCTCTATCGGGTGGGATCGCAACTGCTCAAGCGGCTGCAGGCCCCCCTGGTCTTTGAGGGGTGGATCGCGAAGCTGCCGCCTCCGCTGAACCGGTGGACTATGAGCCGGCCCTTCCCGGCTTTTGCCGCCGACTTCCGACGGTGGTGGCGATCCCGAAAGGCAGGCTGCTGAAAACGGCCATCTGCGGCGTTGGAACGCTTGGGCACTCATTGCGGCGTACCTGGAGTACGCCTGGACCCACCTGCGGTGGGTACCCCGCCCTACGCGTTCCGCCTTGCATCTGGGCCCTTTTGAGCAGCCTGGGTGAAAGCGGGTGTTCTGGCGGCCTGCTAGTAGCCCAACTCCCTCAGGCGACGATCACGAGGTGACCATATGAGTGCGGCACGCGAGGAGATTCTGGGAAGAGTGCGGGAGGCGTTGGGCCGGCGCGCTGGAACGCCTCCGGCGGCCGTCCCGGCCACGGCGCGGATCGCCCCAAGGGCGCCGGCCGCTCCCGACGTCGAGATCGAGCAGTTTCTGACCGAGGTCCGCAAGCTCTCCGGCGTCGCGCAGCGCCTGGCGGGACGCGATGCGCTGGCGGCGGCGCTGGCGGAGCTGGTCCGGATCGAGGAAGTGAAGAAAGCCACGCTTTGGTCGACGCCGGAGCTCACGGCCTGGGACGTCGCCGGGAAGCTCCGAGCGCTGGGGGTGGAGCTGGTCTCGCCCCAGGCGGGGAAGCGTGCGGTGGCGCAGTGCGAGCTGGGCGTGACCGGGGCGGATGGCGTGCTGGCCGAGACGGGGACCCTGGTTCTGCGCTCCGATGGAGAGCGGCCGCGGGTGGTCTCGCTTTTGCCGCGGGTCCACTTGGCAATCTTTGCGCCCAGCGCGCTGCGCGCCGACCTGCACCAGGTTTTTGCGGAGGCCAAGGACTCCAGCTACGCTGTGCTGGTGACGGGTCCCAGTCGTACGGCCGACATCGAGCTGACGCTGACCCTGGGCGTCCACGGTCCCAAGGCGCTCTATGCCTGGGTCCTGGAGGGAGCGTAAAGGGTCCGACCGCTGAGATCTTGGCCGGGCACATGTTGCTGCGTCGGGCGGGTGACTCGATCATCGGGCCGCCCGCCCGGTCTTTCTTGGCTTCCCCGGGGAGGCTTGGCCTGGACCTGGGCTCTCGCTGGCCGTTCTCCACGGGGAAGCGTCTGGACAGGAGGAGGTTCGGGTGGGCGTTCCTGGCGGTGGGCAGTCCAGAGGAGGAGACATCATGCGAAGAACAGTGAGTTGGTCGCTATTCGTGGCGTGTGCCCTGACGCTGGCGCTGCAGAGCGCCGCCTACGGGGTGGAGTTGAAGTGGTGGTCCCATTGGGCGATCGAGGACAACAAGAAGGTGGTACTCTTCGAGGTCAAGAAGCGTTTCGAGGCCAAGCATCCGGGGAATACGGTGAACCTCACCTTCTACGAGAAGGCCAATATGTTCCCGACCCTCCGGGCGACGTTCACTGCCGGCTCCGGCTTCCCGGACGTCTTCTATTACGAGGCGGACGTGCCGGAGTTCATTCCCGCCGGCTGGCTGGCGGACCTGTCCACCGGGATTCGCTGGGAGAACATCGAGCCCAGCGCCAAGGCATTCTGGACGCGGCCCGGCCCGGGCGGCAAGCTGGCTCCATGGGCGGTCGCGGTCGAGTCCGCCTCCGACGAGTTGTATTACAACAAGAAGATGTTCAAGCAGCTTGGGATCACGGTCCCGGCCAACGGCATCTTTACGCAGGATCAGTTCAAAGACGCGGTTGGGAAGTGCGTCAAGTCGGGTGTGGCGGCCTTCGCCACCGGGACCTCGGATCGTGAATACCCCGGCCTGTACGTCCCCTCCGAACTCTTGCTCGGCAAGCTGGGCGGGGACGATGTCAAGAAGCTGGTGAAGGGTGAGCTGTCCTGGAAGGACCCCCGCGTGGTTGAGGTGTTCCGATACTACCGGGAACTGGTGGATATGGGAGCGTACTCCAAGGTCATGACCAGCATGACCTTGGCCGAGTCGCATCGGTATTTCCATACCGAGCAGAAGGCCTGCATGTTCCCGGTCAGCTCGTGGTACACGGGCCGCTCGTTCGTGCCCCCGGAAAAGGGCGGACAGCCGAAGGACTTCGAGCTCGGCATGCTCAATTACCCCTTGATGAACGAGGGCAAGGGGGCAGGCCAGAAGTACATCGGGTATGGCGGCTCGTTTGCCGTTGCGCCGAAAGGTCCCAACCTGGTCCTGGCGACGGAACTGGTCAATACATTCGCCGATCCCGAGATCGGGAACCTCTGGGCAGGCAAGACCGGCATCCAGACCGGCATCAAGACTGACGTACAAAAGGTCGACAGCCCGATCAAGTGGTACCTTGACATGTTTGCCCAGACGAACAAGAACACCAAATGGCAGGACATCGCGGTCCAGAATTTCAAGCTGAACATGAAGTCGGAGATGTGGGAGGTCTGGGTCTCCGTGCTCAACCAGGGTCTGCCGAACAAGCTGGTTAGCGCCGACGAGGCCCTGGACAAGCTGGAAGCGGCCCGGTTGAAGTTCAAGTAGGCTCTCTTCCGCTATCCGTCACCGAGGACGCTGCTGCGGTCCGCGGGCCGGGAGATGGAGTCGCCGACCATCTCCCGGCCCTAAACCCACCGGTCTGAGCGCCAGGCGGTTGCACTGAAGGGTCTGTGCCGATGATTGAGGCGCATACGAATCCCGCGGAGGCGGCTCCCGTCCCGATCCGCCGCCCCCAGCCGCGCCGCCCATGGGGCTCGATCGCGATGTTCCTGGGTCCGGCGCTCCTCTTTTATTTTGCCTTCATTATCTATCCGGTGCTGGTCACGTTCTTCAACAGTTTTCACATCCTCCGGCAGGATCTGGGACTGACTTATCAGTTCGTCGGGTTGCAGCACTTCAAGGAGATCCTGGGGAGCGACGAGGTGTTCTGGCGGGCCGCCCGGAATTCGTTGACCTGGGCGATCGTGGCCCCGATCGTCGATATGCCGCTGGCGCTGACCCTGGCCTTCCTGTTGCACAGTAGGGTTCCCTTCGCCAAGTTCTTCCGCACGGTCTGGTTCACGCCGCTCCTCATGTCCTACCCCGTGGTGGGCGTGATCTGGCTCTGGGTCTACAACTACGACTGGGGGATGGCGAATCTCGTCCTGCGGGCGATCGGCCTGGGGAAATATGCCGAGGCTTGGCTGGCGAATCCGACGACGGCGCTCCCGGCGCTAATCCTGGTCACCACCTGGATGTTCACCGGGTTCCACATGGTGATCCTGCTCACAGCGATGCACACGATCCCCCAGGAGTACCTCGAGGCGGCCTGGGTGGATGGGGCAGGGGCCTGGCACCGGGCGTTCCACATCATCATCCCACTGCTCAGGCCTACCCTGGTGAACCTCATCATCCTGGACTTCATCGGAAAGATGAAACAGTTCGCGCTGGTCTGGGTCATGACCCGCGGGGGTCCCATGCGCGGGACCGAGACGGTGGCGACCTACGTCATCAAGCGGGCGTTCGAATGGAAGACGCTCGACCTCGGGTACCCATCGGCCATCGCGGTGATCTGGTTCGTGATCATCTTCGGGCTGTCGGTCGGGTTGATGCGGTTCATGCAGCGCAAGGAGGCATTGGAGTTCTGATGCTAAAGAGGCGACTGACCAAAGTGATCCTTTCCCTGCCGGTCCTCCTTTACACGGCCTTCGCGGCCGGTCCGTTCCTCTGGACCGCCATGATGTCGCTGCGGACCACGGACGAGATATACAAGAGCCACTATGGCTTGCCGATCCCGGCCCACTGGGGGAAGTTCGCCACGGCCTGGACCGAGTTCGGGTACGCTACCTACTTCCGGAACAGCGCCATCGTGGCCGGAACGGCGGTGCTCATCATCACCCTGGTGGGGGCCATGGCGGGATACGGATTTGCCCGGAAGCGCTTCGCCTTTCCACTCCGCGAGCCGCTCTTCCTGATGCTATTCCTCTCGGTGATGTTCCCGCCCCAGATCATGATCCTCTCGCTCTTTCAGATTCTGATCAAGTACGGGCTCTTCAACACCCTTCCCGGGTTGATCCTGGTCTACGTCTCCACGGAGCTGCCCATCACGATCTATCTCTTGCGGGCCTTCTTCGCCCAGATCCCACAGGAGCTGGAGGAGGCGGCGCGGATCGACGGCTGCACCGACTGGTCGATGTTCTGGAGGGTGATGTTCCCCATGGCTCTCCCCGCGGTTGCCACCACCTTCATCCTGAACTTCATCTACTTCTGGAACGAGTTTCTCTACGCGGTGATCTTCATCACCAGGCAGGAGATCCGGACGCTCCCTCTCGCCATCCAGTTCCTGGTCAGTGATTCGTATCAGGATATCGGGATGCTGGCCACCGGGCTGATGATCGCTTCGCTGCCCGTCTTGGTTCTGTACCTCTTCCTGTCCGAATGGTTCGTGAAGGGGATGACAGCAGGCGCCGTGAAGGGGTAGTGGCGCGGGTCGGGCATCTCTCGGGGAGGTCATGCCTGCCCCCGGATAGAGGAGCCGATACTCCGCGCCGACCACTGGAGATCATTCTCCCGTTCCGTTGCCAGCGGCTTCCAGTTGACCGTAGGCGCCACTCGTGGGAGGATAAGACGTCATAACCGCCCGGGAGCGATTCGGATACGGGCGGAAGGAGGCGCAAGACGCGAGTGCGGTGAATTCGCCGAAGGCGGGACGCCGACACAAGGAGGATAATCTGATGCCACGCCTCAGATGGGCGCGCGCCCTCACCGTCCTGGCGGCCGCGGCCCTGACGGTGATGGCCCCGGCGGCGGACATCCGCGCGGCGGAGTTCGACCTGGTCGAGGCCCACACCACCACCGAAGATCACCCCTATACCCTCGGCATGGTTCGGTACGCCCAGCTCGTCCGCGAGCGGACGGGGGGGCGCGTGGCGATCCAGATCCACCATTCCCGCCAGCTCGGCGACGAGCGGCAGGTCGTCGAGGGCCTGCAGCTTGGGACCATTGACCTCACGGTCACGTCCACCGGTCCGCTCGGCGGCTTCGTCCCCGAGATGAACGTCCTGGACTTGCCGTTCCTCTTTCGCGACGCCAGCCACGCCTACAAGGTCCTGGACGGCGAGATCGGCCGCGGCCTCCTGGACAAGTTCGACGCCATCGGCATCAAGGGGCTGGCCTTCTGGGAGAATGGCTTCCGCCATATCACCACCAGCAAGAAGGCGATCGAGCGGCCGGGCGATCTCAAGGGCCTCAAGATCCGCGTGATGGAGAACCGGGTCCACCAGGCGGCGTTCAGGCAGCTTGGCGCGGATGCGACGCCGATGGCCTGGGGTGAGGTCTTCACCTCGTTGCAGCAAGGGCTGCTGGATGGCGAGGAGAATCCGATTCCGATCATTTCGACCTTCAAGCTGTCCGAGGTACAAAAATACCTGAGCCTCACCGGCCACGTGTACTCACCGGCGCCTCTCCTCATGAGCAAGAAGAGCTGGGACCGGCTGCCGCCCGACTTTCAGAAGATCGTGTTGGAGACCGCGGTGGAGGTGGCGAGGCTGCAGCGGACGATGAACCGTGCCCAGGAGCAGAAGCAACTTGGGGAGCTCAGGGCGCAGGGGATGACGGTGATCGAGAACCCCGATCGAGCCGCTTTCCGCCAGGCCATGAAGCCCGTCTTCGAGCAGTTCCAGGGGCAATTCGGCAAAGACCTCGTTCAGCGCATCGTGAATACGAAGTAGAAACGGATCCCGCGATGGAAGCCATCAGCCGGAGGTTGAACGGGCTGGCCGAGTGGGCCATGGCGCTTCTGCTTGCGGCCATGACTCTGATCACGGGCCTCGCGATCGCCGGCCGCTTTGTCTTTTCGTATTCCCTGTTCTGGTCCGACGAGATCAGCCGATTTCTCCTCATCTGGATCTCCTTCCTGGGCATGAGCGTGGGGGTCCGTCGAGGCGCCCATCCGGGAATTGACAGCCTGGTGCGTGGGCTCTCGCCTCGGACGGCCCGAATTGTCTTCTCGTGTGCCGCAGTTCTCTCCTTGCTCTTTTTCGCCGTGATGGTGACTTACGGGGGAGTGTTGATCCTGCGCACCTGGCCGCAACGCTCTCCCAGCATGGGTCTGCGCATGACCGTGCCGTACCTGGCGGTGCCGGTCGCCGGGCTCTTGATGATGTTCCATGGGTTCGCTCTCTGGCGGCGGGGCGGGCCGCCTGTCGCATCCGGAGGCCAGGATGGTTAGCCTGATCTTGGTCGGGTTCCTGGCTGTCCTTCTGGCCGTGAATGTGTCCGTGGCCGTGGCGTTCGGGCTGACCTCCGTCGCGTTTCTCGTGCTCTTGACCGACATCCCGCTGGCGCTGATCCCTCAGCAGATGTTTGCCGGCACCGACTCGACGGTCCTCCAGGCGGTGCCCTTCTTCCTGCTCGCCGGGGCCCTGATGGACAAAGGGGGCATCTCTCGCCGCCTGGTGAATCTCGCCAACGTCTTGGTGGGCTGGGCCACGGGCGGTCTGGCCATGGTCTCGGTCGTGAGCAGCATGTTCTTTGCCGGTATCTCCGGCTCGGCGGCGGCGGACAGCGCGGCGGTGGGCTCGGTGATGATTCCGGCGATGGTGAAGAAGGGCTATGCCAAGGACTTTTCGGCAGCCCTGATCGCGTGTGCCGGGACCATCGGCACCATGATTCCGCCCAGTATCCCAATGATCATCTACGGGGTGGCCACCGGAACGTCCATCGGTGCGCTCTTCATCGCGGGGGCAGTCCCCGGCGTCCTGATGGGCTTGGCCCTGATGGCCCACTCCTACGGGGTGAGCCGCCGGCGCGGCTACGCCGGACTCCCGTTTCCGAGCGTACGGGAGACGTGGGCCGCCTTCCGCGAGGCTCTTTTTACCCTCTTGATGCCGATCGTCATCGTGGGCGGAATCCTGGGCGGCTTCTTTACGCCCACAGAAGCCGCTGCCGTTGCGGTGTTCTATAGTCTTGCGCTAGGGGGATTGGTCTATCGAGAGCTCGAATGGCGAGATATTCCCGCTGTGTTGATCTCGACCGGCCTCGGCACCGGTGTCGTGATGTTCATCATCGCCACCTCGACCGTGTATGGCTGGATCTTGGCCAGGTGGGACATCCCGCTCCAGCTTGCAAACGCGGTTACCGGAGTGAGCGATAATCCATGGGTGTTCCTCTTGATGGTCAATCTCTTGCTCCTGCTGGTGGGCACCGTGATGGAGACGGTGCCGTCCATCATCATCTTTGCGCCGGTCCTGTTGCCTCTTGTCAAGAAGCTTGGGATTGATCCGGTGTTCTTCGGCGTCATCATGGTGGTGAATCTGTCCATGGGATTGGCCTCACCCCCGTCGGGCGCCACGCTCTTCGTCTCTACCGCGATCGCTCAGGAGCGTCTGGACCGCGTCTGCCGCGCCGTCTGGCCCCTCTTCTTCTCGATGGTCGCCATCCTGCTTCTGATCACCTTCGTTCCAGCGCTCGTCATGTGGTTGCCCTGGCTGGTGTACGGTCACTGATTCTTTTCGACGGAGGAGTGCGCGCGTGGGTCAGAGGTTCCGCAGATAGGCGGGGCCGCCGAGCTGGGTCATCTGTTCCTCGACCCAGCCGGCGCGCTCGCGCACATAGGCGGAGGGATTCCCGACGCGGAGCCGGGTGGGGTTCGGCAGCACCGCGGCCAGGAGAGCCGCTTCCTGTGCCTGCAACTCCGTCGGGGCCTTGCCAAAGAAAGTCTGCGCGGCTGCGGCCACCCCGTACGTCCCATCGCCGAACTCTGCGATGTTCAGATAGACCTCGAGAATCCGCCGCTTCGACCACGACAGCTCCAGCAAAAGCGTGAAGTAGGCCTCGAGACCCTTCCGGAGATAGCTCCGCCCCGGCCAGAGAAACAAGTTCCTGGCGACCTGCTGGGTGATCGTGCTCGCCCCCCGGAGGCGTCCCTTCGCCCCTTGGTGTTCCACGGCGTCCGCGATGGAGTCGAAATCGAAGCCCCAATGATGGGGAAACTTCTGATCCTCGGCGGCAACCACGGCGAGACGCATCTGGGGCGAGATGGATTGCCAGCTAACCCAGCGGTAACGGATTGCGGCCTGATGATCACCGCGGAAGTAGCCTGCGACGCGCCGTTCCAGCATGAAGGCGCTCGTCGGGGGAGGGATCCAGCGCAGGCAGACGACGGGCAGGATCGTGAGCGCGACCACGGCCAGCAGCGCTTGCCAAAGAAGCCGGCGCAGCCGGGATGCCCCGCCTTTCTTCACCGCGCGTGCCGAAGTCATTGAAAGATCTACCCCGCGGAGTGGGTGGACGTGCTGGCGTGCTCGGAACGAGCCGTACGCTATCCCCTCCTCATCGGTCGGTCAAGATCAGAGTAGATCAGGGGTAAGCGTCCAGCCAGTGTTGAGGGCCGATAGTCGGTCGTGCGCTCGCCGGGGCCACCAGGGCCTCTCTTCGACGCCTAACCCCCGTCGAAGCCGGCTCCCCCTTACCCCGGGTCGGTCCGCTCGGGGAGCGGACCTCCGTGCCGGGGACGGGCTCGCCCGCGGGGGCGGCGCTCCGGGAGACCCTGGTGACCCCTGGTGTCGTAGCTGAACGGTTACGATCCGGGTTTCCGATCCAGAAACCACTTGACGCGCGCGAGCAGTTCCGCGGAAGATACATCGCCACGCCGCGAGATGCGGCCGAGCGAAAGGAGCGGGAGTATGTCCACGCTGAGGGAGTTGGAGCCGAGAGCCAGCGAGATTCTGGCGCGGGAGCAGGCGGCTTACGAACGGAACAACCCCAAGTCACGCGAGGCGTATGGGCGGTCGTGCCGCGTCCTGCCGGGAGGCGTCTCGCGCATCCTCTGTTACTTTCCACCGTTCCCCTGCCAGACGGTCTCCGGCGAGGGATGTTTCATGGTGGACGCGGACGGGAACCGGCGCCTGGATCTCTTCAATTGCGCCACGACGCTGATCCTGGGACACCGACCGCCGGCCGTGATCAAGGCGGTCGAGGAGCAGCTCACGCGGGGGACGGCCTACCAGACGAACTCCGGCCTCGAGACGGTCCTGGCCGAAATGCTCGTCGAGCGCGTGGCCTCGGTGGAGCAGATCCGGTTCACGAACAGCGGGAGCGAGGGGACGATGATGGCGATTCGGGCGGCGCGGGCCTTCACCGGACGGGCCAAGATCGCCAAGATGGAGGGCGGGTATCATGGCTCCCACGACTGTGTGGAGATCAGTGTGCGGCCGCCGACGGGCGCGGGCGGGCCGGCCGAGAAACCGACGCCGGTTGCCGGATCGGCAGGGATCAACCGGAGCGTTCTCGACGACGTCGTCCTCATCCCGTACAACAACCTGGAGGCGGCGAAGCAGATCCTGGTCGCGCACGCGGCCGAGCTGGCCTGCGTCATCGTGGAGCCGATCCTGGGGAGCGTGGGATTCGTGCCGGCGGAGCGGGAGTTTCTCATCGGTCTGCGCGAGGAGGGGCGGCGGCTCGGTCTCGTGTTCATCCTGGACGAAGTGCAGAGCTTCCGGCTGGACCGAGGCGGCGCACAGAAGCTGTTCGGGATCACGCCGGACCTGACCTGCTTCGGCAAGATCATCGGCGGCGGCTTCCCGGTGGGGGCTTTTGGCGGGCGGCGAGACATCATGGCCTTGTTCAACACGGCCACCGGCAGCGGGACGATCCCGCACGCCGGGACGTTCAACGGGAACCCGATCACTATGAGCGCCGGGATCGCGACGATGGAGCAGCTTACCGAGCCGGTTTTCGCGCGTCTCAACGGCAGGGGGAATCGGCTGCGCGATCAGTTGACGGCCCTCGGCGCGCGGCACCAGGTGCCGATGTACGTGAGCGGCATTGGGTCGATGTTCAAGATCCATTTCAGCGAGGCGCCGATTCGCGATTATCGGGCGACGCTCGGGTCCAGCGGCCTGATGCACACCGCCCTCTTCTTCTTCGGCCTGAACCGGGGGGTCTTTCTCTCGGAAGGAGGCCGCTGCTGCCTGTCTCTCCCGATCGGCGAGTCCGAGCTCGGGATATATCTCGCCGTGGTCGAGGAGTTCCTCGCCGAGCTGACGCGCTAAACGTCTACAGAGGAGCAGGGCGCAGAGGAGCAGAGGGGAGTGTTCCCTACGTTCGGAAGCAGAGACAATTGACCGTTATCCGGCCGCTGGGGCTTGGGATATGCGGCCTGGCGCGGTAAGATCAACCCAGGGTCTATCCGCCGAGCGCAGGAATCGCGCTCCAATCTCGCCATGGTTCTCCGGGGGTCACCCCACAAAGCCGGGGAGGGAAGATGCCGACTGTAACTCGCTCGCTCGCCGCCGATCTGCGCCGACTGTTTCCGGCGGGGCAGGTGCTCGATTCCGTCGAGGACCGCACCCTATACGCCTACGATGGGACGAGCATCAAGGCTCTGCCCGAACTCGTCGTGATGGTGCGAGGGGTCGGGGAAGTGTCCACGCTCCTCCGATTCGCCAGCGACCATGAGGTTCCGGTGGTTCCCCGCGGGGCCGGGACGGGTCTTTCGGGCGGCTCGGTGCCCGCCGAGGGCGGGATCGCCCTGGTCTTGGCGGGGATGCGGAGCATCAAGGAACTGGATAGGGACAGTATGGTGGCCGTCGTGGAGCCCGGGGTGATCACGGGGCAGTTTCAGAAGACGGTCGAGGATGCCGGCATGTTCTATCCGCCGGACCCCGCCAGCCTGAACTACTGCACGCTGGGCGGTAACGTGGCCGAGAACGCCGGCGGGCCCCACGGGGTGAAGTACGGCGTCACCAAGGACTACGTGCTGGGGTTGGAGGTCGTCCTGCCCTCGGGAGATGTGGTCAGACTCGGCGGCAAGCAGATCAAGAACGTCACGGGCTACAACCTGGTCCAGCTCTTCGTCGGTTCCGAGGGGACGCTGGGGGTCATCACCGAGATCATCCTGCGCCTCTTGCCCAAGCCTCCGGCCAAGAAGACGATGCTGGCGATCTTCGATCGGCTGGACGACGCAGCCGACGGCCGTGGCGGGGATCATGGGCGGCGGCGTGATCCCGGCGACGCTGGAGATCATGGACCAGCGGAGCATCAACTGCGTCGAAGATTACCTGAAGCTTGGCTTGCCGCGGGATGCCGAGGCGATCCTCCTCATCGAGGTGGACGGGATGCCGGCCGCCGTCGAGGCGGAGGCCGAAGTCATCGACCGGATCTGCCGCGAGAAAGGAGTGCGCAGCTTTCAGGTGGCCAAGAACAAACAGGAGGAGGACTCCCTCTGGAAGGCCCGGCGGTCCATCTCGCCGGCCATCTCGGCGGCGCGCCCCAGCAAGATTGGCGAGGACATAAGCGTGCCGCGCAGCGCCATCCCTGCCATGGTGCGGGAGATCCAGCGGATCGCCAAGGAATTCGACCTGCCGATCGTGATCTTCGGCCACGCGGGAGACGGGAACCTCCACCCCAACATCCTCACCGACCGGCGCGATCACAAAGAAATGGAGCGGGTCGAGCAGGCGATTGCCGCCATCTTCGAGGCGTCGGTCAAGCTCGGCGGGACCCTTTCCGGCGAGCACGGCATCGGCCTGAGCAAACGGCCATACTTCGACCTCGCCGTCACGCCCGCGACGGTCAAGCTGATGGCCGACATCAAGCGGGCAGTGGATCCCAAGAATATTCTGAACCCCGGCAAGATCTGGAGGGCGTGATGGAGTTCAGCGAGCTCGCCGCCCTCTTCAAGTGTAACAAGTGCGGCTCCTGCACGTCCGTCTGCCCGCTCTACCAGAACACGGTGCTCGAGGGGATGGCGGCGCGCGGGAAGGTCGCCCTGCTCGAGGCGGTGGCCGACGGCCGTCTGGAGGCGGGAGAGGCCGTGCGGGCCAGGCTGGAGGACTGTCTGCTCTGCGGGGCCTGCGCCGCCAACTGTCCGAGCTTCGTGCCGACCACCGATCTGTTCCTGGAGGCCCGCGCCGGTCTTGCCAAGGATCTGGGCCTGCCGTTGCCGATCCGGCTGCTGCTCCGGGCGCTCTCCACGCCTGGCGCGCTGGCCGCGGGGACGCCGGGTCTCCACCTCTTCCAGCGATTGGGGCTGCCGCAGATCGCCAATGGGCCTCTGGGGGAGAAGCTCCCGTCCGTGATCCGGGCCGCCCTCCGATCCATGCCGCCTGCGCCGCTGCGGTCGTTCCGCGGGCGGGCCGAGAGGCTGCCGACCAACGGCGACGGACGCCGGGGAACGGTCGGCTATTTCGCCGGCTGCTTCATGAACTGGGGCTACGCCGACGCCGCCATGGCCACCCGGACGGTGCTGGTTCGAGCGGGCTTCCGGGTAGAGGTGCCCGAGGTGGTCTGTTGCGGCGTACCGCACCGAGCCTACGGCGACATCGAAACGGCGCGGGACTTAGCCCGCAAGAATGTCGCGGCATTGGAAAAGTACGACCACATCGTCAGCGACTGCGCCTCGTGCGGTGCGGCGCTCAAGGAATACAAACACCTATCTGAAGGACGACTCCGAGTATCGCGAGCGAGCCGAGAAGCTCGCCGGTCGCACAGCCGACATCTCGGAGTTCCTGGTCAAGCAGGAGTTCCCCAAGCCGCAGTTTCACACCCCGCTTCGCGTCACCTACCACGATCCCTGCCACCTAGTCCGGGGGCAAGGCGTCAAGAGCCAGCCCCGCGAGATCCTCAAGAGTATTCCCGGCGTCGAGTATGTTGAGATGCAGGGGGCCGACGTCTGCTGCGGCGCAGCGGGCTCGTTCTGCGTCACCCACCCCGAGCTCTCGGAGGGGGTCGGTGGGAACAAGGCCGACAGCATCCTGGAGACCAAGGCCGACGTGGTCGTGAGCGGCTGCCCCTCCTGCCTCACCCAGCTCAAGGCTATGCTGGCGGCCAAGGGCTCGAAGATCAAGGTCATGCACCCCATGGAACTGCTGGCGGAGAGCTACAAGCCTACCGCCGGAGAGTAAATACGCCCGCCGTTCGGAGTCTGACACGCGCCGGGGAACGTCATGACACGACAGCCGAATCCTGGCAACGCATCCGGGCGCAGCACGTATTTCCTCCAGAGCGAACGCCTCGGATTTCGTCCGTGGTCCCACGCGGATATCGAGCTGGGACAGAGCCTCTGGGGCGATCCCGAAGTGACCAAGCTCATCGGTGGACCTTTCTCACGGGAGCAGGTTCTGGAGCGGCTCTACCGGGAGATCGCGACCATGCAGTCGCACGGCATCCAGTACTGGCCGCTCTTCTTGCTCAGTACGGGTGAGCATGTCGGGTGCTGCGGGCTTCGACCCTACAAATCGGAAGAAGGAATCTGCGAGATTGGGATCCATCTGCGGAGGGCTTTCTGGGGGCATGGGTATGCTCTTGAGGCTACGCGAACGGTGATCAAGTACGCATTCAAGATTCTTGGAGTGAAGGGGCTCTTTGCGGGACACAATCCAGCGAATGAGGCGTCTCGACGGCTCCTGGAGAAGCTGGGCTTTCGGTACACGCACGACGAGTATTACCCTCCAACCGGATTGAACCATCCGTCATATCTCCTCGCGTCGGAGGAATTCGCGCGCGAGCAGACACGAAGGATCGGAGGATTCGACAAGACCGCGTGAACCGGTCCGTGTGATCGAAACGCGCTTCTTCCAGTTGTGGTCAGCCCGCGCATTCGGTTTGACGCCTTCACGAGCTTCACCCACGTATCGTAGAACGACACGCTCCCGCCGACCAGATATGCCATCTACCATCCTTGCCTGGAGGGCCGCACATCTCGGAGCGGAAAGATTGACGGGACGCAAGTAATGGAGTAAACATATGCAGATATCTGCATGTAACGGAGTGGTATCGATGCGTGAGGCGGTGCGGATACTGGATGGTCTGGCGGATCCGGTGCGGCTGCGAATGCTGCGGCTGTTGCGAGGAGGGGAGCTGTGCGTGTGCGAGTTGGTGGATGTGCTGCGGCTGCCGCAGTACGCCATCTCGCGCCACCTGCGCTGTCTACGAACGCTGGGCCTCGTGACGGCGCGGCGGGAAGGCCGCTGGATGCACTACCGGCTTGGACCGCAGGCGACCGGGCGAGGACCCTGGGTCGAACTGCTGGCGCTCCTGTGTCGTCTCCTGGATGGGAAACCGTTGGCGCGGCGGGACGACACGAGCTTGGGGCGCCGGCTGGCGCGCGGCCGAGTCGGCCGGTGTCTGACGGAGACCGTTAATCGGGCGACCCGCAAATAGCGGGCGCACTATGTGGAGGAGCTCAATGAGCGATGGGGTCGGGAAGCGATTGTCGTTTCTGGATCGATATCTGACACTCTGGATCTTCCTGGCGATGTTCCTGGGAGTGGGGCAGGGCTACCTGTTCCCCGCCAGCACGAGCTGGATCTCGGCCTTTCAAGTGGGGACGACCTCGATCCCCATCGCGGCCGGTCTCATCCTTATGATGTATCCCCCGCTGGCCAAAGTGAAGTATGAGGAAATCGGCCGGGTGTTCCGGGATGTGAAGGTGCTTATCCTTTCCTTGGTCCAGAACTGGATCATCGGGCCGATCCTGATGTTCCTCCTCGCGATCACGTTCCTGCGAGACTACCCTGAGTACATGATCGGCCTGATCCTGATCGGCCTCGCCCGCTGCATCGCCATGGTGATCGTCTGGAACGAGCTGGCGCGCGGGGACACGGAGTACTGCGCTGCCCTCGTGGCCTTCAACGCTGTCTTCCAGGTCCTGTTTTTCTCGGTCTTTGCCTACGTGTTTATCACCATCCTGCCCGGCTGGTTTGGTCTGAAGGGCACGGTCGTCAACGTTTCCATGCGGGGCATCGCGGAGAGTGTCTTCGTCTACCTGGGGATCCCTTTCCTGGGAGGTGTCATCACTCGCTTCATCCTGATCCCCCTGAAGGGAAAGGAGTGGTACGCCAAACAGTTCATTCCGCGCATTTCACCCATCACGCTGATCTCGCTGCTCTTTACCATCGTCGTGATGTTCAGTCTCAAGGGGGAGTTCATCGTCCGGCTTCCGCTGGATGTCCTGCGGATCGCCGTGCCGCTCCTGATATACTTCGTGGTGATGTTCCTGGCGTCGTTCTGGCTCAGTCACCGCATGGGCGCCGATTACGCGAAGAGCGCCTCGCTCTCCTTCACCGCGGCGAGCAACAACTTCGAGCTGGCCATCGCCGTCGCCGTGGCCGTATTCGGCCTCAACTCGGGCGAGGCCTTCGCCGCGGTCATCGGCCCACTGGTGGAGGTGCCGGCGCTGATCAGTCTGGTTAACGTGGCGTTCTGGTTCCAGCGGCGGTACTACGGCGGCACACCGGCCGGCATCGGCGTCGAGCGCTGTTCGGTCAAGTGAGGTCCACGATGGGCAATTCCATGAAGATCCTGTTCGTCTGCACTGGGAACTCCGCCCGGAGCCAGATGGCCGAGGGCTTCGCCCGGCACATCGAGCCAGGGCCAGGTGGAGGCCCACAGCGC
Organism: uncultured Methylomirabilota bacterium; assembly: GCA_963727695.1. Lineage (GTDB taxonomy): Bacteria > Methylomirabilota > Methylomirabilia > Methylomirabilales > 2-02-FULL-66-22 > 2-02-FULL-66-22. Next base: position 138,295 of record CAVSHW010000008.1, on the reverse strand, counting down.
TGGCATTGCACCCAGCCGCCTGAGTCCCTACGCCGTCCGGGTGATGCAGGAGAGAGGGATCGATATTTCCGGGCAAGAGTCGAAGGCGTTCGACTGGGAGCTGGCTCGCCAGATGGACGTGGTGATCACCGTCTGCGGCCATGCCAACGAGTCGTGCCCGATCCTCCCACCCGAGGTCCGCCGGCTTCACTGGCCGTTGGAGGACCCGGCGGCTGCGACCGGGACCGACCCCGAGATCCTCGCGAAGTTCCGGGAGATCCGGGATCAAGTCGAAGCGCGGGTCGCCGAGCTGGTGCGCCCCACGCTGCCGCGTCCCGGACGCACCTGAGGAGGATGACGATGGAACAGAAGACCGGCTGCCTAATCTGCGGCGAGGCACTGATCTATGCGGAACGGAGTATGCCCCGCACCTGCTTCTACTGCGGCGTGGCCGAAGACACGACCGTGGCGTGTACGAAGAGCCATTATGTCTGCGATCGCTGTCATAGCGGCTCGGCAAACGATCTCATCCAGCGATACTGCTCCGCGACCGAGTCCACGGCCCCGGTAGGGATGGCGCTGACGCTGATGCAGAGCGCGCAAGTCAAGATGCACGGCCCCGAGCACCACTTTCTGGTCCCCGCGGTCCTCCTCGCTGCGTACATGAATCGACTCGGCACCACTCCAGGAGAGAGAGCAAAGAAAATCGAGACCGCCCGGCGGCGGGCCGAGGACGTCAAGGGCGGATCCTGCGGTTTCTGCGGGAACTGTGGCGCTGCGGTAGGGACAGGGATCTTCGTTAGCGTGCTGACGGGAGCAAGCCCGCTCTCCAAAGCCGAATGGCGTCTCAGCAATCTCATGACCGCGGAAAGCCTCTTGGCGATCGCCAACCATGGCGGTCCCCGCTGCTGCAAACGGGACACGTTCCTGGCCCTTCGCGCGGCGGTTTCCTTCGCGCGAAGGGAGCTTCAGATCGAGCTGGATGACGAGCAGCCCGTCGTCTGCGAGTTCAGCCCGCTCAACAAAGAATGTACGAAGGGCGAGTGTCCATTCTGCGGCCCGATCGTCTCATCATGAGGGGATGGGCGTCCCCAAAAGGACGAATTCGGACACTGGCAAGAAAGGGTTTGGCTGCTGGCGCGCTTTACTCAACAGCACTCACAGATTTCTCCGCGAAGGGCTCGCCTCCCTTCAAGGCAGATGATTGGAACCGCTACAAGAGCTGCGGCTGGATCGATCCAGGGAACGGAGAAGGCAGCATTGAGCGCGAGGCCGAAGAGGGTAATGGCCGCGAGAAATGCGCAGGTCGCCGACTGGACGGCATCCGCGGCCAAGGCAGTGTTGTGGAGTCGCCGTGCCGCTCGCCGTTTCGCGCCACTCAAGAGCGGCATGGCGATGAGCGCGGCAATCGTTACCCCGATCCCCAGCCAACTCGATCCTGGTTCGACGCCACCGATCAGCGCCACTCCCGACGTGACCGTAACTCCGCCGGCAAGAACAATCAGGAGAATACCGGCCAGGCGAGCGGCCCTTGCTTTGCTGAGGGCGATCGCGGGCACGAACTGTAACAGCACAACCGTGGCCGACAATAGCTCCACCACGCTGTCAGCGCCGAACGCCAGGAGCACAGGACTCTGAGCCCGCCAGGCCGCGACCAGGGCGATGCCGCACTCGATGAGCATCCAGGCGAGGGTCACCACTTGCAACCAGATCACTTGGCGGGCTGACGTCTGGTCTTGGGACGCGTCACAACAGACCAGGATGGACGTTTCGATGTCGGGGAGATGTTTCATGGTTGCAAGGTAGCACCGGAAGCGATCACCGGCAACAGCGGGTGCCGGCTCTCAGTGAGAAAGCCGGTCCCCTCGTCTGGGTAACCTAGCCGTTCCCCAAAGGTGTTGACGAACGGATCAGTTGGGTTCATTTGGCATGCAACCCAGAAAACAAGCGAGAGCGGCGCTGATAATCGCGAGGGATGATTTTGATCAACTGGCGGTCCGCTCCCTCCAAATGCCAACTGAGCAAGAATCCTATCGGCCTGCCTATTTCGATCAAGTCTTCCCCCGCCGGAACAGGATCAGAGCGTCACCCACTTCCGCTCACACGCAATCGCGAGCAGTGGGCCCACCAGGTAGGCCACGCCCATATTCCACATGGCCAAGCCAGCGGTCAGGTAGACGATGTACCGCTCTTCCTTGCTGTTCGTCCCACCCCGCCCCCCGGCTGCCAACTCTAGACCACCGAAGAGCAGGATGACGCCGAGGATCACCGGAGGGAAACACTTGAAGAGGGTGGCCACCGAGTCGGCGAGGAAAAGGCCCACGAACAAGACGAGGCTGCCCAGTATCACGAGTGCTCCGCCGGTCTTCGCCCCGAAGCGAATGTGGCCGGCCATCCCACCCGCCCCGTGACACATGGGGATGCCCCCGAGGGCGGTCCCAACGAGGTTGAGCGCCGCGTGATCCAGGGCGACAGCCTTCACCGTGATGGGCCGGTCCGGGAAGTGTGTATTGTTCTCCTCGACCGTGGAGAGGATTGCGTTGCCGAGTGTGAGGGGAAGCTGGGGCAGGCCGAGGATCAGGATGCCGATGGCGACGTCGCTCCAGCCGATCTGCGTCAGACCCGAGGCAGGCAGCCGGAAGTGGAAACTCATACGGGCGAGGTCGCCCAGCAGGGTCGGCTCGCGCACTAGGGCGACACCGGCCCCGAGCGCGAGCAGGGCCAGCATCGCCGGGATGCGCGGGTACGACAGCAGCAAGAGGGTCATGGCCCCCGCGATGGCGGCGAGCACAAGGTCGCCGTGCATCATCTTGACCCCCTCCACGACGAACCCCAGGCCCAGGCCGAGGACGATGCCCTGGACGACCGGCCGCCGGGTGATCTTCTGGATCCAGTTCACCGCGCCCGAGAAGCCCAGGAGCCCCCAGACCGCCCCGGTGAAGAGACCCGACGCGAAGATCGCGCCGTGCGTGATGGCCTCGCCCTGGGTGATCGCCGCCGTCCCGATCGCCTTCATCGGCTGGATCGGCACCGGCGTCTTGAAGTAGAAGCCGGCCCAGAGCTTAAAGACCCCGAAGCCGATGAGGATCCCTGCCGGGTCCATGTGGTTGATCGTGATGTACCCGACGACAAACGGGATCAGCGTGCCGAGATCACCGAAGGCCCCAGCGAACTCCTGAAGGTTGTACGCGTTGCCCGCCAAGCGCATGTTGCCTCGCACACAGGATATGCTTGTCACAGCATAGATTACGTCAAAGCGATAAAGCAAGCACCTGCGGTCTACGATCCAAGAAACAACAGAAGCCTCAGACAATCCACGCGAGGACGATCTGTGAGATCATTTGGCCCGCGGTTTCGGGGCGCAGGGATGGGAAGCGGAAGCGCCGTGGCATTTCTTGATTTGGACCGGGCCGCACTCGCTGGGCTTGCGCTTCAACGCTTCCGGCTTCTGGCAGGTTTGCTTTGACGTGGGCATGACGAGCCTCCTCGATGATGTTGGGTCCCTGGGCAAGGAGCGGTCGCGGGCACAAGGAGCCCCCGCAGGGCTTCTTGGCCGCGTTGGAAGGCGTCGAGATCCGCCTCGTAGTGGATGAACATCCCGCGCCGCGTCGCCCGCACGAGGCCGGCATCGCGCAGGATCCGCAGGTGCTGGGAGACGGCACCCTGCGTGATACCGAGCTGGACGGCCAAGGCCCCAACACAGAGGGCTCGCTGCGTCACCAACCGGAGAAGGCGCAAGCGCGTCTCGACGGCAAGAGCCCTGAGAACACGTGAGATGTCGGCAATGTTTGTCATGGGCTTTATTGTTTTAGTATTCGCTAATATAATAATATATTGTTACAGTGCCGTCAAGGCCGAAGTCCCGTTCACCCGGTTGAGGGAACAACGATGGGGCAGATCTCGCTAGGGCGATTGTCCGGAGCGTTTCTGCGTCTGGGCGCCACCGCTTACGGCGGCCCGGCCATAATGGCGCACCTCAAGGGTGACCTGGTCGCCAAGCGTCGGTGGCTCTCGGAGCAAGAGTTCAAGGAAGGCATGGCCCTCTGCCAGGTCCTTCCTGGCGCGACCATGGTCCAGATGTGCACGTACACGGGGTATCGCCTGCGGGGGATCCCGGGGGCGCTCGCGGCGGCCGTCGGCTTTGTCCTGCCAGCCTTTCTCACCATGACGGTGCTCACGGCGCTCTACTTCCGCGCCGGGTCATTGCCCATCGTCCAGGCCCTCTTCCGGGGGCTCGGGGCACTCGTGGTGGCGATCGTCCTGAATGCTTGTCTGACCCTGGGCCGGACGACGCTCCAAGGATGGCAGGGCATCCTGCTGGCAGCACTCGCCCTGCTGGTGATGCTGTTCAAGGTGAACTTCCTGCTGGTCCTGGCCGGAACCGCTGTCCTCGCCGTTCCCCTGTACCGGTTCGTGGGATCGGGCACTCCCGCGGTGCCGGAGGCGAAACGATGAGTCCATGGGGGTGGGGTATTGCGGCGATCCTGGGGATCGGCTTGGTATTCGGACCCTACGTCTGGGATCCCGTTATGGGGCAGCTCGACTGGCTCCTCATGAAGCTGGGGGTGCTGGCCTTCGGCGGCGGATTCACCTTGATCCCTTTGATCCAGGCGGACGTCGTCACCCGGCTTGGGTGGCTGACCACCCGGGAGTTCATCGACGGGATCGCCCTGGGTCAGGTGACGCCCGGACCAATCGTGATCACGGCGACCTTCGTCGGGTACAAGATGGCCGGAGTGGTGGGGGCGATCCTCTCCACCCTCGCGGTCTTCTTCCCCTCGTTCCTGGTATTGGTCGGGGCGATCCCGCATTTCGACCGGATCAAGCGACTCCAACCTGTGCAATGGATGATCAAGGGGGTCCTAGCCGGGTTCATCGCCCTCCTCGTGTTTGTGCTCTGGCAGTTTGGCCGGGCCTCCCTGGTGGACTGGAAGACCTGGGGCGTGGCCGCCGCGGCCTTCCTCGCGCTCCGCTGGAAGGTTGATCTTCTGATCGTCGTGGGGGCAGTCGCAGTGGTCTCGATGCTGATCTTCTAATCCGTCGCAATCTACGCATCACCGGAAGGGGAGGGTCGTTCCATGGCGCAACCGAAGGTGCTCTGGCGGAGTGTGATCGTCCTCTATTTCATTATCGGGCTGGAGGTCCTCATCATGATCAGCCCGGCCGCGGGATTCTTCTACGCCGCGTTCAACCCCGTGCTCCTGTCGTTGGCCCAGACGCCCGCGACTCGCTGGCTGACGGCGTTCTATCTGCCCCACATGGTCTCGCCGTCCACGCTGCTGCTCCAGACGGTGCGACTCGCCGGCTCGGTCCTGTTCGTCGTCGGGGCGCTCATCTTCCTCGTCTGCGCGGGGCAGGTCTACTACCACAAGTTCGCGCGGAAGGGGGTGGCTCTCGGGGGACTCTACACTTGGGTTAGGCACCCGCAATACCTCGGGCTCGCGATCACCGGCCTGGGCCTGTCGTTCCTGTGGCCGCGCTTCCTCACGGTCGCGCTCTGGGCGGTGATGATCGCCCTGTATTATGCCCTGGCCCGCGATGAGGAGCGGCGCATGCTCGGAGAGTTCCAGGCGGGCTACCGGGAGTACATGGACCGTACGGGGATGTTCATCCCCCGGGTGGTGGAAGCAGCCGTGGGACGGCTCCTCCCGATTGAGAGCGGGACCCTCAAAGCCATCCTGGTGATCGGCCTGCTGGCGATCGCCGCCATCGGGGGGGCCTTTGGGCTCCGGGCCTACACGCTGGATAGCCTGCCGCTCTGGTCCGACGGGCGAATTACCGCAGTAGCCATGCTCCCGAACGACCTCGCGGTCCTCGACCATCGGATGCCGGCCGTTCTCGAAATCCCGGAGATCACGGCACGATTGGCCGGACACAAGGAGCCGGTCCTGGCGTACGTCATGCCCACAGATTACGTGATGCAGGGTATGATTGCCGATACCGGCGGGGAGTGGCAGCTCTACAAGCGGCACCACACGCTGGCCATGATCTGGGACTGGATCTTCCATCCGTTCGGGCATCTGGAAGGCGGGCACTTCGCGATGCACGGGGGCACGGAGCCGATGGCAGGGAGCGGAGGAGGCAAGCTTGGTGCGCCGGCTGATCTTTCTCCAGGTGGAGGTGCCAAATGGAGAACAGGGCCCTGCGGCCCTCTTCGCGATCAACGCCCGACGGAGCCCACTCTTTCTGGCGGACGTAGAAATGCACACGCTGGCCGTGCACACGGTCCGAGATCTGCCGGGGGATACGGGATGGGGACGGGTACCCACCCCGAGTTTCTGATTGCCTTGCGCTGAGAGCATTTCAAACCGGGGGCACGTTTCGGTGTTCTCGACCGCCTCCGCCGCTGCCTGGGCGCGTACCCACGACCACCGAGCTACGCGAGTGGATTGCAGGATAAAGTGTCCTCGCGGCACGTAGGTTGCCCCATGGATGGGTCTGATTCGCAGAGCGGTGTCGCGTGGTCAGCCCGCCAGCTTCGCCTGAAATTTTCCCGCTGTCTGGATCGCGGCAATCATCTGATCCGGCGAGGCGGCCCCTCCTTCGATGGTCACGCGCGCTTCCTTCTTCATCCGATCTGCCACCGCACTCTTCACGCCTGCAAGCCTCTCCAAGGCTTGTTTTACTTCTTTCTCGCAGCCGCCTCAGGTCATTCCGGTAACAGTGAACACCAATTCCTTGCTCTCGCTCATGTTCTCCTCCTTTGCGGGGTGGACACAACCGCGGTTGGATTCTAGCGCGGCCGGTCCCGGCGAGGAAAGCGGATTCTTTTGGAGAAAAAAGGAGAGGGAAGGAGGCGAACCTCCTTCCCTCTATGTAAACAGCTCCTACCGGAGAGGCGTAGAGTTAAGCCGTTGTCAAAGAATAACTTGACCGGAGAAATTTCGGGAACGGCATAAGGAGCCGTAACGAAATTCCAATGAATGGACAAGTTATTTCGTAACGGCTCCTAACCAACCTCGACCTTGATGGTCTTGGGCTTGGCCTCTTCCTTCTTCGGGAGCTGGACTTCCAGCACGCCGTCCTTGTAGGTGGCCTTCACGCGGTCGGCGTCCACCGTCGGAGGCAGCAGCACACTTCGCTGGAAGGCGCCGTAGCTCCGCTCGAACCGGGAATACCCTTCCTCGTTCACCTGCGACTCCTGCTTCCGCTCTCCCTTGACGGTCAGGGTGTTCTCCTCGACCGAGATGCTGATGTCCTCCTGCTTGACGCCGGGGATCTCGACCTTCAACAGGATGCCGTCCTTGCTGTCGACGACGTCCACCAGAGGGTTCCACTCATTCTCTTCCACGGACGAACAGCACGCCCTCTCCGCGGAACTCGCGAACGGATCATCGAAGAGGCGGCGGAATCCGGCCAACCCCTCGAACGGGTTGGAGATGCCGAGGGAAGCGAAACGAGGCTGCCGCTTAGTCAACATCATCATTTTTGTATCCTCCTCCTGATATGGCCGATTTTGATCTCGGCTCTGTTTTGGCTTCCTTCTACGCTCACGACGCCGTGGACCTCGCTGCTTGATCATTAGTCGTTAATATATATATAACCTGAGTCGAATAATGTCAAGTATAATCTGGAGTAATTCTGGTTTAGATAAATACTCAACAATAACAATATGTTAAAGCCTTGTCGGTTCTTGAATTATGGGGTGAATTGCCGTGCTACTTACCGGATTGGAGGGTAAGAGATCCAGAAGTGAGGTCCAGATTCACCTGGAAACGCTCCAGGAAGCTCATTCCAAGAAGCCCGACGATGTTCGGGGGCATCCCGGGGAGATCATGAATCACGGCCGGGACGTACCGGGCGATGGCTCCGCCGACGTCCACCTCGTCGAGTATCGCGAGCGGCGCCTCGATCACGCCACTGGCCGTGACCAAACGCACCGTCCCATTCTCGGTCGAGCGGATTCCCAGTCTTTCGGCGACCGCATGGCTCACGGAGATGAATGTCGCCCCGGTGTCCAGCAAAAAGGCCCCGACCGTTTCTCCGTTGATCCGCGCCGGGAGGACGACGGCAGTTCCGCGGCGCTGAAAGGGCACACTGATGGTCGCGGTCGAAGGCTCTCCCAACGCATCGAGAGCCTGACGCGCGGCCAAGCCAAACTGGGACTGCGCTGCCAACTGAAGCACATGCCGATAGGTCGTCACGGCGGCGTCCGTGTCGCCCAGCATCCTGTAGGATTCCGCCAGGTACCACCAGGGCTGAGGGTCCCGCGGCGAACGATCCACCGCCTGCACGAACTTTTCCAGCGCCCATCGGTAGTGGCCACCAGCAAAGAAGTCCAGTCCTTCCTCGAATGGTCCCGCCTGCGCGATCCCGGCGGGCGAGAGTATGCCGACACTCGCCACGCCCACGAGGGCGAAGAGGAAGAAGCGTCGCAGCAGTCGGTTCAACAATGCAATTCTCCTTCCGGGGGGGATCTCAGCAAAACCGACCTTACCATTTTGATAGCGAAGCGGCAAGGATTCCACCAGGCCGGCTTTGTGCCACTCGGCAGGATGAGCGTCGGGCTGAAGGAGCGCGTTCGACGTGGCAAACAGGCGGTGTGCGGTGAGTGATTGTGTGGGAAAGTGGAAGTCAGTATACTCCCAGAAGAGATCCGATGCGCCGGCGGGCGGATCTTGCTCGTGAAGGGGGGGGATCGGGGTGAGTATTCATCTAGAAATCGGGGTAAAGAAGGCGATCGAGTGGATCAGCCATAAGCGACGGGAGAATCCGAAGGCAAGCCTGGGCGTCCTCGTTGAAGAGGCCTGCCATAAGTTCGATCTGTCCCCCCTCCAGGCGGACTTCCTCTATCGGCATTTCCTCCAAACACAATAGCCACGGTCTGAAGCGTCGGGCATTCGACGGCCTCATGACGCGTCAGGGTGGTCGATCCCCTTGGCCTCTTCGAGCGCCTGTCGAACGGCGGGGAGCAAATAGACCCCCTCGAGATCGAACTTGGCCAGACCCGCTGCCAGGAGCCGGGTCTTCTCACGGAAATCGAGCGTCCGCTCGATGATGATCCGCCTCTCACCGCGCAGGACGCAGAGCCCACCCCGCCCTGCCAGCTCCTCGGTGGCAAGATCGACATAGTCGACGGGGATCTGGAGCTGTTCGGCCAGCCCTTCGAGCAGCGACAGCAAGCCCTGGTCGCGCATCATTCTAGGCGGCGCGAAGAGCCTCGGCCATGCGAATAGCGTCCCGGGTAGGGCCGACATCGTGCGTGCGGATGATGTGGGCCCCGTTCAGGACCGCGACGGCCGTCGCGGCAAGGGAGCCGGCCAGGCGATCGATGGGGTCGGGCCTTTCCAGGATCTTGCCGATGAACGACTTCCGAGAAAGACCGATCAGCATCGGGTGGTTCAGAGGACGCAGCTCGGCCAGGCGGCGCAGGATCTCGCAGTCCCACTCCTCCCAGGAGAGTGCGGCGCTGCGAAAGAAGCCGATGCCGGGATCGAGGACCACGCGATCCTTCGGGATGCCGGCGGCGTCCGCGGCCGCGCAGCTTCTCCGCAGCAAGTCGAGGACCGTTCGAACCGGGTCGGTCGCGCCCGCGGCGGTCTCGGAGGCCATCAGGACCACCCCCTCCGCGCGCCGCGCCGCCAGGTCCGCCATCGCCGGGTCACCGCGAAATCCGCTCACGTCGTTGATCACGGCGGCGCCGGCTTCTATCGCGGCCAGTGCGACGCGGCTGCGCGTGGTATCGGCGGAAACCGGCAGGGCGACGGCCTGGCGAAGAACATGGATGGCCGAAGTCAGGCGCCGGGTCTCCTCGGCCTCGGAGATCGCGGTCGCGAGGTACGGGGCCGTGGACATGGCGCCCACGTCGATCATGTCCGCCCCCTCTGCGGCCATCTGCTCTGCCCGGGATCGCAGGGCCTCCTCGCCGGCCGCGACCGACTCCCGGTAAAAGGACTCCGGGCTGACGTTGATCGCCCCGACGAGGCGAACGGGGTACCCGTCTCCCACCTCCAGTCCCGCCAGACATGCATATGCGGCCATGGCCTCTCCCTATCGGGCTCCGTCCGACGAAAGCGAAACGGCGTCAGGACCGTCGTCCTGACGCCGCGCGGAATCGGCTGATCGTCACACGGCTCAGGCCGACTTCTTTAACCCAGAAAAGGCCTGGAGGAAGTCGATGGGGAGCGGGAAGATGATGGTCGAGTTCTTCTCGGTTCCGATCTCGGTCAGCGTCTGCAAATAGCGAAGCTGGATCGTGACCGGCTCCGAGGCGATGATCTTTGCCGCCTGGGCCAGCTTCTCCGAGGCCTGCAGCTCGCCTTCGGCGTGGATGATCTTGGCGCGCTTCTCTCGCTCGGCCTCGGCCTGTCGCGCCATGGCCCGCTGCATCTCCTGGGGCAGATCGATGAACTTCACCTCCACGGCGCTCACCTTGATTCCCCACGGCTCGGTGTGCTCGTCGATGATGAGCTGCAGCTTCTTGTTGATCTTGTCCCGCTCGGAGAGCAGCTCGTCCAGCTCCGACTGGCCCAGGACGCTTCGCAGGGTGGTCTGGGCGATCTGGGACGTCGCGAACAGGTAGTCTTCCACGGCGACTACGGCCCGCTCGGGGTCCATCACCCGGAAGTAGATCACGGCGTTTACCTTCAGCGAGACGTTGTCCTTGGTGATGGTGTCCTGCGAGGGAACGTCCATGGTGATGGTCCGCATGGAAACCTTCACCATCTTGTCGATCACCGGGAGGAGCAGCAGGAGTCCCGGGCCGTTCCCGCTTCCTCCGGGATTCAGCAGCGCCTTGGACACACGGCCCAGGCGAAAGACGACGGCTCGCTCGTACTCTCGGAGGACCTTCACCGAACTGGAGAAGACGTACAGAAATAGGATGATGAGGAAGAGCATCGGCACGAAGGCAAACGGCAGAACGTTATTCATTCTGACCTCCCCGGCGCAACGGAGCCAGAGGCCTCCGCCGCGCGCTGGACCGGACCGACTTGCAGGGTGAGCCCTTCCACGCGCGTCACGCGCACGGAGTCTCCGGGTTCCACCGGCACAACGCTCTCGGCGTTCCATAGCTCCCCGTGCAGAAAGATCTGCCCGCGGGGCGCCAAACGACTGCGGACCACTCCGACCTCGCCGACCAGACCTTCCTGGCCGGTCGCCGTCTTCCGGTGCAGGGCTCGGACCCCCGCACCCACGATAAAGAAGAAGAAGGCGGCCGTGGCCCCGGCGGTGAGAAAGATCGCCCCCAGGGGGATCCGCATATCCGGCAGCGAAGTATCAATCAGCATCATGGAGCCTATGATCATGGCCGCCACGCCCCCGAGGGTCAGCACCCCGTGCGAGACCACCTTGATCTCGGCGATGAACATGATGATGGCGAGCAAGATCAGGAGGACGCCGGCGTAGTTGATCGGCAGTTGCTGGAAGGCATACAACGCCAGGATGAGACAGATCCCCCCCAGGATGCCGGGCAGGATGGCGCCGGGCGTGCTGAACTCGAAGTAGAGGCCGGCCAGCCCCAGGATCAAGAGCAGGTAGGCGATGGTGGGATCGGTGACGATCTTGAGGATCTTCTCGCGGAGGTTCATCTCTCCGCGGTTGATGATCGCGTCCTTGGTTTCCAGCTTCACCTTGCCGGCCGCCGTGGTCACGACCCGTCCGTCGATGGTCTTGAGCAGGTCCGGCAGGCTGGGGCTCACCACGTCGATCAACTTCGATTTGAGCGCCTCGGTCTCGGTCGTGGAGGTGGCCTTTCGGACCCACTGCTCGGCCAGGTCGATCGGCCGTCCGCGCTTCTCGGCGATCGTGCGGATGTAGGCCGCCGCGTCGTTGGTGACTTTCCTTTCCATCGTCTTGTCCATCTGGCCGCCCATGGCCACGGGGGAGGCGGCCCCCATGTTTGTCCCGGGTGCCATGGCGGCGATGTGAGCGGCCAGCGTGATGAAGGCGCCCGCCGACGCGGCACGCGCGCCGCTAGGGGCGACATAGACGACGATGGGGCGCTCGGCTGCCAACATCTCCATGATGATGGAGCGCATGGAGGTGTCCAGGCCGCCGGGCGTATTGAGCTCGATAACCAGCGCGGCGACCTTGTCCTTTTCCGCTTGCTTGATGGCGGTCACGATGTAGTCCGCCGAGCCGGGCGAGATCACGCCATCCACCCGGATGACGTTGACTTGGGGTGAGGCGGCAAGCGTCGGGCCGATGGCGAGGCACAGGCCAAACAGTGCCAGGAGGAGCCCGGCGAGGCGAGCACAAGCTAGATGAAGAGAAGAGCGCATGGGACACCCAGGCCGCGGCGGCCCCAAGCAGGAAGGTAATACATCATAGCATATCCAGGTGGCGCAAGATAGCCGGGGAAATATCGGCCAGATTCCGGATCCCGGCGGCGGCGGTGCCGGCCCCTTCTCCCCAGAGAAGGGTCGGGACGGGGTTCAGAGTATGCTGTTTGGTTGACAGGTTCTCGAGGTTCCCGTGATCGCTCGCGAGGACGACCAGGTGCCTGGGAAGATCCAGATGAGAGAGCAGTCCGTCCAGGAGCGCCTCCAGATTCTCCAGGACCAGGGCGGCGCGCGCCATGTCCTGCGCGTGGCCGGCGAGGTCGGTCAGGAAGTGCTCGTACATGGTGAAGGTGTGGGCCGCAGTCAGGACCGCCAAGCGCTGTCCGGCCTCCCAGGGCGTGATCGGGGGCAGGTAACATCCCCGCTCGGGCAGGAGGCGGTTGGTGAAGTCGTGGAACAGGGCATCGCCGCGCGCCAGATCCTCCAGCGTGCGGATGCGCAGGCCAGCTTGCCGCGTGGCAACCGTCGTGACCGAGAGAAAGCGAGGGGGCTTCTCCAAGAAGCCCGGCGTGTACGCGTTGGCAAATGTCGCGTCCCGTCCGGCGGCCTTCACCCGGCTGAAGAGGCTGCGGCCGTCGAGCAGCGCCGCCAAGGACTTGGTGCAATAGCCGTTGATATGCCTCCCGACCGCCGCGGGTGCGTTCAGCCCCGCCAGGATCGAGGTCTGCCCCGTCGCGCTTTGCGGCAAGCCGGGCACGCCCATGCAGGCGTCTGTCGGCACCAGGATGGCCGCGGGATCCGGCGAGGGGGAGTCGCGGAAGAGCCGCAGCCGACTCACCCGGGCGCGGGCGAGCGGATTGATCTCCGGGTCCGCCTCGCCCAGCCCCATGCCGTCGATGAAGAGCAACAGGACGCCCATGGGAAACACCATAAGAAGTTCAGTGGTTCAGTGGTTCAGCGGTTCGACGGTTCTTGGAACTGCCGAACTGCCGAACTATCGAACCGTCGAACTAACTCTTCCCAAAAAACTCCCTCAACTCTTCGCGCTCGCTGGTCAGGGGGCAGGGCGGGAGGCTGTCCAGGAACGCGCGGCCATAGCCCTTCGTCAGCAGGCGCCCGTCCAGGATGCAGAGGGCGCCGCGGTCCTGGCCGCTCCGGATCAGACGACCCAACCCCTGGCGCAGGGCGATGACGGCGGAGGGAATCTGGTATTCCCAGAACGGGTCACCGCCTTGCTGGGCCAGGTATTCCAGCCGAGCCTCCAGGACGGGATCTCCCGGGAATCCGAAGGGGAGCTTGTGGATGATGAGACAGCTCAGCGCCTCTCCGACGACATCCACACCTTGCCAGAAGCTCCGCGTGGCCAGCAGCACCGAGGCGACCTCCTGCCGGAACCGGTCCAGCAGTTGCGTGCGCGGCGCCTCGCCCTGCACCATGAGCGGATACGGGAGGCTGCCCTGCAGCAGCCGATGGGTCGTCTCCATGGCGTCCACGCTGGTGAAGAGGACCAGGGCGCGTCCGGCGCTGATCTCGAGCAGGGAGCGGATCTCCGCCGCGGCCAGCCGCAGGAAGGCGGGATCGCGGGGATCGGGCATATGGCGCGGGATGTAGAGGATGGCCTGCTCCGCGTAGTCGAACGGGGAGGCGGCCTGAAACTCCCGCGCGCGCTCGATGCCAAGCCGATTTCGGAGAAAATCGAATCGCCCGCCGGCGGAGAGCGTGGCGGAGGTGAGGATCACCGCCTCGGCCGACTCCAGGATGGCCCGGCGGAAGTCGGCGGAAACGTCCAGGGGGGACGTGCGCAGGAAGAGGCCCCGGCCCCGGCGCTCCGACCAGTGGACCACGGGGGCCTCCTTGGCGGCATCCGACGCCTCGGACGGCCCGCGCAGGAACTCCTGGAGAATCGCCGCCTGCTCGCGCGCCCGGCGGGCGCAGCCCAGGAGCCCCTCCGGCTTTCCCGGCAACGCATGGACGAGATCGTGGAGGAGGACCAGGTGCTGGGCGAGGTCGCTCCCCGCCGAGCCGGCAAGCCCTTCCAGCGCCTCCCGGCGCAGCCGGCGCGGTCCTTCGGACATGTCGAACGATCGGAAGAAGCGCGCCGAGAGCTCGGCAATCCGCGTCAGGTGGGTTGGAATGGTGACATCGGCCGAGACGGAGCCCCGCCACTCTCTCTCCGTGTCCCGGATCAGCCGCTCGATCCTGAGGTTGCTGATTTCGGAGCCGAAGAACTCGGTGGCCACGTCCTCGAGGAGGTGGGCTTCGTCCAGGACCAGAACCGCGTAGGAAGGGATCACCTGGAACAGGCTATTATCCCGCAGGGCGGCGTCCGCCAGGAGGAGGTGGTGATTCACGATGACCAGATCGGCCGCGGCGGCTTCTTGCCGCATCCGGGTGAGGAAGCACGAGTCGAAATCCTCGCAGGAGGTTCCCGCGCAGGTCTCGGACCAGGCGGCGACGTCATCCCAGGCGGGATCCGCGTCGGAAAGAAAGTCCAGCTCCGCCCGGTCTCCCCGAAGCGAGGTGGCCGACCACTTCTGGATCTTCAGCAATTGTCGCCGCGCCGACCGGGTGTGGGTCTCCGCCAGGGCGCGCCGCAGGCTCCGGCGGCAGAGATAGTTGCCTCGCCCTTTCATCAGGCTGGCGGAGAAAGCCTTGGGCAGCGTCCGGGCGAGGAGGGGGACGTCCTTGAAGAAGAGCTGCTCCTGGAGGGTCTTGGTCCCGGTGGCGATCACCGTCTTCTGGCCGGAAAGAATCGCCGGAACGAGGTAGGCAAGGGTCTTCCCGGTCCCGGTGCCTGCCTCGGCCAGGAGCGGCTCACCCGTGTCGATGGCGCGCTCGACGGCCTCGGCCATCTGGCGCTGGGCCGGGCGATATTCGAAATCGGGGATCGCGGCGGCAAGGATGCCGCGCGGACCGAAAATCCAGCTCAGGCCCGCCTGGTCATCGACGGCCTGAGGTCGTTTCGTGTGCATGGGTGACGTTCAGTCAAAATTCGAAATTCTAAATTCGAAACCCCACCTCACCCTACCGCCCCTTCGCCTTGGCCTCGGCCCAGAGGGCATCCATCTCCTCGATGGTCACCTGGCCGGGAGCCGTGCCGCGCTGGGCCAATTCCTCCTCGATGTACTGGAAGCGAGCGATGAAGCGGGCGATGGTCTTGCGCAAGGCATCCTCCGGGTTCACGGCGATGAACCGGCCGAGGTTCACCAGCGAGAAGAGGAGGTCGCCCAGCTCCGCCTCCATTCGATCGGGCTGCTCGCTCTCCATGGCGGCCCGGAGTTCCGCCAGCTCCTCCTCGACTTTCTGGAAGACCTGGCGGGCCTCGTTCCAGTCGAAGCCGACGCGCGACGCTTTCTCTTGCAGCCGGTGGGCGCGGAGAAGGGCGGGCAGCTCCCGCGGGACCCCATCCAGCAAGGAGGCGCGGCCTTTGCGCATTCTCGCGTTCCAGCTTCTTGATCTGCTCCCAGTTGAAGAGGACCTCCTGCGCCGTGTCGGCCTTCACGTCCCCGAAGATGTGGGGGTGGCGGCGGCGGAGCTTCTCGTTGATCCCGCGCAGGACGTCGGCGATGGTGAAGAGGCCGGCCTCGTCCGCCATCTGGGCGTGAAAGACGACCTGGAGGGCGAGGTCGCCGAGCTCCTCTTCCAGCTTGTCCGGATCGTTCTCATCGATGGATTCCAGGACCTCGTAGGTCTCCTCCAGCAGGTACGGCTTGATACTCGCGTGGGTCTGCTCGCGATCCCAGGGACAGCCGTTCTCTCCCCGCAGCCGCGCCATGATCTGGACGAGTTCTCCGAAGCGGTCATTTGCGGATTCGGACACGATGGGTCTCCCTGACGGTTTTTTGTGGAAGAGCAGGTTTGCAACGTTCCGATTACTAACGATACGGTGAGACGCCGAGCCTGGCAAGCGGAAAGGCGGCTCCGGTCCGGTCCGCCGAATTGCGCGACGTCGCCTCGAGACATCCGTGGGGATCAGGGCCCAGGGCTGCCCCTTTTCCCTTGACAATCACCCTCCCGGGAGCAAACTTTCCGCAAGTCCACGCGATCCTGGAGGCTGCGTACATGTCTAACCAGTTGCCCGACGTGCAGGCTTGCCCCAAGTGCGGCCATCGCCAGCCGGCCGGGCGGATCGAGTGCGAGCGGTGCGGGGTGATCTTTGCCAAGGTGCGGGGGCACGACACGCCCGGGGCCGGCCCCTTGCGGAAGCCGGAGGCTGCGGCCGGCGAGGAGACCACGCCAGAGGGCGGGTGGGCGGCCCAGCTCGCGGGCCTGCTGTTCGAGGTGCCGGCCGAGGAGATGCCGCTCCTGGCCGTGGGACGCGCGATCCTCTACGTCGGACTCCTCGTCTGGGGATGGCGTTTCATTCTGGCTCCGATCAAGAGCAACACCGCCGGCGAATCGTTCATCCACCTCGTCAATCTCCCGTTTCACGAGGCGGGGCATATCGTGTTCTTCCTCTTCGGACATTTCATCGGTGTGCTCGGCGGCAGCCTGATGCAACTCCTCGTCCCTGCCGTCGTCCTCTGCGCCTTCGTCTACAGGCGGAATGTCTTCGGCGGCGCGGTCGGCCTCTGGTGGCTGGGTGAGAACTGCTTGGACCTCGCCCCGTATATCGACGACGCGCGGGCCGGCCAGTTGATGCTCTTGGGCGGCGTCACCGGCCGCGAGGTGGAGGACTACCACGACTGGGAGGTGATCCTGCGCGATCTGGGGTGGCTCCGCTACGATCACGCCATCGCCCGGCTCGCCCATGGCCTCGGAGCGGTGTTGATCCTCCTGGCCCTTGTCTGGGGAGGGTATATCCTCTACCGGCAATTCAGAAGGACAGCGTGAGGGCCGACCGCGCGCGCGATCCTCGACGCGAGTCCGACGCGCAGGCCTGGTGAACGCCGACTATCGGTCCAGGACCTTGGGCGGGATCAGCCAGGCGAGCCGGCCCGTCAGGGAGGCGCGGTCTTCCAGTTCCACCAGCGCCAGAGCGCCTTTCTTGAGGTCCAGCCGGCCTCCCCCGATCAGGTGGCCGATCGTCTCGCTGAAATCCGGCTCGTGTCCGACCAGCATCAGAGCCGATGCGTCGCGGTGCGCTGTCAGGAGCGCCTTCAACTGTCGCGGGTCGAACCCCGGCTCCAGCCGTGAATCCGTGACCAGCCTGGCGGTGAGACCCAAGGTCTCCGCCACGATTTCGGCGGTCTGCCGCGCGCGGATGAGCGGGCTGCTGACGATCAGGTCGAGCGGCAGGACCAGCTTGCGCATGGTCGCCGCCTCACGCTTCATGCGCCGCTTCCCCTCGGTCGTGAGCGGCCGCGCCGAGTCGTCCTCCTGCCACTCGGTCCGGTTTCCGGCTTGTCCGTGCCGGAGAAAGAAGAGCTTTAGGCTCACATCCATACCCCCTCTTGGCTAGCGGGTTACCACCAGTGCCCCGATCTCATTTCGTGATTCCGGGGGCCTGCCGCGCGCGATTGGAAGAGATGGCCGCGGAGTCCGACAAGCCGCGAACAGCGATCAGTGTGTCACACCGGAGGCCGCCTCCAGGATGCGGCGCAGGTCCTGGAGGGTCGCGGTTCGCGGGTTGTTCTTGAGCAGCCGCTGGTTGCCGAAAGACTCCTCGGCCAGCGCGGGAATGGAGCCTTCCGAGATCTTGACGTCAGCCAGGACGTGTGGCAGCCCGACATCGATCACGAGCTGGTGAACGGCCTCGGTCGCACAGCGGGCCGCATCCCGCTCGGAGAGGCCCTCGACGGGCTCGCCCAACGCCTCGGCGATCGCGGCAAACTTCTCCGTCGCGGCCATTTCGTTGAACTCCATCACGTAGGGCAGCATCAAGGAGTTGGCGACTCCATGCGCCACACCGAACTGGCCGCCCATCGCCATGGCGATGGCATGCACACCGCCCAAGAAGCCGTTAGCGAATGCCAGGCCTGCCATCATGCTGGCATAGGCCATGTGGCGCCGGGCCTCCAGATCGGCTCCGTTGGCGACGGCGCGGCGCAGATATTTGCCGATGAGTCGGATGGCTTCGAGCGCCAGGGGCATCGTCAGGGGCTGGGCGCTGCGCGAGACGTAGGTCTCGATGGCGTGCGTCAAGGCATCCATCCCCGCGGATGCGGTTGTGAGGGGCGGAGCGGTGACGGTGAGAAGGGGATCCACGATCGCGACCCGGGCGAGGATGTACGGGCTGACGATACCCTTCTTCATGTGTCCGCCGCCGGGCTTCACGTCGGTGAGGATGCAGTTCGGCGTCACCTCGCTGCCGGTCCCGGCCGTCGTCGGCAAGAGGATCATCGGCAGAGCGGGCGCCGGGACGTTCCCGACCCCCCACATCTGGGTGAGCGGCGTCTCGTTCGCCAGGATCGCCGCGGTCGCCTTGGCGACGTCCAGCGCGCTCCCGCCGCCCAGCCCGACCACGAGGTTGGGCTTGCAAGCCCGGGCAAACTCGGCGCTGCGAAGCGCGGTGCCGACCGAAGGATCCGGCTCGACGTCGTCGAACACCTCGACGGCGAGACCGGAGGCCTTCAGGCACGCCACGGCGTTGGTCACGTAATCGGTCTTCTCGCGGAGGATCTTGTCGGTGACCACGATGACTCGCGTGGCGCCCAGCGCCTGCGCCTGGGCACCGACGGCGCTCGCCGATCCCTCGCCGGTGATGATCCTGGGTGGGGACTGGAATTCCTGAGACACGCAGCACCTCCTTCTCTGCGGGCCGGGCCGGCGTCTGTAACCGATCCGTCGCCCGCGGCATCTCTCTGGCGGCAGGTCCCGGCAGCGGTGATGAAGCGGGACTTCGCAGGCTCTTGCTATGGCCGCCTTATAACAGAGTCTGTCGGAAATGTCACGCAACCCAGCATCTTGCCCTTGACACCGAAAACAAAGAATGGGATGTTTTCGCCCATTCACGGGTAGAAGCCCAGAAAGCCTGCTCAGCCTCCGACCGGTGCCTGCCGCGTTCGTGGCGCCCGGTGACATGTTGGGTTGCCCGGGCGGTTTCATGGATTCTTCAGACCAAAGGTGTTTCTGGCCAGTGGCACGCTGTTCTGTGGGGAACCATGCGAAGGGAGGGCAAGGGATTATGCGTACGCGTCTAGGCTGGGTTGCTGTCATTGCGGGCGTCGTGTTCGTGCTCGTCTCGGTCGGGCTCGCCTCGGCACAGGACAAGCCGATCAAGATCGGCCAGATCATCCCGATCACCGGCGAGGCGGCAGAGTCGGGCAAGTACCACAAGCAGGGGGCCGAGATCGCCGTTGACAAGATCAACGCTGCAGGCGGGATCAAGGGCCGGAAGATTCAGATCGTGCTCGAGGACGACCAGACCACAAACCCCGGCGGGGTGGCGGCGCTGCAAAAGCTCCTGGAGGACAAAGAGATTCCGATGATCCTGAGCTCGATCCGCTCGACGCAGGTCCAGGCCATGCTGCCGACGATCAACGAGGCCAAGATCCCCGTGGCGATCGGCGGGACCAACTATGGCCTCACCCACAGCGGCAGCCAGTGGGTCTTCCGGTTCCGGCCCCATGACGGCATGAGCGCCAAGGTCATCGCCAAGTTCTTGGTGGATGAACTGAAGCTCAAGAAGATCGCCACCATCCACGCCTCTGACGCTTTCGGCAACGGCGGGCGGGACATGCTGGTCCCGGCCGTGAAGGCGCTGGGGGGTGAGATGGTTCTGGATCAGGGCTACAACAATCAGGAGAAGGACTTCACCGGCGTGGTCCAGGCGCTCAAGAAGTCGGGGGCCACCGGCCTCAACACCTATATGACGTTTGGCACAGACCTCGGCGTGCTCGCCCGCCAGATCAAGCAGCTCGGCGCCCAGGTGACTTGGGTGGGCTCCCCCTCGATCACCGGCGTGGATAGCCGGAACCTGGCGGGGGATTCCTTGTACGGCACCTATGGCGTTACAGACTTCCATGTGGATGCCAGCCCCACGTCTACGGAATTCGCGAAAGCGTACAAGGCGAAGTTCGGTCAGGACCCGGATCTGTATGCCTCCTGGTGCTATGATGCCGTGATGGTGTTCGCGGAAGCCATGAAGCGATCGCCCGATTTGAAGCCCGAAAACCTCCGCAAGGCAATCCTGGGTATCCAGAAGTTCCCGGGAGCCGAAGGCGAGTACAACTTCGATCAGAACGGTGACGGCCTGGATCATTACCACATCGTGCAGAACGTGAAGGGCGAGATCAAGTACTTCAAGACGCTGCGCGTGCCCCGGGACTAACGGGGAGCGTCGATATAGCGGCTCAACCCCACATCCCCCTGCCGGGCTCGTCAAAGCGGCAAGGGGATGTGAGGCTTGGCGAATGCGGATTGGGTCTGCGATCCGCTCCGAGTGCCCCGGCAGTCGGGGGAGGGTAGGGTATGTTTGAAAGCCTGTCCATGAACGGACAGCTTGTCTTTGCGGGCCTTGCGATCGGGGGCGTGTACGCGCTGGTCGCCCTCGGCTTCGTGATGATTTTCCGGGCGACCAACGTGGTGAACTTCTCCCAGGGCGAGTTCTCCATGTTGGGGGCCTATTTCCTGTTCGCCCTGTGGCACGGCCTCAAATTGAACTACTTCGTCGCCATCGTGCTGGCCCTGGTGATGATGGCGGTATTCGGGATCTTGTTCGAGCTGGCCATCTACTATCCCCTGCGCAATCGCACGTTCCTGCCGGTGATCATCGCGACGATCGGCGCAAGCATCATGATGCAGAACGGGGCTCTGGCCATCTTCGGCCCGAGCCCCGAGAAGGTCCGCCCGGTGATCGATACGGTGGGAGGCACCGGCGGCATCACGCTGGCCGGCGTCTTCTTCGATTATCAATACATGATCACCATGCTCGTCACCGTGCTGCTCGTCGGCCTCCAGTATCTCTTCTTCGAGTACACCATCCTGGGCAAGAAGATGCAGGCCACGTCGCAGGACAAGGACATGGCCCGGCTTCTCGGCATCCCCGTGGCCTACATGATCGCGCTCACCTTCATTTACAGCAGCTTGCTGGGCGGTCTCAGCGGGATGCTGGTGGCCCCCATCTTCTTCGTGACCCACAAGATGGGAGCGACGCTGGGCCTCAAGGCCTTCGCCGCCACCATCTGCGGCGGGTTCGGCGACGTCCGGGGGGCCATCCTGGGCGGCCTCGCGCTGGGCGTGATCGAGAGTTTCGGCGCCGCCTACATCTCGGCGATCTACAAGGATGGTTTCAGCTTCCTGGTGCTCTTCCTGTTCCTCCTGTTGCGACCGCAGGGAATCTTCGGCGAGAAGGTCGCGGAGAAGGCGTGAGCAGCGAACACACCAAACAAACTGCCGCCCGCTTGCTCAAACCCGGATACCTGGCATTGGCCCTGGGCGCCGTCGTGGTTGTGCTCTTGCCGCTGATCTTCACGAGCCGATACACCACGAACCTGTTCGTCCTGGGCTCCTCCTGGGGCATCGCGACGCTCGGCCTCGTCGTGGTCCTGGGCTACACCGGACAGATCTCGCTGGCCCAGGCCGCCTTCTACGGGATCGGCGCGTACGCGGTCGCCCTCGGCACGACCCGCTGGGACGTGAACTGGTGGCTCGCCCTGCTCCTCGGCCTGATTGCCGCCACCCTGGCAGGCGCGGTGCTCGGCAGCACGACGCGGAAGCTGGGAGGCCACTACCTGGCGATGGTGACGATCTGCTTCCAGATCATCTATACCCTCGTCACCACCAACTGGATCGCGGTGACCGGCGGCCCGGACGGGATCAGCAACATCAAGCGACCGCCCTTCTTTATTCCCCTCAACTCCGCGCAGCGATACGCCTGGTTCGCGTTGGCGGTCTTGCTGCTGGTCGGCGGGCCTGGTCTGGTGGCTGCGCGACACGGTCCTTGGCCGCGCCATGCGGGCGATTCGCGAGAACGAGCTGGCGGCGGAGGCCCTGGGGGTGGACACGCGGCGGGTGAAGGTCATCGCTTTCACGATCAGCGCCGTCATCGGGGCGCTGGGGGGCGCGATCTACGCCTCGGGCTACCTGTACATCAGCCCGGACAGCTTCAACTTCGATCACGCGGTGGCGTTCCTGGCCATGGTGCTGGTGGGGGGGAGCGATTCCGCGCTGGGCGCCATCCTGGGCGCCACGTCTGCTCACCTTCCTGCCCGAGTGGCTGCGGGACCTGCAACGGATCTACCTCGTGATCTACGGCTGCGCCATCATCCTGGTGATCGTCTTCATGCCCGAAGGCCTCTGGGGCTACGTCAAGCTGATCGGACGCAGGTTCGCCCGCGTGGTGGCTTTGCCCCCGGCCCCGCGCCCGATCCGGGTGGGCGGGCACGGAGCCAAGGGAGAAGAGATCCTCCAGGTCGAAAAGCTTCTAAAGCGTTTCGGCGGCCTGTTGGCCGTGGATGAGGTGGACTTGGTTGTCCGACGAGGCGAGGTCCACGCCCTGATCGGTCCCAATGGCTCGGGCAAGACGACGATCATCAACCTCCTCTCGGGTCTGTATGTCCCCACCGCGGGACGGATCCATTTTCTGGATCGAAGCATCGTGGGGCAACGCCCCAGCCGCATCGCCCACCAGGGGATGGCGCGCTCGTTCCAGAACCTGCGCCTGTTCCGCGAGCTGTCGGTGTGGGAGAATGTCCTGGTCGGGGCGCATCGAGCGGGCGGCCACGAGAGCGAGACCCGGACGCGCGCCCTGGCGGCCATCGAGTTCGTAGGGCTGTCGGACAAGGCTCACGAGCTCTGCCGAAACCTGCCCTACGGCCACCAGAAGCTGGTCGAGCTCGCCCGGGCCGTCGCCGGCGAGCCGGAGCTGCTGCTCCTGGACGAGCCGGGCGCCGGGCTGAACCAGACGGAGAAGCAGGATCTGGTGCGGCTGCTCAAGCGCCTGAACGAGATGGGGCTCACGATCCTGATCGTGGAGCACGACATGTCGCTGGTCTCCAATGTCGCCTCGGTTGCCACCGTCCTCAACTTCGGCGAGAAGATCGCCGAAGGGACGGTGGACGAGGTGCTGCGGCACCCGGCGGTGGTGGAGGCGTATCTCGGCAACAGAGAGGTGGCCCTCGGTGTTTGAAGTGCGGGACGTCCATGTCGCCTATGGGGCGGTCACTGGCTCTGCGCGGGATTTCTCTCGAGGTTCGGGAGGGGGAGATCGTCTGCCTGCTGGGAGCCAACGGCGCCGGAAAGTCCACGACCCTCCGGACCGTCTCCGGCCTCCTCCATCCGCTCAAGGGCGAGGTCCTGCTCGACGGCACAGCCCATCCACCACCTGTCCGCCGTGGCCATCGCCAAGCGGGGCATCTCCCACGTGCCGGAAGGGAGGCACGTCTTTCCGGGTTTGACCGTCCGAGAGAATCTGGTGCTGGGAACCTCGAACCGACCCAACGTCCGACGGGAAGAGATGGAAGGGGACATGGCCCGGATGTTCAAGCTCTTCCCGGATCTGGAGCGGCTCAAGAGCGCTCTCGGCTGGACCCTTTCCGGCGGGCAGCAGCAGATGCTGGCTATCGCCCGCGGGCTGATGGCACGTCCCAAGGTCCTCTTGATGGATGAGCCTTCTCTCGGCCTTGCCCCCATCCTGGTCCAGGAAGTATTCCGGGTGATCAAGGAGATCAACGCCAGCGGAGGCACCACGATCCTCCTGGTGGAGCAGAATGCGAGCATGGCCCTCGCCATCTCGCAGCGGGGCTACGTGATGGAGACGGGGCGCATCGTCCTGCAGGGTTCGGCGCAGGATCTCCTCCAGAATCCCCAAGTCCGGGATGCCTACCTCGGCGGCGGCAAGGGCGCGTAGCGAGAGCCCGCCCGGCGTCACCTGGGGCGCAGGCATCGAAATCCCTCCTCATCTCATCCGCATTTCGGTCTGATGGAGACAAGGGCAATCCTTCCGTCTTGCCAAGGGGGGAGGAGTCTGCTATACGAATCAGGACATGAGGAGAATATCGGCCGTCGTGTTGGTGTGGGGGCTTCTGGTCTTTGCCCCATTCGTCTGTGCCCAGGCGGCGGTGTACGTGTATGTGGACGCCGAGGGGACGGCCCACTTCACCGACGCTCCGACCAAGACCTACTTCCGTCCGCTGCCTGCATTCGGGCTGCCTCGGGGGATCAATCTGACCAGCGGCCAGTATGCGGATCTGATCAACGCCATCGCGGCGCAGAACGGGGTGGACCCGGCGCTGGTCAAGGCGATCATTCGGGCCGAGTCGGGCTTCGACCAGCGAGCGGTCTCGCGCAAGGGGGCGCAGGGCCTGATGCAGCTCATGCCCCAGACCGCCGACCGGTATGCGGTGGAGGACGCCTTCGATCCCGGCGACAACATCCGGGGCGGTGTCCGGTACCTTCGGTTCCTCCAGGATCTCTTCCCCGGCCAGCTCCATCTGGCCGTTGCAGCCTACAACGCGGGCGAGAACGCCGTGCTGCGCTTCGGCGGAATCCCGCCATACGCCGAGACACGGGAGTACGTGACCCGCGTCTTCCGGTTCTACGGACAGCCCGACGCGGTGGTGACGGCTGCGCCCATCCCGGCCGCGCGCCCGCCGCAGCCGCAGCGGACGGCCCGGGCGGAACGGGCGAAGCCGGTTCCCTCCACGCCGAGCGTCTACCGGCAGATCGGGCCGGATGGGACCCCGCACTACACCAACCTGCCGCCGCTGGTCCGGTCGCCCCAGCCGCCCGCCCGCTGACCGCTCGACGGCCGGATCGACGCACCCCAAACATTTCACCGCAGAGCTCGCAAAGCGCGCAAAGAAAGACCCTGTGTCCGGGGTTCGAAACATCGTCTGTTCAGGCGGAAAGAGGTCCCCGACCTGTCTCAGATTACCAGATCCGCATTATGTCCGCGCAGTTCGTCTCGACCGCAACCTGAACCTGCTGTGGCTCGAACGAATGTAGCTGGTCCCGCACAGGACATCCAGCAGAACTCAAAAACGGGCAAGCTACGACACACAGTTCAAGACGGCTTTCGGACAAGCTGTCCGCCAGGTCATGGAGGGATTCTCCCGGCCAAATCTTCAGGACAGTGCGTCGATTTTTCGATGGCTTGAGAGGGCAGTGCCGGCTCTACGTCCACATTGCTACAGTCATGGCCTCGGCGCATCAGCGCCCGATTATTCAAAGGAAGCCCCGGTTCTTGTCGCAATTCCTGCTCGGGCACTGCGCGAGCAAATCTCCTGAGAATTCCCTCATTTCGCCTTTACGTCCAGGCCCTGAGTCGCTTGGTTATCGTCTTCACAAGCCATCACCTGCGTGGACGCATTAGTCGCATCCTGCTTGGCGTGGAGGCGGGTCTGAATCGCTGGTTTCTCTTGAGCAAGCCGCCTCGCAGGATGCGACCCGCGAACTAGCGACAGATGATCGTGCCCTGGCGCGTGCCCTGTCTCGCGATACCCGGCCCTCGTCCGCCTGGATGCCGTCGATGATGCGCTACGGGACGCCTTCAAGGAGTCCGTACCTACCCGATTTCCTCGGCCTGAAAGGCGTCTACTCCGAAGACGGAGGCCATCCTTGCCAAGCTAGTTCCTGACGGAGCTCGGCAGCGGCTTCTGCTTCATGGGCCGGCAGTTCCCGATGCGTATTAATGATGACGATCTACTTTCTGGACCTGCTCTTCTTCCATCGGGGGCTGCGGTGCCTTGTGGCAATTGATTCCGAAGATCGGCCCGTTCACCGCCGCCGACAAGGCGACAGATGGATCTCTATCTCGACCTCGCTGAAGCGCCACGAGTGGCGGAGCGAGAATGAGCCGGTGCTCTATGCCATCGAAGAAGCGACAGCACGTTGAGCTGCTTTCCGCACAAGCTGCAGGTGTCGGAATAGCATTCCGGCCAAACGCTGCTCCAGGACGCGAAGCGAGATCTATCAAGAAGACTGATGACCTTCGCGACAGTCACAGCGTGACCTGGACCGGGGGCTGCGCATACCGTGGCGTTCAAGCGGCCATGCTGTCGATCTGGACAGTCCAGGGATCTGCGTTATGTCGAGTCCGCGAAGGCGCGACCGCCAAGCCCTTTTGAGATGCCAGTCTGGCATCTCAAAGAAAGAGGCTCATCCCGGCTTCGAAGGCCAACCGGGGCGGGCGGCGCTATCTTCCGTATGCCTTCACGGAGCATGGGGCCCTCATGGCGGCGAACGTGCTGAATAGCCTACGCGCCGTCCGAAGAGCGTCTTCGTCGTGCGGGCCTTTGTCCGCATGCGCCAACGATGGCCGGCACGCGGCTATGGCAGAGCAACTTGGCCGAGTTGGAGCGCCGGGTGACGGGGCACGACGAGGCGATTCACTCGCTGGTGCAGACGATCAGGCAGCTCATGGCCTCGTCGGCGAAGCCCCGGCGGTCCATCGGCTTCCGGGTCGAGGAGGGTAGGCCGGCGTATGGCCGGTCCCGGCGGGCGAGACAGGGACGGCAAAAGCAAATTATCAAGGCCTGACCCCGCATTGCACGACCGTTTGGGGAGATCGAGGGCATGACTGCAGTCGAAACAGAGCAAGGCCGCGGCCGCCATCAGCCGGGCACGAACACTGTCCGCGGCGTGCGGATGAGAATCTGAATCCAGCATCGTGGAATTCCGAGAGGTTGCGCGTGGAAAGGTGTCCGGTACCTTTCCCATTTCCTCGCACCCAGGGTTCAGATACAATCCCCATAGCGTGTAGGCCAGCGGTTCAGTTCAACAGGTTTTACCCGGCGGGCCTGGTTCTGCTGTCGTTGGCCTCTCATGCGCACGGCCCGCCGGATAAAAGGCTTATTCGTTAGGCCCCCAGCGACCATGCTCACTCTCACAGGCAACTACATTGTCTTGAGGCCTATGGAGGAGGCAGACGCTGACGCCCTCGTAGCAGCTGCGTCAGACGGCGAGCTCTGGAATCTTTCCTATACCGTTGTCCCATCCGCTTCAACCATCAACTCCTACATCGCCACAGCACTGCGCGGCAGGGCTGCGGGAACGGTTATCCCGTTCGTCACGATCGTGAGGAGTGCCGGCCAGATCATCGGGTCCACTCGCTTCTGGAAGATTGATACCGACAACCGCCGTCTGGAGATCGGCCATACTTGGCTATCTGCATCTTGGCAGCGTACGCTGGCGAATACAGAGGCAAAGTACCTCATGCTCAAGCATGCGTTCGATGACATGGCGTGCGTGCGCGTTCAGTTCACGACCGACGTACTCAATGAACGGTCTCGCCGTGCGATTCTCAGACTCGGGGCGGTGGAGGAGGGGGTGATCCGCAATGAACGAATCATGCCAAACGGCCGAAAGAGGACTTCAGT
Source organism: uncultured Methylomirabilota bacterium (assembly GCA_963727695.1). Lineage (GTDB taxonomy): Bacteria > Methylomirabilota > Methylomirabilia > Methylomirabilales > 2-02-FULL-66-22 > 2-02-FULL-66-22. Next base: position 110,895 of record CAVSHW010000008.1, on the reverse strand, counting down.
GCGCTTCAGCATCATCGACGATGAATGGCCGCAAGTTCGCAGTCGGCTCGAAGCGAAGCTCACCGAAACTAATGTGGCCTAACCCCTAGCTGCTGCGGACGGGCCGCGACCGCTGTGCCACTATCAACGGCTGTTTTGGCCCGCCGCAGAGCACGACGTTGGCTGCTGCTGTACTCGCAACAAAAGGGCCAAAGTGGTGCGAATTGGCCCCGGCGATCGCGTACGTGCCGGAATTCAGGGCGGAGGAGCGTCACCAGAAGAGCATGGAGCTCCGACAACAGGAGATCGAGAGGCGACAGCTCGAGTTGGACTGTCTGAAGCGGAAGCAGGCGGATCCGGCGATTGACTGCTCGCAATTCCATAGAGGAGGCCGAGCATTTTTCAACCCGGCCTTTTCCTTGACAGGGCATAGGCCCGAGGCTAGACTCGATCGGTTTGGAACGAGCACATCGTAACCTCACCCCTTGCGCGGAGGAGGGCACCCGTGAAGCGTCTGGTGGATGTGGATCCGGAGATCGCGAAGGTCATTCGACTGGAGACAGAGCGGCAGGGGTCCAAGCTGGAGTTGATCGCCTCGGAGAATTTCGTCAGCGAGGCGGTGCTGGAGGCCATGGGATCGCCGCTGACAAACAAGTATGCCGAGGGCTACCCGGGGAAGCGGTACTACGGCGGTTGCGAGTTCGTGGACATGGCCGAGACGCTGGCCATCGAGCGGGCCAAGCAGCTCTTCGGCGCCGACCACGTGAACGTGCAGCCCCACTCCGGCGCGCAGGCCAACATGGCTGCGTACTTCTCGGTGCTGGAGCACGGGGACACCATCCTCGGGCTGAACCTGGCCCACGGCGGGCACCTGACCCACGGGAGCCCGGTGAACTTCTCGGGGCGATTCTTCAAGGTCATCCCGTACAGCGTGGATCAGAAGAGCGAGCAGATCGATATGGCCGAGGTCCGGCGGCTGGCCAAGGAGCACCGGCCGAAGCTGATCATCACCGGCGGGAGCGCCTACCCCCGGACGCTGCACTTCGACAAGTTCAAGGAGATCGCGGACGAGATCGGCTGTCTCCTGTTGGCGGACATCGCCCATCCGGCCGGAATCATCGCCGCGGGCCTCCACCCGTCGCCGATCCCCTATTGTGACCTGGTCACCACCACGACCCACAAGACCCTGCGCGGCCCGCGCGGCGGGATGATCATGTGCAAAGCGGCGTTGGCAGCCGCGGTCAACAAGAACATCTTCCCCGGGATGCAGGGCGGCCCGCTGATGCACGTCATCGCGGCCAAGGCGGTGGCGTTCAAGGAGGCGCTCGCTCCGGAGTTCAAGGAGTACCAGCGGCAGATCCTCGCCAATGCCAAGGCGCTGGCCGAGGCGATGGTCGCGCAGGGCTTCCGCCTGGTCTCCGGTGGGACCGACACCCACGTGATGCTGGTCGACGTGGCCGTGAAGGGGCTGACAGGGAAGGTGGCGGAAGCGGTGCTGGACAAGGCCGGACTCACGGTCAACAAGAACGCCATCCCGTTTGACACCAAGTCGCCCATGATCACCTCGGGCATCCGGCTGGGGAGCCCCGCGCTTACGACGCGCGGCATGCGCGAGGCCGAGATGCGGACGGTGGCGGCCCTGATCGCCGAGGTGCTGGCGGATGTCGAGGATGCGGGCCGACAGGCGCGGGTGGCCGGGAAGGTGCGGGAACTGTGCGCCGCTTTCCCCTTGTATCCGGAGCGGCTGGCCGGCTAAGCCGTTGTCAAAGAATAATTTCGTAACGGCTCCTAACCGGCGAGATGTATGGAATGCAAAACCGACAACGGACAATCCGAAACGGGTCAACGGGGTTACTCGGTCGTTGATCGGTGGTCCGTCGTCTGTTTTACACTTGCCGTCTTGATGCCTCCGGTTTCGTCGGGTCGGATGTCGAGTTATTTCTGAGGGCCAAGGAGAGATCATCGTGCGCTGCCCTTACTGTAGCGCCCTGTCGGAGAAGGTGGTGGACTCCCGCGAAGGGAAAGAGGGGGAGGTCGTCCGCCGTCGCCGGGAATGTCTGCAATGCCACCGCCGGTTCACCACCTACGAACGGATCGAGGAGATCCACTTCATGGTGGTGAAGAAGGACGGGCGGCGCGAGCCGTTCGATCGTCACAAGCTGCTGGGCGGCCTCACCAAGGCCGTTCAAAAGCGGCCGGTGAGCGTGGTGCAGCTCGAAGAGATCGTGGACGACATCGAGGCCCGGCTGTCCGAGAAGCCGGATCGGGAGATCGCCTCCACCGAGGTTGGCGAGTTGGTGATGCGCCGCCTCCACGACTTGGACGAGGTGGCGTACGTTCGCTTCGCCTCGGTATACCGCCAGTTCAAGGACGTCCACCAGTTTGTGGAAGAGGTGAAGAGCCTGCTGGGGCCGGGGAAGCGCTCCAAAGACTAGCAGGCTGCTGAAAAAGGCCCATCTGCGGCGTTGGCACGCTTAGGCACTCGTTGCGGCGTACCCCGAGTACGCCTCACTCGGCCTTTCGCGCGTTCCGCCTTGCATCTGGACCTTTTTGAGCAGCCTGGGCACGCTCGGGCACTCGTTGCGGCGTATCCGGATGTGCCTCGGACCCACCTGCAGTGGGTATCCCGCTTTGCGCGCGCCGCCTGGCATCTTGATCGGTGCTCGCAGAATGGGGCGGCCAGTCCGGAGGGGCACCCGCCGCCATGCCAAAATATTATCCGATGATGGTCGACCTGACAGGGAGACGCTGCCTGGTAGTGGGGGGCGGACGCGTGGCGGAGCGTAAGGTTGCCCTCCTGATCGAGTGCGAGGCCAATGTAGAGGTTGTCAGCCCCGCCATAACCCCGAAGCTGGCGGCGCTGGCGTCCGCTGGCGCCATCCGCCTGGCGCGGCGGGCGGTGCGGTCCGACGACCTTGCCGGTGCGTTCCTGGTCTTCGTTGCGACGGATGATCCGGAGATAAATCGGGCGGTGGCGGCCAAGGCGCGCGAGGCCGGCGGCCTCGTCAATGTGGCGGACGCCCCGGAGTCGTGCGGCTTCCTGGTCCCCTCGGTGGTCCGGCGAGGAGATCTCACTATCAGCATCTCCACGGGCGGCGGCAGTCCGGCCCTGGCGAAGAGGATACGCCAGAAGCTGGACAAGGCGATCGGTCCCGAGTACGAGGCGTTCCTGAAGGCGCTTCGGGAGCTGCGCACTCAGGCGCAGAAAGCGATCTCCGATCCAGCGGAGCGCCAGGCGGTCTTCCGGCGAGCGATGGATTCGGAGCTGTTCGACCATGCGGCCCGGGGGGACCGGGCGGCGGTGAAGGCGTGTATAACACATCTGCTGCGCCGAGGCGGCGAGAGCTAGGCGAGCGGGTCCTATGAATATGACCAGCGATCATCCCCTTTTCTATCTCGCCCTGTGTGGATACCTGCTCGGCACACTGCATTATCTTCTCTTCGTGGTGAGCCCGAACCGTCGCGTGGCGACGGTGGCCACGGCGATGACCCTGGCCGGATTCGCCGCCCACACCCTGTCGTTCTTGGTCCGCATCTACGCTCTTAGGCGACCACCGCTCGGCAGCCCCTATGAGAGTCTGTCGTTCTTCGCCTGGGCCATCGTGCTGGTCTATCTGGTCTCCGAGTTCCGCTACCAGAACCGGATCATGGGCGCCTTCGCGCTGCCCCTGGCCGTCCTTTTCGGATCGGGCGCGGCGGCCCTTCCACGCCGGATCGCCGAGCTGGGACCCACGATCCAGGGGATCGGCCTGTGGTCGCACGTCGCCCTGGCACTGCTCGGCAATGCCGCCTTCACCATGACGTTCTGCGCCGGGCTCATGTATCTCATCCAGGAACGCCAACTGAAATCGCGGCACCCGGGCCGGCTCACCTTCCGGCTGCCGCCCCTGGACCTTCTGGACGACGTGGCGGTCAAGTCGGTCCTGTTCGGGTTCCCCCTGCTCACGCTGGCCTTGATCAGCGGATCGGCCTGGGCCGAACACGTCCGGGGAACCTTCTTCACGCTGCGCCCCCGCGAGATCTGGTCGATCTTGAGCTGGCTGACCTATGCCGGCCTGCTCTACGCGAGGGTGTCGGCGGGCTGGCGGGGCCGCAAGGCTGCCGTGCTCGCCATCCTGGGGTTCTGTTTCGTCCTCTTCGCGTTCCTCGGAGTCACGGTGTTTCGGGGATGGGCGCTCCTCTAGCCCGAAGAGCGGCGGAGCGCGCTTCCCGTTCCGCCCCCGATCGGTTGCCGCACGGCTGATACATGGAACTGTTTGTGCTGGGCTTGAATCACGACACCGCGAGCATCGACCTCCGGGAGCGGTTATTCTTTCCCGAGCGCGAGCTTCCCAAGGCGCTCGATGCGCTGGGAGAGGTCCCGGAGGTGGTGGAGCGGATGATCCTCACCACCTGCAATCGCGTTGAGGTGTACGGGGTAGCCGAGGGTCCGCTCTCGCAGACGCTGGAATCCGTGGTCGCCTGCCTGGGACGGCACCGCGGTCTGGACCCTGCCCAGTTCGACGGCGCTTTCTACACCCATACCGCCGCCGCCGCGGCCCGGCACGTCTTCCGGGTCGCCTCCAGCCTGGAGTCCATGGTCCTCGGCGAGCCCCAGATCCTCGGGCAGGTCAAGTCGGCCTATTCCATTGCCAGGGCAGAGCAGTCCACCGGGATCGTCCTGAATAGTCTGCTGGAGCAGGCGTTCCACGTCGCCAAGCGCGTGCGGACCGAGACCGGCATTGCCAGTGTGCCCGTCTCCATCGCGTCGGTTGCCGTCGACCTGGCACGGAAGATCTTCGGCGACCTGGCGGGCCGGACCGTTCTGATCCTCGGGGCGGGCGAGATGGCGGAACTGGCCTTGCGCCACCTGATGGATGACGGTGTGCAGTCGATCCTAGTCGCCAACCGGACCTACGAGCGCGCCGTGGCGCTGGCCAAGGAGTTTCGGGGGCGAGCGGTGACTTACGACTCCTTCCAGCAGGAGATGCTGAAGGCGGACATCGTGATCAGCGCCACCAGCGCCCCCCACCTGATCTTGAAGAAGGAGGACGTGCAGAAGATCATCCAGGAGCGGCGCCATCAGCCGATCTTCCTGATCGATATCGCGGACCCCCGCGACATCGATGCCGCCTGCAACGAGGTGGACAACGTCTACCTCTACAACATCGACGACCTGCAGTCGGTGGCGGCGGCCAACCAGAAGGAGCGGCGGCGCGAGGCGGAGCGGGCGGTTCCGATCGTCGAGCGGGAGGTTGAACTGTTCCTGGCCTGGCTGCGGGGGCTGGACGTGGTGCCGACGATCGTGTCGCTCAGGAACCGGATGGAGGAGATCCGCGAAACGGAGCTTCGGAAGGCCATGAGTCGTCTGGGCGATCTCACGCCCGAACAGCGCGAGACCATCGCCTCTCTGACGACGGCCATGGTGAACAAGATCCTGCACCAGCCCATGAGCGAGCTGCGACGGCGCGCCGTCCATCAGGACGGCCACCTGTACTCTACGGTCCTGCGGCGGCTGTTCGGACTGGAGGAGAAGGACAGTTGAACGTGGAACGCGGAACGTTGAACGTTGAACGCGGAACACGGAGTGCGGACGTTGACCGTTGAACCTCGGAGCCTCGTGATCGGGACGCGCGGGTCGCCGCTCGCGGTGTGGCAGGCGGAGTACGTCGCCGCGCGTCTGCGCGATCGGTGGCCGGGCCTCGATCTTCGTCTCGAACGGATTCGGACGACCGGCGACAAGATCCTGGACGTCCCGCTGGCTCGGGTGGGGGGCAAGGCGCTCTTCGTCAAGGAGATCGAGGAGGCACTCTTGTCCGGCCGGGTGGACCTGGCGGTCCACAGCATGAAAGACGTTCCGACCGAGCTTCCAGCGGGCCTTGCCATCGTCGCCATGCCCGAGCGGGAAGATCCCGCGGACGTCCTGATTTCGCGAACCGGCGCGCGGCTGGCGGCGCTTCCGCGTGGGGCGCGGGTGGGGACCAGCAGCCTCAGGCGGCAGGCGCAGCTCCTGGGCCACCGGCCGGATCTGACGATCGTGGGGTTGCGGGGAAACCTGGACACCCGGATCCGGAAACTCGACAGCGAGGGCCTCGATGCGATCATCCTGGCCGCCGCGGGAGTGAGACGGCTGGGTCTCGGCCATCTGGTGACGGAAGCGCTCCCGCCCGAGATCCTCTTGCCGGCGGTCGGGCAAGGGGCGTTGGGGATCGAGGTGCGCGTGGCGAGCAGGGGAGCAGAGGGAGCAGGGGAGCAGAGGAGCAGGGGAGCGGGGGAGCAGGGGAGCGGAGGGGACGAGAACGTTGAACGTTGAACGTGGAACGTTGAACGTTGAACCTGGAACGCGCAACGTTGAACGTGGAACGTTGAACGTGGAACCTGGAACGCGCAACGTGGAACGCGTCGTCATGGTCCTGGATCACCGCGAAACGCACCTCGCGGTGCGCGCGGAGCGGGCCATGCTGCGCCGCCTGGGCGGGGGATGCCAGGTGCCCATCGCCGGCTGGGCCTCGGTGGAGGGCGATGCGATTCTCCTGCGCGGTCTGATTGCCGGGATCGATGGCAATGCCCTGGTGCGGGGGGACGCGCGGGGGACGGCGGCGGATCCCGACGGATTGGGGGCGGCGGTGGCGGAGGATCTCCTGGCCCGGGGCGGGCGGGCGATTCTCGACTGCATTGCGGAGAGCGGTGTCCATGGCTGATTGCCCCGGGAAGGTCTATCTGATCGGAGCAGGGCCGGGGGACCCGGGTCTGTTCACACTCAAGGGAAAGCGGTGTCTGGAAGAGGCCGACGTGGTGGCCTACGACGCCCTGGCCAATCCCCGCCTGCTCGCCTTTGCGAAGCCGGATGCGGAGCTGATCTACGTCGGGAAGCGGGACGGGGTGCACGCCCTTCCCCAGGAAGAGATCGGGACCCTGCTGGTGGAGCGGGCCCGGGCCGGGAAGACCGTGGCTCGGCTGAAGGGCGGTGACCCTTTCCTCTTCGGGCGAGGGGGGGAGGAGGCCGAGGATCTGGCCGCCGCAGGGGTTCCCTTCGAGGTCGTGCCCGGCGTGACCTCTGCGGTGGCCGCGCCGGCCTACGCGGGCATCCCGCTGACGCACCGGGACTTCACCTCGACGGTGGCGTTCGTGACGGGGCACGAGGATCCGACCAAGGCGGACTCCGGCATCGCCTGGGACAAGATTGCCACGGGGATCGGGACGCTGGTCTTTTTCATGGGTGTGGGGCAGCTACCCGAGATCGTCCGGAAGCTGGTGGAACATGGGCGGGCGCCGGAGACGCCCGCGGCCGTGATCCGCTGGGGGACGCGCGCGGACCAGGAGGTGGTGACGGGGACGCTGCACACCCTCGTGGAGCGGTCCCGGGGGATGAAGCCACCGGCCCTGATCGTCGTCGGCGAGGTGGTGGCGCTCCGCGAGAAGCTCCGCTGGGTCGAGCGGAAGCCGCTCTTTGGCCGGCGCATCCTGATCACGCGGGCGCGCGAGCAGGCGAGCGCCTTTGCGCAGACGCTGGAGGCGGCCGGCGCCGAGGTGGTGGAGTTTCCGACGATCCGGATCGTCCCCCCGGATAGCTGGGAGCCGCTGGACGCGGCGATCCGGCGGCTTCGCGAGTATCGGTGGGCGATCTTCACCAGCGCGAACGGGGTGCGGTTCTTCTGGGATCGGCTGACCGCGGGGGCGAAGGACGCGCGCGACTTCCATGGGATCACGGTCTGCGCCATCGGATCGGCCACAGCCGCCGCGCTCCTGGAGCGAGGGCTTCGGGCCGACCTCGTGCCCGGCGAGTTCACGGCCGAGGCGCTGGTCGAGGCACTCGGAAGCGAGACCGATCCGCGACGCACGGATCCTGCTGGCCCGGGCCGCCGAAGCGCGCGAGGTGATCCCGGAAGAACTCTCGCGCCGCGGGGCCGTGGTGGATGTCGTGCCGGCGTACCGGACGGTCAAGAACACATCCGATGCCGACCGGCTTCGCGCCATGCTCCGAGAGGGGAAGATTCACGCGGTCACGTTCACCAGCTCGTCCACGGTGACGCACTTCCTCGATCTGGTGGGCGAGGAGGCGCAAGCGCTCCTGCAAGGGGTCGTGGTGGCCAGCATCGGCCCCATCACGGCGGAGACGGCCTCCCGATACGGAATTGTCAGCCGGATCGTGCCGGAAACGTACACCATCCCTGCCCTCGCGGATGCCCTGATCCGACACTTCCGGCCGGCGAGCGCGTGATCTCTCCGACTTCGAACCCTTTCAGGGGACCATTTTCCCTTGACAACTCTTCGATTTTACAGCTAGTTTCCGAGCTGGCAGGGCTCGTCACCCGGTGCTGCGGTCCTTTCCCGGCACCCTTTTTCATTTCTGGAACACGACGTGCAGGAATATGACAGGTTAGCCGGCGGTCGGGGCGGCCGAGGAGCGGTGACCATTCAGCTACGGCATCAGGGGTCGGAATCGATCGCACGGTCTCGCCGGAGCCGCCAGGCCTCCCGCGGGCGACGCCTGTCCCCGGCACGGACCGGCTCCCGCTCGCCGAGTCGGTCCGACTCGGGGTAGCGGAGAGCCGTGCAGTGGACGGGGGTCAGGCCGTCGAAGGGAGGCCCTGGTGGCCCCGGCGAGCGTACGACCGACTTGTGGCCCTTGATGTCGTAGCTGAACGCTTACGAGGAGCGTATCCGTGGCGGTTCCAGTCCTGAACCTCAAGGCGCAATACGCGGAGATCCGGGAGCGGATCGACGCGGCGGTGCACCAGGTGCTGGAGAGCGGCCAGTTCGTTCTCGGCCCCAATGTCTCGGCCCTGGAGGAAGAGCTGGCGAGGTTCCTCGGGGTCGCCAGGGCGGTGGCGCTGGCCTCGGGAACGGATGCCCTGCACCTGGCGCTTCGCGCCGTGGGCGTGGGTCCACAGGATTTCGTTCTCACCTCGTCCTTCACGTTCGTGGCGAGCGCCACCGCCGCCTCCTACATCGGGGCTCGCCCGGTCTTCGTGGACATCCGGCCCGACACGTTCAACCTGGACCCGAATCGGGTGGCAGAGTACCTGGCCGGCCGAGGGCCGGGCCCCCACCCCCAGGATCGGGTCAGGGCCATGATTCCGGTCCACCTCTACGGGCAGCCGGCCGACATGGAGCCCCTGGCGGCGATTGCGCAGGAGCGCGGCATCGCCGTGATCGAGGACGCGGCCCAGGCCATCGGGGCAGAGTATCGGGGAAAACGGGTCGGCGGGCTGGGCGACATCGGCTGCTTCAGCTTTTACCCCACCAAGAATCTGGGAGCGTTGGGCGATGGCGGGCTCGCCACCACGCAGGACCAGGGGTTGGCCGACCGCCTGCGGAGCCTCCGCGTCTACGGCGGGCGGGAGCGGTATCTGCATGAAGAGCTGGGATTCAACAGTCGGCTGGACGAGATCCAGGCGGCGGTGCTGCGCGTGAAGCTCGACTTCCTCGAGCGCTGGACCGCGCGCCGACGCGCCATTGCGGCTCGGTACCGGGCGGGCCTGGCCGGCTCCGGGGTCGCGCTGCCGGTGGAAGCGCCGGGCTCGACCCACGTGTACCACCAGTTCACGATCCGGGTTTCCGATCGGGACGCGGTGCAGCGCCGGATGATGGAGCGGGGCGTGCGTACGGCGATCTACTATCCGATTCCGCTCCACCTGCAGCCGATGTACCGCGACCTCGGCTACCGCCCCGGGGATTTCCCCGAGGCGGAGCGGGCGGCCCGCGAGGTCCTCTGCCTTCCGATGTATCCGGAACTCACGGACGGGCAGGTGGACGAGGTGGTGGAGGCTGTGAGAACCTCGCTGTAAGGCGTCGGAAGAAGAACTATGGCAGGCCGACAATGAGAAACCGACAACGGACAGACAACCGGCCAATGTCTATGACCGGCCCTTCATTGTGGTATCGGATTCTCATGATGTGGAGATGAGCATGACGGAATTGACCGGGACCATCCTGGTGACGGGCGGGATGGGTTTCATCGGATCGAACTTCGTCCGGTACGTGCTCCGCGAGCACCCGGCCGCCCGCATCGTGAATCTGGACAAGGTGACCTACGCCGGGAACCCGCGGAACCTTGCCGATCTCGCGGAGGAGCCGCGCTACGTCTTCGTGCAGGCCGACATCCGCGACGGCGAGGCGTTGGGGAAGGCCCTGACGGCGCACGGCGTGGACCAGATCGTCCACTTCGCGGCGGAAACGCACGTTGACCGCTCGATCCTCGGGGCGGGCGATTTCATCCGGACGAATGTCGAGGGGACGCAAGTCCTTCTGGACGCCGCGCGGGCCGCGGGGGTGAGGCGGTTCTTGCACATCTCCACCGACGAGGTCTACGGGGCGCTGGGCAGCTCCGGCGCTTTCGTCGAGGAGTCGCCGATCCTCCCCAACAGCCCGTACGCCGCCAGCAAGGCCGGGGCGGACGTTCTGGCCCGAGCCTACCACGTGACCTACGGCCTTCCGGTCATCATCACCCGGACCTGCAACAATTACGGGCCATACCAGTTCCCCGAGAAGTTCATCCCCCTGATGATCGTGAACGCCTTCCGGGGCGTACCGCTGCCCATCTACGGCGACGGGCTCTATGTGCGCGAGTGGCTCCACGTCGAGGACCACTGCCGCGCCCTGGCCCGGGTCCTGGCGGAGGGGCGGCCCGGCGAGGTGTACAACATCGGCAGCGGGGAGGAGCGGACGAACCTGGAGGTGGTGCGGGAGATCCTGCGCCTCACGGGGAAGCCCGAGACGCTCCTGACGACCGTGAAGGACCGTCCGGGTCACGACCGGCGCTACGCGCTGGACCACACCAAGCTTCGCCGGGAGCTGGGCTGGGCGCCCACCATTCCCTTTGCCGCCGGCCTCCGGCAGGCGGTGGAGTGGTATCGCCGGCACGAGGCGTGGTGGCAGGAGATCCTCTCCGGGGAGTACCGGTCGTACTACCAGCGGCAGTACGGGGAGCGCACGGCATGAACGAGGCGGAGCGGCAGGAGGCCCTGACGGAGGTCCCGGCCCTGCTGGGCGGGACGCCGGTGCGGGCCCGCATGCTACCGTACGGACGGCAGCACGTGGACGAAAGCGACATCCAGGCCGTGACCGAAGTTCTGCGCGGCGACTGGCTGACGAACGGGCCCACGGTCGCCCGGTTCGAGGAGGCGTTCGCGGCGTGGGTGGGGGCGCGGTTCGCCGTAGCGCTCTCCTCGGGGACGGCGGCGCTGCACGCGGCGGCGAGCGTGGCGGGGCTCGGTCCCGGCGACGAGGTGATCCTGAGCCCGCTCACCTTCCTCGCCTCGGCCAACTGCCTCCTCTATTGCGGCGCCATCCCGGTCTTTGCCGACATCGATCCCGCCACGCTGAACCTCGACCCGGAGCGGGTCGAGGCCGCGGTGACGTCACGGACGAAGGCGATCCTGCCCGTCCACTTCGCGGGTCTTCCCTGCGACATGGACCGGATCCGGGCGATCGCGCAGCCACGCGGCCTCCGGATCATCGAGGACGCGGCGCACGCCCTGGGAGCGGAATGGAACGGCCGGCGGATCGGGAGCCTGGGCGACCTCACCACGTTCAGCTTCCATCCGGTCAAGCACATCACCACGGGAGAGGGCGGGATGGTCACCACCGACGACCCGCACCTCGCCGAAAAGTTGCGCCGGTTCCGCAATCACGGCATCGACAAACAGGTGCGAGACCGGCAGGCCACCTGGCGGCAGGACATGGTGACCTTCGGGTTCAACTACCGGCTGACCGATATCCAGAGCGCCCTGGGGATCAGCCAGCTTCGCCGCCTGGACGCCGGGCTGGCTCGCCGCGAGGCTATCGCGGCCCAGTACCGGGCGGCCTTCGGGCCGATGGCCGAGCTCTTGCCGGCTCCCGTGCCGGACGGGGCGCGCCACGCCTGGCACATCTACCCTCTGCGGATCGAGCCGGATCGGCTGCGCGAGGATCGCGAGACGCTGTTCCGGGCGCTCCGGGCCGAGAACATCGGGGTGAACGTGCACTACCTGCCGGTCCACCTGCACCCGTTCTATCGCGAGCGCTTCGACACGGACCGCGGGCTGTGCCCCGCGGCCGAGGAGGCGGCCGATCGCCTCCTCACGCTCCCCCTGTTTCCCCAGATGACCGACGGGGACGTGGCGGATGTGATCGCTGCCGTAAGAAAGGTGATCCGGTGGGCGCGATGCTAACGGTCACCTCCCCGGACGGCGATGACTTTCGGGAAGACGGGCAACGCCTGCGGATTGTCAATGTAGTCGGCGGGCGTCCGAACTTCATCAAGATCGCACCCCTGATGGAGGCGATGGGGGCGGTTCCCACGATTCAGCCCCTTCTCGTGCATACCGGCCAGCATTACGATCACGAGATGTCCCGGGCGTTCTTCGAAGATCTGGAGATCCCGGAGCCGGACTTCTTCCTCGGGGTCGGGTCGGGAAGCCATGCCCAGCAAACGGCCAAAGTGCTGGTCGAGTTCGAAAAGGTCCTGGAGGAGGCGCGACCGGACCTGGTGGTGGTTGTCGGCGACTTGAACTCGACGCTGGCCTGCGCTCTGGCGGCAGCCAAGCTCCTGGTTCCGGTGGCCCACGTCGAAGCCGGCCTGCGGAGTTTCGATCGCACGATGCCCGAGGAGATCAACCGGACGCTCACCGACCACGTGTCGGAGTATCTCTTCACGCCGTCCGAGGACGCGGACGCGCAGTTGCTTCACGAGGGGATTCCCGCCGCCAAGATTCACCGGGTGGGAAACGTCATGATCGATACGCTCCGAAAATACGAGCCCATGGGCCGTGCTCGGCGGGCTGCCCAAGCGCTGGGCCTCGCGCCGCAAGGATACGCCGTGCTCACCCTGCACCGGCCGAGCAATGTGGACGAGCCGGAGGCGTTCGGACGGATGCTGGACGGCCTGGAGACGATCCTGCCCAGGTGTCCCGTTGTGTTTCCGGTCCATCCCCGTACGCGCAAGCGACTGGCCGAGTTCGGCTTGGAGACGCGGCTCCACCGGCTTGACCATCTCAGGCTGTGCGCTCCGTTGGGGTATCTCGATTTCCTCAGCCTCCTGATCGATTCCCGCTTCGTGATGACCGACTCGGGAGGCATCCAGGAAGAGAGCACGGCTCTGGGCATTCCGTGCCTGACGCTCCGCGAGAATACGGAGCGGCCGATCACGGTCAGCATCGGGACGAACCGGGTCGTCGGCACGCGCCCCGATCGGATCGCGGCCGAGGCCCTGCGTCTCCTCGACGGCGAAGCGCCGCGGGGGGCCGTCCCGCCCCTGTGGGACGGGCAGGCCGCCAGGCGAATCGTGGAGATCCTGCGCCGGCATGCGGCGCGGAAAGAGGTGGGTCGATGAGGCAGGTCATCCTGCGCAACGGGCAAGCCGCCGTGGAGGAGGTCCCGGCGCCGGCGCTGCTGTCCGGCGGCGTGCTGGTCCAGGTCGCCTTCTCCTGCATCAGTCCGGGAACGGAAACGGCGACCCTGTCCACATCGGAGGTCAAGATGGGGGTTGGCCTGATCCGGAGCGCGCTGCGCCATCCGGAGAAGGTCCGCCAGGTCATCGCCTCTGTCAAGACCCGGGGGTTCCGGGCGACCAAGGCGCTGGTGCAGGGGCGTCTCGGCTTCGGGTCTGCGGTGGGCTATAGTTGCGCCGGGATCGTGGCCGAGGTGGATGAGGGGGTCGAATCCTTTCGGGCCGGGGACCGCGTCGCGTGCGCGGGGGCCGGGTACGCCAATCATGCGGAGGCGGTGGTTGTGCCGCAGAACCTCACGGTAGCCGTCCCCCCGACGGTTGATCTGGCGGCGGCCGCCACGGCGACCCTGGGCGCCATCGCCCTGCAGGGGGTGCGGCGCGCGCAGCCGACGCTGGGCGAAACTGTCGGGGTGATCGGTCTCGGATTGGTGGGGCAACTCACGGTCCAGCTCCTCAAGGCGGCGGGTTGCCGCGTGGTGGGGATCGACCTGCAGCGGACGCGCGTGGAGCTGGCGCGATCGCTCGGGCTGGACGAGGGGCTGGTGCCGACCGACGGCGGCCTGGAAGCCCGGATTCTGGCGCTCACGCAGGGGTTTGGCCTGGACGCGGTGATCCTGACCGCGGCGACGCGAAGCGACGATCCGGTGAATCTCGCCCTGCGGCTCGCCCGGCGGAAGGGCCGGGTGGTGGTGGTGGGAGACGTGGGTCTCGACCTCCAGCGGGCCGCGATGTACCACAAAGAACTCGATCTCCTGATGTCCACCTCCTACGGGCCGGGCCGCTACGATCCCATATACGAGGAGGGGGGGATCGATTACCCGTTTGGGTATGTCCGCTGGACCGAGAACCGGAACATGGCAGCCTACCTCGACCTGGTGGCGGCGGGGAAGATCCAGTTGGCGCCGCTGATCGCGTCGGTCTTTCCCCTGGCCGACGCGGCCAAGGCCTACGAGACGATCAAGACCGAGGGGGGGCCGCTCACGGTGTTGCTCCAGAACTCGGACGTTGCCGACCGCCGCCTCCTGGAACGCCGGATCGTTGTGACACCCCGACCGAGGGGGCGGGACGGTCGGCTGCGGGTGGCGATCATCGGAGCGGGCGGGTTCGCCCAGGCCACACACTTGCCGAACTTGAAGCAGCTTGCCGATCGGTACGAGATCCGCGCCATCGTCGGCCGGAAGGGAACCAGTGCCGTCGCAGTGGCCCGCCAGTACGAGGCGGCCGTGGCGGCCACCGACTACCGGCAGGTGCTGGACGATCCGGAGGTGGATGCCGTCTTCATCTGTACGCGGCATCACTTGCACGCGATCCAGGCGGCGGAGGCCTTGCGGGCGGGCAAGCACGTCTTTGTGGAGAAGCCGATGGCGATCGCCCGGGAGGAGCTGGCCGATCTGGTCAAGACCATCCAGGGCCTGCAGGCGGCGGGCACCTGCCCCGCGTTCATGGTGGGGTTCAATCGCCGCTTCTCGCCTTATGCCGTCCGTGCGAAAGAGGCGATCGCCGCGCACGTGCATCCGTTGCTCGTCCGTTACCGGATGAACGCCGGGCCGCTCCCCCCGGACCACTGGGTCAACGGCCCTGAAGGGGGCGGGAGGATCGTGGGCGAGGCCTGCCACATCCTCGACCTGTTCGCCTACCTGATCGGCGCTCCCGCCGCCGGCGTGACGGCGACCGCCATTCGGTCATCCACCGCGGACTGCTCGGGCGACGAGAACTTCGTGGCCACGCTCCGGTACGGAGACGGCTCGGTCTGTACGCTCCTGTATACCGCCCTGGGGGCGCGGGATTTCCCCAAGGAGGCTATGGAGATCTACGCCGACGGCACCGTCGTGACGCTCGACGACTATCGGGCACTGGAAATCCACGGCGGGAAGGGGGCCGGGATGCGGACGGTCCTGCCGGACAAGGGGCACCGAGCCGAACTGGAAGCCTTCCACGCGTTCGCGACCGGGAAGGGCCCGGCACCCATGACGGTGGACGAGATGGTCGACGTGGCAGAGGGAAGCTTTGCGATCCGAGACCAGATCGGGCGAGGACGAGAGACGGAACATTCGATGGGCGGTTCGTCGAAGGAGCCAGGAGTTGCATGAGCGTGCCGTTTGACGACAAGCGAGAGGCCATCGAGCAGTGGACGCAGGACCCGTGCGGATTCTCGGGCGCGCAGGGGACGGAAGTCGGGACTAAGGCGTTCTATGAGCAGGTGGATGCAAACCGGTATGGCGAATACGGACCCTGGATGAAATCCACGCTCGAGTTCACACGCTTTGCCGGGAAGAGGTTGCTGGAAGTCGGGTTCGGGATGGGGACGGACCTGTTCCAATTCGCCTCCTCGGGGGCGCTGGTGTCCGGCGTCGATCTGTCTCCGACGCATCTGCGGATCGCGAGTCAGCGCTTCGCGCTCTACGGCATTCCCGCCGACCTGCGGCTGGCGGATGCCGAGAGTCTGCCCTTTGAGGACGGTACGTTTGACGTGGTGTATACCTTCGGCGTCATCCACCACACGCCGAATACCCAGAAGGCCGTGGAGGAGATTCATCGGGTCCTCAAGCCGGGCGGCCGCGCCATCATCGGGGTGTATCACAAGTATTCGGCCTTCTTTCTGTCCGCGGTATTGCTGGAGTCGTATCTGCTACGACTGGGGTTTCTGCGCGAATCGTATCGTCGAACGCTGTCAAGAATCGAAGTCCGTCAGCATAGCGATGCCTGTCCACTGGTAAAGGTGTACTCTCGCCGCTCACTGCGCTGGATGCTGCAGCGGTTCTCGGCCGTTCAGATCGAGTGCGCGCACCTCGGGCGGTCGCACTTCGGCGCGCTGGGACGATTGGTGCCCGACGGAATTGTTGGCTGGCTAGAGCGCCGACAGAGGATGGGCTGGTATCTCATCGCGAAGTGTGCGAAGTAAGTCGGAGTGGACCAGACTCACCCGCTGGAATAGGGTTCCGGGACCTTCCTCCGCGAAGCGGGCGGCCCCGCAAGCGAGAAAGAGAATAGGAGCGACGGTGAGCGCGGTCGCGGGGGCGAGGAGAGGGTTTCTCTACGAAGTGTCGCTGACGTTCGGCGTTCGGGTGGCGGGGCTCTTCGTCACCATCCTGGCAAGTGTCATCGCAGCGCGCGTGTTGGGTCCCTCCGGCAAGGGAGCAATGGCGGTGATCGGGCTCATCACCTCCCTGGCCGTGCAATTCGGCGACCTGGGACTTCACGCCTCGACGACCTATTTTGCGGCCCGCCAGCCATCGGCACTGCGGCGGATCGCCACACTCTCCCTGTGGGCCGGCCTCTGGATGGGCGTTCTGCTGTCCGGACTCGTCCTGGCCGCCGCCTGGCTGTTTCCCGGCAGCCTCGGTGAGATCCCTGAAGGCTATATGCTCATTCCCGTGGTGGTGATTCCCTTCAGTCTCCTCTCGCTCTATTTCCAGAATCTTCTCCTGGGCATGCAGCGAATCCTCGCTTTCAACGTCTTGGACCTGGCGGGCAAGGGGGTTGGGCTGTTGGCGACCGTCCTGGTACTGTACGTTTTCCATCTCGGAGTATGGGAGCTTCTGATGGCAGGACTCGTCATCAGTGTGGGCGGCAGCCTGGCGACAATCTGGATCGTGTTGCGCGAGGCACCCCTGTCGTCAGGCATTGACCGCGATCTGGCTCGCGACATGCTCCGGTATGGCATAAAGTTCTACCTGGCATGCCTCTGCGCCTTTCTGGTGATCCGGATCGACCTTCTGATGGTGAACTATTTCAACGGGGTGACCGAGGCCGGCATCTACTCCGTAGCCGTCGGGTTCGCCGATCTCTTGTATATGTTACCCATCGCCATCGGAACCATTCTCTTCCCACGGATTGCCAGGGATCAGGCAGGCGAAGGGGGTCTCACCCTCATGTCCTGTCGGTTTGCGGTGATCCTGATGGGGACCGTGTGTCTCGCGACGGCGCTGCTGGCAAGACCCATGATACTCTTGCTGTATGGATCGCATTTCACGGACTCCGTGCGCCCCCTCCTGTGGCTCCTTCCCGGTGTCTTCGTCCTCAGCCTGGAGGCCATCGTGGCCAACGATCTTGCCGGGCGCGGTTATCCGGCAGTCCTGGTGGTCTATTGGTGCGTCGGTCTCTTGCTCAACATCGGGCTGAATCTGATTCTGATTCCCCGCTGGGGCCCCTCTCCTCTCTTCTTCCTCCCCCTCTTCTCCTCCCCTCTCCTCCCTCCTTCCCCCCTCAACACCCCCTACAACCTCCGTTCTGGTCCTATTTGCGCGCGTTGGCGGATGGGCCCTCCTGGCGATAATCTCCGCTAACTCGTCCTGAAGGGCTGTGCAGCCGATCACAGTGTTTTCCAGAGGGCGACGGGGGCGGCCGCGGCTTCGACCGTGACCTATGCGGTGATGTCCGTTCTGGTCTTCAGGCGTTTCCTGGCGGACAGCGGTGCTTCCTGGCGTCTCGCCTTTGTCCTGAGCGGCCCGGACGTCCGTCGGTTATATGATTCGGCGCGGAGCCTTCTAGTCGTGCGTCAGGTGTCCTAGAGCATGACCGATAATCGTACAGTCTCTTCTTCTTCTGTCACCGAACATTGCGCAGCAACGCCAATACGCTACGCCCATCTCTATAACCAGCGAAGATTCCGCGCGGAGTTAAAACGCGTGAACCTTCAGCCCGTACGATTCCAGTCAGATGACGGGTTCGCAGTCGTCCCAACAGATGCCACCCAGGGATTGGCGTCTCCGCCACTTGTTCCCCTACTGGGCTATGCCGGTGAACGAATCGCTATCTGCGCAGCACGCTCCGCAGTCGCGGCCAACATCGATGCCGGGCTCTGAGCTTGGGCGGCGGCGCAGGAGAACGTCTACGCCCATCGCAAGCGACTCAATTTCATCCTGGATGCCATCGAGGCGTTGCGGGTCGAGGAAGGAATGGCTTCTGGCGGCGTGTCCGTTCTCGATGTAGGATGCGGGACCGGGATCATGATCACGCTTCCCCTTGCCAGCTTGGGCTACCGGATCACCGGGGTCGACATCGACAGGAACTCGATCGAGACGGCGCGCCGGGTGAATCCCTACGCGAATGCTGAGTTCCGTCAGGGCGAGGTCGGCAGCCTGGCGGCGGCGGACGAGCGCTACGATGTCGTCATCGCCTCCGAGGTCCTGGAGCATGTAACGGACCCGCCCGCCTTCCTCCATGCGCTTCGATCGCTACTCACCCCCAAGGGGATCGTGATCCTGACAACGCCGAACGGGTACGGGTGGTTCGAGTGGGAACAGTTCCTGTGGGAGGATGCGAGTCTGGGGGAGCGCATCTTGCGCTGGCATGAGCGCTGGGGGCGATTCACGCAGCGGCTGAAGGCTCCGATCAAGCGACTGATCGGCTGGCGGCCCGCGCCGCCGCCGCCGTCACCTCCCTGGGAATACCTGGCCAGCACGCAGAACACCGCGTCACCCCACATCCAGCGCTTTCGATGGTCGCGGGTCAAGCGGATCGTGACCGCGGCGGGCTTGACGATCGTGCAAGCGGGCAACAGCAGCCCCGTCTGCGGACAGATTTCCCACTTCTATCTGCGCAACCGCCGCGCCTTTATCGCGCTGAATGCCTGGATCGGCGATTTCCTACCGCGCTGCGCCGTGGCCGGGTGGTATCTGGTCTGCCGACCTGGTCCGTCCGGCGGGAACATCCTATGCCTGGCCGATTCCGGTCTTGTGGCGCAAGCGGCGGCCCACATCGAGCGGCGCTTCGGGGCGCCGCCGACCCTGCTGGTCTCGTTCCGGCAGCTGCGCCAGCAGCCCAGCCTCGCGCTGCGCCTGCTCCTGCGTCGATTTGACCTCGCCATGGCGTTTCTGACCGATATCGAGGCGCCCCTCTATCGCGACTTCATCCTGAGCTACCTGTTCCTACTCCGGGCGGGCCGCAAGGCCTTGGGCGATACCCAGGGGCATGAGGTGGGGATCGGTCTTCGAGGGGGACTGCAAGCGCTGGCGCGATGCCTCGTAGACCTGATCGGCTTCCCGGTCGTCTATGGCAGGGGCCGGTGGAAGGCAAGGCGGCTCAGGCGAGACCGGCGGAACAGGTATCCTCCTCGCCCCTCCAGCGGCCGCGTGGCCTATCTGCGGGCGAACCTGTGGCAGGAGAGCGCGGCGGGCGGCTCCGTGGCGCACACGACGGGCGTCCTCTCGGGTCTTCGAGCTGCCGGGATGGACGTGACCTACGTGGGGACGGCGGATTTTCCTCCGGCGCACCGGCTGGGGGCGGAGGTGTCCATCGTCCACCCCCGTCTGCGATGGATGCGCAATTTCCCCGACCTGCCGTTCCTGGCGTACAGCGACATCTTTGCGCGCCACTGCTGTCGTCTCTTCAACGAGCGGGTTCCGGATTTCGTGTATCAGCGCTACTCCGTCTTCAACTCCGCCGGGGCATGGACTGCCAGGCGTCTGGGCTGCCCTTTCGTTCTCGAGTACAACGGCCCGGAGGTCTGGGTGGCCCGCAACTGGGGGACGCGGCTGTTCTTCGAGCAGTTGGAGGATCGCGTCGAGCGCGCCAATCTCGTGTCCGCCGATCTCGTGGTCGTCGTGTCGGACGCGCTGCGCGACGAGGTGACGGCGCGCGGGGTCTCGCCGGATCGGGTCCTGGTCAATTCGAACGCGGTGGATCCGGCCCGCTATCACCCGGGAATCGACGGCGGCCCCGTGCGGAAGCGTCTGGGCGTGGAGGGGCGGCTGCTGATCGGCTTTATCGGGACGTTCGGTCTGTGGCATGGGGCCGAGGTGCTGGCCCAGGCGGTGCGGCCGGTGGCGGCCAAACTTCCGGAAGCGCACTTCCTCTTTGTCGGGGACGGAAGCGGGATGCCGAGGGTGCGAGAGATCATCGCGCGGGACGGGATGGAGGACAGGGTCACGTTCACGGGCTTGGTACCGCAGGACGCAGCCCCGGAATACCTAGCGGCTTGCGATCTCTTGGCCTCGCCGCACGTCGGCAACCCGGACGGGACGCCCTTCTTCGGCTCTCCGACCAAACTCTTCGAATACATGGCCATGGGGAAGGGGATCGTCGCGAGTGATCTGGACCAGATCGGGACGATCCTTGCCCACGGGAAGACGGCCTGGCTCGTTCCTCCGGGCGACCCCACCGCCTTGGCGGAGGCCATCCTGCGACTCGCCCGGGACCCCGAGCTGCGCCGGAGGCTCGGCGAGGCGGCTCGCGAGGAGGTGGTGCGCCGGCACACGTGGACGGCGCACGTAGAGCGAATCCTGGCGAAACTGGTCGAGAGCGGCCTGCTCCCGGACCACGGACAGGAGTCCCATGCAGCCTGAGCAGGATGCGCGCGTCACCCCTCCGACTCCGACGACTGCGGACGTGCGCGCGTTCTGGGAGCGGAATCCTGTTGCGGCGGCGGCGATCGCTTCGCCTCCCGGTTCGCGGGAGTTCTTCGAGGCGTTTGACCGGCTCCGCCTCGCGGTCGAACCGGCCTGGGTGCAGGAGGAGATTTATGCATTCGATCGCTTTCGGAGCAAGCGAGTTCTGGATGTCGGCTGCGGCAATGGGTATGTGCTCAGCCGGTGCGCTCGTCATGGGGCTCGGACGTATGGGATGGATCTCACGCAGGCCGCGGTGGAATTGAGTCGAAAACGGTTTGCCCTTGCGGGCCTGAAGGGCGACTTCATTCAAGCCGATGCCGAGCGGCTTCCATTTCAGGACGGCATGTTTGAGCACGTCGTCTCGGTGGGGGTTCTGCATCACATCCCATCCATCGAATCGGCGATCGCCGAGATCCATCGGGTGCTCACACCGGGCGGGTCGTTTACCCTCATGCTGTATCATCGCAACTCATTGCACTATCGGCTGCTGTATCCACTCTACGGTGTGCTGCATCCACAGTTCAGGGGGCATCGGCCGCCGGACGTCGCCAGGCGCATCGACGGCGCGGACAATCCGATCGGCCGGACGTTCAGCCGGCGGCAGGTGCGCCATCTCCTGAAAGCATTCGGCAGGGTTGAGCTGCGGGTCCGGTCACTCCCGATCCGTCCGTTTCTCCGGGTGCCCGGCGGGGCCCCCTTGCTCGACCTTTTCTCCAGGTGGCTCGGGTGGTTCCTGTACGCCCAGGCCGTGAAATAGGCGAACGCCACAGAGGCTTCGAGCGGAGCATCACATGTGCGGGATCGTCGGCGTGTACAACTATGGCAATGCGGCTCTTCCTCTCCAGGCGGAGACGATCGTTCAGATGCGGGACACCATGGCGCATCGGGGGCCGGACGATGCCGGGGTCTATTTGACGCCCGACGGCAGGCTGGGGCTGGGGCACCGGCGCCTGAGCATCCTGGATCTCTCCTCCCTGGGCCACCAGCCCATGGCCTCGCGCGGACGGCCGCTACTGGATCGTCTTCAACGGGGAGATCTACAATTTCCGCGAATTGCGCAAGGATCTGCAAGCCAAGGGATACAGCTTTCGCAGCGAGTCGGACACCGAGGTGCTGCTGGCCCTTTTCGCCGAGTACGGGCCAAAGATGCTCCACCGGCTGCGCGGCATGTTCGCCCTGGCGATCTGGGATGCGCGGGAGGAGCGGCTCTGGCTGGTCCGCGATCGGATCGGGATCAAGCCGCTCTACTACACCTGCCAGGGCGGCCGCTTCCTCTTCGCCTCGGAGATCAAGGCGATTCTCGCATTTCCCGGCATCCCGCGAGCCGTACACCTTCCCGGCCTGCACCACTACCTCTCCTTCTTGACGACGCCCGCGCCGCTGACCCTCTTCGAGGGGATCCACAAGCTTCCGGCAGGCCATACGCTGACCGTCGAGCGGGATGGGAGCGTCCGGGTGGAGGAGTGGTGGGACGTCTTCACGGATGTCCGCCCCCCGACGATCGAAGACGAGTCGACACTGGCGGAGCGGATTCTGGACCTTCTGCGGGAGTCTATCCGCTACCGGATGGTGAGCGACGTGCCGTTCGGCGTCTTCCTCTCGGGCGGGATCGATTCCAGCACGAACGTGGCGCTGATGGCCGAGCTGATGGACCGCCCGGTGGAGACTTTCTCCATCGGGTTCACGGGCGAGGAGCGCTACAACGAGTTCGCCTACGCGAGACAGATCGCGGATCGGTTCCGCACCAACCATCACGAGGTCTCGATCGGGGTGCAGGACCTGATCGACTTTCTCCCGCAGCTCATCCATCACCAGGACGAGCCCATCGCGGATCCGGTGTGCGTGCCGGTCTACTTCGTGGCCAGGCTCGCCAAGCAGCACGGCGTGACCGTGTGCCAGGTGGGGGAGGGAAGCGACGAGCTGTTCTGCGGCTACCCGCTCTGGAACTGGTTTCTCAGGGTCGCCGGGTGGAACCGGCCCTTCGCGATGTTGCCGCGGCCGCTGCGACGCATGGCACCCGGTCTGCTGCGCATCGCCGGGAAGCATTACGGCCTCCCATATGAGTGTCTGCGTCGCGGCGCGGAGGGGGAGACGATCTTCTGGAGCGGCGCCGAGGCCTTCTTCGAAACACAGAAGGCGGAGCTCCTGACCCCATGGGTCCGTCAACGGCTGGGGATGCTCTCCTCGCACGAGGTGGTGATGGAGCATCGCCGGCGATTCCTGGAGCGGGCGCCGTTCCGGACGACCTGACCTGGATGGGGTACATGGACCTCAAGCTCCGCCTGCCGGAACTCCTCCTCATGCGGGTGGACAAGATGACGATGGCCACCGCCGTCGAGGCCCGCGTCCCGTTCCTGGATCACGAGTTCGTGCGCTTCGCCATGGGAATCCCGCAGACGGCGAAGATGCGCGGCGGAGAGCTGAAACATCTGCTGAAGCGCGCCGTTCGCGGAGTCATCCCCGACTCGATCATCGACCGCCGGAAGCAGGGATTCGGTGTTCCCGTGGCGGAGTGGTTCCTGCGCGAACTGGGACCCGTCGTGCGGGAATCGCTCCACCGGTTCACCGCCGACCAGCCCTACTTCGACGCGGGGTACGTGGATCGCCTGCTCCAGAGCAACAACGCCACACTGAGCTGGTTCCTGTTGAACTTCGCCTTGTGGCATCGGCAGTGGATCGAGGGGCGGGCGGTCGACCCGGCGATGCTTCCGGTCGTCCCGAAGGGCGGCGGAGGGAGCCAGGTGCGTGCGACATAGCCTCCGCTACATACTCTATCGGGGTCGGCGTCTTTCCCCCCCGGGGCTCGCGGCCGCCGTCAACCGGCGGGTGCGCGCCGCCATGGGCAAGGTGGCGACGGAGGCCCGGGCGCGCGTATGGGGCACGGAGATCGGCGATCGCGCCCTCCGGGGCGCCCTGCGACCGGAGGCGCGGGGCGGGGCAATGCCGGACGGCGTCGGGTTGATTCACGCGCCGGGGTTTTTCCTCACGCCGGGCGACCGCGATCGCGCCGTCGAGGGGGTCCGAACCGGACATCCGGATGCGGTTGCGGCCGCGATCCGGTCGGCCGATGTCATCTGCGCCCATTCCTTTGACCTCCTCGGTTCGGGCCCGACCTTGCTCGGCCCAAAGATCGATTGGCACCGGGACTTCAAGAGCGGATTCCGCTGGGACCCGCGGGCTTTCTTCGCGCGCTTGCGCTACGGCGACACCCCCGGAGCCGACGTGAAGGTCCCCTGGGAGCTGTCCCGGTTCCAGCACCTGCCCACGCTGGGGAAAGCTTACTGGTTCACGGGCGAGGAGCGCTACGCCGCAGAGTTCGTCGCCGAGCTGACTGACTGGATGGACGAGAACCCTCCGGAATTCGGCGTCAACTGGATCTGCAGCATGGACATCGCCATCCGGGCCTTCAACTGGCTGTGGGGATACGCCTTCTTCCAGGAGGCGCCGCAGGTGACGCCCGCCTTTCGCCGCCGGCTCGCCGGGTCGCTGCTCGCCCACGGGCGCCACATCCGAAGGAACCTCGAGCGGGCGGCCGATGGGATCACCAGCAACCACTATCTGGCGAATCTGGTCGGTCTGGTGGGGCTGGGATTCGCCTGCCCGGCCTTCCGCGAGGCCCAGGCATGGCGGGAGTTTTCCCTGGCGGAGACGTTTCAGCGAGATCGAGCGGCAGGTCCATCCCGACGGCGGGGACTACGAGTCGAGCATCCCCTACCATCGGCTGGTGACGGAGATGTTCCTGGCCGTGGCGATCCTCTGCCGCCGGAACGGGGTGACGCCGCCGGAGCCGTTTCTCGATCGGCTGCGGTCCATGCTGGACTTCATCCTGTGGTACACGAAGCCCAACGGGCTGGCGCCGCAGGTGGGCGACGCCGACGACGGCCGGCTCCACATCCTTGCCGACTATGGGGCCTGGGATCCGCGGGATCACCGGCACCTGCTGGCGACCGGTGGGGCATTCTTCGAGCGCGACGACTGGTCTGCTGCCGCCGGGGAGCGGACGGAGGAGGCGATCTGGCTGCTGGCGGGGTCGCATCGCCGCCGGCCGCGTGCCGCCGCCACGTCCGTCGGCAGCCGGGCGTTCCCCGACTCGGGCATCTACCTCATGCGCGAGAAGGAGCTGTACCTCCTGATCACGTGCGGTCCGGTGGGAACGCGGGGGATCGGGAACCACAAACACAATGACGTGCTGAGCTTCGAGCTCCACGCGGATGGCCAGGACCTGATCGTGGATTCCGGAAGCTACCTCTACACGCCGGAGCCGGCCTGGCGAAACCGCTTCCGCTCCACCGCCGCGCACAACACGGTGATGGTGGATGAGGCGGAGCAAAACCGTTTCGGCGAGGGGGGCCTCTTCTGGCTCCACGCCGATGCCGCCCCGCGGTGTCTCGCGTGGGAGAGTACGCCGGAGGCGGACCGCTTTGTGGGCGAGCACGACGGCTACGCCCGCCTCGGCTCGCCGGTGATCCACCGGCGGGAGGTCCGCCTGGACAAGCGAGCTCGGTGCGTCGAGCTGCACGATTGGCTTCAGGGGAGCGGACGACACGGCCTCGCCTGGAACTTCACGCTGGCCCCGGGCGTCGCCGTCCATCGGGTGGGGGAAGGGCAGTGGGAGTTGACGGGCGGCTCGGTCCGGGCACTGCTCAGCCTTGTGGAGATCGGTTCGCAAGACGCGCGTCAGGCGGCCCGGCCGGAGGCGGCCGAGGCCTTCGTTTCGTCGCGCTACGGCATCAAGGAGCCGGCAGGCGCGATCCGTCTGCGGCTTGAGGCCGATCTTCCCGTGGACTGCCGGTTTCGAATCGAGGTGCGCTGACCGTATGCGTATCGTCTATTTCACGATCGACAACATCAACGATAACGTCATCCTGGCGCAGACCTTTCCCATGCTGGGCCGGCTGGGCGGGCTCCCCGGCGTCGAGAGGGTTGATCTCTTCGCTCTCCAGAAGAGCGGCGACGAGGGCTATCGGCGTCTGCTGCCCGCAGCGGTCCGGGTCCGAGTCGGCCGGAATCATGGGATCCGGCATCCGATCACGTGGCTCCACCTCGCCCGCTTGTCGCTGGCGGCATGGGCCTGCGCCCGGCCCGGGTCCGTTCTGATGGGTCGGAACCCCGTCAGCCTGTTCTGTCTTGGCCTCGCCGCCCTGCGGCGTCGGACCCGGCTGATCCTTGACTATCGCGGCGTCCTCAGCGAGGAGTTTGCGCTCCAGGGCAAGATCGTCCGGCGGGGCCGGATGCACCGGTTTCTCCGGGGTCTGGAGGGGTGGGCCCTCCGCCGGGCCGACGGGGTGCTCTGTGTCTCCGCGCGCCTTCGCCGCCGCACCCGGGGGTGGCGACGAGAAGCGGCAGGGAAACTGGTCGTGATCCCGTGCTGCTACGACCCGCACATCACACAGACGGACGACGCCGCGGTCGAACGTGTCCGGGAAGAGCTGGGGCTGGATCCGACCCGGGACTTCGTTCTGGTGTATGCAGGGTCGCTCTCGGTCTGGAATCGCCCCGAGGCGGTCCTGGCAGCGCACCGCGGCTTCCGGGCGATCCAGGAACGGACCCGGCTCCTGCTGTTGACCGGCAATCTGTCGGAGGCTCAGGCGATGTTCGGGCGAGAAGCGGGAGTCATGATCCGGTCCGTCCCCCACGGTGAGATTCAGCACTATCTGGCCCTGGCGGATTTGGGACTCTTGCTGCGAGAGCGAAGCCCGGTCAACCGAGTCGCCTCCCCGGTGAAGTTTGCCGAGTACCTGGCGTGCGGGGTGCCCGTCCTGGTCAGCCCGGGGGTGGGGGACTGTCCGGAGATCGTCCGGCGGGAACGGGTGGGGTACGTTTTCGGCGAGGCTCTTCCCCTCGATCGTGTGGCCGCCGAGATTCGCGCCAACCGTGCGACGCTTCGCGTTCGCTGTCGAGAGGTGGCGGCGCGCCATTTTGACGGAGACCGCTACTTGGCCTCTTACAGTGAGTTGATCACAGGCGCCGGCGGTGAGGCGACTCGAAGCGACATGAGCAACATCATGCCTGGAAAAGAGAGGAAGAAGCCAAGCGATCTCGCGGCGCCCGGCCCGGTGCGCGAGGCGCGTGCGGGGTGTCTCCGGATCCGTGCGGCCGGATGCTCTTGGTGTCTGGTGTCCCTCGGGCTTGTCTTGCTCTTGGCAAGCGGTGTTCTGCTCTGGCAGCTTTCTGCTCACGGGATGCTGGTCCGTCTCGTTCCCGTCGAGCGGCTTTCCGCGGTCGCACCATCATCTTCCGATGTGCAAGAGTTGGAGGTGATGGCTCGCGAGTTCCGGGGGAAGGAGCCGGTTGTATTGCTGAGCCAGGTCATGAACCGCGTAGAGCGAGTCGGGCCGGATCCCAAGGGGGGGACTGCGCAGTTCCTGGAGCATGCGAAAGCGGGCGGGGGATTGGTGTGCTTCGGGATGGCACACCTGTATGCGGCGGCGGCGCGCGGGAACGGGCTGCAAGCCAGGATCATCGGTCTGAGTCGGAATCTGGGTGACCGATACGACTCCCATACCACAGTCGAGGTGCGACAAGATGGACGATGGGTGATCTTCGACCCCACCTTCAACGTGAGTTTCGCGAGAGACGGAGTCCTGCTCGGCGCGGAGGAGATCCAGCGGGCCCTCCTGGAGGGGACCTTCCAGGGGATTGCCCCCATCTTCTACGGTCCGGTGAAGTATCCGGCGCGCCTGGAAACGTATTACATGCATTGGCTCTCTCTCTTCAACAATGTGTTTGTGCTGGACGCCGACAGGGTGAGACTCGCCAAGCTCCCGCCGATCCGATATTGGTTCGGTCCGCGGATCTACATCAAGACCACCCCGGGCCACCCGGACGAGCAGATCCGATTCTGGGACGGTCTCTACCTGTCGTCGTCGGCGATCCTCCCGTCTCTGGGGCTTGCGTTTCTTGCGCTCGGCGGTCTGGGCCTGTGGTCGTGCCGGAGGGCGGCTCGCCGTGACTCGTCGAGCGCGGCGGAAGACGACCCGCCGGCAGTTCCGATGCAGATTTCCGGGGTAAGGAGCCTCGCAATCCCATTCATCGTGGGATTGGTGCGGGCCACACGCAAACTGCCACTGATCGGTCAAGCTCCTGCCGAAAAAAGATTGTCGGCGGCGGCAAGAGCCGGTGAGCCCTTCTGGCAGACATTATTGGAGATGAAGACCGACAACAATCGACACTTCTTTGGGCTGTTTGGGCTCGATGAGTCGATAGTCGATGGCAAGACTGTGCTCGATTTGGGCTGCGGCTATGGCGGCAATGTTCTGGCTTGGGCCGATCGACATCCATCAGCCAGCTTTGTTGGCCTGGAGCCGTTTTCTCATGTGATGAACATTGCCGAGCGCGCTGGGGTTACCTTCAAGACGAAGAATATCCGCTTTGTGACCGGTCTCGGAGAAACGTTGCCGTTTCGCGACAATACGTTCGATCTGATCGTTACCTGGGATGTGATCGAGCATGTCCGAGATCCGATGCGGGTCATGCAGGAAATCATCCGTTGCCTCAAAGCGGGTGGAGTATCTCTCGGAGTGTTTCCGCCCTACCACAATCCGACCGCGCATCATCTCGGGTATGCGACGAGGCTGCCTTTCTTGCACCTCGTGTTCTCGCCCGATGTGTTGGTCGCGGCGGTCAACCGGTTGATCGAGGCGGGCGAAGTGGAGCTCGGCCGTCAACCGGCGCCACAGCGCGGGCCGTGGGGTCGGAAGACCCTGCCGAGTCTGAACGGCACCACCGTGGCGGACTGGAACGGGTTGACCCGCCAGCTCAAGAGTCGGTATGCGGTTGCCGTCCGGAACACATATGCGCCTTTCGGTGGGCGCATTGCAGTCCTTCGAATCTTCAACGGGATCATGTTGCGCTTGTTCAGAAATTCTGATCTGTTTTGCGGACACATACGCACCGTGCTTCACAAGAAGGTCTGAGGTTTTCGCTTCGGCGAAGCGCTTCTCCGATCCGGGAGTGAGCCTCCGGAGAGATCGCGGAGTCTCGACACACGATGTGCGGCATCAGCGGAAAACTGTACTTCGATTCAATGCGACCCGTGGAGCGGGAGGTCCTGGAGCGAATGAACGCCAGCCTCGCCCACCGGGGGCCGGACGATGCCGGGATCTATTGCGTCGGAGCGGTGGGCCTCGCCCACCGGAGGCTGAGCATCATCGATCTCAGCCCGGCGGGCCGCCAGCCCATGACAAACGAAGACGGCACGGTCTGGATCGTCTTCAACGGCGAGATCTACAACTTCCCCGCGCTTCGGGCCGACCTCGTCCGGCGGGGGCACCGATTCCGCTCCCGGACCGACACGGAGGTGATTCTCCACCTCTACGAGGACGAGGGACCGCAGTGCGTGCAGCGGTTGCGGGGCATGTTCGCCTTCGCCATCTGGGACGCGCCCCGCCGGCGCTTGGTCCTGGCACGGGACCGTCTGGGGAAGAAGCCGCTCTGTTACCAGCAGGATGGGACCGCCTTCCGCTTCGCCTCCGAGGTGAAGGCTATCCTCCAGGATCCTCAAGTGGAGCCGCGCCCCGATCCGTCCGGAATCGCGCAGTACTTGACGTATGGGTGCCTGCCCGGTCAGGCGTCCGCCTTTCAGGGTGTGAAGAAGCTTCCGCCGGCGCATTACCTCGTCTGCGAGAACGGACGGATCGAGACGGCGCGGTACTGGCGGCTCCGGCGCGACCGCAAGGAGGTGCGGTCCGAGGCCGAGTGGTGCGAGGCGATTCTCGCCCACCTGACGGAGGCGGTCCGCCTCCGCCTGATCAGCGACGTGCCCCTGGGGGCTTTCTTAAGCGGAGGCATCGACTCGAGCGCGATCGTCGCCCTGATGAGCCGGGTGGCCGGGGGATCGGTCAAGACGTTCTCGATCGGCTTCGAGGAGCCCGAATACGACGAGCTCGCCTACGCCCGCCAGGTGGCCGCGCGGTTTCAGACCGAGCACCACGAATTGGTGGTCCGGCCCGACGCGGTAGCGATCCTGCCCAAGCTGGCCTGGCACTACGATGAGCCGTTTGCGGACTCCTCGGCCGTCCCCACCTATTGCGTGGCGGAGATGACTCGGCGGCACGTGACCGTGGCGCTGAACGGGGATGCGGGGGACGAGAACTTCGGGGGCTACGACCGGTATCGGGCGAACGTGCTGGCCGGCTCGTTCGACCGCCTGCCGGGCGCCGGATTGCTTCGCCACGCGATCCGTTCCGGCCTGCGCTTCCTGCCGAGGGGAGGGCGACGGACAAGCCTGCTATATCGCGGCCGCCGTTTTCTGGATGGGCTCACCGAGACGCCCGAGCGTCGCTATGCGCGCTGGCTTTGTGATTTCCACGACGACCGGGCGGGACTGTGCACGCCCGAGTTCGAGGAGGTTTCCGGAGGAGCGGACCCCCTGGAGGCCATCCATGCCGCCTATCGAGAGAGCGACGCCCCGGACTTCGGGGATGCCACGCTGGGGGTGGACGCGGCGTTCTATCTGCCCGATGACCTGCTGGTGAAGGTGGACATCGCCAGCATGGCGCACTCCCTGGAGGCCCGCTCGCCGTTTCTGGATCACCTGTTCATGGAATTCGCGGCCACGATCCCATTTGATTTGAAGGTGCGGGGCCGGGTCAAGAAGTACATCCTCAAGCGGGCTCTGGCGGGCCTGCTCCCCGAGCCGATCCTCCAGCGGCCGAAGATGGGCTTTGGCGTTCCGATCGACCGCTGGCTGCGCCGCGAGCTGAAGGAGCTTGCCTACGAGACCCTCCTGGGACCCGCCGCGGCGGGCCGGGGGTACTTCCGACAAGAGGCGGTCAAGCGGCTCCTCGACGAGCACATGCGGGGGAGGGGGAGCCGGCACAATCTGCTCTGGAAGCTGCTCATGCTCGAACTCTGGCACCGGACCTACATCGACGGAGACGGGGAGCTTGCCCGCCGGCGCGCCCACGCGGCGCCGCCTACTCCTGTGAGGTGATTCGTTGCCGCGATATCTCAAATGGACGACGGCTGGTTCTAAGCCGTTGTCAAAGAATAACTTGACCGGAGAAATTCCGGAACGGCAAAAGGAGCCGTAACGAAATCACAACAAATGGCCATGTTATTTCGTAACGGCTCCTAAGGAGCACGAAGCGTGAAGAGCGGTCCCGTGGCGTTCCGCGACCGTCCCATCCGCGTGGCGCGCGTCATCGCGCGGCTGAACATCGGGGGGCCGGCGCAACACGTCACCCTGCTCACGGCGGGGCTCGATCGGGCGCGATTTGTCACGACGCTGATCACGGGGGTAGTCGGAGGGCGCGAGGGGGATTTCACGGAGGCGGCCCGAGCCCGGGGGGTGGAGCCCGTGGTGATCCCTGAGCTGGGCCGCGCCATCCGCCCGACCCGCGATCTGGTGGCGCTCTGGAAGCTGGTCCGCCTGTTCCGGCGTCTGCGGCCGGACATCGTCCACACCCACACCGCCAAGGCGGGGGCTTTGGGCCGGCTGGCCGCGCGCGCGGCCGGGGTTCCCGTGACGGTGCATACGTTTCACGGCCACGTGCTGGAGGGCTACTTCTCGCCGGCGGCGACGCGAATCTTCCTCGCAATCGAGCGATGGCTAGCCCGCGGGACGGATCGGCTGGTCACGGTGAGCCCGCGCCTGCGCGCCCAGCTTCTCGCCATGGGCATCGGTCGGCCGGACCAGGTGGAGGTGGTCCCGCTCGGCCTGGACCTCGGCCGGTTCCGACGGGACCGCGGCGCGTCGGCGCCCGCCTTGCGCGCCTCTCTCGGCCTCGCGCCAGGGACGCCGCTTCTGGGGAGCGTGGGCCGCCTGGTCCCGATCAAGGATCATCCCACGCTCTTCCGGGCGATGGCCCAACTCGAGCCGGACGGCGAGGCCGCCCACCTCGTCGTCGTGGGTGACGGGGACGACCGCCCGGCGCTCGCGCGGCTGGCGCAAGCGCTGGGCGTGTCCGCCCGTGTCCACTTCCTGGGATGGCGCGCCGACCTGGAGACTATCTTGAACGAACTGGACGTGGTAATCTGTTCCTCGCGAAACGAGGGAACCCCCGTGGCCCTGATCGAGGCCATGGCGGCCGGTGTTGCGGTTCTGTCGACCGAGGTGGGGGGCGTGGCGGACCTGGTGACCCATGGCGAGACGGGGTGGCTCGTCCCGCCGGGCGATCCCTCCTCCATGGCGGGGGCGATCCGACGCCTGCTGGCGGAGCCGAACTTGCGGGCCCGTCTGGCGGCGGCGGGCCGGGGCATCGCGCTCGACCGCCACGATGTGAGCCGGCTGATTGCGCGGATCGATCGGTTGTATACCGGCCTGATCAATGAGAAACTGACAACCGACAACGAAAAACCGATCACGTAAGGATTCACTTGACCGGCTCTCAATTGTCTGTTTCTTATTGTGCATTCCATGGAGGTCGTCGATGCGTGTCCTGGTGACCGGGGGGGCAGGCTATATCGGCTCGCACTTGGTGGACGCCCTGATCAAGCGGGGCGACGAGGTCCTTGTCGTCGACAATCTCTCGACCGGGCGCTTTGCGAACATTCGACACCTGCAAGGACATCCCGCCTTCCGGTTCATCAACGATTCGATCTTGAACGAATCCCTGCTGGAGCGGTTCGTTCCTTCGATCGATCTCATCTTCCACCTCGCTGCCGCGGTGGGGGTCCGCCACATCCTGGGAGACCCGCTGGCCGCCATCAACACGAACGTGCGCGGGACGGAAGCGGTCCTGGACCTCGCCTTCCGCTACTGGAAGCGGACGCTGATCGCCTCCACCTCGGAGATCTATGGGAAGGCGAGCCATGTGCCGTTCCGGGAAGACGACGATCGAGTGCTGGGCTCGACGGCGGTGCCGCGCTGGTCCTACTCGATGTCCAAAGCGATCGACGAGCACTTCGCCTTCGCCTACGCGGCCAAGGGGCTTCCCGTCTCCATCGTCCGCTACTTCAACTCCTATGGGCCCCGGCTGGACGAGGGAGGGTACGGGAGCGTGGTGGCCAACCTCGCCCGCCAGGCGCTGCGGGGGGAGCCGCTTACGGTGCACGGCGACGGCGAGCAGACCCGCTGCTTCACCTACATCTCGGACACGATTGCGGGGACCCTGCTGGCGGGGGAGGCGGCGGGGGCCGTCGGCCAGGCCTTCAACATCGGGAACTCGAAAGAGACCTCGATTCTGGCGCTGGCCCGGACGATCAAGCGGCTGACCCGATCGAAATCGCCCATCGAGTTTATTCCGTACGAGGCGTACTACGGGGCGGGATTCGAGGACACGCGGCGCCGGGTCCCGGCCGTGGACAAGGCCAAGCGTCTGCTGGGGTTCGCCCCCCGTATCGACCTGGAGGCCGGCCTCAAGACAACCCTGGCCTGGTGCCGGGAGCATTACCGGCACTAGCAGGCTGCTGAAAAAGGACCATCTGCGGCGTTGGAATGCTCAGGCATTCGTTGCGGCGTACCTGGAGTACGCCTCACTCGGCCTTCCGCATTCCGCCTTGCATCTGGACCTTTTTGAGCAGCCTGGGCGAAGACGGGTTTTTCAGGATCCTGGTACGAGGTGGTAGGACGACTTCGAGTGCGAGAAGACGATGGTTGCGACGGACCCTGGATGAAAAGGAGCGGCATGAACGAGACGCGCGTGGATCTCCAGGAGAAAATCCGGCAGGGGCGTGTGACGGTGGCGATCATCGGGCTGGGGTACGTCGGTCTGCCGCTGGCGGTGGGCTTCGCCCGGGCAGGGGTCCGGGTCCGGGGAATCGACGTCAGCCTGGATCGGGTGGCCCGCATCAACGCGGGCGTGAGCTACATTCCCGACGTCCCCACGGAGGTGCTGGCCCCGCTGGTTGCCGCGGGGACGCTGCGCGCCGACACCGCGTTTCAGCAATGCGCCGAGGCCGATGCCACGGTGATCTGCGTGCCCACGCCGTTCAACCGGATGAAGGCGCCGGATCTCTCCTATATCGAGGCCGCTACTCAGTCCCTGGCCCCCCATGTGGCGCCGGGAGCCTTGGTCGTTCTCCAGTCCACGACGTATCCCGGCACCACGGAAGAGCTGGTCCGTCCCATCCTGGAGGCCACCGGACGACAGGTGGGGAAAGATTATCTGCTCGCGTTCTCCCCCGAGCGGATCGATCCGGGCAACCAGCATTTTTCTGCGCACAACACCCCCAAGGTTGTAGGGGGGGTCGACGAAGCGTCCCGAGAGGCCGCCGCCGCCCTGTTCGGGATCCTGGTGTCGCCCGAGCAGATCCATCGGGTCTCGAGTCCCCGCGTGGCCGAGATGTGCAAGCTTCTGGAGAATATCTTCCGGAGCGTGAACATCGCCCTGGTGAACGAGCTCGCCAAGCTCTGCGACCGGATGCACATCGACATCTGGGAGGTTGTCGATGCGGCCGCGACGAAGCCCTTCGGCTTCATGCCCTTCTACCCCGGGCCCGGCGTGGGAGGCCACTGCATTCCGGTCGACCCGTACTATCTATCCTGGAAGGCGCGCGAGTTCGACTTCTACACCAAGTTCATCGAGCTGGCCGCCGAGGTCAACTCGAGCATGCCGTTCTACACCGCCAACAAGATTGCCGACGCCCTCAACCGGCAGGCCAAGCCCCTCCAGGGAGCAAAGATCTTGATCCTGGGCGCGGCCTTCAAGCGGGACATCGACGATCCGCGGAACAGCCCGGCGGTGGAGCTCATGCGGATTCTGCTCAGCCGAGGAGCCACGGTCGGCTACCACGATCCGTTTGTATCCGAGGTGCATCTGGACGAGGAATCCCGCCCATTCGTCTCGCCGGTGTCGCGGCTCCGGTCGATGCCCCTCGGCGAGGAACTCCTGGCGGCCCAGGACTGCGTGTGTCTTGCCGTCGCGCACAGCGCCTTCGACGTCCCCTGGCTGCTGAAGCACAGCCGGCTGATCCTGGATGCCACGGGCGTGACGCGGCGATTCCCCGCGGACGGCGGCACGGTGATCCGCCTCTAGCCGTGGGCTACCTTTCGCCTCTCCCCGTCCCCCTGTTCGTCGCGCTCGGCGCCGCCTTGTTTCTCACGCCGGCGTGTCGCCGGCTGGCCCTCAGGTTCGGGGTCGTGGACCGCCCGGGTGGGAAGAAGATCCACGGCCAGGCCACGCCGCTCTTGGGCGGGGTCGCCATTGCCGTGGCCCTGGCGGCCGGGATGACGGCGAGCGGCACGGCGGATCAGGGATCGATCCGCATCCTGGTGGCCTCGGGGTTTATCCTGCTCCTCGGGATCTGGGACGACCTGGATCCGCACTCCGAGGCGCTGCGCTGGTGGCTCCGTCTCCTGTACGAGGGCTGTTTGGCCGGCATCGTCGTTGCCGGAGGGGTTCGTATCTACTTTCTTGGGACCCCCTGGCTGGACGTGCCGGTCACGCTGCTGTGGATCGTCGGGATCACGAACGCGTTCAACTTGCTGGATAACATGAACGGGCTTTCGGCGGGGGTAGCCGCCATTGCGGCGGTGACGTTCGCCCTCCTGGCGGCGCGCTACGTCGAGATTGGCCCCGAGCAGCTCCCGACGGCGACGGCCGCGGCGGCGCTCGCCGGCGCGTGTCTCGGTTTTCTCCCCGCCAATTTCCGGTCGCGCATCTTCATGGGAGACGCGGGAAGCCTGTTCCTGGGCTTTCTCCTTGCCTGCCTGGCAGTCCAGGGGAGCTGGCACCGCCCCACCGTGCCCACCTCGATCATTATCCCGCTGCTGGTCCTCGCCTATCCGCTCTTCGACACCGCGCTGGTAGTCATCTTGCGTCTCCGGCAGGGACAATCCCCCGTGGTGGGGGGGCGAGACCACTCCTCGCATCGGCTGGTGCGGCTGGGGCTTGGCCGGGTGGAGACGGTGCTGCTGATCTACCTATTCGCCATCTCCCAGGCGCTCACGGCCCTGCTGGTCTCCTCGGTGACGCTGCGGCTTTCCCTGCTGGCGCTGGCCGGGAGCGCCAGCGTCCTGTTCATCTTCGGCATGGTCTTGCGCAAGGCGCCCGTCTGGGGGGTCCAGGTTCCGGAGGAGGGGTCGGACTGTGGCAAAGAAGCTGGATAGCGTGGTGGTGCTCCTGGTGATCCTGATCCTGGGAGCGCTGATCGGCAGCGTCATCGGTGAGGTCCTCGGCACATTGGCGCCCGGGGGGTACGTCGAGGCCATCTTCGCCAAGGGGATCAACCCCGGCCTCACGCCCCCGGCGGTTCTGGACCTCAAGGTGCTGACGCTCACCCTGGGCGTGACGATGAAGATCAATCTGGCCAGCCTGATCGGCGTCGTCCTCGCGCTGCTGATCTATCGCAAGCTCTGAGGCAATGACGAATGACGGTAACTGCTTAGGCGGTTCAGGGTTCAAGGTTCAAGGTTTGGGGAAGAGGGCATGAACATGGTCCGCGGCCTGAACTGGAGACGCAGTTGCCCGCACCTGATCGCCGCTGGCCCCGATCGTCCGTGCGGGAGGGTGACGAGGACTCTGGTGCCAGTCCTCGTGGCTCCCCGAACCTTGAACCTTGAACCTTTAGACCTGAGTAGTCAAGAATGACGAACGAATCGACACGGCCGGATATTATCTTGGCGTCCGCCTCGCCGCGGCGCGCTGCGCTGCTGCGGCAAGTCGGTCTTCC
The DNA here is from genome assembly GCA_963727695.1 of uncultured Methylomirabilota bacterium. GTDB lineage: Bacteria > Methylomirabilota > Methylomirabilia > Methylomirabilales > 2-02-FULL-66-22 > 2-02-FULL-66-22. The sequence goes on along the minus strand of CAVSHW010000008.1, from coordinate 74,619 downwards.
GGTTCGCATCCACCCCAGCGGGCTGGATGAGGACGGCGAGGAGACACGGGAGGGTGAGACGCCCGAGGCGTATGCCTCGCGTCTGGCGCTGGCCAAGGCGAGGGATGTGGCCGACCGGCTGAAGCGCGGTCTCGTCATCGGGGCGGATACCGTGGTGGTCTGCGACGGCAGGGTGCTGGGCAAGCCCCGGGATCGGGTCGAGGCGCGGGCCTTTCTGCTCTCCCTGGCGGGGCGGACCCACCGCGTGATCACCGGAGTGGCGGTGGTGGAGGCCGAGACGGGTCTGGCCGAGGTCGACACGTCTGCGACGAGCGTCCGGATGCGGGCCTTCGACGCGGAGGAGGCGGCGAGATACGTCGCCAGCGGCGAGCCGCTGGACAAGGCCGGAGCCTACGGAATCCAGGGACGGGGAGCGCTCTTGGTCGAGGAGATCCAGGGGGACTACTTCACCGTTGTCGGTCTGCCCCTGGTTTTGCTGGCTGTTTTGCTCCGGCGGTTCGGAGTCGAACCGTGGGGCCAGGAAGACGCGGGAGGGGACCCCCCGGATGCGGCCCGCGCGAACGATCGGAGAAGCGCCCGTGGATGGGTTTTCCCTTGACACCCCTGGTCAAGTGTGAGAATTTACCGCCGCCTAAACGGCGTGGAACGCCAGGCGCGTACTCCTCCTCCGTTGGCTGGTAACCCCGAACACCCTGAGGCGGATATGGCACAGTCCTCGTTCCTGTCGCGGTGGACCGGCCGTCCAGAGGCCGGGGAGAATCCCATAGCCGATATGGACCGCTCTCCTCAAGAAATTCTCCCTTCTCTCGGTCGCCGGAGCCAAGTTTCCGTCTGGTCCTCCTCGCCCTCCCTGGAGCGTCTGTACCAGGAGTTCGACGAGCAGGTCCGGATCATCGACGAGGCGCGGCGGCTGCTCGAGGAGCGTCTGGCTCCGTTTCAGCGCCATCTCCTGGAGCAGCGGCGAAACGTCGATCAATGGCTGAAGCAGCTCGATGCCCGCATCAAGCCGCTGCGGCAGTATCTGGAGGGGCAGGGCAGCAATCTCGAGCGGGTCGGCATGCACCTGAACACGGAGCTCAAGGAACAGTTCGAGGATTTCGACCGGTTCCTGTCCGATCAGCGGCAGATCCTGGAGCGGGCCAATCGCTACCTGGACGAGCAGCCCCGTCCCCTGGCGCAGTTTCTCGAGGACGAGCAGCGCGCCATCGAGCAGGTGTTCCGGGATCTGGAAGAGAAATTCGAGCCGCTCGGGCGCTTCCTCAAGGAACAACAAAAGCTGCTGGAAAGCATGACCGAGCCGCGGGTCGGCGAGGAATTCGACCTCCTGGCCAGCTTCTGCAATGAACGGCACGCGGCCGTAGAGCGCTACGCGACATCGCCCGAGCATCGTCCCCAGGCGCTCTTCGCCGACTTGGACGCGGTCTACCAGAAATACAAGACGCAGGACGCCGGCAAGAGTAAGCTCCTGACTCGTTTGCTGGAGCAGACCCGGCAGGCAGATCTCCGCCTGCGGGATGCCTTGAAGCCGTTGCCCCGTGAACGTGACGATTCCCGCCCGCCCAGAATCGAGCCAGCCTCCTAGCCGCGCCGTCCGGCTTTCTTGAGATCTTCCGTGTCTGGCTGATGGTATGCGTGTGCGAGAAGGGGCCGTATGCCGCCCCCGGCCGGCCCGGGGAGTGGGTTCGGGGGTCTAGCAGGCTGCTGACAAGACCCGCTTTCACCCAGGCTGCTCAAAAAGGTCCAGATGCAAGGCGGAACGCGTCAGGCCGAGTGAGGCGTACTCCTGATACGCCGCAGCGAGTGCCTGAGCGGTCCAACGCAGCAGATGGGCCGTTTTCAGCAGCCTGTTAACCGGCAGCTCCCCGCTTGCGGCGGCGCAGATACTCGGCGATCAGATCGTCAACGGACTTCGGGAGGTCAGGCGGAACGGCCAAGGAGGACGGCAAAGACGGGGAGGCGGGAGGCATCTCGAGGCCGTCGCCGGCGACGTGTTGCAGGATCCGCTGGTGCTGTTCTTCCATGAAGGTCTTGATCCGGGCCGGGGAGGCTTGCTTGCCCAAGACCTCCGGATAACTGACTTTCTCCCGCGATACGATGGCCCCGCCCAGGTAGACCAGGGTCAAGATGCAGGGATTCTTCTCCCCTAGGTCCTCGGTCTGGACGTGATACTCGATTCCGCCGTGAGTGACGCTGCTGTTGAAGCCGGGAACCATGGGTCACCTTTCAGTCGGCCGCTGGAGACATCGAATATCACGATAGCAAAAGGGGCATGTCCGGGCAAGGGCTATTGTGTTTCCACTGGCGGCATGCAGGCGCCAAAGGTATACTAACCCCGAACGTTGCAGTTGAACCGCAAAGCACGCAAAGGGAGACCTGCTGTTTTCAGAGGGTTCCGAAATCACCCGGTCTGAGCGAGCCGTACGATTTCCATCCGTGCTCCGAGGTCCGATCTACAGATCCTGGTCTGCTTTGCGGTCTCTGCAAGCTTTGCGGTGAAATCTCTGGGACGCCCGCCGGGGAGCGGGCGGGCGATTCCGCGAAGGCAAAGAGGACAGCATGGATCAATTGATCATTCCAGTCTTGATGCGCGCGGGCCAGTACCTGGTGGCTTTCACCTTGACCGCCTTGGCCCTCTTCTCGGTGTATTCCCTGTCGGTGATCGGCGAGCGCTGGTGGACGTTTCGTCAGGCGCGCATCGCGTCGGCCGGTCTCGTCACCCGCATCCTCGACGAGGTGGGGCGGGGACGGCTTCAGGGGGCCCTGGCGGACTGCAAGGCGAGGCGGGGGAGCTACCTGGCCGCGGTCCTGACGGACGGCCTGCGAGAGTTTGTGCCCCTGGAATCGGCGAATCCCGGCCTGCATGCCGGGCCGGACATGGATCGGGCCACGTTCGCCGCCCGGGAGGCGATGCAGCGCTCTACCGCGGTGGAAATCGAGCGGCTGGAGCAACGGCTGACGACCCTCGCCACACTGGGGAACATCAGCCCGTTCGTGGGACTCTTCGGCACGGTGATCGGGATCATGCGGGCCTTCGATGCGATCTCCCGCACGGGGACCGGCGCGCTGGCCAGCGTCTCGACGGGAATTGCGGAAGCGCTGGTGGCGACCGCGGCCGGGCTGTTCGTCGCGATCCCGGCGGTCGTCGCCTACAACCACTTCGTGTCCCGGGTCAAATCGTACGCGACCGAGATGGACGCGGCGGCGTCCGAACTGGTGGCCACGGTCCACCGGGCCGCTCAACGCTAGCCGCGAAAGGAGCCCTGCATGGCGATCTCCTTGCCGTCGCGCTCCGCGGATCGGCGCGTCCTTTCCGAGATTAACGTCACGCCGCTGGTGGACGTGATGCTGGTCCTCCTGGTGATTTTCATGGTGACCGCGCCGATGCTGCAGCGCGGGACCGACGTGCAACTGCCCCAGGCCCAGCATTCCGAGGCGAAAGAGCAAGAGCAGCTCACGCTCACGCTGGCCCGGGACGGGCGCATCTACCTCAACGGCGAGGAGGTCCCGCGGGACGCGCTCCGCGATCGCCTGATCGCGGCAACGCGCGGCCGGGAGCGGACGGTGCAGTTTCGCGGGGACGCCCGAGTCGCCTACGGGCTGGTGATCGAGGTGATGGATACCCTCAAGGATGCGGGCATCGAGAACGTCGGCATGATCACGGAGCGTCCGTCCGCTCCGAAAAGGTAGCGAACGCGCTCCAGCCCGTCCGCCTGCGTCGGCAGCCAATTCCGATATGTGAGTTGCCATGGATTTCTTCTCCCTGATTCTGGCCCCATTGTCGCGGTTTGTCATATGGATCATCAGCAGTCTCGGGTACGGCGGTATTGCGGTCGCCATGGCCATCGAGAGCGCCTGCATCCCATTGCCCAGCGAAGTCATCATGCCGTTCGCCGGCTACCTGGTCAGCCAGGGCCGCTTCTCGCTCTGGGGCGTCGCGCTGGCGGGGGCCATCGGGTGCACCCTCGGCTCCGCGCTGGCCTATGCCGCCGGGGCCTATGGGGGGCGGGAGTTTATCCTCAAGTACGGGCGGTACGTACTGATCACCCCGCACGAGGTCGCATGGGCCGATCGGTGGTTTGCCCGTTACGGCATGGCGGCGACCTTCACCAGTCGCCTGTTGCCGGTCATCCGGACCTTCATCTCGCTTCCGGCCGGCGTGGCCCGGATTCCATTTGGCCGCTTCCTGTTCTACGCCTTCCTGGGGTCCCTGCCCTGGAGTTGGGTCCTGGCCTATGCGGGAATGCTTCTGGGTGAGCACTGGGACCGGGTGGGAGGAGTCTTGCACTCTCTGGATATCGTCATCGCGGTCGTTCTGGTGGCGGGCGCCTGTTGGTTCCTCTGGCGCCATTGGCCCCGGCGGGCGACGGCGCCCGAACACGAGTAGGGGGACGTCATGGTAGGATTTCGGTTTTTTTCCCGCAGCAAGAAGTTCTTCGAGATGTTTGGTGAGGCGGCGCGCAACGTCCATCAAGGGGCCAAGGCGCTGCAGCGGATGCTGGAGGAGTTCGAGGACATTCCGGAGCAGTGGCGAGCCGTCGAGGAATACGAGCATGAAGGGGACAAGATCACCCACCGGATCCTCCAGACTCTGCACCAAAGCGGGATGACGGCGGTAGACCGGGAAGATATCCACAAGCTGGCCGCGACACTGGACGATGTCCTGGACCTCATCGAGGGGACGGCAGCCCGCCTGGCGATGTACAAGGTGACCGAGTCGACACCCGAGGCGATCCGCCTGGCCGGCATCATCGTGCGTTGCGCCGACCAGATCGTCCAGGGGGTGTCCGCGCTGCCGGACGTCGACCGCATCCAGCCGCACTGTATCGAGCTCAATCGCCTGGAGAACGAGGCGGACGAGGTCTCCCGGGCGGCCATCGCGGGCCTCTTTGACGGAGACAAGCCGCCCATGCATGTGATCAAGTGGAAGGAGATCTACGAGACGATGGAAACGGCGACGGATCGGGGCGAAGATATCGCCAATCTCCTCGAGGAGATCGTTCTGAAGCGGTCCTGAGGGGCGCCGGAGTGAAAGCCGGCGACACGCTCCGCGGGCCAGTCAGCGGCCGGTGAGGCGGGTCGCTGTGCCGGGCAAAATGGCGGCCATTTGCCTTGACTTTGCCATGCCCGAATTGTAACCTGGCCACTATTCGAAACCAGGTGAAGGTGAGGAGTTGCAGGGATGTTTGGGATCGGTATGCCGGAGCTGATGGTAATCTTTGTGATTGCGCTCCTGGTCTTCGGACCGAAGGAGCTTCCCAAGATCGGTAAGACGATCGGGAAGGCGATGGCAGAGCTTCGTCGCGCCTCGGAAGATCTCAAGGAAGGGATCCAGCGCGAGATCGATCTGTCGGAGCGGGAGAGCGAGGGGTCCGGCTCGCCGTCCCCGGTGGTCGCGGCAGCCACTGTTCCGACCGACCCACCCCCACCGCCCGAGCCTCAGCTTGAGCTGCCGATGGCCGCGGCCTCCGAGAAGACTCCGGCGGCTCCCGCGGAAGCCGAGATGCCGCCCGTGACGAGCGACGGCAGAGAACAGCAGGGACCGCTTCATCCGCACCGGCCGCCGCGTCCACCCCCCCAGCCCAGCCTGCCGAGACCAAGCATGCTTGATGAAGCCAGAATGCCATTCCTGGCTCATCTGGAAGAGCTCAGGAAGCGGCTGATTGTTAGCTTCTCGGTGATCGGCGTCGGCTTTATCCTGGCCTTCAATTTCCGCGACTACATCGTCAGGCTCCTGCAGTGGCCGCTCACGACCGACATCGTGATGGGGCACCGCTTCCCCTTCCTGGGGTTCCAGTGGCGGCCGCCCATCGCCAAGCTCATCGCCCTCGGTCCGGCCGAGACGCTCTGGACCCATTTCAAGGTCGCCTTCATCGTCGGCATCATGACTGCCCTGCCGGTGATCCTCTACGAATTCTGGAGGTTCATCGCTCCCGGGCTCCTGCCCAAGGAGCGGAGATTCGCCACGCCCTTCGTGGTCTTCTCCACACTCTTCTTTTTCACCGGGGTCGTCTTCTGCTTCGTGATCGTCCTGCCGATGGCGATGCAGTTTCTTCTGAATTTCGACCCGGCGATCCAGCAGATGCCGCGGTTCAGCGAATACGTGGATTTCACGCTGAAGTTTCTTCTGGCCTTCGGATTGATCTTCGAGCTGCCCCTCGCCATGGTCATGGCGGCTCGCCTGGGTTTTGTCACACCGCAGTTTCTGTCCCGAAATCGCAAGTATGCGATTCTCGTCAACTTCATCGTCGCCGCCATCCTCACCCCCACGCCCGACGTCTTCAACCAGTGCTTGATGGCCCTCCCAATGTGCGTTCTGTACGAGTTCGGGATCCTGGCCTCGCGCTTCGTTGTCCGTCGTCCCAAACCAACAGAGTAGCAGGCTGCTGAAAAAGGCCCATCTGCTGCGTTGGCGCGCTCGGGCACTCGCTGCGGCGTACCGGAAGTACGCCTCACTCGGCCCATGCGCTTGCCGCCTTGCACCTGGACCTTTTTGAGCAGCCTGGGCGAAAGCGGGTTTTTCAGCAGCCTGTGGTGGACGCAGTTTGCAGGAAGAACCGATGGATGCGGAAGTCGGAGGTCAGTTCCGGATGGAAGGCGGTGGCGAAGAGGCGGCCCTGGCGGGCGGCCACGGGTGTCCCATCCGCCAGGCGGGCCAGCACTTCGACTCCGGGCCCTACCTGTTCGATGATCGGGGCGCGGATGAAGACGGCATGAAATGGGAGGTCTCCCAGGATCGGCATCGAAAGGTCCGCCTCGAAGCTGTCCACCTGGCGGCCGAAGGCATTCCGGCGGACGGCGATGTCCATCGCCTCCAGGGCCGGGATGCCGGTGGCATCCAGCCGCTTGGCCAGAAGGATCATCCCGGCGCACGTCCCCCAGATGGGGAAGCCGTCCCTCGCCAGACTCCTGAGCGGCTCGAGGAGGCCGGAGGTGCCGAGCAGACGGACGATGGTGGTACTCTCGCCGCCCGGGAGAATCAGGCCGTCCAGACCGGCGAGGTCTCGGGGCAGGCGCACTTCCTGCACGGCGACTTCGAGGCGCTCCAAGACCTCGCGGTGTTCGCGAAAATCGCCTTGGAGCGCCAGAACACCAATTCGTCGTCATGGCAATCACATCGAAATGACCAATGACCAATTGCCAATGACCAACAAGGAGGTCTTCATTGGTCATTGGTCATTGGAATTGGTCATTCTCCCGTCACCAGCCGCGGGTTGCGAGCTGCTCCTCGGGCTTCAGCGTGCGGATCTCGATCCCCGGCATGGCCTTGCCCAGGCCCCGCGACACGTCGGCGATGATCTTGGCATCCTTGTAGTGGGTCGTGGCTTGCACGATGGCCTTGGCGCGGGGGGAGGGATCGGTTGACTTGAAAATGCCCGACCCGACGAAGACGCCGTCCACGCCGAGCTGCATCATCAGCGCCGCGTCGGCCGGGGTGGCGATCCCGCCCGCGGCAAAGTTGACCACGGGCAGGCGGCCGGTTCGGGCCACCTCGGCCAGCAGCTCGAAGGGGGCTCCGAGCGTCTTGGCCTCCGCCATCAGCTCTTCCTGGCCCATGTTCTGCAGTTTGCGGATTTCGCCCAGGACCGCCCGCGCGTGTCGCACGGCCTCGACCACGTTCCCGGTCCCGGCCTCGCCCTTGGTCCGGATCATGGCCGCCCCTTCGCCGATCCGCCGCAATGCCTCGCCGAGATTCCGACAGCCGCAGACGAACGGGACCGCGAAGTCGTGCTTCCAGACGTGGTGCTCCTCATCGGCCGGCGTCAAGACCTCGGACTCGTCGATGTAATCCACCCCCAAGGCCTCCAGCACCTGCGCCTCGACGAAGTGGCCGATCCGGCACTTGGCCATGACCGGGATGGTTACGGCCCGCTTGATCTCCTCGATGATGGCCGGGTCCGACATGCGGGCCACGCCCCCCGCCGCCCGGATATCGGCGGGGACCCGCTCCAGCGCCATGACGGCGCAGGCGCCGGCGTCCTCGGCGATCTTCGCATGCTCCGGCGTCACGACATCCATGATCACCCCGCCCTTCAGCATCTGGGCGAGACCAACCTTCACCGTCCAGGTTCCCTTCTCCACGATGCGCCTCCTTCGTGCAGTCATTCAGGCAATTGACCTAAACATTTCACCGCAAAGCTCGCAAAGACCGCAAAGCGGGGCTTTCTTCGGGTCCTTTACGCACCACCGACCGTTGAAAGCGACAGTTCATCTGTAACGTTCGAGATTGGACATAATAGTATAGACCTCTGCCGCAATCCCGGCAAGGGGTTCATGGGGGTAGCATGGTATTCATGGGGGGCCTGTGCATGCGGGGCAGGGGTCTGGAGGCGATCTTCCGGGCTCGCCCGATCCGCCCGGATCGCAGCGAGCCGGGGTTAGTGACCCTGTTCTTGCGGGGTGACGTGGCGGACGTTCTTGCCCTCCACCAGGAAGATGACCATCTCGGCGATGTTGGTGGCGTGGTCGGCCACCCGCTCCAGATGGCGGGACACCAAGAGCAGGCCGATGGCGCGCGGGATCGTGCTCGTGTCGCCCATCATGAAGGTGAGGAGCTCCCGGAACACCTGGTTCTTCAAGGCATCTACCTTGTTGTCGGACTCGATCACCTCGCGCGCCAGCGCGACATCTTTGCGCACGAAGGCGTCCAGGCACTCGCGCAGCATCTTCTGGGCGAGCTGGCTCATGATGGGGATGTCGATGTAGGGTTTGAGCTGCGGTTCCTCGTTCAGATCGAGAACGCGCTGGGAGATGTTCACCGCCTGGTCGGCCATCCGTTCCAGATCCGTGCTGACCTTCATGGCCGTGGTGACGAAGCGCAGATCGCTGGCGGCGGGCTGGAAGAGGGCCAGCATCCGGACGCAATCCTCATCGATTTCCACTTCCAGATGGTCTGCCCGCGCGTCTGCGGCGATTGTCTCCTCGGCCAGGCGAGAATCCCGGTCCACCAGGGACACCACCGCGTTCTCCACCATGGTTTCCACCAGGCTGCCGAGCTTCAGGACTTTCTCCTTCACCTGTTCGAGCTCTTCGTGAAAGTGCCGCGTCATTCCGCCCTCGCCGGTGCCCCGGGCACCCATGAGACTATCCGAACCGTCCCGTGATGTAATCCTCGGTCCGCTTGTCGTGCGGGTTGGTGAAGATCGTCCCCGTCTCGCCAAATTCGACCAGTTCGCCCAGCAAGAAAAATCCGGTACTCCCGGACACCCGGGCGGCCTGCTGCATGTTATGGGTGACGATGACGATTGTCAAATCCCGCTTCAGTTCCTGGATCAGTTCCTCGATCTTGGCTGTCGCGATGGGGTCCAAAGCGGAGCAGGGCTCGTCCATCAGCAGGACCCCGGGTTTCACCGCCAGGGCACGGGCGATGCACAACCGCTGCTGTTGTCCCCCCGACAGGCTCGCGCCCGATTTCCCCAGTTGATCCTTCACCTCGTCCCACAAAGCCGCCTGGCGAAGGGCCTGCTCGACGGTGTCTTGGAGAACGCCACGATTCCGGACCCCGCCCAGTCGCAGACCAGCGGCCACATTCTCGAACACCGACATCGTCGGAAACGGGTTCGGCTTCTGGAAGACCATGCCGATGCCCCGCCGGATCTGGACCGGATCCACGGTGGGGTCATACAGGTCCTCGCCGTTCAGCAGGACCTGGCCGCTGGCCCGCCCCCCGGGGACAACCTCGTGCATCCGGTTGAGGCAGCGAATAAAGGTCGACTTGCCGCATCCCGACGGTCCGATGATCGCCGTCACGGCCAGAGGCGCGATGGCCAAATCAATCCCGTGCAGGACATGAACCTGGCCAAACCACGCGTGGAGTTGTCTCACCAGGATGCCGTCCGCCATTGTCATCTCACCCCGCCGAAACGGCCCTTGGTTGCGATGCGGGCGGTAAGGCTCGTCAGGAAAATGAGTGCGATCAGCACGAGGGCTCCAGCCCAGGCCTGCCGGTGCCAGTCGTCGTAGGGCGCAATGGCATAGGCGAAGATCTGCAGCGGAAGGGCGGCAATCGGCTGATTCAGGCCGAGTTGCCAGAACCGATTGCCGAACGCGGTGAAGAGCAAGGGAGCCGTCTCCCCCGCGATCCGGGCCACCGCGACCATGACTCCCGTGATGATCCCGGCCCGGGCGGTGGGCAAGACCACACGGAGCACCACCTTCCACTGAGGGATGCCCAAGGCCAGGGCCGCTTCGTGGAGCGAAGCGGGAACGAGGCGCACCATTTCCTCCGACGTCCGGAGAACGATCGGGATCATGATGACCGCCAGCGCAAATGCGCCTGCCACGGCGGAGAAGCGACGCATGGGCAAGACGATGATGGTGTAGGCGAAGATCCCAATCACAATCGAGGGGACCCCGTTCATGACGTCCGCCAGGAATCGGATCACCCAGGGGAGGCACCGGTCGCGCGACTCGGCCAAGTAGACACCTCCGAGGATGCCGATGGGAAGGCCGAGACACGCTGCCAGCCCGACGAGAATCACGCTTCCGACGATGGCGTTGGCCATTCCGCCGCCCGGCTCGCCGACCGGCTTCGGCAAATTCATGAAGAAGTCCAGGTTCACCGCCGACGCACCCTGGTAAACGAGGAATACGAGGATCAGAATCAAGGGAAGAACCACCACTGCAGCCGACAGCGCGGTGAGCCAGTTCATCATCACATTGACGACTCGACGCCTCTGCTCCCTCACTCACGCACCTCGTGGACGGCGCCGCCAACGCTCCAGACCAGAAGACGGGCGAGGCCGTTGACTGCGACTGTTACGACGAAGAGCAGGAGGCCAACCTCCACGAGGGCCGATAGGTAGAGGTCGGAGGTCGCCTCTGTGAACTCGTTCGCGATCATGCTCGCCATCGTGTAGCCGGGGGCGAACAGCGAAGCGGAGATCTCCGGCCGGTTCCCGATGACCATGGTCACGGCCATGGTCTCGCCCAAGGCGCGGCCGAGTCCCAGCAGGACAGCGCCGATCAACCCGGAACGGCCGTAGCGGAGGACGGCGATCCGCGTCGCCTCCCAGCGGGTGGCGCCCAAGGCCAGAGCAGCCTCGCGTTGCGTATTCGGTACGGCCAAGAGAACCTCTCGGCTCATCGCGATGATGAACGGTACGATCATGACCGCCAGGATAATACCGGCGGTCAGCATTCCCACGCCGTAGGGCGGCCCCTGGAAGAGCGGGAGAAATCCCAGCGTGGCACCCAGGGCCGGCTGCACGTATTGGCGCAGCCAGGGGACCAGAGAGAAGATTCCCCAGAGCCCGTAGATCACGCTGGGAACCGCCGCCAGGAGTTCAATCAAGAACGCGACCGGCGGGCGGATCCACAGCGGGGCCAGCTCGGCGAGAAAGACCGCTGCGCCGATTCCGAGGGGCACGGCGAGAAGCAAGGCCAAGGTGGAGGAGACGATCGTTCCGTAGATCAGCGGCAGCGCCCCGAAATGCTCGGCGACGGGATCCCAGGTGGAGGTGATCAGAAAGCGCCATCCAAATGCCTTGATCGCGGGAGTCGCCGCGCGGGCCATGACGACCACCATCGCCGTCACGATGGCCAGCAAGGCCGATGCGGCGGAGCGGAGGAGGAGGCGGAATAGTTTGTCACCCCAACCGCGAGCCACTCGCTTCGAAGGCAAGACGCACGGGAGGGATAGCCCCTCGGCTGTCCCTCCCTGCGGCGCTGCAGCTCTCGCCATAACTCAGTGAGCCGCGAGAAGCGGCTTCCCTTGATAGGTAATCTGTTCGATCTTGGCCTCGATCTGTGTCACGACCTGGGCCGGCAGCGGCGCATAGAGGAGATCCGCCGTGTACCTCTGGCCATGATGAATGGCCCATTGGAGGAACTTTACCATGGCCAATCCCTTTGTCATATCCGACTGTTCCTTGTAAACCAGCAGCCAGGTGAAGCTGGCAATCGGGTAGACATCGTCGCCGGGCGGGTTCGTCAAGGACACGCGAAAGTCCGACGGCATATTCTTCGCCGCCCCCGCTGCGGCAGCGGTCGTGGTCCGGATGCTGGGCTCGATGAACTTCCCGGCCAGGTTCCGGATCTCCGAGGCCGGGAGTTGATTTGTAATGGCGTAGGCCAACTCGACATAGCCGATCGCCCCCGGCATATTCTTGACTTGGCCGGAGACGCCCTCGTTCCCCTTCCCGCCGAGGCCAACCGGCCAGTTGACCGAAGTCCCACGCCCGACCTTCTGTTCCCACTCCTTGTTCACTTTCGAGAGATAATCCACAAAGATATACGTGGTGCCACTGCCATCGGACCGGTGGACGACGACGATGGACTGGTCCGGCAATTTTGCGCTCGGATTCGCCGCGACGAGCCGAGGGTCGTTCCATTTGATGATCTTTCCGAGGAAGATGTCCGCGAGAAGGTCGGGAGTGAAGCGCAGTTTCGGAGCGCCCGGAAGGTTGTAGGTAACGACTACGGCTCCGAGGACCGTGGGGATGTGAAACAAAGGGGCCGGGGCCTTCTGTAACTGCTCGTCAGTCATCGGCCCATCCGACGCCCCGAAGTCCACGGTCCGTTCGGTGATTTGTCGGATGCCTCCGCCGCTGCCGATGGACTGGTAGTTAAACCGGACGCTGGGATCCACCTTGGTGTACTCGTCGAACCATTTCGAATAAATCGGGTACGGAAACGTGGCACCGGCGCCATTCATGAGCGTCTGGGCCGAGGCGATATCGGGGCAGATTCCCATCGCCAAAAACGCGCCGAGAAACAGGCCCACGATACCCCACAACGTTACAGTCTTTCTCATCGGTGACTCCTCTTTGGAAAATCTGAGTTTTTCATGAGCGCATTACAGGTTCAGTCTTGTGTGAGCGAGAGCCATTAGAGTTGCAAGTCATCCAAGGTGTCGGCGCCCCCACCCCAGGATGGTTAGGAGCCGTTACCCCAGGGTCCTGAGGACCAAGTAGGTCACCGCAGCGAGGAGGATCCCGACCAGGAAGACCGCAAAGCGAACCCCAGGATCCTTTTCGGGACGATACTCGTCTCGGCCGTGCCTCCCGAAGGCGCACGCCTGTGCCCGCCGATACCGGGCGATTCCATATACCAGAGAGAGATAGACGACGATCCAGACGAGGAAAACACAAATATCCATGAGATGTCTCATCGGAGCAATACCACGCGATGCCGCGACCGTGATTGACGGCATGGTGCGCCGCCGATGTGACAATTCGATGACACGTGAGTGAATTCTCCACGACGACCATTCAGTCCAATCGTTACGCGGCCTTTCGGCGATGCAGAAACTCCTCGAGGATCCCTTGGGCCGGGTAACGGAAAACCCGCACCGGCGGGAGAGTCGGCTCGACCTGCCCCCCCTTGAGCAGGTATCCGTCGGCCCCAACTTGGTAGGCGGCTTCTGCTTCGAGGGTCAGCATCACCACCTTCATCCGGGTCCCGTCTGGCATTCGCTTCAGCATCCGGCAGACTTCCCAGCCGCTCAACTGACGGAGTTGGGGGTTCAGCAGGATCAGGTCCGGTCGCCGCATGCGGGCCTGGTAGAGGGCATCCACGCCTGTGCGAACCGGGATGACATGATACGCCTCCGCCTCCAGCAGGCGAGTGACCGACTCGGCCCAAACGGGATCGTCATCGGCGATGAGAACGGTTCCTCCTTGACTCATATGGCCCCCTCCCTTGTGGTGGCTGTCCGTCCCGTGCGCCGCAGCACGGCACGGGACCGGGCGATAACCTCTTTCACGCTGCACGGCTTCACGATGTAATCATCGACGCCGGCTTCGAGCATCTTGATTCGATCGGTCACATCGCTGTTGGCCGACAAGATGATGACGGGGGTCTTTTCGATCACGGGGCTCGCCTTCAAGGACCGGAAGACCTCCCATCCGCTCATGCCGGGAAGCAGCAAGTCCAGGATGACAAGGTTGGGGTGATGCAGGTGGACGAGGTCCAGACCGGTCCGCCCATCGCCGGCGGTCATCACCTGGAATCCCTCGCAGGCAAAGCAATGCGCCAAGAGGCCTGCGATATCCGACTCGTCCTCGATGATCATGACTTGAGACATGGCGTCCCGGGCCGTCAGTTTCATGATTGTCGTGATGGAGGATAGGCGCGGAGGGTGACGGAGTGGTGACGGGGGAGTGACGTCTACGTGAATTCGACGGTTATCGACCGTCAGGCGGATTGGGCCGGAGGCGGGGAACCGGCGGGGAGGGCGACGCGGACCTGGGTTCCCTCGCCCACCTTGCTCTCGAAGGAGAGCGTGCCGCCGTGGGCGGCGACGAGGTGCTTCACGATGGCCAGCCCCAGACCGGTCCCGCCGAGCTCACGAGAGCGAGCCTTGTCCACGCGGTAGAATCGCTCGGTCAGGCGCGGTAGATCCTTCTGGGGGATGCCGATGCCCGTGTCGGTGACGACGATCTCCACTGCGGATCTGCCCCCCTGTGCCTCTGCCGGTGCCACTCGGGCGGTCACCGTGACGACGCCTCCTTCGGGTGTGTACTTGATGGCGTTGTCCACCAGGTTTACGAGGATCTGGACCAGGCGGTCGCGATCACCCAGAACCGGGGGCAACTCCTCGGGGACAGCAGCAGAGAGGTGGATGCGCTTCTTCTCTGCCTGGGACGTGAGAAGGGATACCGTCTGACGCGCAAGCTCCAGGATGGGGACGGGCCGCATGTGGAGCGGCGTCTTCTCCAGTTCGATGTTGGAAAGCTCCAGCAGATCGTTGAGCAGGCGACCCAGCCGCTCCGAATGGCGATGAATGATTTCCAGAAACTTCCGGGCATTCTCCCGGTCGGCAAGGTCGCCGTCCAGCAAGGTCTCGGCATAGCCGCGAATGGCGGTGAGCGGCGTGCGCAGTTCGTGCGAGACGTTCAAGACAAACTCCATGCGTATCTCTTCCAGGCGCTTGAGCTGCGTGATGTCCCGGAAAGCCAGGACCGTGCCCTGCACGATCCCCTGGGAGTCTCGCATGGCGGCGGCCGTTCCGGCCATGACGCGACGACGCGGATGGACCAACGTGATCTCGGCCGTGGCGCCGCTTGCTCGACGGCCGGCTTCCTTCAGAAGATCGTCCATCTCGTGGCTGCGAACCACCTCCAAAGAGGTTCGTCCCAACACGGCATCCCGGGGAAGATCAAGGAGCTTCTCGGCGGCGGAATTCACGAAGGAAATCCGACCGTGTCCGTCCAGAACCAAGAGGCCCTCGGCCACATTCTCCACAATCGTCCGGAAGCGCCGCCCTTCTTCCTCCAATTGCTGGAGCATGTCCTTGATGTCCGTGGCCATCGCATTCAAGGCTGCGGCCAAATCCGCCAACTCATCGTTGGATGTGACCGCGAGGCGAGGGGGTGTCTGCCCCTGCGAGACGTCTCGGGCAAAGACCACCATCTGTCGAAGATGCCGTGCGATCCCGCGAGCCCAGAGAACGGCGATGGCCGAAGCCAGGATGAATGAGAGGGCTGCGATTCCCAGGAAATCTCGTCGAAACCTGCTGAAGCCGTGGGCGACCTCGCCTAACGGGACGGAGAGCCGAAGGACTACAGGGCCGCCTGGCGTGGGGATGCTCCGGGCATAGTAAAACAAGTCATGGTGGACGCTGCGGCTGAAACGAGTGGCCTGTCCGCTGCCCGCATGAAGCGCAGCCACAATTTCGGGCCGATCCAGATGGTTCTCCAGTTGGAGGGATGGTTCATCCGAATCGGCCAGCACTCGGCCGTCGGGAGCGATCAGAGTCACCCGAGTACGGGTCCTGGACTTGGCTCGCTGTGCCCACGCGTCTCCGGTTCGCAAGCCATCCGGCACCTCGGCTGACAAGAGGGACGTCAATGCCTCCAGCCTGGCCACCGTCTGTTCGACGATTGACGCACGCTCCCGCCTCTCCAGGTAGAGACCGACCAGGGTCAGGCTAAGGGCGACCAGCAAGGCAACGGTCAACACGGACTTGACGGCAATGGTCATGCGCATCGGTCACGCCCCTGTCCAGGTCGGCTCATGCCATCGGTCCGGCTCATTTTCGTCCTGGCACTTGTACCCAAGACCACGGACGGTCAAGATGAGCGCGGGCTTTCGCGGATCGTCCTCGACCTTTTCCCGCAGACGCCGGATATGCACGTCCACGGTGCGGGGCTCCACGAAGCGGTCCTGACCCCACACCTGGTCCAGGAGGTGTGTGCGCGTGAAGACCCTGCCGCGATGCCGCAGGAAGAACTCCAGCAATCGGAACTCCATCGCCGAGAGGTCAACCGTCTGGCCTTCCTTGGTCACGTCGTGGCGGATGGGATCCAGGCGGAGGTTCCCAGCGCTCACCGGGGATTCGTCGGGAGCGAGGGGGGCGGTGGTGCGTCGCAGGACGGCCTTGACCCGGGCCACCAGCTCGCGCGGGCTGAAAGGCTTGGGGACGTAATCGTCCGCGCCGATCTCCAGTCCCACGATCCGATCCACCTCCTCGGCCTTGGCCGTCAGCATGATGATCGGGATCCCCTGGGTGGCGCTGCCGGATCGAAGGCGGCGGCACAGCTCCATACCATCCATGCCGGGAAGCATGAGATCCAGAATGATGAGGTCCGGGTGATCGCGGACGATGAGCTCCAGCGCCTGCTTTCCGTCACTCACCGTCCGGGCGGTGAGACCTTCCTTCACAAGATGGTACCTGACCAGCTCGGCGATGTCGGCTTCGTCTTCGACGATCAGGATGGTTTCCATGGGGTGTAACACCTCAATAGGCGGTCGCTCATCCACCACTCTCGATCTCGGCTCCTCACAAGGTGTGGTACGAAGGGATCATACGGAGGAATGCCCCCTTGCCGCAAGGGCTTTCCTGAAAAGTGGGATTCAATCGCAAGAGAATACGAATGGGTTGTTACAGGATGATGACACGGGCGGGCCGGAATACGGGAGCAATCAAGGTGCTTCCAAGATCGATCGTCAACTGTGCTTGGTGTGCGCACAGCCACTGCTTCGCTCTCTCCGTTTCCCGGCACAGTCTCTGCACCGTGAGCCAGAGCTTCGCCGAGTGGTCCGGGATCGCGAGATGAACGGCCTCGTGCGTGACGAGGTAGCGGAGTACGAACTCCGGCGCGAGGATGAGTCGCCAGTTGAAAGAGAGGTTTCTCCGCGCCGAGCAGTTGCCCCATTTCATGCGCTGACCCATCACAAAGACCCGCCGGGCGCGCTGTCGAAGGCGCGCGGTGACCACGGCGAGGCAGCTCTCGATCTCCGTACGCGCCTGCTTTCGCAGCCAGTTCTCGAGGCTGCGTGCCGCCGGGGTTTGCGACCCCGCTCCCCGCCGCACGACGATTTCGCCACCGATGAAGTCAACAACGTTCCCTCGCGCTCGCGTCTTCGTCGCCTCGACGCGCACCGGCGTCGGCTCCCCACGAAAGAGAATCTCACCAACCTGGAGATGCACGGGCCGCCGCACTCTGCGTAGTCGCTCTACGCGCTGGAGCTGATCGAGAATCCATGCCTTGTTGCGCTCCAGAAAGGCCGACACGTCCCCACCATTGCGCGCGGCCGGCTGCACGACCTCGACGCCGTTCGGACCGACTCGGACGCGCAGCTTCCGTGCGGCCCTCGAACACACCACCCGGTAGTCAACGCGGCGGCCACCTAACCGGATATGGTGTTGGGTTGCAGCAAGCGGATTCCCCGAGTGTGAGCGCCAACGGTCAAAGATAGTATGAAGAATACCCAAGCCATCGTTGCGCCCGGATGACTTCGGCGTGACGCCGGGATGAATTCTTCTAGGGGCTAGGTGGAAGTCGGCAAATCGTCGGGCACTATGAGCAGCCGACACGCGCGAGTATGCCCGGCGGCAGGCGCGTGAACGGAGGGGTCGAGTGTGTTCCGCTTGACTTCCTGTCGGATGTCGGGTTAGGAATAGTTAATCGTTTTACCGGTGGGCGGGAGACGCATACGCGCCCAAGGAGGTATGATGAAGATCACGTTTGTCGGCGGCGGGAGTCTGGTATGGGGCATGGCTCCGCTCGCGGACATGGCCCATAATACACCGCTGCACGGAGCAACGATCGCAATGCAGGGCACCAGTAAGACCGTCCTCGAGCTCATGGCGCGCACGGGGCGGAAGATCTCCGAACAGGCGCTGGCGAGCTTCCGGTTCGAGAGCGCGACAGACCTGGCGGCGGCCGGTGCCCGGCTTGTGCGGCGTTCTCGGAAGGCGGGCAACCGCTAATCATCCTCGAAAATTGGCCCGCGTCTGATTGACCGGCGAAGCCCGCAAGGGCAAGGGGGACCCCATGAAAAGAGCCGCTCTGCTCACGGCACTCCTGCTCGTCCTCGGCATGGCCCTGCTCGCGTCGGCACCCGCCCAGGCCCAGGTGACGACGCTTCGGTTCCTCTGGTTCACCGACGGGCCGGACAAGCCCGCGATCGAGGGGCTCGTCAAGCGCTTCAACGACACCAATCCCGATATCAAGATCGAATTCTCGATCGTCCCCTTTGCCGAGCTGAACCAGCTCCTCGTGACGCAGGCCTCGGCCGGCCAGGCGCCGGATCTCGCGCGGGTCAATGAGCCCTATCGCTTTTTCCAGCACACCCTTGACTTGCGGCCCTACCTCAAGAACAAGAACTTCGCGAAGGATTTCCTGGATGAGCCCATGCGAATGGTGACCGGTGAGCGGGGTGAACTCTACGGCATTCCCCACGACCTGACCATGAACGGGCCGTTCGTCAACGTCAGCCTCTTCAAGAAGGCAGGCGTCGATCTGCCCAAGGACCGCGCGACGTGGGAGGATTGGATGGCGGCCGCGGCGAAGGTGAAGAAGGCGACAGGAGTTCCCTTCGCGGCCGCGGTGGACCGGAGCGGCCACCGTCTCGACGGGTTCCTGCAGTCGTACGGCGGCGGCTACTTCACCCGCGATGGGAAGGATGTCCGCGTCACGAGCGCCGAGACTCGCAAGGCCATCGAGGCATTTGTGGGCTTCCACAAGGACGGCACGATGCCCCTCGACATCTGGGCGGGCGGCACCGGATATGTGGGCGCCAACCAGCAGTTCGTGAACGGCCAGCTCGTGTATTACCTGTCGGGGAACTGGCAGGTGGCGCAATTCACGGACGGCATCGGGAACAAGTTCGAATGGAAAGCCGTGCCGAACGGCTACGAGACGCAGGCCGGCGGCATGCCTGGCGGGAAGTTCCTCATCGCCTTCAAGAATGCCAAGGCGCCCGACAAGGTGGCCCGGCTGGTGGAATTCTTGGGGGGCGCGGACGCGATGACGGAATACGCCGTGAAAGCCATGTTCCTGCCCACACGGAAGGACCTAGTACGGCAGGGGGTGAAATACCCCACGCGGAACGACGACATGAACGTGTTCATCAAGGGCGTGGGGCAGCTCCCGGCGTCGGCCTACGTGGACAACTACAACCTCCACTTCGGACAGGTCGGAAACGAGGTCCGGGACCGCGTGACGCAGGTCATCACCGGCGAGCTGACCGTGGACAAGGCGCTGGAGCTGGCCCAGGCTAAGGCCAAGGAGCTGTTGAAGCAATGACGGCCCGAGCCGCCGTTCGCCGTTGGCCCTGATCCCACAGCGTTGACGGCCAATGGGCGAACGGCGGGTGGCCGTCCGAATGAGGCATTCGATGCGGACACGACGGACGTCCTATCGCCTCACCTCGTACCTCTTTCTGACGCCGAACGTGGCGATTTTTTTGGTCTTCATCATCGCCCCCGCGATCTACAACTTCTTCCTGAGCCTGTACCGCACCTCGCCCTTCCGCCCCCCGGTCTTCGTCGGGTCCGAGAACTTCCTGTACCTCCTCCAGAAAGACGACCTCTTCTGGCGGGCGGTGCGGAACATCCTCGTCTTCGTCGTCGGGGATGTCACGCTCATCACCGGCCTGTCCGTGCTGGTCGGCGTGCTGTTGAACCAGAACGTCCGGTTTCGCGGGTTTTTTCGCAGCGCGTTCTTCTACCCGGTGCTCCTGTCGCCCGTGGTCGTGGCCCTCGTCTGGCAGTGGATCCTGAACAGCCAGTTCGGTGTGCTGAACGCCATCCTCCAGGGCCTGGGGCTCCCGCGGCAGCCCTGGCTGCTCCGGGCGGACTGGGCCATGTTCTGGGTGATCTTCGTCCACGTGTGGGCCACGCTGGGCTTCTTCGCGATGATCGTGCTCGCGGGGCTGCAGGCGATCCCCGCCGCCCTGTACGAGGCCGCCGACATCGACGGGGCCGGCCGGTGGAAGTCCTTCCGCCACGTGACGGTGCCCATGCTTATGCCGACCCTGATGGTGGTCCTGATCCTCGGCATGATCCGCAGCTTCGAGGTCTTCGACCACATCTACGTGCTGACCGGCGGCGGACCCGGGACGGCGACCCTCTTGGTCGTCCACTACATCTACCGCTTGGCGTTCCAGCTGGACCAGTTCGGGCTCGCGGCCGCGGCGTCGCTGGTGTTGTTCGTCGTCATCTTCACGCTGACGGTCACGCAGTACCTCCTCGGTCGATCTCGGGAGTCGATGTGAGAGAAGCACTCAGCACTCAGCAATCAGTGGTAGGCTCAGTGCGCTCCAAAGCTGATCGCTGAACGCTGGCATCTGAACGCCGATAAGAGGAACGACATGGAGACCTCCAGCAAGGCGATGCAATACCGGGGCGGCCGGGTGGACGCGGGCACCATCGGGGCGTACGGCTGCCTCGTGCTCGGGACGGCGGTGATGTTCCTGCCGGTGCTCTGGATCGTCCTGTCGTCCTTCAAGGGTCTGAACGAGATCTATCGGATCCCGCCCACCTTCCTGCCGGAGCATTGGATCACGAGTAACTACTCGGGCGCCCTCGAGCGTTTCCCGTTCCTGCGGTACCTGACCAACAGCGTGGTCGTGACGGTTGTCGCCACCGCCATCACGCTCGCTATCAACTCGATGGCGGCCTTCGCCCTCAGCAAGTACCGCTTCCCGGGCCGGGACGCGATCTTCCTGGTGATCCTGGGCACCCTCATGATCCCGCTCCAGGTCATCATGCTGCCGGTCTACCTCGTCATCGCCAAGCTCGGGATGGCAAACTCGCTCTGGGGGATCATCATCCCGCCCTCGGCGACGCCGACGGGCGTCTTCCTCCTCCGGCAGTACATGTTGACCATCCCCGACGAGCTGCTCGAGGCGGCGCGCATCGACGGGGCGGGCGAGTTCCGGATCTACTGGCAGGTCGTGCTGCCGCTCACACGCCCGGCGCTGGCGGTGCTCACCGTGTTCTCCGTCATGTGGCGCTGGAACGATTTCCTCTGGCCCCTGATCGTGATCAACCAGGATCGCCTCTTCACGCTCCAGCTCGGTTTGGCGCGCTTCCGGGGGGAGTTGGTCACGGACTGGCACTACGTCCTCGCCATGACCGTCCTCTCCATCATCCCTATCACACTCGTCTTCGCCGTGCTCCAGCGCTACCTCGTGAGCGGCATTGCCACAACCGGCCTGAAAGGCTGACCAGGGGGATCGGGTGCACCCGAGACGGCTCCTCTTTCCTAAAATCGACAGCGCCATCGCCGTGGAGGTGCAGGCATGAAACCCTGGCAGGCCCAACGCTGGGCATTCGAAGGCGAAGGCCGCGACCTCGCGGCCATCAGCCGTCTCGACGACGGCGCCGAGATGAGCGTTCGCTTCCTCTCGCCCACCATGGCACGCGTGACGCTGCGCCCGCAGGGCGGCTGGCGCGAGCCGCGCACCTGGGCGATCGCGCCCCTGGCGGGCGCTGCCGGCCCGGGTGGCTCTTCCAGTCGGGATGTGCCGTGGCAGGGCCGCGCACGCGAGGATCTCGCCGGCTTTGAGCGCCCCCCCGTCACCGGCGGACGCGTCGACGGCGCAGACACCCTGGCCACCGTTCGCCTGCAGGTGCGCCTGCACGTCGCGCCTCTCCGCTTGGAGTGGCGCGCCGTCGGCGCGGACCAGCCCGTGGCGCAGGACCGCTTCACCTCGGCCTATCTGCGCCAGGCGCGCACGGGGACAGAGCGCCACTACCTGGCGCGCGACCCGCGCGAGCATTTCTACGGCCTGGGCGACAAGACGGGTCCCCTGGACCTGCACGGCCGCCGCCTGCGCACCGCCGCCATGGACTCCCTGGGTTATGACCCCGAGCATGGCGATCCACTGTACAAGCACTGGCCCTTCGTGTTGAGCCGCTCGCCCGAGGGCTGGTGGGTCGGCATCTACTACGATACCATGGCCGTGTGCACGTTCGACCTGGGCTGCGAGCACGACAACTACCACGGCTTCTACCGGTACGTAGAAATCGACGACGGCGACCTCGACTACTACCTCATGGCCGGCCACACACCCGCCGAGGTGATCGCGCAGTTTGTCGCGCTGATCGGCGGCACCCACCTGCCCCCGCGCTGGAGCCTAGGCTTCGGGCAGACCGCGATGGGGCTGGCCGACGCGCCCGACGCGCAGAACCAGCTCGAAGGCTTCATCGACCGCACCGTGTCCGAGCGCGTGCCGGTTTCTGCTTTCCACTACGGTTCCGGCTACTCGACCCGCGGCACGCGCCGCTACGTGTTCACGTGGAACCGTGACAAGTTTCCGGACCCCAAAGGTGTGAATGCGCGCTTCCATGCCAACGGCATGCGCGTGGTGGCCAATATCAAGCCCTGCCTGCTGGACGACCACCCGGCCTATGGCGAGGCACGCGATCGCGGCGCCTTCGTCAGCCACGCCACCGGCGCGCCGGTGGTGGAGCCGTTCTGGGACGGCCAGGGCTCGCATCTGGACTTTACCCACCCTGAGGCCGTGCGCTGGTGGCAGGAGGGCCTGAAGGCCCAGATCCTCGATTACGGCATCGACGCCGGCTGGAACGACAACAACGAGTACGCGATCCAGGACGAGGACGCGGTCGCCGCCGGCTTCGGCCAGTCCATGCCGCTGCACCGCTCGCGGCCGCTGCAGGGCCTGCTGATGACGCGGGCCACCTTCGAGGCGCAGCGCGAGTACCGCCCGGACGAGCCGGTGTTCACCGTCACCCGCGCGGGCATGCCGGGCATCCAGCGCTATGCCCAGACCTGGTCAGGCGACAACACCACCAGCTGGCGCACCCTGAGGTGGAACATCCGCACCGGCCTGCAGATGAGCCTGTCGGGCATGTTCAACGTGGGCCACGACGTGGGCGGCTTCTACGGGCCGGTGCCCGACCCGGAGCTGTTCCTGCGCTGGGTACAGGCCTGCAGCCTCAACCCGCGCATGGTGATGAACTCGTGGAAGGAAGGCGGCATCACCAACCTGCCGTGGATGTATCCCTCGGTGACGCCGGGCGTCAAGCGCGCCATCGAGCTGCGCTACCGCCTCATCCCCTACATGTGGTCGCTGTTCGAGCGCGCAAGCCACCACCACGAGCCCATCCTCCGGCCGACTTTCTATGACTTCCCGGAGGACGCCCAGTGCCTGCAGGACTGCGACGAGTTCATGCTGGGTCGCGAGCTGCTGGTCGCGCCGGTGGTCGAAGCGGGCGCGACCACGCGCCGCCTGTACCTGCCGGCCCTGGGCGGCCGCGGCCGCTGGTTTGACTTCGAGACGGGCCAGGCCTACGCCAGCGGCCAGTGGCACGAGGTGGCCGCGCCGCTGGAGCGCCTGCCGCTGTTCGCGCGCGAGGGTGCGGCGATCGCGTGCGCGCAGCCCGCGCCCGGGCAGCTGGCTCGGCACGACGACCCGGTGGGCGAGATCAGGCGCTTCTGAGTCCCGCGGCACAGGCCGGGGGCTGTGCCTACGCGATGATTCGGAGGAGGGCGCGAGGGTGGTCGCTCGGGCCGCGGCAAGTCCATCGTGCGGCGCCCGATCGCGGTCCTGGAGAACCTCATCGCCGAGGTAGGCGCCCACATCCTTGAATCGAACCCGCGGTTATCGGAAGCAACAAGGTCTCCTTAGGGATGCCGAGGCGGAACCGCCCACCGGGGTATTTCTCCTGTGCCAGTACATGCTAACCATCCCCGATGAGCTGATCGAGGCCGCGCGCATGGACGGCGCCAACGAGTTTCGCATCTACTGGCAAGTGGTCCTCCCGCTGACGCGCCCGGCGCTGGCCGTGCTGACCGTCTTCTCCATCATGTGGCGGTGGAACGATTTTCTCTGGCCCCTGATCGTGATCAACCAGGATCGCCTCTTCACGCTCCAGCTTAGGCTGGCACGGTTCCGGGGCGAACTGGTGACCGACTGGCACTATGTTCTGGCCATGACCGTGCTCTCCATCGTGCCCATTACGCTGGTGTTTGCCGTCCTGCAGCGATACCTCGTGAGCGGTATTGCCACGACCGGCCTGAAAGGCTGAGAAGGAGGTTCGGGTGCGCGCGACACGACTGCTCTTTCCTGAGATCAATCGCACTGCCTGGGAGGAGTTCGAGGTTCCCGAGCCGCCCACAGCCTACGGCGTGGTCGCCCGGTCGATTTGCAGCCTGGTGAGCCCGGGCACGGAGCTGGCGATCTATACCGGGGCGCACATGGGGTTCAGCCTGCCCGAGCCGCCGTTCCCGCTGATCCCGCACCGGCCGGGCTATGCGCTCGTCGGCATAGTGGAGGCCCTCGGCTCGGCGGTGCAGGGGCTCGAGGTGGGGCAGCGCGTGCTGATGGAGGCCGGCCACGGCACGGTGGCGGCGGCCGACACACGGACGCATGCGGTCGTTCCCGTTCCGGCGGAGGTTCCCTCGGCCCACGCGCCGCTGGCGCGCATGGCGGGGATCGCCTTCACGGCCCTGCGGCTCGCGCCGCCGCAGCTCGGCGACCAGGTCGTCGTGCTGGGGCTGGGACTCGTCGGGCTGCTCGCCGGCCAGCTCTTCCGCCTTGCCGGGGCGCGTCCGGTGCTGGGAGTCGATCGGCTGCCCTCCAGACTGAAGCTGGCCGAGGAGTTCGACATCGTCCCCGTAGACACCTCTCGCGAGGAGCTGTTGCCGGCACTGCGGCGGGCGCTCGGAACGCGCGGCGCGGACATCGTCGTCGAGGCCACGGGCAGCCCGGCCCTGGTTCCTCCGGCCCTCGACAGCGCACGGTCGGGAGGCTCCGTCGTGCTCCTTGGATCCACCCGCGGGCTGGTGACCCTCGACGCGTACAGCTTGCTCCATCGGAAGGGAGTGCGCGTCATAGGCGGCCACGAGACGGCGCTGCCCTTCAATGCCGATCACGCCTGGCCTCGCCTCCGCAACCTGGGTCTCGCGCTGGAGCTGATGGCCGCGGGCGATCTCCGCACGGACGGGATGATCACCGACGAACTGGCCGCCGAGCAGGCCCTGATTGCGCACGACATGTTGCGGGACCACCCCGAGGCGCACCTCGGAGTGGTGATCCACTGGCGGTGAGCCTGGTTTTTGCGCTGCGCGAAAGAACCAAGAGGCAAGAGATGCCGGACCCTGCTCCTCTCAAGTTCGCCGTGATCGGGATCGACCACCCCCACATCTACGAGCAGGTGGCTCGCCTGCTCGAACTGGGGTGTGAGTGCGTAGGGTGGTACACGGACGGCGAGCCGCGCCCAATCGAGGGATTCCGGCAACAGTTCCCGCAGATCGAGCGGGTCAATGACCGCCGACGACTCCTCGAGAATCCCGCGGTCGCGCTGATCGTTACGGCGACCGTCCCCGACTTGCGTGCGGGAATAGCCGTCGCCGCCATGACGCACGGCAAGGACGTGATGACGGACAAGCCTGGCTGCACGACGCTCGGTCAACTGGAGGAGGTGCGGCGGACCCAGGCCGCGACCGAGCGGATCTGGTCCGTCTGCTTCTCCGAGCGCTTCGCGGTGCGCGCCGTTACCCGTGCCGCCGAGCTCATCATCCAGGGTGCGATAGGCCGTGTCGTCAATCTGGTGGGGTTTGGTCCGCACCGACTGAACAAGAGCCTGCGACCGGCCTGGTTCTTCGACCGCGCTCGCTACGGCGGTATCCTTTGCGACGTGGCATCGCATCAGATCGATCAGTTTCTCTATCTGACCGGTTCCGCGGATGCCAGCATCGTCGCCAGTGCGGTGGCAAACTACGCCAACCCGGATTGCCCCGGCCTGGAAGATTTCGGAGAGGTCTGGTTACGGGGCGAGGGCGCCACCGGTTACGCGCGCGTGGACTGGTACACGCCCGACGGGCTCGGCACGTGGGGGGACGGCCGGCTGACGATCCTCGGAACAGAGGGCTTCATCGAAGTGCGAAAGTACGTCGACATCGCCGGCCGTGAGGGCGGTGACCATCTTTTCCTTGCCACAAAGAAAGAGACGCGGTACATCAATTGCGCCGACGCCTCCCTGCCTTATTATTCCAGCCTTGTCCGCGATGTGCGCGAGCGCACGGAAACGGCGATGGCGCAATCGCATTGCTTCAAGGTGATGGAACTTGCGCTCACGGCCCAAGCACAGGCCACTTGCCTGCACTGAGTCGTCAGCTATCATCCGCAAGAACTCCATCCTCTGTTCGTTCCGTAGCGTGTTGCCGACAAGATGGGGGAGTGCGATGGAACCCAAGTGCAAGGTGTGGGTGGTGTTCGGCGAGAAGGTGAAGCTGGGAGACGGCAGGGCGCATCTTTTGGAGCTAATCGACGAGCTGGGATCGCTGCGGCAGGCCGTCGCGCGGATCGGCATGTCGTACCGGAACGCCTGGGGGTACCTGCGCGACCTGGAAAAGGCGGCAGGATTCAAGTTGCTGGAGCGCAGGCCCGGTGGCGGGCCGGGGAGTGGCATGCGACTCACGAAGCAGGGAAAGGAATTCCTGCTCAGGTACCGGCGGTTCCGACAGCAGGTGGACGCGATTGTGGATCGTCAGTTCGCCCGCGCCTTCTCGCGAAAGTGATTTGGTTTGCCCTTGACTATGCTTACAAGAGCATATAAAAGTCATGCGATGTCATTGGGGCAAGCGTGTTGTGAGGCGGTGCGTGTCACATCTACGAATCGATAATGGAAGGGAGGCCGAACCGTGCGACGAGTGATTGTACGCTCCATGCGGATCCAACTGATGGTAGCTCTTTCAGGACTCTTGCTCGTCGCCTGCGCGGGAGTCTTCGCGCCTGGGTCGGCACAAGCCGGTCAAGCAGTCATCTTGTCTACTACCACCAGCACACAGGACTCGGGGCTTCTGGATGTCCTCGTGCCCCTGTTCGAGAAGAAGATGGGCTACACGGTCAAGACGATCTCAGTCGGAACAGGGCAGGCGCTGGCGCTGGGAGCCAAGGGCGAAGCGGATGTCTGTCTGGTCCATGCCCCGGATTCGGAGAAGAAGTACGTGGCCGACGGCCTGCTGGTCAATCGCCGGCTGGTGATGCACAATGACTTCCTGATCGTTGGGCCCGCCGGGGATCCGGCGAAGATCCAGGGGATGACCGGTGCGGTGGAGGCGATGCGGCGGCTTGCCGAAGCCAAGGCGACCTTCGTCTCGCGCGGCGACAACTCGGGGACCCACCAGTTGGAGAAGAAGCTCTGGCAGGAGGCGAAGGTCGAGCCTGCCGGCGCCTGGTACCTGCAAGCGGGGCAGGGGATGGGGGCGACCCTGACGATCGCCTCGGAGAAGCAGGGCTACACGGTGACCGACCGCGCGACTTTCCTCGCCTTCAAGAAGCGCGTACAATTGGTCCCGCTGGTGGAGCGGGACCGGATCCTGCTGAACATCTACTCGGTCCTCGAGCCGAACCCGGCCAATTTCCCGCGGCTCAACGCGGCCGGCGGGAAGGCCTTCGCAGACTTCATGGTCTCCAAGGAGATCCAGGAGGTCATTCGGACCTACGGGGTGGACAAGTTCGGGGAGCCGCTCTTCTTCCCGGATGCGGGGAAGCGGGAAGACTCCCTGTAGGAATGAACAATGAGAAACTGACAACGCAACACCGGTCAATGGGGAATGCCGCCGTAGGGTGGTTTATCCATTGACCGGTTTGGCATTGTCGGTTGTCGGTTTTTCATTCCGGATCATCCGGATGTCTGGGGTGAGCGATGGATCTGATCTGGCAAGGGATCAAGGAAGCCATCCGGCTGATCCTCTCAGGAGACCCGGGGGTCCTGCAGATCACCTGGCTCTCGCTGCAGATCTCCGGGAGTGCGACGCTCCTCAGCCTGCTCGCGGGGATTCCCGCCGGTGTCGGGCTGGCCCTCGCCAAATTTCCGGGTCGGGGCCTCCTGATCGCGCTGGTGAACACGGGGATGGGGCTCCCGCCCGTGGTCGTGGGGCTTTTTGTCAGCATCTTTCTATGGCGGAGCGGCCCGCTCGGCTCTCTCGGGCTCCTCTACACCCCCACGGCCATCGTCATCGCGCAGTTCGTGATTGCGGCTCCGATCGTAGTCGGCCTGACGGTCGCCGCCATGCAGCAGCTCAATCCGAAGCTGCGTCTGCAGCTTCTGGCGTTGGGCGCGTCCCGCTGGCAGCTCCTCTGGCTGCTGATGCGGGAGGCGCGGTTGCCGCTGCTGGCCGCCGTCATGGCGGGGTTCGGGGGGGTCATCTCGGAAGTGGGGGCCTCCATGATGGTGGGCGGCAACCTCCTGGGGCAGACGCGGGTGCTCACCACCGCCACCGTCCTGGAGACGGGCAAGGGGAACTTCGACATCGCCATCGCGCTCAGCCTGATCCTGCTGGCCCTGGTTTTCGGGGTCAACTATCTGCTGACCTGGGTGCAACAGCGGGGGCGGACATCGTGACCGATCCGATCCTGGAGGGGCGCGACCTGCGCGTGGCGTACGGGGGCGAGACCGCACTGGAAGTGCCCCGGATCGAGGTGCGGGAAGGGGAAGTCCTGGCGCTGATCGGCCCGAACGGCGCCGGCAAGTCGACCCTGCTCCGGGTGCTCGGCCTTCTGGAGCGTCCGTCTTTCGGCGAGATACGATTTCAGGGCGAGCCGATCTCCTGGGGGACTGGCGATTTCCTGTCGCTGCGACGAAGATTCGCCTGCGTATTCCAGGAGCCGCTCCTCACCGACACCACGGTGGAGGCCAACGCGGCGCTGGGGCTTCGCCTGCGCCGGAAGCCGGCCGGCGAGGTGGCAGCTCAAGTCCGGCTCTGGCTCGACCGGCTCGGCATCGCGCACCTGGTTGGACGCCGCGCCCGCACGCTCTCCGGGGGGGAGTCCCAGCGCGTGAGTCTGGCCCGGGCCTTCGCGATCCAGCCCGAAGTCCTTCTGCTCGACGAGCCCTTCTCCGCGCTCGATCCGCCGACACGGGCCGATCTGTTGACGCTCCTTCAGGACCTCCTCCGGCAAGCGGGGTGTACGACCATCTTCGTCACCCACGATCGGGAAGAGGCGCTGCGCTTGGGCGACCGGATCGCGGTCATGACGGAAGGTCGCATCCGACAGATCGGTCGCCCCGGGGAAGTGTTTGGGCATCCCACCTCGGAGGAGGTGGCGCGGTTCGTAGGTGTCGAGACGATCCTGGACGGTCGCGTCGTCGTCGACCGAGACGGCCTGCTGAGCGTGGAGGCCGAGGGGGTGAGAATCGAGGCGCTGGGAAAAGCGCGGACCGGTGAACGTGTCCTGGTCTGCCTGCGTCCCGAGGACCTGGTCATCCGAAAGCGAGGGGACCGCATCCTCCCCGACAGCGCACGCAATAGTCTGGACGGGGTTGTCGAGGATGCCACCCGTCTAGAGGCGCAATATCGAGTGCAGATCAACTGTGGCCCGCCGGTGGTGGCCCTGGTGACAAAACAGTCCTTCGAGGAAATGGGGCTGGTCCAGGGTAGCCAGGTCGCCGTGACGTTCAAGGCCTCCGCCGTCCATCTCATTCCCCGCTAACAGGCTGCTGAAAACGGCCCATCTGCTGCGTTGGCTTGCTCGGGCGCTCGCTGCGGCGTACCTGGAGTACGCCTCTCTCGGCCCCGGGTACCCTCCACAGGATGGGTGCGCCGCCTTGCATCTGGACCTTTTTGAGCAGCCTGCGACTTGTGAAATCGCTCTTGACGAGGCATACTCAGACGCCGGAACGGCTAGGCGGCCTGCTGTGGGCCATCGGCCAGACTCGATGCAGATCATCATTGGAGGGGTGTCATGAAGATCAGTGCGCGCAACACATTGAAGGGGAAGGTCAAGCAGATCGAGCAGGGGGCGGTGAATTCCGAAGTCACGATCGAGCTGCCGGGAGGGATCGAGATCGTCTCGATCATCACCAAGAAATCGGCTGCCAATCTGGGTCTCGCCAAAGGCAAGGACGTGTACGCCGTCATCAAGGCATCCAGTGTGATGGTGGGGGTGGACCACTAACGGGAAAGGCAATCAGGCATGCTCACCGAGCAGGCGGTGCTCCAGGCGTTGTCCACCGTGCAGGACCCGGATATCCATCGGGACCTGGTATCCCTGAACATGATTCGGGACATCAGGATCAGCGGAGCCGACGTGAGCTTCGAGGTCGTGCTCACGACGCCGGCCTGCCCGCTCAAGGGGCGGATAGAGCGGGAGTGTCGCGAAGCCGTCGCTACGATTCCCGGCATCGGCCGGGTTGAGGTCCGGATGGGGGCCAAAGTCCCCGCCTCCCGGCCCATGGCGGGCCCGGGAGGAATCCCGGGGGTCAAGAACAGCATCGCCGTCGCGTCGGGGAAGGGGGGCGTGGGCAAGTCCACGGTCAGCGTGAACCTCGCCGTGGCGCTGGCCGAGACGGGCGCCACGGTGGGCCTCCTGGACGCCGACGTCTACGGGCCGAGCATCCCGTTGATGATGGGGATCCATCGGATGCCGGAGATGGATGCCGAGCAGCGTATCCTGCCGCTGGAGGCCCACGGGGTCAAGCTCATGTCCCTGGGCTTCATCCTGCCGGACGTCTCCACGCCGGTCATCTGGCGCGGGCCGATGATCGCGAAGACCTTGAATCAGTTCCTCCGCCAGGTGCGGTGGGGCGAGCTGGATTATCTGCTCATCGACCTTCCGCCGGGGACCGGCGACGCGCAACTCACTCTCTCCCAGACGCTGGCCATGTCGGGCGTGGTCATCGTCACGACACCTCAGGACGTGGCCATGACCATCGCCAGCCGTGTGCTGGTGATGTTCCGGAACATGAAGGTGCCGATCCTGGGGATCGTGGAGAACATGGGAACCTTCATCTGTCCGACCTGTCATCACGAGACCCCCATCTTCAGCCAAGGCGGGGGCCGGAAGGCCAGCGAGCATCTGGACGTGCCCTTCCTGGGGGAGATCCCGCTGGACGGCGAGGTGTGCGAGGGCGGGGACGAGGGGCGGCCGATCCTGCTCAGGAATCCCGGATCACCCGCCTCTGCGGTCTTGCGTCGCGTGGCCCAGGACCTGGCCGCCCGCGTGAGCGTGGAGGCGCTCAAGACCTAGCAGGCTACTGAAAAAGGCCCATCTGCGGCGTTGGCGCGCTCGCGCGGCGCTGCGGCGTACGCGTAAGTACGCCTCGCACCTCGCATCCCGCGCCGCCTTGCATCTGGACCTTTTTGAGCAGCCTGGGTGAAAACGGGTTTTCCAGCTTCCCGCGTTGAACGTTAAACGTTGAACGTGGAACGCTGAACGTGGAACGTGCGTGGAACGCTGGAGCGTTGAACGTTCAGCGTCCCGCTGCCGTCCCTCGGTTCCCTTTCACCTTCCAATGCCCGGTCTTTTTGGCTATACTCCCCGGCAGTTCGCCAAATCGTTTCGGGGCCCGCGCATATCCCGCTCCAAGAGGTGCCAGCCATGGCCAAGCGATCCACCAAGACCCCGGTCGAGACGGCCCCCGAGGCCGTGAGGAAATCGCCCATGGACAAGAAGGTCGCGATGGATCTTCTCTACCAGATGCTCGTCATCCGCCGGTTCGAGGAAAAGGCGGCCGAGATGTACTCTCAGGGGAAGATCGGCGGGTTCCTCCATCTGGACGTCGGCATGGAGGCGTCGTGCGTTGGCGCGCTTTCGAACCTGCGCCCGGATGACTACGCCATCGGGGGGTATCGCGAGCATGGCCATTTTCTGGCCAAGGGCGGCGATCCGCGACGGGCCATGGCCGAACTGTTCGGCCGGATCGACGGCATGTCCAAGGGCAAGGGCGGCTCGATGCACTTCTTCGACAAGCAGCACAACTTCCTGGGCGGAACCGGCATCGTCGGCGGGCAGTTGCCGATCGGGACCGGCGCCGGTCTCGCCATCAGCTACCAGGGGGGGGATCAGGTCTGCCTGGTCTTCTTCGGCGACGGCTCGGTGGCCCAGGGAACCTTCCACGAGTCGCTCAATTTGGCCTCGCTGTGGCGGCTGCCGGTGATCTACATCTGCGAGAACAACCTGTACGCCATGGGCACGGCCCTAAGCCGCACGCAGGCGATGACCGACCTCTACAAGAAGGCGGAAGGCTACGGGATGCACGGCGAGCAGGTGAACGGCATGGACGTCCTGGCCGTGCGGGAGGTCGTGGGGCAGGCGGTCGAACGGGCCCGGCGCGACAAGACTCCGAGCCTGATCGAATCCCGCACCTATCGGTTCCGGGGTCATTCCATGCGCGACCCGGCTGCGGCCGTGTACCGGACCCGCGAGGAAGTGGAGGAATGGAAGAAGGCGGATCCCATCGTCCATCTGTGGGATCAGATGAGCCGCGAGGGGGTCATCAGCGACGCCGAGTACAAGGACATGGACAAGGAGATCACCCAGATGGCCGAGGAGGCGGTCCGGTTCGCCGAGGCTTCTCCCGAGCCGCCGCTGGAGGAGCTCCTGACAGACGTGTACGCTTAGCAGGCTGCTGAAAAAGGCCCATCTGCTGCGTTGGAACGCTCGAGCACTCGTTGCGGCGTACCTGGAGTACGCCTCACTCGGCCCTTCGCGCGTTCCGCCTTGCATCTGGACCTTTTTGAGCAGCCTGGGCGAAAACGGGTTCTTTCAGCTATCGGGTCTCGCTGTCGGAGGCAGCCGAGCATGGCCATCATCATGTATCGCGAGGCGTTGAATCAGGCGCTGCGGGAAGAGATGCGACGCGACCCCCGCGTCTTCCTGATGGGAGAGGAGGTCGGGGTCTACCAGGGCGCCTACAAGGTGAGCCAGGGGCTGCTGGAGGAGTTCGGCCCGCGGCGGATCATCGACACGCCCATCAGCGAGGCGGGGTTCGTGGGGGCCGGGGTCGGGGCCGCCATGGCCGGCCTCCGGCCGGTCGTCGAGATGATGACGTTCAACTTCGCCCTGGTCGCCATCGACCAGATCGTGAACCATGCGGCCAAGATCCTCTACATGTCGGGGGGCCAGTACCGGGTGCCCATGGTGATCCGGGGTCCGGGCGGCTTCGCCGTCCAGGTGGCGGCGCAGCACTCGCAGAGCATGGAGTCCTACTTCTATCACGTCCCCGGCCTCGTCGTGGTTCGCCCCTCGACGCCGAAGGACGCGAAGGGCCTGCTCAAGAGCGCCATCCGGGACGACAACCCGGTGATCTTCATCGAGTCCGAAACCCTCTACGGGATGAAGGGCGAGGTTCCCGAGGAGGAGTACACCATCCCGCTGGGTCTGGCCGACATCAAGCGCGAAGGGACCGATGTGACCGTCGTGGCCTGGATGGGGATGCTCCACCGGAGCCTGGAGGCCGCGGAGGAGCTGGAGAAAGAGGGGATCTCGGTCGAGGTCGTGGATCCCCGGACGCTGCGCCCCCTGGACAAGGGGACCATCCTGAATTCCGTCCGAAAGACGCACCGCGCGGTGGTCGTGGAGGCGGGGGCGGGATTCGCCGGCCTCGGGGCGGAGATCGGCACGATCATCACCGAGGAGGTGTTCGATTATCTGGACTCCCAGGTCGTGCGGGTGACCGGGGCCAACGCGCCCATGCCGTACGCCAGGAACCTGGAGCTGGCCAAGACCCCGACCAAGACGGCGATCATTGCGGGCATCAAGACGGCCCTGGCGATCTAGACACGTGGGAATTTCAAACCGACAACGGACAATGAAAAACCGGGCAGCGGTTTTGCGTGGTCGGTTGTCCGCTTTTAATTCTTCATAGCCGCGGAGCGGAACATGCCATCTCAAGTGATCATGCCCAAGCTTTCCGATGCCATGGAAGAGGGACGGCTCTTGCAGTGGCTGAAGAAGGAAGGAGACCGCGTGCAGGGCGGCGATGTCCTCGCCTCCATCGAGACCGACAAGGCCGAGATCGAGCTGGAGTCGTTCGGCGCGGGCGTCCTCCGCAAGATCCTGGTGGCCGAAGGCGAGACGGTGCCGGTAGGCAAGGTCATCGCCATCGTGGCCGAGCCGGACGAGGACATCTCGTCGCTGGTCGGT
This sequence comes from uncultured Methylomirabilota bacterium, assembly GCA_963727695.1. Classification (GTDB taxonomy): domain Bacteria; phylum Methylomirabilota; class Methylomirabilia; order Methylomirabilales; family 2-02-FULL-66-22; genus 2-02-FULL-66-22. The sequence continues at coordinate 40,551 of CAVSHW010000008.1, read as the reverse complement.
GCGGCGGCCCCCGCGGCCCCGGCGAAGGCAGAGGTCAAGACTTCCGCTCCCCAAGCACCCGCGCCGCCCAAGGTCGACGCCAAGACTCCACCCGCCCCGACGGCTCCCGCCGCCGAGTCCGGCTGGGTCCCGGCCTCGCCCATCGCCCGACGCATGGCGCGGGACGCGGGGGTGGAGCTCGCCAAGATCACGGGCAGCGGCCCGGGCGGCCGGATCCTGGAGCGGGATATCGAGGCGTTCCTCGGGGCCAAGGCCCAGCAGATGGGCGGCGCGGAGGTGCCCGCGGGGGAGCGCGAGTTCGAGGACAAGGAGCTCAGCACCATCCGCAAGACCATCGCTACGCGAATGACCCAAAGCAAGGCCCCCATCCCACACTTCACCGTCACGGTCGAGGCGGACATGGGCGAGGCGCAGCACCTGCGCGGATCGCTCAATGCGGTGGACCCCACTGCCGAGAAGCTGTCCATCAACCACATCCTGATCAAGGCGGTGGCCCTGGCATTGAAGCGCCACCCGCTGGTCAACGCCGCGTTTGCGAACGGGAAGGCTCGGCTGTTCACGAAGGTGCACATCGGCGTGGCCGTAGCGCTGGAGGACGGCCTGATCGTGCCCGTGATCCGCGACTGCGACCGGAAGAGCCTGGGCGAGATCGCCCACGAGGCGAAGAGCCTGATCGAGCGGGCCCGCGGCAAGAAGCTTCGCCCCGAAGAGTACTCCGGCGGGACCTTCGCCATCTCCAACCTGGGCATGTACGATGTGGTGGAATTCACCGCCGTGATCGATCCCGCCCACGGCGCCATCCTGGCGGTAGGGGCGATCGAGGAGAAGCCGGTGGTGGTGAACGGCCAGATCGTTATCCGGCAGCGGATGCGCCTGACCGGCTCCTTCGACCATCGGATCATCGACGGCGCCATGGGCGCCAAGTTCCTCCAGGATGTGAAGAAGATTTTGGAGAACCCGGTGCAGCTCTTGCTGTAGTGGGATTCACCCCGCGTTGCACCGTGCCCGAAGGCCCTCTCCCTAGCAAAGCCGGAGAGGGCTTTTCGTTTCCCGAAGGTACGTTCCCCAGGAAGGAACGGTCTTGACTGCAAGGACGGCGACCTGTACTGTGTTCCCGTACAGGTAAAAGGAGGAGAGGATGCCGACCGAAACGACCTATACGAGCGCGCGGGCGAATCTTGCATCTCTCTGCAATGACGTGGCCTCGACGGGGGATGTCGTGATCATCCGGCGTCGGGGAGCGGAGGACGTTGCGCTGGTCGCAGCGGCAGAGCTCGACAGCCTGATGGAAACAGCGCACCTGCTGCGGTCGCCGAAAAACGCGGAACGCCTGCTTCGGGCGATTGCCCGGGCGAAGAGCCGCACGGGGAAACCGAGTGCTGTCGCGAAGCTTCGACGGGACGTTGGCCTTGACGAGTCACGCTAGAAGGTCCCGCAGCCCGGGGCTTGCGCGCCTTGCGGTATTCCATCCGGAATTCCGGGAGGATCTCCGGTACTGGGTGGAGACAAACCGCAAGGTTGCGATACGCGCCTTCGATCTGATTGAAGCGATCATGCGCGATCCATTCGCTGGGATCGGGAGGCCCGAACCGCTGAAGTACCTCCTGGCTGGCGCCTGGTCTCGCCGTCTCACCGAGGAGCACCGCATTGTCTATCTTGTCAGCGAAGAACGTATCGACTTTCTGCAAGTCCGTTATCACTACTGATGATGCGGGGACAAGGAGACAGGCATGGCGATCGTGACGATTGTGGGGGCGGGATTCATGGGATCGGCGACGGCGTGGCCGCTCACCGATAACGGGCATACGGTGCGGCTGGTCGGGACGCACATGGATGGGGAGATCATCAAGAGCTGCAAGGAGAAGCGGTACCACCCGAAGCTCCAGCGGGAGCTTCCGGCTGGGGTTCGGTCGTACTACGCGGAGGAGATCGCCCAGGCGCTCGACGGGGTGGAGATCATCGTGAGCGGCGTGAACTCGCTGGGGGTGCGCTGGGCGGGGAAGACGATCGGGCCGCACCTGCGCGCCGGCCAGATGCTCATCGCGGTCACAAAGGGGCTGGAGCTGGATGCGAACGGCGACCTGATGATCCTGCCGGACCTGCTGAAGAGCGAACTGCCAGCGGGCATCCGCGATCAGGTAGTGTTCGCGGCCATCGGCGGGCCTTGCATCGCAGGGGAGTTGGCGGGCCGCCGACCGAGTTGCGTCGTCTTCGGCTGTCGGGACGGCCAGGCGGTGGAGAGGCTCGCCGCCGCCTTCCGCACCTCCTACTATCACATATGGACCACCACCGATCTCGTCGGACTGGAGTACTGCGCGGCGCTTAAGAACGCCTACACGCTCGGCGTGGGTCTGGCGCTGGGACTCCTGGACAGGTCGGGGGGCGTGGACGCGGCGGGTGCGCAGATGTACAACTTGGCCGCGGCGCTCTTCGGTCAGTCGTGCACGGAGATCGAGCGGATCCTTCGGGCGGCTGGCGCATCGCGGCATTTCGCTTATGGGCTGCCGGGCGCCGGTGATCTCTATGTCACCTGCATGGGCGGGCGGACGGTGCGTCTGGGCACGCTGTTGGGAAAGGGCCACACCCTGGCCGAGTCGCGCGAGATCCTGACTGGGCTCACGCTGGAGAGCGCGGAGATCATCCGCGTGATGGGGCAGGCCCTCCCGCGGCTGGTGGAGCGGAGGCTGGTGGAGCCGGCCGAGCTTCCATTCATGCGCGCGATGGTTGACGTGGTGGTCCATGGCCGCCCCGTGGAGATTCTCCCGGATGCGTTCTTTGGTGGAACAGGCCGAGCCTGAACTGCCCGACAGGCCGTAGGTATTCTTCCAGTTGTGCAATCTGGGTGCGAGCACGCCGCCGGAGAACCTCCGGGCGGCGGTGGAGGCCGCGCACGCCTCCCCGAACCTGTGAGACGTTGCTGGAACAACGGAGGCAGCGAAACCGTCATGCGATGGGAACGTCTGTGGCAATCGGTCGGGCTGGCCGGCGTCATCGTGTTCTTCGTCTCTGCGTTCAGCCCGCTTCCAAACGCGCTGTACCGCTGGTCGGCGTCTTCCTCGGAGGTGCGGCCGGCCGACGCGATCGTGGTCCTGGGAAGCAGCGTGGGGGAGAACGGGGTGCTGGGTTGCGGTTCGCTGGAGCGGGCCGTCCGGGGGATGACACTCTATCGGGCGAGCGAGGCCCCGCTGATCGTCTTCTCCGGCCCGAATCTCACCGGGGTGAGCGAGGCGGAGGTGCGGGCGGAGCTGGCGCGTGCGCTGGGCATCCCCTCGGGGGCGATCCTCGTCGAGGATGGGGCCTTCACGACGCGCGAGGAGGCCGCCCGCATCGGAGCGACGCTGCGCGGAAGAAACCTCCGGCGGATCCTTCTCGTGACCGACCCGCAGCATATGCGACGCGCCCGCGCCCTGTTCGAGCGGGTCGGCCTCCAAGTCCTGGCGGCCACCGCCGAATCCGCCACTGCCGCCGACACGGCGCCCGAGGGGCGGTTGCGCCTCATGCGCGAGACGCTCGGGGAGCTGCTGGCGCGCGCCTACTATCGCGCCGCGGGATACCTCTGATTCCGGGAGAATGACATGGCACAGGCGTTCCTCCTCATACTGACGGGCGTCACGTCGACCCTCGCGCTCCTGGTCGGCGCCTGGTGGCTCCGGCTTCCGTTGTCGGGGCTCAAGCGGGGGGGCGGCAAGGCGCTCGAATGCATCGGGGTGATGCTCGGATTCTTTGTTCTGAACCTGACAGTCGGCATCGCGGGAACTCTGTTGTGGCGGCAGGCGACGGGCAGATTTCTCTCCCTCTACTATGCCAACGACGCGACGCTGCTGGGGATCTCTCTCCTCCAGGGTCTGGTGTTCGCGTGGTGGCGGCGGGAGAGCCAAGCGCCGATCCGGCGGGGCTGAGAGGGATGAGTCAAAAGGAGGATGCCATGGCGGCGAAGAGGATCCTGGTGCTGGTGGGGGACTACGTCGAGGACTACGAGGTGATGGTGCCATTTCAGGCGCTTCTGATGGTGGGTCACACGGTTCACGCCGTCTGCCCGGGCAAGAAGGCGGGGGAGAAGGTGCGCACGGCGATCCACGACTTCGAGGGGGATCAAACCTACAGCGAGAAGCCCGGCCACAACTTCACCCTCAACGCCACCTTTGCCGACGTCAAGCCGGAGAGTTACGACGCGCTGGTGATTCCAGGGGGCCGCGCACCGGAATATATTCGCCTGAACCCGGGCGTCCTGAAGACGGTCGCGCCATTTCGCGGATGCCAAGAAACCGATCGCGGCGATCTGCCACGCGGCGCAGCTCTTGGCGGCGGCCGGCGTGCTGGAGGGGAGGAGTTGCTCCGCCTACCCTGCCGTTGGCCCAGAGGTGAATCGGGCGGGCGGGAAGTATGTCGAGGTTCCGCTGGATGGGGCCCATGTGGACGGGAACCTGGTCACGGCACCCGCCTGGCCGGCCCATCCGGCGTGGCTCGCCAAGTTCCTCGGTGTCCTCGGGACGAGAATCGAGCCGTAGCGCATGGAAGGGGAGGGCGGCATGACCCGGAGCGAGCGCATCCTTGATTCCGCCATCGACGCCATCGGCGAGACGCCGCTGGTCGCCTTGCGGCGGCTTGGCCGGGAGCTCGACGGAACGATCCTGGCCAAGCTGGAGTATCTGAACCCCGGCTTCTCCAAGAAGGACCGGATCGCTCGCCAGATCATCGAGGATGCCGAGACGGATGGGAGACTTCGACCGGGCCAGACCGTGGTGGAGCTGACCAGCGGAAATACGGGGACGGGGCTGGCGATTATCTGCGGGATCAAGGACTATCCGTTCGTGGCGGTCATGTCAAAGGGGAACTCGATGGAGCGGGCCCGGATGATGCGGGCCCTGGGGGCCGAGGTCGTCCTGGTGGATCAGGCGGCGGGCTCCGTTCCCGGCCAGGTGTCGGGGGAGGACCTGCAGCGGGTCGAGGAGGAGACGCGGCGGATCGTCGAGCAGCGCACGGCGTTCCGTGCCGACCAGTTCCGGCTGCCCGGAAACGCCCGCGCGCACTACCTGCACACCGGACCCGAGATCCTGCGCCAGACCGGGGGGAGGATCGACGCCTTCTGTGACTTCGTCGGGACCGGCGGCAGCTTCGCGGGATGCGCCGCCGCGTTCAAGAAGCACGATCCCGCGATTCGCTGTTTCGTGGTGGAACCGGAAGGGGCCGCCGCCCTGAATGGGGAAGCGATTAGAAACCCCGGTCATCGTATCCAGGGCGGCGGCTATGCCATGGCGAGTCTGCCCTTGATCGATCCTGCCCACGTGGACGGCTATCTCACCGTCTCGGATTCGGAGGCTGTCCGGTGGGCGCGGCGGTTGGCGAAGGAAGAGGGAATCTTTGCCGGTTTCTCTTCCGGTGCCAATCTGGCGGCGGCGGTACAGCTTCTGCGGCGGGGCCTCCGCGGAAAGACGATCGTCGTGCTGATGTGCGACTCGGGATTGAAATATCTCAGCACCGACCTCTGGCCCTGAGTCGGTCGATATCCGGGGCGCGGCGCGAGAAATGATATGACCGCCAACGAACCGCTGATACCGAAGCATGGTGGCTACCGGAAACTCAAGAGTTTTCAGGTGGCCCAGCTGATCTTCGACGTCACGGTGCGTTTTTGCGACCGCTACATCGACAAGCACAGCCGCACCCGTGATCAGATGGTTCAGGCGGCGCGGTCGGGCGTGCAGAATATTGCCGAAGGCAGTCAAGCCTCGGGAACCTCGAAAAAGACCGAACTCAAACTCACAAACGTAGCGCGTGCCAGCCTTGAAGAGCTACGGCTTGACTATGAGGATTTCCTGCGCCAGCGCGGGCTGCCGATCTGGGATCGTAAAGACCCTCGCCGGCAGGGACTGATTGATCGCCGATGCGCCACCGCCGATGAAGTGGCTGCTTGGGTGCGGGAAGAGCACGAGAGGGGACGGAGTGGACAGAGTGGACGATGTGGACGGGGTGGACCCGGCGATCAAGATCAGTCTGTTTCGTCCACTTTGTCCACAAAGTCCACCTCGTCCACCCAGGTCCTGTCCACTTACCCCGAACTTGTCGCCAACTCTGTATTGGTCCTTCTGGCGGTTGCCTGTAGCCTGATCGATCGCCAACTCGCCGCCCAGGCAACAGCCTTTGAAACAGATGGCGGCTTCACCGAGCGCCTTTACCGCGTCCGTTCCGAGAAACGGTCATCGCGCGCTCGGTCCATCCGGTCCACCAAGTCCACCCCGTCCACTTGAGGCTAACCCGGAAACTCGGACTAGGGCATAATCGCCTTGGGGATGTCAAGTAGGCGGAGGAAGATGCCGAAGACGTTTCGGCCCAGGCTCTTCGCCGTAAGGGACGTTACCTGGGGATTCTTGAGGGACCCGGTGACCCGGTAGAAGGTCGCCACCACGCTCTTCTCCTTCCCGCCAAAGAACCACCCGGCCAGGGGAATCATGTTGAGGAACCTGTCCACATTCTGGAAGGGCCTGACCGCCAAGTCCATCTCGATGGTCTCCTCGACCAGATTCACCTTTCCGACCGCGCTCAGGTCGAAGGCCCGGCTCTCGAAGAGGAGGTTCTCCGTCCGGGCGACACCGTGCTCGATCGCGATGTCGGCTGTGAGCTTCTGGTACGGGAAGCCCTGGGCGGACACGTCGAGGTCCTTGACGTTGAAAAGCTGTCCGATGTTGATGATGGACAGGATCCTGGATGTGACCGACTGACTCCCCATCTGGCCGTCCCGCATGACGAGCTTGAGGTTACCCTCCAGGTTCGACCAGAAGCCGTTCTCGTCCTGTCCGTGGCTCGCCAGGGAGCCGCCCAGCGAGAGGGCACCCGTCGCCTCGCCCTTCTCCTTGGAGGGTCCAACCAAGAGCTGTTCCGCCCGCCCGTCATCCTCCTGGAAAGTGGTCCGAAAGCTCCACTGCCCTCCGTCACGGGACAGCTCCCCCGACCCACGCAGATTCCCGCCGCCGAAGCGGCCCTGAAACGCGCGCAGGGATAGCCGCTGTCCTTGAAACTCCACGTTGCCTCGGAGCTCCTCGATCGGTGCGGGGATTCCGCGCAGCGAGAGGCGCCCTCCCGCGATGCCCAGCGTTCCCTGCATGTCGGGTGCACTCAGGGGCCCCCGGACGCGCAGGTCGGCCGTCGCCTCGCCCGCCAGGGGCTGCACGATCGGGAGCATTCCCTGCAAGGGCAGGGGGATCGAGCCCTTCACCTGGAAATCATTCTCCGCGCCGCCTCCCAGCGTGCCGCGGAGTACCACCTCCTTGTCCCCCGAGCGAAGCTGCATCTGGCGCAGCGTGACCGTCTGTCCCAGCCAGGACAACTCCACGGGGCTGCGGTTGTTCCAGACCTGCTCGCCATTTTGGAGGCGCAGGGCGCTGAGCGTGGCCTCGCCCGCGGCTCCCGCCAGGTCGTTCGCCGACCCGCGGAGGAGGAGGTGCCCGGTTCCCTGGGCCTGCCAAGAGCGAAGCGGTTCGACGTCCGCTATCCGGAGGATCGGGTCCAGATCGGCAGTTGCGAGGTTCAGGTCCAGCCGCAGGCTGCGGTTCGGAGGAGGGCCGAGGTCCAGCCGCATTCGCTGGGCACCGTTCTGGAGTCTGAGATCCAGCCCCGTGCCCTGCTTGGAGATGCTGAACGCGCCGACGGCTGGGCCGAGCGGGATGCCCCGGAAGAGCAAGGCCGGTGAGGCGGCGCTGCCGGCTATTCGCAGATCGCCCGCCGATCCCTGCACGTCTGCCTGGATGTCTGCCCGCCCTTCCACCCGGCTGTCTGCGAGGAAGTTCAGCCCGGACAGATCCAGGCCCGCTCCGACGAGCCGACCCTTCAGGTTGCCGCCCTTTCCGAGGTGGAGAGCCCCGCTCACCCGCTCGGTCCCCCGCTGCAAGAGGAAGGGGCCGAGCTCGATGCCATCCGGCTGGAGCTGGATCTTGACCGTGCCTTGCTGCCAGCGCTCGCCCCAGGTCTCGGGGCTCGTGAGGGTGACGTCCGCCTCGCCGGTCGGCGCACCCGGCGTTCCCGCGATCCTCCCGCTAGCCCGGAAGGCGGCGCGCACCCCCAAGTCGTCCGAGAGGAAGCGGGCGATGTCGGCGGTTCGTCCGGGATTGATCTGGCCCTGAAGATCCAGGACAAGATCCTGTTTCAGATTGAGCGTGCGAATGGGCGCGCTGCCGCGAGCCGCCACACTGCCGCGCAGCGTGGCGGTCGTAGACCCGACGCGCAGGACGAGGCGCGAGGTCCGGAGCAGACGGGGGGTCAGATCGAGGTCGGCCTCGATCTGGTCGATAGTCTGCAAGGCGACGCGGGGATTCCGCCAGGTGAGGCGACCCTGAAATCTGGGAGCCTCCCGGCTGCCCGTCAACCGGCCCTGCAGCGCGGCCTTCCCCCCAAGCAGAGGGAGGCCGAATCCGCGCGCAAAGGCCCCCACGTCCTTCAGGTCGGCCTGGAGGGGCACGTCCAGGCGCCCGTCCGTGAAACCTACGCTTCCGCGGCCCTGGATGGTCCCGCCCGGAATCTCCAGGGCGAAGGTCTCCAGGCCGAGGCGGGAGGCGGTGGCGACGATCCGCGCCTCCAGCCGACCGCTGGGGAGGTCCCCCTCGATCGAGAGTCCGTCCACCCGGATGGCGCCGCGCCCCCGCAGGGCCGTCAGGTCCGCGCCCCGGCCGGAGAGGTCCACGTCGGCGGTGAGCCGGCCGCGCAGATTCGCCGGCAGCTTAAGGCCGGCCAGATGGGCCGCCAGCGCGGGTAGGCCGCTCAGCTCGTCGAGATCCGCCCCGCGGACCGTGAGGCGCGCCGCATAGGCGCCTGTCGCCGGCAGCAACACGAGCCCAGCCGAGAGCGATCCCGCTCGGTCCGGGGCTGTCGTTTCGATCTCCAGGCGGCCCGTGGCCCATCGCACCGAGATGGGCACGGGGTCGTCTCCCTTTGCCGTCTGCCGGATGCGCAGCGTGCCGCCGCCTTGTAAGGCGAGCCGGGGCCAGGGTCCATCCAGGTGTCCCTCGAGGTCGAGGGAGCCGTCTAGTTCCTTTGGGATCCCCGCCAAACCGGACAGGGCGGCCAGCGGCGCGTCGAGCTTCAGGCCTAAATCCGCCTGCGCGGCTCCGCCTGGGTCGAGGATACGGCCCGCCGCCGTGAGCCGGACACCGGCCATCTGGACCTCCGCCGAGGTCACGACGAGGGCGCGCGAGGTCAGCACGCCCTGCAGGCTCGCCTGCCGAAGCTCCCGCGCGGCGTCGCCGACCCGGAGGGGAAGGCGGGCGGCACGGAGACTCAGGAGGATCGAGGGTTCCCCGACTGGATCTTCCGGCCAGCGCAGCGTGCCGGAGAGACCCTCGACCCGCTCGCCGGCTCGGTCCGCCCCCCAGGCGATCAGGCCATTCTCGATCTCCACCAAGTGGATCGCGAGCGTCCACCCGTCCAGGGCGATGGGGCGGGGCTGGAGGAACGCCGAGAACAGGTCACGGGTATTGGCTGCCGAGGTCACGGTCGACTGGAGGGTGAGCCGGGGACGGACGAGGGTGATCCGATCGAGGACGATGGAGTGCCGGAGCAGCGCCTTCCAGCTCCAGTGCAGCCGAAGCGCCTCGCTCTCGAAGAGCGTTCCCGCCTCCAGGGTCTCGCCGACGGCCACCCGGATCTGCGCGAGGTCGAGGCGCCCCCACCACGGGCGGATGGCCGCGCCTTCCATCCGGACCTCTCGCCCGAGGGATCGGGAGAGCTGGTCTTCCACCCAGAGGTGGACCTGCCGCCGCACGGCGGGAACCTGCATGGCGGCGACGGGGGCCAGGACCGCCAGCGCAAGCATGGCGAAGGGGATAAGAATCAGGGCGCAAACCACCCTGGCCTTGGTCGCCCGCATCCAGCGCATCGGCTACTCCGGGGGCGCGCCGGACTTCATCTGCTCCGTCTCCCGGTCGCGCCGCTCGATCTTCAGTCGGGCGATGCGCCGCCCGTCCATGTCCACGATGGTCAGCCGCCAGCCCTCGAACTGAACGATCTCGCCTCCGCGCGGCAGCCGCTGGAGCTGGGCGAGGACGAAACCGGCCAGGGTTTCGTACTCGGCCGATTCCGGAAACACCAGATGGTGTTGGTCGGCCAGGTCGTGGATGCTGATGGAGGCGTCCACGATGTAGGAGCCGTCGCGGAGGCGTCGGACCGCCTGCGTCTCCCGATCGAACTCGTCCTCGATCTCGCCCACGATCTCCTCGATCAGGTCCTCGATCGTGACCAGGCCCTCCAGTCCGCCGTACTCGTTGACGACCAGGGCCATGGGCATCCGGCGCCGCTGCATCGTCTTGAGGAGATGGCTCACCTGGGCGCTATCCGGGGCGAAGAAGGCCGGACGCAGCACCTGCGCCAGGACGATCGGCTTCTTCTCCGCCAGGAGCCGGAATAGGTCCTTGTCGTAGAGAATCCCCAGCACCTCGTCCAGGCTACTGCGGTAGACCGGATAGCGGGACTTCCCGGTTTCGACGATATGGGCCAGGACCTGATCCACGGGCATGTCCACGTCTATGGCCTGGATGCGAGGGCGCGGGATCATGACCTCCTTCACCGAGGCCTCCGTGAACTCGAAGACGCTGTGGATCAATTCCTGCTCGGTCTGGTCGAAGACCCCCTGGGCCCGCCCCTCCTGGACCATGTGCTTGACCTCTTCCTCGGAGACGAAGGTGCGCTCCACGGCGCCCTTCTGACCCAGGATGCGGAGGAAGAAGCGGTTGGAGACGATGAGGAGCTTGACCAGCGGAGCGGTGGCCTTGCCCAGGCGCTCCAGCGGTCCCGAGGCCCAGAGGGCCAGGACGACCGGGTGGCGCAGCGCCAGGGACTTCGGCACGAGTTCTCCCAGGATGAGGGTGACATAGGTGAGGAACACGACGACGATCGCCAGGGCGATCGGCTCGGCGACCGCTTGCACCCATGGGATGGGGATTCCATGGATCAGCGGGGAGAGCGCCCGGACCGCCACCGCCCCCCCCACGGCCGACGCCAGCGTGCCGACGAAGGTCACGCCGACCTGGGCCGTGGCCAGAAACCGATCCGGATCCTCCTTCAGGCCGAGGACGCGCTGGGCGCGGGCATCCCCGGTCGCGGCAAGCTGCTGGAGCTGGCTCCGCCGCGCCGAGATCATGGCGATCTCCGAGGCGGCGAAGAACCCGTTCAGGAGGATGAGCGCCCCGACGAGGCTGGCCTCCAGCCAGAGGCCGGAAAACACCGATCCGTCCATGCGTCGCTCCTTCGCCGCTCCCGCGGGCTACCCTCCGCCGCTGTCCGGGAGATCCTGGCGCAGCACCTGGGGAATGCTGATCCCGCCCGAGAGGACGATCTGGATGCCCTGGGGGACGGTCAGCCGGGTCAAGATGACGTCCTCCCGCCGCGCGAGCAGGATATCGCCCAGGTACGAGATGGTTGGTGGGGACATACACGGCCACGAGCGGCTCCGTCTCGCCGTTGGCCCGCTGGAGTGACACGGCGCCCGTCAGGAATCCGAAGCAGTAGTGGCCCGTCCCCCGGTTATGGACGACCACGAACTCCTTGAAAGCCACCTGATTGTTCGGGGAGAATGCGTTCAGGAGCTGTTTCACGGCGGAGTAGACGTTCCGGAAGATGGGGATCCGGAAGAGCAGGCTGTCCAGCCACCCCAGGATGCGGCGCCCGACCACGTTGGTGGCGAAGATCCCCATCAGAATGACGATCAGCACCGCTACGAAAAGGCCGAAGCCCGGCAGGTAGAGCGGGAAGGTCTCCGAGATCAGGGGAGCCAAGAGCCGGTCCACGAAGGCGAGTAACTCCCAGAAGACCCAGACGGGGACCGCGATTGGGACGATGACCAGGAGGCCGGTGATGAAGGTGATCTGCAGCTTCCGTCGAATACTGCTCATGTCAAGACCAGTTCAGTCTACGAAGTTCGAGAGTCGCCGAGCGGCGCTCCGCGTGGCCGGCTCGTCTCATGGCCAATACGCCGGATCGGCGGCGATGGGCTCTTCCAGCGGCCTGAGACGTTCCCGGATCTCGTCCGTACGGAAGTTGAGGCGGCTTGCCACCGACAGGATGGCGGAGACGGCCGCGTAGCGTGGGTCGTGGGCGTCTCGGAGCTCCTCCACCAAGCGTGGGAGCCGGATTCGGCACACGCCGAACATGCGGTCCTGCAGCGCGTGCTCCGGCAGGGTGAGCCCCAGGCGCGAACCGATCTGGAACAACTCCAGCAGATCCTGCCAGGGGTCGGCGTCGGCCGCATCCGCGATGGCCTCCAGGCGGCCGAGGAGGGTTCGGCCGAACGAGGCCGAGGCCGCGGAGAGGTCGAGATTCAGGCCCAGATGGCGTGCGCGATCGCCGAGATCCAGGAGACTCGCATAGGCGGCCGGATTGGCCTCTCCGGCGAGAGCCTCCACGGCGTCGCAAAACCGATGCGACCAGTGCGCCTCGAGTATGGCCTTCACCCAGCCGGGAAGCGGCATGCCGGCGTCCGCCATGGCCTCGGCGGCCGGGAGGGCCAGTTCGGATAACCGGGCCACTTCCGCGGCGAGGGAGGCCTCGGTCCCGGAGAGGAACTTCCGCAGGACGGCGTGGCGTTCGTCGGTCAAGAACTGGCGCAGGCGAATCAGACGCGCCGCGTACCGGCCGCTCCAGGCGGTGAGCTGCGGGCTGCCGGGGGCCAGGGCGGCCTCCGCCTCGGCGGCAAACCTCGACAAGACCTCCGGCGAGGGCCAGGGCGCGATGCCTGCCAGGAAGCCGAAGGGCCCGTCCCGCCGGCAAGCCCCCGCGAAGTGGCGCACCTCTCCGGTGACCTCGGAGGTGGCCCGGACGCCCGCGACGAGAAATTCCGCGTCGTGCCGGATCGGTTCGGGGGCGAGCGACCACCGATAGCGCGACTGGGGTCCCATCTCGCGCCCCAGCAATCCGTCCACGAGCAGGCGGGCGACCGCGTCCTCGGGCGTCATGCGGGAGGGCCGCACCCGACGCTCCCAGAGATGCCGGCCGTTTCTGTGCATATCGAGATTGCTCTGGGCCCGAGTCAGGTCTTCCAGGAGGACCGCCTCCAGGTCCAGCGGGGAGAAGGGGGCCGCCAGCTCGATGGCCCGAGCGGCGTAGCAGAGGTTCTGCATCGTCTCGATCCCGGAGACGTCGGAGAAGAACCAGCCGCAGCTCGTGAACATGAGCATGGCCTGGTGCTCCATCTCGAGGAGGCGCAGGGCCCGTGCCCGCTCGGCTGGGTCCAGCCCCCGCGCCTGGTAGCGCAGGAAGAAGGCGTCGCGCGCCGGCTCGCTTCGGTCCAGCAGGAGGTCGATATAGGCGTCCCGGGCTGTCCAGGGATCCTGGAAGAGCAGCGATCCTTCCTCCTGAAAAATGGCGGACAGGGCGTCGCGCAGGCGGTCCAGCCCCTGGCGGAGCGGCCGGCGCCAGGCCTGATTCCAGCCCGCGCCCCCGCCGGCGCTGCATCCACAGTCCTCGCGCCACCGGCCGACGCCGTGCGAGCAGCTCCAGGCGCTCTCGGGCAGGAGTTCCACCTCGCAGTCGGGACGATGTGTCTCCAGGTAGGCCGCCAGGTTCGTCACCTCGAATCCATGGCGCGGGGCCTCCCGGCTGAAGAGTGTGGCCAGGCACATGTCGCCGAACTTCTCGTGATGGCCGAAGGACTCCCCGTCGGTCGCGATCAGGATCAGGGGGTCCGGCGCGCCGGCTGCGGCCTCGGCGATGCGATTGGCCAGGAGGCTCGCGTCCCGCAGGTAGTGTTGGAAGCTGATGCCGCGCGAGAGGGGGGCATGATAGAAGCAGAGGTCGATCCCGCGATCTCCCTGCGGGCGTCCCTCGGCGTCCCGCAGGATCCAACGGTAGGGGCGCCGGGGATCGAGCTCGGCCTGGGCGGAGGTGACCCATGCCCCACCCCTCAGGGGGCGCCAGCGAGCCGCCTGCGCCGGCGAGAGGATCAGATAGCGCATGCCCTCCTCGACCAGGAGCGCGAGGGTGGTCTCGTCCACGGCCGTCTCCGGCATCCAGAGGGATTCGGGGGGGCGGCCGAAGCGGTGCGTGAACTCCCGGACCGCCCAGCGGATCTGCGTCTGCCGATCCCGCACGGTGGCGAGGGGGAGGATCATGTGGTTGTACGCCTGGGCGACGGCGTTGCCGTGGCCAAGGCGCGACAGGCTGGCGCGATCGGCGGCCACGAGCGCCTTCAGAAGATCCGGGGTCGCCTCGGATATCCAGGCGAGCAGGGTGGGGCCGAAGTTCCAGCTCAGCCGTTCGTAGTTGTTGACGATGTCCTGAATCCGGCCGCGCTCGTCCAGGACGCGGGAGCGCGCGTTGGGCAGGTAGCACTCGTACGCGACGCGGGCGTTCCAGTCGTGAAACGGAGACGCGCTCTCCTGGCGCTCGATTGCTCCGGTCCAGGGGTTCTCACGGGGCGGCTGATAGAAGTGGCCGTGGATCACGAGGTGAATCGGCATTCGCGGGTACCCTCAGGCATAGGACAATCTATCGTACTGGAGAGCTCGGGCGGCGTCAAGGCGGCCCACGCGCCGAAGGCGGTTTCCAGCCCCCGGCGGAGGTTCCGCCCGGCCCGCCGACTCACCCACCCCATCCGGATCAGAGCTCGCCAGGCCGGCCGACCGCCCATGCTGGCGGCCAGGAGCCCGGCTCGGTCGAGCTCTCCTTGCGGAGTTGTGCACTTTGTCAAGACCTGGGGGAGAGGGCTCCCGGCAGCGTCTAGGATGGCTTTGAGGGCCGTCCAAGGGATGCCGAGGTCCTGCGCCGCGGCCGCGGCGCCCGCCGCCTCCATATCCACGGCGACCGCCCCCGTCCGCAGATGCGCGGCGCGCTTCGCCTCGGGCGTCCCCAGAGGCGCATCTACGGTCAGAAGCAGGCCGGGGTCCACCGAAAGCGATGCGCCCCGCAGGGCGGCGCTCACGGCGGCGTGGTGGGAGGCGAGGGAGAGGGGCAGGGCGTCGGGAGCCGCGTCGTCCAGGAGACCGGCGGGATAGATCAGGTCCCCTGGGCGCAGCCGATCGGCCAGGCCGCCGGCGAAGCCGAGCGACCAGACGGCCTGCAGGCGAAAGCGTCGCGACGCCGCCAGGACGCTTGCGCGCGCTCGGTCCCGGCCGATGCCCCCCTGGAGGAGCAGGACATCCCGGTCGGCGAGCCGCCCCTGGACCAGCGGGCGATCGTCAAGCACGCCACTGCGCCTGTCCAGCAGGCATCCCTGAAGGGCGCGCCGCTCCTCTGCCAGCGCCACCAGAAGAACCACCAGCGACGTCATGGGTAGATTGGGGCCGCTCGCGAGAAACGCGGGCAGCTTGCACTGGAGCGCGCCGGCGGGTCGGGGGTCTTCACCGGGGCGACCCCGAGGGACGGAGCGGGACCACGGACGACCGGTGGCCGCTGCCGGTCTCGGCGAGCGAGCGGCGATAGAGGCCCAGCGCCCAGACGGGGAAGAACGCGCAGTAGCCGTGGTAACGCAGGTAGAACACCCGCGGGAAGCCGGTCCCCGTGAACACGGCCTCGTCCCAGAAGCCGTCCGCGTTCTGGGTGGACTGCAGAAACTGTATGCCGCGGGCGACGGCGGGGTGGGCGGCCTCGCCGGCATGGAGCAACGCCAGGAGCGCCCAGGCGGTCTGGGACGCCGTGGACTTGCCCATCCCGGCGGTCCGGGAGTCGTCGTAGGAGAAGCAGGACTCGCCCCAGCCCCCGTCCGGGTTCTGACGGCTGAAGAGCCAGGCGACGGCTTTGCGGATGTACGGCTGGCTCATGTCCTCGCCGATGGAGCGGAGCCCGGTCAGGACGGACCAGGTGCCGTAGAGGTAGTTCACTCCCCAGCGGCCGTACCACGACCCGTCCGGCTGCTGCTGGGCTTTGATAAAACCGGTAGCCCGCGCCGCCGCCGGCTCGTCCGTTCGGAATCCCAGGTATCCGAGTGCCTCCAGGACGCGCCCGGCCAAATCTTCGGTGCTGGGATCCATCAGGGCGCCGTGGTCGGCAAAGGGAATCTTGTTGAAGATCAGCCGGTTGTTGTCCTTATCGTAGGCTCCCCATCCGCCGTCGCTTCCCTGCAGGGCCAAGATCCAGTTGAGCCCCCGGGCGACGGCCCGCGTCTTGGCCTCTTCGTCGGGCATGCGGATCTTTCGCAGGGACATCAGGACGACGGCCGAGTCGTCCACGTCGGGGTAATACTCGTTCTCGAATTGGAAGGCCCATCCGCCCGGCGGGACCCCCGGCGCCTTCAGCCGCCAGTCTCCCGGGCACCGGGTCTGCCGGTCGAGCAGCCAGAGACCGGCCTGCACGAGGGCAGGGTGGTCGGGGGCGAGGCCTGCATCGATCAGCGCGCTGATGGTGAGGGAGGTGTCCCAGATGGGAGAGAGGCAGGGCTGGACGCGGAACGTCTCGGGCATTTCGATGGTGAGCCCCTCGATGGAGGCCAGTCCCCGTCGGACTTCCGGCGAATCTATCGAATACCCGAGACAGGTCAGGGCGACCACGGCGTTCGACATGGCGGGGAAGATGCCCCCCAGGCCGCCTTCCCCCTGCATCCGCTCCAGCATCCAGCGTTCCGCGGTGCGGATCGCCCGCTGTCGGAACGGCTGGCGGACGAGGCGGTCGTGGATGCGCAAGCAGCGATCCACCACCAGGAAGAAGTTTCGCCAGGTGAAGAACTCGGGGTCCCGCGGGAAAGAGATGTCCGCCTCATCCCGGGGAACCAGATAGAGCTCGTCGAGTCGCGCGTGCTCCGGGACGGGCCGCACCGGGCGGTGGGCGAAAATGATCAGGAGCGGGACCAGGACCGTCCGGGACCAGTAGGAGATCTCGTACAGGTTGAAATAGAACCAGCGGGGCAAGAGCATGATCTCGACGGGCATGCAGGGCACGCCTTTCCAATCGAGCTCGCCGAACATGGCGAGGAGGATTCGGGTGAAGATGTTGACCTGGGTGATCCCTCCCAGATCCCGTACCCGGCGGCACGCCCGGACGAGCGCCGGATGGGTCGCCGGGATGCCGGCCATCTTGAGGGCGAAGTAGGCCTTGACGGTGGCGCTGATGTTGGCCGGCCCATGGGCGTAGATGGGCCAGCCGCCATCGGGGAGCTGGAGGGAGAGCAGGTGCCGGATCGCCTTGGCCTCCCGGGCCTCGTCGGCCATCCCCAGCCAGCGCCGGAGCAGGAGGTATTCCGAGGTGATGGTGGCGTCCGCCTCCAGCTCGTGGACCCAGAAGCCGGCCGGATCCTGCCGGGAGAGCAGCGCCTCTATGCCGCGCTGGAGGGCTTGATCAAGCGCCGCCGCTTGCAGGGTGTCCTGGGGGCGGGAGGCGCGCAGGGGTCGAGGGGCCATGGTGGTCTCCGTGGTCAGGCGAGGTTCCAGCGCAGCATCTCCCACAGGTCCTTCCAGCTCTTGCCGATCTCACGGACCACGGTGTGTTCGAAGCCGCTGTGCATCATGCAGTTGGTGCAGCGCGGGTCGCGCTTGTTCTCGAATTTCTCCCAGTCGGTCCGGCTCATCAGCTCGTCGAAGGTCCTGTAGTGAGCGTCCGTGATCAGATAGCAAGGCCCCTTCCAGCCCTGGGGATTGTAGTTCGGCCCCCCCCAGGGGGAGCACTTGAGATCCCGCTCGCCCTTCAGGAAGCGGAGGTACATGGGGGTACTGAGGATGCGATACCGCTTGGACATCTCCCAGATGTGCTGGAACTTCTCGTGCGTCTGCTGCTTCTCCAGGAAGATATCGCGCCCTTTCAAAATCGTGTACTCGTAGCCGGGGGTCACGAGGAATCCGTCCACCCCGATGGCGGCCAGTTCCGCGAAGAGCTGTTCGGTCTCCTCGAGATTGGTCTCTTTGTAGATAGTGGTGTTGGTGACCACCCGGAAGCCGAGGGACTTGGCCAGCTTGATCATGCGAATGTCGATCTGGTACAGGCCCTTGCGGGACCGGATCAGGTCGTGGGTGGGCTCCAACCCGTCCATGGAAACGTTGATGGTGAGATAGGGGCTGGGCTTCCACTGGCGGAGAAACTTCTCCAGCTTGATGGCATTGGTGCAGAGGTAGATGAACTTCTTCCGCTTGAGGAGTTCATCCACCAGCTCGCCCAGGTGCGGGTAGATGGTCGGCTCACCCCCGCAGATAGAAACGATCGGGGCTCCGCAATCCTCCACGGCCTTGAGGCACGTCTCGACCGACAGCATGTCCCGGATGGTGCTCTCGAACTCCCGGATCTTCCCGCACCCCTCGCAGGCAAGATTGCACAGGTGGGTCGGTTCGAGCATCAAGACGAACGGGTAGCGCTTCTTTCCACGCAGGGCATTGCCCGCGATATATTTGGTCAGCGTCCACTGTAATTGCCAAGGAAACCTCACCAGGAGCCCCCTTCCCCTTGCGGCCTCGCCAGCACGGCTCCCGGCCCTGTCCGGGCCCGGAGCATCCAGGCGACCACCAAGAGCGACAGCATCAGGCCGCACACACCCAACCACCACTCCCCGAGAACAAAAGTCACCGTCAGGTTGAAGGCCAGAACGATGAAGTACAGACCCGGACACAACCAGGCGCGCCCTCGGGATCCGACCGCCCGGAGCGGTGGCTGCCGCCCCTCCCAGGCGTGGTACAGGGCAGTCGCGACCGCGCCGACCAGGCCCCAGCCGAGGAAATTCGCCAGGGGTACACCGAAGTACACGCCCGGTTCAGGGTAGCCGTAGATCTGTCCCAAGAACCAGCGGTCGCCCCGCAGGGCCACCGGATCGATCACGACGTCAGCCAGCACGAACAGAACCGTGGCCACGGCGAGGTGCATGAGGCGCGGCGGCCGCGGCCATCCCCTGTCGCCGGCTTCGGGCCCCCGAGCGGCCATCTCGGAGAGGAGCAGCCACGCCAGCCCATAACTAGAGACCAGGAGAAACGGAAACGACAAGGAGTCGAAGAACGGCACCCCCGCGATCCACAGCTCCTTATCGGCGGTCGTCGGGATATAATAATACCACCCGAACGGGAATCCTGTCCTTATCGAACTCGCCTCGGCCAAGAAGGCGACGCCCCAGGTGATGAGGGTGAACGCGAGAGTCCTCGACCACCCCAGAAGCGCGCTCGCCCCAGCCAGGTGTAGAGCAAGGAACGCATAAACATATGGCCGTAACAACAGACTGCCAAGCAATAATCGCGGCAAGGTACGCATATTCGTCAGAACCATTCAATCGTCGGCCGCGGCGGTCAGGAGCCGGGGGCGTAGCTGTTGGCCTGGAACCAGCGCACGGCCCGGGCGAGGGCGTCCTCCACCGGAGATTGGGGCATGCCAAGTTGCCGCACGGCTTTCCCGCCGTCGAAGAACATTCGCTTCCGCGCCATGCGGACCGCGTCCATCGGGACCGCGGGAGGCCGGCCCGTGAGGTGGTCGGCGACCCGTTCGGACAGCCATGCGATGGGCAGGATCAGCCCGGCAGACACCTTGATGCGGGGCGGCCGCATGCCTGAGATCCGGCCCAGGGCCTCGAAAATTTCGCGCAGGGTCAGGTTTCGCCCGCCGAGGATGTACCGTTCTCCCGCGATCCCCCGCTCGGCCGCCAGAAGGTGCCCGGCGGCCACATCGTCCACGTCCACCAAGTTCAGTCCGGTATCCAGGTACGCCCACATCTTGCCCCGCAGGAAGTCCACGACCATCTGTCCGGTGGGGGTAGGCTTGATATCGCCGGGGCCGATCGGCGTGCTGGGATTGACGATAACCACGGGCAGACCCTGACGCGCGGACTCGCGAGCCACTTCCTCCGCCAGGAACTTGGATCGCTTATAATCTCCCGCCATGTCGGCGAGGCTCACCGGTGTCTCTTCGGTGCCGGGGCTGCCATCCGACGGGATCCCCAGGGCGCCCACCGTGCTCGTGTACACCACGCGGGAGACACCCGCTTCGGCCGCCGCGGCCAGGACGCGACGGGTTCCCTCGACATTGACCTCGTAGAACTGGCGGCGATCCCTGGCCCATAGGCTGTAGAGGGCCGCAACATGAAAGAGACGCCGACAGCCCCTGAGACATCGGCGGAGAGAGGTCGTCTCGGTGATGTCCCCGTCCGCGATCTCGATGGGGAGGTCAGCCAGCAGGCGTCGGTCGCTTCGCGGACGCACCAGCACGCGCACGTGATGGCCGCCCGCCACTAGGTGGCGGACAACCGCCGCGCCGACGAAGCCTGTTCCGCCGGTCACGACCGTCACGTCGCCCACAGCGACCTCACCGCAAGCCCGGCGGGGATGACGGGGCGTTTGCTGCCCAAGCGATCTGTCGATTTGGCATGATTAGGGGTGGTTCTAACACAGGGTTTGGAAAAAATCAACCGATCCACACCCGCGGCCGGACAGGCCTCCCGCGCTAAAGAGGTTGACAGATTCCTGGCGCGGTGGTATGGGATGTGTGAAGCGAGAGTGTTGGCGGGTGCTTGGCGGCCTTAGGGAGGACACGATGCTGATTGACGAGACCTCGGTCAAGGTCAGAGTGGTCACGCTGGCGGGCGTGCTGGTCGGGAAGATGAGCAAGCCGAAGAACATCCGAACGTTGGATGCCCTGAACATGAAGGGGGACTTCTTCCCCCTGACCGAGGCTTCCGCCGAAGGGGAGGAATCGAGCCGTCAAGGTTTCCTGGCTATCAACAAATGCCAGGTCATCTCCATGGAGGAAATCCCCTAGCCCTTCCGCGAGTCCGATCCCATTCGATTCCCGCCGAGGAAACTCCTCGCCGTCTCCTCATCCAGCAGCGTCGTCGACACCTTGCCTGAAGCCAGATCCACCCAGAGCGAAAAAACGCCGCCTGCCCCGGATGAAAGGGCAGGCGGCGCGAGTCGATTGGAGTCCGAAAGGCGCTACTTACATCCCCTGGAGGACGAAGTGCCCCCGGCGATTCCACTTCCACGCGCTCTCGTCGTGGCCGAGGACGAAGGGGCGCTCCTTGCCGTAGCTGATGATCGAGATGCGATCGGCTGCGATCCCCGCCGCGATGAGGTAATCCTTCACCGCCTTGGCCCGGCGCTCGCCCAGGCCCAGGTTATACTCGGCGGTGCCCCGCTCGTCACAGTGGCCCTCGATCAGGACCTTCGCCCCGGCTTTCCCCTTCAGCCAGGCTACGTCCTCGTTGAGGGCGGCCTTCTGATCGTCCCGCAGGGCGGATTTGTCGAAATCAAAGAAGGCATCCTTGAAGGGAGACGCCATGGCCGGCGCCGGGGCCTTGGGAGCCTCCGGCACCACTGCCGTGGCTGGCGGCGGCGTCACGCGGACCTCCGGGGGCGTCGTCGTCGGGCTGGGCGCCGCGGGCGCTACCATCGCCCCCGGCCCGGGGGCGCTGGGGGGCGCCTGGCCGACCTCGGGCCGCTTTGGACAGCCGAAGAGGGCGAGAGAACCGACCAGCAGTCCAACCGTGAAGAGAATTCGCACACTTGACCGAAATCCCATCAGACTCCTCCTTTCGCTGCCGAAGGTGACATTGATCCTGGGTGCTTACAAATTCCCGAGAATCGCTGAGAAAACAAACCGGATATAAGAATAGGTGCAAAGGTTCCTCAATTCAAGAAAATTCGTGTTCCCTGTTCGGTCCCCTCCTTGGAAGGTATAGGCTCCTCCCCGGCTTCAAGTCCCGGTCACGCGAGACGCCGATCGGAAGATAGCGCGGCGACGATCCCCGCGGCAAAGGCATTCACTGGGCGCCTGAGGGCGGGCAGCGCGCCCCGGCTCTCCCGGACCAGAATCTCGAACGAGAGAGCCCCCGCCACGAAGCCCGCGATGGCGCAGGCCAGATCTCGCAGCTGGGCCTGGCCGAGGGGGGGGCTCCCCAGCGCGCGCTGGCATTCTCCCATCAGAAATTGCACGTAGCGGCGATATTCTAGACGGAGGCGCTGGTGGGCTTCGGGCTGCAAGATCAGGAGGCCGCGAACCTGGTGGAGGAGGACGATCAGATCCCGGCGTCGGCCCAGCGCTTGGAGCTGCCCCTGGATGAGGGCCGCCAGGTGGGCAGCCGGCGCGTGCGCGCCGCTGATCGGGGACTCTGCCGCCCGCGTGGCAATCAACTCGTCGAAACCATGGTGCACGAGGTGGAACACCAGGTCCTCTTTGGAGGCGAAGTGGGCGTAGAGCGTCCCCTTACCGACGTCGGCCGCCTCGGTGATGTGCGCGACCGTGGTTTCGTAGAGGCCACGCTGTCCGATGACCGTCAGCCCCGCCTGGACCAAGCTCTCGAAGCTCTGGGCCCGGCGGCGATTGGTGCGCGTCTGCTTAGGGGCTGCCTGCGCCATAAGCTGTGTCTCCCGACTCTCTGGTCGCATTCGACCAATTGGTCGAATGACGACCAGATGGACATTACCAGATAGGAGCGGGGCAGGCAAGCAAAAAGTCCAGGACCCCTGGTCCGGCGGGGGCCGGGCCGACGCGTTTGCGAATTCGCTGGCCGGAAGAGGCCGGAGTGGTGGTATCATTCACCCCCAATGGGAACCTTTGAAGACAGCGGGCGTCTAAATAGAGAGCGGGCACGAGCCGATCCTGGGCCGTCCGCCGAGGCGGACGACGACCGGAGGCTCGTGGAGCGAGTTCAGGCAGGGGACGTCGCGGCCTTCGAGGCGCTGGTCCGCCGCTACGAGCGCTGGGTGTTCACGCTGGCCTTTCGCATGGTGAGTGACCGTCAGGAGGCCGAGGACATCGCGCAGGAGGTCTTCCTCAAGGCCTATCGAGGGCTGCGGGGATTTCGGGGCGCCTCGCGCTTCTCCACCTGGCTGTATGCCATTGCCAGCCACCACTGCCTCAACTATCTCGCCAGCTCGGCTGCGCGCCTGCGGCGGGAGACGTGGGACCCGGATCCGGTCGGCGATCGCGGGGGGGATGCCCCGTCGGCCCTGGACCGCCTCCCGGATGGGGGGCCGGGGCCGGACGTCATCGCGGAGAGTCGCGACCTCAGGCAGACGATCCAAAACGAGCTGGCCTGCCTTTCGGAGGGGCATCGGCTGGTTCTCGTCCTCCGGGACGTCCAAGGGATGTCGTACGACGAGATTGCGGAGACCCTGGGGATCGAGCTGGGGACGGTCCGATCGCGGCTGCACCGCGCCCGAACGGATCTGAAAGCGCGACTCAGGCCCCACCTGATGGAGGGGAGCGAGGCATGACCTGCGACGAGGCCCGCGAGGCCTTCACCGATCTCTATGACGGCACGCTGTCGGGTCCGCCTCTCACCGTCCTGAGCCGCCATCTGGACGGCTGTCGCGCCTGCCGTCTGGAATGGGCGGCCTTTCGAAAGGCGATCCAGGCGCTGGGCGACCTCCGAGACGAAGAGCCGTCGCCCGGTTTCGCTGCGCGGGTCGTCGAGCGGATCGAGGGGCCCACGTGGTGGCGGCGAGCCATCGAGGCGATCGTCTTTCCCCTTCGCCTCAAGCTGCCGCTCCATGCCGCCGCCCTTATCCTGCTGGGGGTAGTGGGTGTTTGGATCTTTCAGCGCTCACCCGAGCTGCACCAGGCGGTCGACCTCGGCGTGCCGGCTTCGACGGAGCGTTTCGCCTCCTCGCCGCAGACGGCTCCTCTCCCGGACAAGGTGGCGATCGAACCAAGACCGAAGGCAGGACCGATCGCCCTGCCGCCGGCGCCGCCGGCCAGGGCGGCGTCGCCCCCGCCGGCTGCTCCGGCCCCCGCGCCATTCACGGCCGAAAAAGGTGGGGTGTCTTCGGGCGCGAGTATTGGGCAGGGCGCGCCACAGGGGCTGGCGGCGAAGGATGGCGCCTCATTGCCCGCCGCTCCTCCGCCGGCCGCGCTGGCCAAGAAGGCGGAGCCCGAACCGGCCGCCGCGCGAGCCCTGCGATCGACGCCGGACTCCGAGGGATCCGGCGCGAAGATGGAATCGGCGCTCCAGGCAAAGCCGGCCGGCCCCAAGGTCGAAAAGAAGATTGCCGGTTCGCCCGCCGAAACCGCAGACGATCTCTTCTCCGCCGCCGCGACGGAATATGCGCTTACAAGACTACCAGGCCGCCATTGAACACTTCCGCGCGTTCCTCGCGCAGTACCCGAAAGAGAATCGGGCGCCCGACGCGCAGTTCTTCCAGGCCGAAGCGTATTGGGCTCAGCACCGCTACGCCGAGGCCGGTGCCGCGTTCGGCGTATTCCTGGGCCAGTACCCGGACCACCGACGGGCGCCGGTTGCCCTCTATCGCCAAGGGGAAGCCCGTCTGGCCCTGGGGGACGCGTCGGGATGCCGGGTCCTTCGCGAGGCACTGGAGCGATACCCCAGCGCCCCGGAAGCTGTTGCAGCCCGGGGAGCCCTCGCCGCGCGGTGCCAGTGATCCGCGTGAACGGCCCGACGGTCCGTTCCTCGATCTGTTGTGCGCCCGGTCTGGGCGCTGACGAGGAGGCGTAAGGCCTCCGGGGACGTGGGCACAGAGACCCAAGCGATCTATTCCCTATCCCGATTCGCCGCTCGCCCTACGGGGCCTGCTGGGCGCAGCGGAAACCCAACTTGTCGTTCTTGCTCGTGGGCGGGAGAAAGTCCCGGGCGGTGGTCCGGAGAAACTCGGAGTCGCCGAGCCAGGACCCGCCTCGGGTGACCCGCGAGCCACCCGTACGCAGATCCTCGCGCCCGTCCGTCGCCACATACGGGTACGGCTTCTCCAGCGAGGCGGTCCACTCCCAGACGTTTCCGGCGAGATCCTGGATCCCGAACGGGGACGCCCCGCTCGGATACGAGCCAACCGGCGCCGTTGTGGCCGCCCCCTTGTTGCCGCGGAATCGGGCGCGGTTGGGATCCCACTGGTTGCCCCAGGGGTATTTCCGCCCATCGGCGCCGCGTGCGGCGTATTCCCATTCGGCCTCGGATGGCAGATACTTGTCGGCCCAACGGCAGTAGGCGACTGCGTCGTTCCAGGTGACGTTGATGACCGGATGATTTCCGCCACGGCTGCGAAGCTGCTCCCAGTTACCCTGGGGCTTGTAGCCGCCCGCTTGCACGAATTTCGCGAACTGATCGAAGGTCACCTCGAACCGATCCAGCCAGAACGACTTCAGGGCGACGCTGGCCGTCGGCTTTTCCGCCGGGTCTCCATCCCCAAAGGTGTCGCCCATCGTGAACGAGCCGGCAGGGATCAAGGCCATCTCCGCCTCGTCCTTGCCCCGCTTCTGAGTCTGGCCTGGCCGCGGTCCCGCCTGGGCCGGAGGCGGCGGCGCGGCGGGGGCGGGAGCCTTGGCCACCTCGACCGGCGCGGGCGCAGATGCAGCGGCGGCCGGCGGTGTTACGGTGAACGATAAGGCCTGGTTGATCTCGTCCCCCAGGGTGAACTCGGCCTTCCAGCGCCCCGGTTTCGCGCCGCCGGCGAGGGCGACCTCGGCCACCGCGCGCCAGCCGCCCTTGCCATCCAAGACCAGCTTCGGCACGCCGCTTGGGGGGACCTCTTTGCCATCGGGGTCGAACCATTTCACGCGAACAGGGGCCTGCTCGGTGAGATTGCTCCCGCGGGCCAGGAGCGCCACCTGCGGATCGCTGGCGGCGAACTGTTTGCTGGGGCCGACAGGCCGACCGTCGGGGCGGACCTCCTTGGCCAGAATGAGCTCTTGAAGTTGTGGAGGCTTCGGCTTGGGCTTCTCCTCGGGCGCCGCCGGAGTCGGCTTGGACGCCTCGGCGATGGGTGCGGGCGCCTGAACGGGGGCCGCCACGGGCTGGGGCGTCGCTGTCGGGCGCGACCAGAGCCACGCGCCAATGCCGATGGCAAGGGCGGCGATCCCGCCCGCGCCGATGAGGAGCCACGGCGGTCTGCGGGACGGCCGGCCCGAAACTGCGACGGCGTCCATGGCCATCGTGGCGTCGCCGGCGGAGGCGGCGCGACTTCGGGGCTGGACGCCGGCAAGCGAGCGGACGTCCATCCCCTCGGCCATCGTCGCGTCCAGAGACGGCTCGGTCTTGGCGACGGAAACCGACCCACCAGAAGCCAATGTCTGCAGATCGCGGGTCATGTCGGACGCGAGGGAATACCGGTCGTCGGGATTCTTGGCCATTCCCTTGCGCAGGACGGCGTCCACGGTCTCGGGGAGGGCCGGGTTGATCTGCCGGATGGGGCGCGGATCCTCCTGCATGATCCGATACAGAACGGTGGTCAGCGTGTCGCCCGGGAAGGCCTTTTCCCCGCAGAGGAGCTCATAGAGCATCACAGCCAGGGAGAACTGATCCGAGCGCCCGTCCACCTTGTGGCCGGCCACCTGTTCGGGGGACATGTAATTCGGGGTGCCCACCGCCAGGCCGGTGCGGGTCACGCTGGTCTCGGCGAGACGGGCGATCCCAAAGTCGGCGATCTTCGCGATCCCCGACTTGGTAAACATGATGTTGGCCGGCTTGATATCGCGGTGGACGATCCCATTCTGGTGGGCGTAGTCCAGGCCCTGGGCCACCTGCATCCCGATGGGGGCGACGTCATCCAGGGTGAAGGTGTGACCGGCGTTGACCATACTGTCGAGGGTGGTTCCCTCCACGAACTCCATGACGAGGAAGGCTCTCCCTTGATCCTCGGAGGCGTCATAGATGGTGACGATGTTCGGGTGGGACAAACGCCCGGCGGCGCGGGCCTCGCGCTGAAATCGATCGCGCAGCTCCTTGGCCCTGGCCGGGTCCATGCCTGCTTCGGGGCTGATCACCTTGATTGCGACCATGCGGTCGATGTTGGGGTCCCGCGCCTTATAGACGACCCCCATCGCCCCGCGGCCCAGCTCGTCGAGAATTTCATACCGCCCGAGTTGTTCCATGCAATCGCTCCGGCGTCCGGCTTACATCTACTTGGTCTGCTTGGTGATCTGCGCCTTCTCGGGGTCATCCGGGGGGGGCATCTGCTGCCACAGCACCTCGAAAACGCGGTGCCGGCCCGCCAGCCCCTTGAGGTCGAAGAACCCCACCAGGCGTGTCGAGAACCCCCCCCGCTTCTGAAGCTCTTCGTGGGCGTGCTCCGAGACGAAGATGCGGTCGCGAATAGGGAGCGCGTCTTTCAGGAGGCCGCCCGAGGTCTCGTGGAACCCCGACACGTTCACCCCCTCCAGACGAAAGGCCATGTTTACGGCATCCCCCTGCCGATCCCCGTCCGAGTCCACGTTGGTGGGGCCGATGTGGATACTGATGCGGAACATGGGCGGGGTGCCGTCGCTGGCTTTGGGGAGCGCGGTATCTTTCTTCTGTAGGATCCACACAGCCGCCTCGGCAGCCTTGTGGAGGTCCGGGAAGGTGGCCAGGAAGCCGTCGCCGGTGCCCTTCAGGAAGGCGACGCCTTTGTCGGCCAGGATGGGGCGGACCAGCGTGCGGATCGCCTCTTTGAGCTGGAGTGCGAAGACGTCCCCGTACCGGTTGGCCATGATGGTGGAGTCGCAGAGATCGAGGACGACGATGGCCTCAACCAACTGGCGCGGCCCCTTCATCTCGCCCGACAGCCCGGCACGCTCGATTTCCATGCCTTCGATTTCGACCTGGAGCTGGGTCTGGCCCAGGCGGACCACCTTGGAGGCTGTGAGAAGCAGGGGGGCCGAGACGCGAACCTCGTCCACATACGTACCGTTCTTGCTCTGGAGGTCCTCGAGGACGAGGCCCTCCGGCATCTGGCGGATCCGAAGATGCGCTCGGGAGGCCCGATCGTCTATCACGGCGAGGGAGTTGTCCGGCGATCGGCCGATCACCACGGGGAAGCGGTCAAAGCGATGCTGCTGGCCCTTGGACGGTCCTGTCAGGATCGTGATACGCAGTGTCGGCATACCCGCGTCCTTCTGAGGGGGGGAAGAAAAGATTCCCCCAGATGCAGTCGGTCACGTAGTAAGCGCGCCCGCTCCGCCCCGAAGCGCCCCAGGCCGTTTCAGAAAGAGCTTCGCGGGACGGGCCGTAATTTGTCACGGCGCTAGAGCCATGTCAAGACCGTTCGCGGGATTTGCGGGTTTGTGCGCCGGAGGGTACCGGATCCGGGTTATGGCGCAATCCAGTCCAGCACTCGGTCGCGCGCCTCGCGCAGACCCAGCCGATTCACGATCCAGGCGGTGGGCCCCCCGGTCAGTCCGGCCGCGAGCACCGCGGCCCCCAGGGCCGATTCGTAGCCCTCGCCCGGGACGGGGAGAGCGGCGCAGGGCAGGTACCCCCCGAGGGCTGTGGCGGCCTCCCGATGCCACTCGCCTGTGATGAACACCTCGGGCAGCCCGTGATAGGCCAGGAGGGCGTGGGACTCCTTGGCCATCCCCTCCCAATAGGCGATCGGCTCTTCCTCTTGGCGGCACGAATCGCGGGCGCGCCGAAGCTCGAAGCCGCGCGTGGCGAGATGCGACTGCGCATCGTTGCGTGCAGGCCTGCCCAGCCCCGGCGTTGTGCGCCCGATTCCATCCGTGATACGACCCGCCTGGACGGCGAGCAATGCGCGCCCCGCCGGGCCGACGTTTATCAGGAGGAACGCCAACGCCGCGCCGTCGCGGCCCGTCCGCTCCAAGCTGTGGAACAGCCAGGCCGCGATGCAGAGCATGTCGGCGGTCCCGAGGTCGAACTGGTTGCGCTTGCGGTGCAGCGGGAGCGTGGAGAGGAGCTTTACCGCGGGAATGCAGAAGGCCAAAGGAATGCGGTGCCTCGCCTCGGCCAGGAAGTTCCCGAGACTCTCGGGGCCAGCCGGGAGGGACTCAAGCGCGATCTCCCGGATATCCCGGTCGAGGAGGTCTCGGGCGCGCGTGACGGGAATGCCGAATCCGGACGGGAGCACGATGGGGATCGCCGCAGAGACGAGCCGGGTCTCTTCGATGAACTCCCAGAGATGGGAGACGTGCGCAAAGGCGTGCAGGTCCGCCGCCCGGGCCTCGTCCCAGAGGGCAATCTTCCAGGTTCCCGCCTGCCAGTCGATTCCGGCCGAAAGCATGCCACGTCACCTCTTGCCGATCCGGCAGGGAAGTCTACCGATTTCCCGGCAATCCGACAAGTTGAGATTCGCGCCTCGACCCACCGGATGGGAATTGACCTGAGCCCGGCCTCGTGGCATGCTGAACACGCCGGTTCATCACGCGCCGTTTCGGCGGATCTCGAAGACACCCGGCGTTGGGAAACTTTATGGAGGCGAGACATGAGCGGACGGGATGCGGTTGCGGTCGGGTCGTGGCGGAATACCGGATGGCGATCCACGGGGACACGCGCGGGCGTCATGTTGCTTCTGGCGGTCATGCTCCTGGCACCGGCACAGCCTGCGCCGGCTGCCCGCGCGCGGACTCGCGCGAGCCGGCCAGCCGCAAGCCAGCCTGCCGGGCCGGCCACGCCGTCCTGGATCGTGATCAATGCCGCAACCGGAGAGGAGCTGTCCAGCCAGGAGCCGGACCGCCCCGGCGCTCCCGCCTCGATGACCAAGATGATGTTGTCGCTCCTCGTGATGGAAGCGGTCCGGGACGGACAGCTCAAGCTGAGCGATCCGGTGCAGACCTCCCGCCTGGCGAGCAAGATGGGCGGCTCGCAGGTGTATCTCAAGGAGGGGGAAACTTTTCCGGTGGAAGACATGATGGCGGCCCTCCTGATCGGCTCGGCGAACGACGCGGCCGTCGCGCTGGCGGAGCGCCTGGCGGGGAGCGTCGAGGGCGCGGTGCGGCAAATGAACGATCGCGCGGGTGCCCTCAAGCTCACCCAGACACGCTTCGGGTCGGTGCATGGTCTTCCGCCCAGCCCGGGGCAGCAGGGAGATATCACCACGCCGCGGGACATGGCCCGGCTGGCGCAAGAGATCCTGAAATTTCCGGACATCCTGCGCTGGACAGGTACCCCCGAGGCACCATTCCGCGGGGGGGCCTTCATCCTCAGGAACAGCAACAAGCTCATCGGCAAGCTCTCGGGGGCAGATGGGTTGAAGACGGGGCATTTCCGCGAAGCCGGCTACAACGTTACGACCACGGTCAAGCGGGGGAATCTGCGGCTCATCGCCGTGGTGATGGGCGCACCGACCAACAAGGCGCGTTTCGAAGAGGCGGCGCGACTGCTCAGCGAAGGGTTCACCCGCTACGTCGAGGTGAGCGTGATCAAAGCCGGGAGCCTGGTCGAAAGAGATGTGCGGATCGCGCGCGCCAAGGGCGCGTTCCGCCCGATGGCGGCGAGCGACGTGCAGGTGCTGGTCAAACGCGAAGAGCGGGACCAGATCAAGACCAGCCTGGAGATTCAGCCCGACCTGCGGGCTCCCCTGGCGAAGGGGCAGGCGGTTGGGGTCTTGACTGTGCGCGTGGGGGATCGCGAGGTCGCGCGGACGCCGCTGGTGACGGCGGGAGAGGTCAAGCGCAAAGCCTTTTGGTGGCTGACGCCGTGGAAGTAGGTGCGGGAATCTTTCAGGGAACGGAGGGCGGTATGGGAAGATGGCAACAGGTGTGTGCCGGGGTGTGGGGATTCCTCCTCGCCTGTCTCGTGGCGGGGTGCGCGTCCGGGCCTCCCCCGATGCTGGTGCTGCCGATGGGCGCGTACCCGTTCCGGCAAGATCAAGCGGGCGTTCGGCTGGGCGTGGACCCGCTCTTCTCCAGGGAGGCGGCGCTGACGGCCTTTCCCCGGGGAGGAGACACGTTTGCGGATCGGGGGGTCCTGCCGGTCCGGGTGATGATCGAAAACGGGAGCACGGAAGAGATCAGCGTGGAATGGGGGAACTTTGGGATGATATCCCCCGATGGGCAGAGGGACGTCGCGATGAACCCCCAGGACGCCTTCAGCATGGTCAAGCCGACGGTCGGCTATTGGGCCCTGGTGCCTATCCTTGGACAGGCGGGCTCTGCGGCTCGAGAGGTCGGCTGGGAGAAACAGTTTCTCTCTCGGGTGCTCCAAGACGGCCCCGTCCCCGCGGGAAAGCCGGTAAATGGATTTGTGTTCTTCTATTTTCCCGAGGGCGAGCAGGACCTGGCGGGCACCCGGCTGACCCTGGCGATCAAGAGCGCATCGGGCCAAGAACGGGCTTTCTCAATCCCGCTGCAGGGACGCCGCGACATTCAAAGTCACACCGTGGCGCCTCCGCCGGTTTCCAAGCCGGCCCCTTCCAGCCATCCGTCGGACGGTTCGGTCCAGACGCCGGGGGCCGGCGGCGGCGTGATCATCAAGAGCCCCGCGCAATGAGAGGCGGCCGATCGCTGGTCGGTCATCAGCCATCGGCCAGCGGTGGGTCCCTCCCCGTCGCGCCTCAGAAAGAAGGAGATCGATCGGATGAGTACTGACACTGCTCGTGTACTGGCCGCGACCGCCCTCCGAGGGCTGATGGAGCGGATATTCATGGCCGCCGGCTGTGAGGCGACTGCCGCCGGGGTCGCGTCCGACGTCCTCCTGGAGGCGGACCTCCGAGGCTACAGTACGCACGGGTTGCTCCGCCTCCCTACCACGATCCGGCGCATACAATCCGGGATGATCAATGCCGCCGCGCGCCCGCGCGTGGTGACGGAGCGGGCGGGAAGCGCCCTCGTGGATGCGGACCGCGCGCTGGGGCCCGTCGGCGCCCTGTTCGGCGCACGCCTCGCCGCACACAAGGCGGAGTCAGCAGGAACCGCCGCCGTCGGAGTGATCAATGGGGATCACATCTGTATGGCCGGCTACTACGTGGAGCAGATCGCCAAGACGGGATGCGTCGGGCTGATCACCACCGTCACCCAGCCCCTCGTCCACCCGCTGGGCGGCACGGAGCGCCTCCTGGGGACCAACCCGGTGGCCATCGCCATTCCCATCAGAGGGCAGGAGCCCCTCCTCCTGGATTTCGCCACGAGCGAGATCGCCTATGGTTCGGTCCTCACCGCGAAGGCGCGAGGCGAACAACTTCCCCCGGGCGTCGCCCTGGGGCCCGATGGAACCCCCACCACGGACCCCGGGCTCGCAGCCCAGGGGGCCCTCGCCTCCTTTGGCGGCCACAAGGGATTCGGCCTCTGCCTGTTCCTCGGCCTCCTCGCGGGTCCCCTCCTCGGCGCGAAAGTGGGGGGGCCTCTCGGGCAGGCGGTCAAGGAGGGGCATTATGACAAGGGAGATCTCCTTGTTGCCCTCGATCCAAGCGCCTTCACCGACCCCGGCGCCTTCCAAGACGGCGTCAAAGCCCATCTTGCGGAAGTGAAATCCTCTCGGAGGGCGCCGGGCGTGGCCGACATCCGAATTCCGGGGGAACGCGCGCGGGCCGAGAGGGCGCGCCGGCTGCGGGAAGGGGTGCCGGTCGACCAGGAGGTGTGGCAGGAAGTCGTGCGCATCGCCGGGGAGCTGAAGGTGTCGTTGCCGGTCTGAGGTATCCTGCTGATGGATCGTGATCGATCGACGCTTGGGCCCTCTCAGACCGAGCGTACTATTTATCCTCCCCCTGCTACCGCCGAGGTCAAGCACATCCTGAATCGCACCGGCGGGGCGCCGTTGCGGTGGAACTGACCAGATCTATGTTCCTTCTTCCAATCCTTTCCGCTGGTGAGCCTTGCGCGTGTGATCGCAAGGGGGTACAGTCCGACAACCCTTCGGGGCGCTCCCGTCCTGTGGGAGCGGCAGTAGAATCCGGCCGGGGATGCCCGGCGGTGAGGCATACACGACACGTTGAGGAGGAGACAAGCATGCAAGGGGCATTCACTGGCAAGTATTTGCGCGTGGATCTGACGCAGGGAACCACCGCGGTAGAGCAGTTTCCTGAGCTTGATTATCGCATGTTCATGGGCGGGGCGGCCATGGCGGCCGCGATCCTGATGCGGGAGCTCAAGCCGGGAGTGGACCCGCTTGGTCCGGACAACATCCTCGTCTTCTGCACCTCCCCGCTGAACGGCATCCCGCTGTCCGGCACGAACCGGTTCACGGCGGCAGCCAAATCGCCGCTGACCGACGGCTACGGCGAGGGCGAGGCCGGAGGCTGGTGGGGGCCGGAGCTGAAGTTTGCGGGGTTCGATGGCATCATCGTGACCGGACAATCGCCCAAGCCCGTCTATCTCTGGATCTGCGACGGCACGGTAGAGCTGCGGGACGCCGCCCACCTCTGGGGCAAGCTGTCGGGCGACGTGCAGGAGATCGTGACCGCCGAGACGGACAAGCGGGCGCGGGTGCTCCAGTGCGGCATCGCCGGCGAGAAGGGGTGTCTCCACGCCAATATCGTGAACGAGCTGAAGCACTTCAACGGCCGGTGCGGCCTCGGCGCCGTGATGGCGAGCAAGAAATTACGCGCCATCGCCGTCCGCGGCCACGAGAAGCTGGAGCCCAAGGACAAAGAGGGGCTGCAGGCGGTCCTGAAGTGGATGCGCGAGCACTACAAGCGGGACGCGGACATGCTGCACAAGTACGGGACCTCCCGGAACGTGGTGGGCATGAGCGCCGACGGCATCCTGCCCACCCGCAACTTCCGCGAGGGGCAGTTCGAGTATGCCAAGGAGATCAGCGGCCAGACCATGGCGGAGACGATCCTCACCGATGAGGGAACTTGCTACGCCTGCGCCGTCGCCTGCAAGCGAGACGTGGACGTGCCGGAGATGGGGGTCAGCTCCAAGTACGGCGGCCCCGAGTACGAGACGATCGCCTCGAGCGGCTCCGCCTGCGGCATCGGCGACCTGAAGGTCATCGCCAAGTTCCACCAGATCTGCGGCGAGTACGTGATGGACACCATCTCGGTGGGGATGACCATCGCCTTCGCCATGGAGTGCTTCGACAAGGGCATCCTCACGACGAAGGACACCGACGGGATCGAGCTCCGCTTCGGCAACGGCGAGGCGCTGATCGCCATGACCGAGAAGATCGGCAAGCGCGAGGGCTTCGGCGACATCCTCGCGTTAGGCGCCGAGCGGGCCGCCGCCAGGATCGGCCGCGGGGCCGAGCAATACGTGCTCACGGTCAAGAAGCAGGAGATCCCGATGCACGAGCCGCGGGGCAAGCAGGGCCTGTCGCTGGCCTACGCCACCGCGCCCGCCGGGGCGGACCATATGCGCGCCCCGCACGATCCGGTCTATGAAGGCTTTCACCCCGGCGGCGCCCACGCGCTGGAGCCGCTGGGACTGGCCGAGTCCATGAAGCGGCTGGAGCTGTCCCCGCGCAAGGTGCGCGCCTTCACCTACGCCAGCCACTGGTGGGCCCTGTGCAGTTCGGTGGGGGTCTGCCACCTGGCGGCGGCGCCGATCGACGCCGTGGGCCTCACCCTGGTGGTGAATGCCATGCGGGCCGTCACGGGCTGGGACACCAGCCTGTGGGAGCTGATCAAGGTAGGTGAGCGCGCCAAGGCCCTGGCGCGCGCTTTCAACAGCCGCGAAGGGTTCACCGCCAAGGACGATCGGCTGCCCAAGCGGCTGCACGAGGCCTTCACCAGCGGCCCGCTGCAGGGGGTACGAGTCGATCCGGAGACGTTCCGGCGCGCCCTCCGGCTCTACCATCAGATGGAGGGCTGGGATCCGGAGACCGGCTGGCCGAGGTTTGCGAAGCTGGCCGAGTTGGGGATCGAGTGGGCGGCCAAGCCGGGAGAATCCTGGTAGGACGGGTCCGCCGGGTTGGACGATCGGAACCCCGCTCTGCCTTTTGGGCCGATCGGATGCGGGGGTATCCCCGGCCCGGCCGGGGCCGCGCGGTTAGAGCCGGCGGCCGGCCGCCTGCGCGAACGGGGCCAGCTCCCGCATCAACTGGCGGAAGACGTCCGGCCTGAGCGACTGGATGCCGTCGCTCACGGCGATCTCCGGCCGCATGTGGACCTCGATCATCAGGCCGTCCGCGCCGCAGGCGATGCCGGCCTTGGCCATGGGCGCCACGTACTCCCAGTGGCCGGTACCGTGGCTCGGGTCCACGATCACCGGCAGGTGGGTGAGCTTCTTGAGGACGGGGATCGCGTTCAGGTCGAGGGTGAAGCGCGTCGCCGTCTCGAAGGTCCGGATGCCTCGCTCGCAGAGGACCACGTTGTAGTTCCCCTCCGATAGGACGTACTCGGCCGCCATCAGGAACTCCTGGATCGTGGCAGAGATCCCCCGCTTGAGCAGGACCGGCTTGCCGACCTCGCCCACCCGCTTGAGTAGCGCGAAGTTCTGCATGTTGCGCGCGCCGATCTGGAGCATGTCGGCGGTCTCGGCGATCATCTCCACGTCCTCCGGTTTGAGGACCTCGGTGACGATGGCGAGACCCGTGGCTTCGCGGGCTTGCGCGAGCAGCCGCAGACCCTCCTTCCCCATGCCCTGGAAGGCGTAGGGAGAGGTGCGGGGCTTGAAGGCGCCGCCGCGCAGGATCGAGGCGCCGGCCTCCTTGGCGAGGAGGGCGAGCTGCATGACCATCTCCTCGCTTTCCACGCTGCACGGGCCGGCGATGATCGGGATGCGGTCGCTTCCGAACTCCGCAATGCCGACCTTCACCGTGCTTGCCGTGGACTTGAACTCCCGCCCGGCCAGCTTGAACGGCTGGAGGATCGGGACGACGCTCTCTACGCCCGGCATGACCTCCAGGGACTGAAGGCGGGCCTTCCCGCGCTCGTCGCCGACGGCGCCGATGACGGTGCGCTGGGTTCCCCAGATGACATGCGGCTGGTAGCCCAGCTCTTCGATGGTGCGGATGACATCGTGCACCTGCTCCTTCGGGGTGCTGCCCTTCATGACGATGATCATGTGCGCTCTCCCTCGTGTGTGGCGGGTTGCGCGACCGCTCGGGCCCCAAAAAGCCAAGGGCCACGAGGCGTCGCCTGCCCCGTGGCCCTTGGTGTCTGGATGCTGTCTGGTCTAGCTCATCCGTCGCCTCGAGCCGGCAGGGCAGACGCCCGCAAAGTAAAAGGAAAACCAGAACCGGCTCGCAGAGACGTTGGACACCGTAAACTCTCCTTTGGTTAATCTTTTAGATTGGTACCATCGCAGAGGGATTCCGTCAAGCGCTTTGTCGCGCGACGGCCGGGCTCTGCGTGCTTCTGCCGACGGGGCAGACCCGGATGCACCGCCCCATGCAGTCCGAGGTGGCCTGGCTCTTCCGGCAGGCCGCCCAGTCGGTGCGCGCCGCCGGGTCCAGCCAGAGGCGGTCCGTTTCGGCCTCGGGCAGCGGCCGGAGGGCGTGTACCGGACACTCGTCGACGCACTTCTGACATCCGATGCCCTCGCATGTCTTGGCCGAGAGCAGCGGGGACGGCGCAAGCGCGGCCGTGGTGATGACCGAGTTCCACCGGATCCGTGGGCCGTACCTGGCGGTGACGACGACGTTGTTCAGACCGAATTCCCCCAGCCCCGCCCGGACCGCGGCGTGGCGTTGCGAGAAGATGCCCGGGAAGCCCATCAGGTGCTCGGGCAGACCCGTGTTGGTCGTGGGGAAGAAGAGCGAGGGGTGTCCAAGCTCTTCCAGGTGTGTGGCCAGCCGCAGCGCAATGCCGCTCAGGTGGTCGTTAATGATGTCGTATCCGGATTTCTTGTAGAGCATGAGCCGCAGGGCCTCGACGCGGATCTCGGGGGGGTAGAAGACAGAGTCCTGGAGCAGGTTCGGCCACTCCATGACGCGATCGAGAATGCGCATCCCGAACGTGAAGACGCTCTGCGCACCCGGCAGCAAGTCCTGCGGGTGGTGTCCCCTCGGGGCGCCCGCAAACCGCTCCACCGGGGCCACGCCGGTCAGGCTCGCCCCGGCCCCCTTCGCCATCTCCGTGAGTGTACGCGTCAGATCCATATCGCCTCCCTTGTCCTCTCCATCGAATTCACTGCCTCAACTCCCGCGAGGCGCAAGATCCACCCCAGGCCACGACGCCGATCGGATCGACCGAGCGCACCACGTGCATTCCCGCGGCGGCGAACCGATGGAAGGCGGCGTCGGCCTCGGCGGTGAAGTCCGCCACCCCGGGGACCACGACCGGAGATGTGCAGTCCTCCAGGAGATAAACCTTCCGGGCCAGCGCCGGCTCGAGGGTCCGGATCTCCGTGAGCAAGTCGTCGATCGTCCAGGCCACGCAGTGGCTCTTGGCCTGCCCCGCGATGATCACGAGGTCGAAACTCAGCCAGTGCTGGATGCGACCGGTGTCCCACTTGGCGAGCGGCTCGCCATCGGGTCCTTCCCGGACTTCCGGAGACAGGACCGAGTAATGTTCGGTCAGCGGGTCGTTCCCCTTGATCTCGAAGCGGGGCTGCGTCTTCCGCGCCACAGCGTGGAAGAAGAGGGCCTCTTCGACGGCCGATACCAGCGCGTGGCCGATCCCGCCAAGCATGGCGTGGTAGGGCCACACCATGAGCGGGTACTTGCCGCGCTGGGCGAGGGTCCGCACGTAGTGGGCGGCATGGCGCTGCAGCCGTCCCGCGTCCCCCCCGGTCAGGCTGCCGGCCAGCGCCGGGCTGGCCTGCCAGCGGCCTGTCTCCACGTCCTCGGGGGTGATGGCCGTGTGCGGCCCGGGATGCTCGCCGGCGGCGTTGATCCAGAAGAGGGAATGGAAGATCTGCGCGGGGGTGTGCGTATCCAGGGTAGGGACGATCTCGGTGATGGTGTCGAGGTTCCGATAGAGGAACTGGCAGAGCCGGAGGTTGTCCTCTACCGCCCCCAGGCCGGACTTGCCGGCGACGAAGAGCTCGAAGCCGGGAATGCAGAAGGTGTTTTGGCAGTCCACGATCACCAGACAAACCCGCAGAGCGTCGGCTGCGGCGGGAGAAATCCGGTGGCGCCTCCCCCAGACGTCGGCCTCGTCGGCCCGCTCCTGGTACGGCACTCGCCAGACCGTTCCCACCGCGTCCGGCTGAAAATGTGGCGGAATGGGAAGCTCTCGCACGCCCACCCCCGTTCCTCTTCGCGCTCGCCCCGTCCGGTCTCGCGGATCGCTCCGACCCACGCGATCCAACCTAACGGCTCAGCAGCCTGTTGAAGAACCCATTTTCGCCCAGGCTGCTCAAAAAGGTTCAGATGCAAGGCGGAATGCGGAAGGCCGAGTGAGGCGTACTCCAGGTACGCCGCAACGAGTGCTCAAGCGTTCCAACGCCGCAGATGGGCCTTTTTCAGCAGCCTGCTAGGGGCAGGCCAGGCGCTGCCGTATCGCGGCCACCGCCTCGCGTGGGTTGGCCTCTCCGAAGATCGCCGAACCCGCCACCAGAATCGTGGCACCGGCCCGCGTCACCTCGCGGCAATTCTCCAGCGTGATGCCTCCGTCCACTTCCAGCTCGGGGGGGACGGGTAGACGATCCAACCAGCGGCGCATCTCCACGATCTTCTTCAGAACGGAGGGAATAAAGGACTGCCCGCCGAAGCCGGGATTCACCGACATGAGGAGAATGAGATCGACCTGGTCCAGCACCTGCTCCACCGCATAGAGCGAGGTGGAGGGATTCAGCGCGACGCCGGCCTTCAATCCCGCCTCCCGGATCTGCTGGATGATACGATGGAGATGGGGGCAGACCTCCGGATGGACGGTGATGTGGGCTGCCCCGGCCTTGGCGAAGGGGCCGATGAAACGGTCGGGGTGCTGGATCATCAGGTGGACATCCAGCGGCAGACGGGTTCGCTTGTGGATCGCCTCGACCACCACGGGCCCGATCGTGAGGTTGGGGACGAAGTGGCCGTCCATCACGTCCACGTGGAGGAGGTCCGCCACCGGCTCGACCTTGGCGATCTCCTCCCCCAGCGCGGCGAAATCCGCCGAGAGCACCGAGGGTGCGATCTTGACCATGAGACCTCCTTGCCTGCGGCCTACTCCCCGATGGTGATCTGCACCTGTCCGCCGACCTTGACCGAGGCGCCGGGCGCCGGGTCCTGGGCCACCACGTGCCCTTCCTTAGAGGCCGCCTGCTGGAAGCTGATCCGGGCCTCGATCTGGAGCTCCTTGAGGAGATTGAGAGCCACGACCATCTCGCGGCCGCGGAGGTCGGGGAGGGTGACCAGCTCTTCCCAGGGACCCAGGCTCTGCAAGATGCGGACTGCCGCTCCCCGCGTGGCGGCCGCGCCGACGGGCGGATCCTGTGCGATGATCATGTCCCGGCTGTGGACGTCCGAATGAATCGTCGCGATCTGCCCCAGATTGAGACCCGTCTCCGCCAGGATGCGGTTCGCCTGAGGCAGGGTGATGTCGGCCAGATTGGGGACACTCAGCTGATCGGTCCCGCGGCTGAGGATCAGGCGCACCTCGCTCCCCAGCTTGACGCGCGCCCCGCCGGATGGGCGCTGGCTGGAGACGTGGCCCTTCGGGATGTTTGCGCTGAACTCCTCGGCGACGACGCGGGGGGCGAGGCCGGCTTCCTTGAGCAGGGCGCCGGCGGCCACCGAATCCAGACCGACGGCGCGGGGCACCTCCACGCGGTCCTCTTCCATGGACCAGAGCATGGCGACGTACCCCGAGAGGACGGCCAGGGCCAGCAGCCCCATACAGACGGCGAAGCCCCGCACCAGCCGATAGAACCAGCCGCGGGCCGGAGCGGGTGCGGACGCACGGGTTGGGATCATGACGACCGCCGCAGACGCGCGACGAAGAAGCCGTCCGTGTCGTGCCGATGGGGCCAAGCGCGCAGGATCCCCTCGGTCAAAGGATCGCAGAAGGGCCGGAGCGCGGGTCCCGGCGCTTCCAGCGCGAAGTCCGAATGTGTGTCGAGAAACGCGCCGATCACCTCGTCCGTCTCCTCGGGCTCTAGGCTGCAGGTGCTGTACACCAAGAGGCCCCCGCCGGCCACCGCCCCCGCCACTCCGGCAAGCAGCGCGCGCTGCAGAGCCGCCGCCTGCGCGAGGTCGCTCGGCCGGCGACGCCACCTGATCTCGGGCCGACGCCGGATCGTTCCCAACCCGCTGCATGGGGCGTCCAGCAGCACCCGAGGGAATTGGCCGGCCCAGGCTTCCCCGGCGACGCGTGCATCGTAAAGCCTCGGCCGCACCCTGGCAAGCCCCAAGCGCAGGGCGGCGGCGGTGAGACGGCGGAGGGCCCGCGGGCTGCGATCCAGGGCGACGACCTCTCCCGTCCCGCCGACCGCAGCGGCGATGAGGGCGCTCTTTCCCCCTCCGCCGGCGCACGCGTCCAGGACGCGCTGGCCCGGCAGGGGGTCGAGTGCCAGGACCGGGAGTGCTCCGGCCTCATCCATGGGGAAGAACAGCCCCTCGCCGAAGCCGGGAAGGTCGATGAGGCTTCCGGCCCCCCGCAGAGTGAAGATACCGGGGAAGAACCGGCCGGGGGTCACTTCGGCATGGCCCTTTGCGAGGAGTCGCCCGACTTCCTCTCCATCCGCCTTCAGCCGGTTCGCCGCCAGCGTGAGGGGCGGGACGCGATTATTGGCCGTCATCAGCTCCCCGCCCTCGGCGGATCCGAGGCGGTCCAGCCAGCGCGCCGCCAGCCAGGTCGGGTGAGAACCCACCCCACCCCAATAGGCGAGCGGGTCCTGAAGAGAGTCGGGCGGTTGGCGATCCTTCCCGCGCACCACGGCGCGGAGGACCGCGTTCACGTAGCCGGCACTGCGCGCGGCGCCGATCTTCCTGGCAAGGGACACCGTCTCGTCCACCGCCGCGAACTCCGGGATCCGCGTGAGACAGGCGAGCTGGTATGTTCCCAGACGCAGGATCTGGTGGACGACGGGATCCAGCCGCGCCAGCGGCCGATCCAGGAGCGGCGCCAGGATCCAGTCAAGCTTCCCCCGCCAGCGCAAGACCCCGTAAACCAGCTCCGTCACCAGGGCGCGATCGAGGAGCGACAAGGACGCGGCATGGAGACGGGCATCCAGCAGCAGGTTGGCGTAAGCGTCGGTGGCCTCCACCCG
>CAVSHW010000007.1:0-41107 GCA_963727695.1 uncultured Methylomirabilota bacterium | reverse complement strand
ACCACTTGACGGAGCTGCGCGGCAGATTGGTTTTGGCACTGGCGGGCAGGTCGGGGGCGAGATCGTA
Source organism: uncultured Methylomirabilota bacterium (assembly GCA_963727695.1). Lineage (GTDB taxonomy): Bacteria > Methylomirabilota > Methylomirabilia > Methylomirabilales > 2-02-FULL-66-22 > 2-02-FULL-66-22. The sequence continues at coordinate 41,040 of CAVSHW010000007.1, read as the reverse complement.
CTGCAGGATCGCCTTCTTCGAGATCGCCACCATGAGCATCTGAGCCATCTCGGCACCATCGCGGAGAGATCGAGGGCTTTCACGATGAAGTGACCCTCTCGGAAAATGCCAGCATGTGCTTGCAGAGATCTGCGGCCCGGCGCGAGGCGGTCCTGATTTCCTGCAGGTGGCGGTGAAAGACGCGCCGGGTCAAGCTGTAGCAGGGACAGCTCGGCGGTCCGAGTATCGCGACGAAGACATGTTGAAATCGTGGGAGATCAGCTTGCTAGGACACAAAGACTCTCCAGCTTCTGAGCGTGCTGGATCCGATTCTCGATCGGCGCCGCTCCTCCTCCGCCTGCCTGCGCTCGGTGATGTCCCGGGCGGCCGCATAGATCAGGGTGCCCTGGTACGGACAGGCGCGCCACTCGATCCAGCGGTAGGAACCGTCCTTGCACCGGTAGCGGTTGACGAAGTTCAGGATCTTCTGCTGGGCGGCCAGCCGCTCGACCGCGGCCAAGGTCTCCTGGAGGTCGTCCGGGTGGACGAAGTCGAGGAGTCGCTTGCCCTCCAGTTCGGGCATGTCGTAACGAAGGATGGACGCCACGCGGGATCGACGCGGCGGAAAAGGCCATCCGTGTCCGCGATACAGAGGAGGTCCAAGGCCATCGTGAAGAATCGATTCAGTTCCTCGGTCTTCTCCTGGAGCGCCGCTTCGGCGCGCGTGCGCTCGGAAAGTTCCCGCTGGGCGGTGGCATAGGGCGCGCGTTCCGGATGGCGATGGCCGCCTGTGCGCTGAACGCACGCAGCAAGTTCACCTCTTCTGAGATGAAGTCGTGCGGGGCCCGCGTGTAAATAGTGAGGAAGCTAATAATCTCCTCCTCGTGAATCAAGGGAAGAATGATGCAGCCGACGAGCCCCTCGGTGACGGCCGAGTCGGGATCCTTGAAGCGAGGGTCGCGCGTCACATTTGCGCTGATCACCGGCTGGCGCGTGGCCTCAGCGATTCCGATCAGCCCCTCGTTGGGGACGAGCTGGAAAGCCTGCCCTCCCTCTGGCTGTTGCAGGCCCAGACTGCCGATCACGCGGAGGGTTCGATCGGTTTCCAGCCGCTCCCAGAGGCGGCCGACACAGCCCGGGATCAGCGTCTGGGCCGCGGCCAGGATCCGCTGGGACACGACATGCGGATCGAGCTCCGTTGTGAGGGTCTGCGTCATCTCGATCAGCGTTGAGAGCTGGTGCGCCCGCCGCGAGGTGGCTTCGTGGAGCCGCGCGTTCTCGATGGCGATGGCGGCCTGGGGGGCGAACAGCTGGAGGATCTTCTGATCGCTTTCGGTGAAGGTCCGTCCCTCGATCTCATGGTGGACGGCGATCACCCCGAGAAGCCGGTCACGATACAGAAGGGGCTCGGCGAGCGCGGCGGTGATGCCGGTGCTTTGTAGGGTCCTCGGATGGGCGTATGGTGAAGAACGGTAGTCGTTGATGATTGCGCCGCGCCGCTCTTGGACGACGCGCCCCGTCAATCCTTCGCCGGGGCGCCGGGGAAACCGCATCCGCTCCGCGCCGGGGCCATAATAGGCGTGAGGCATGAGCTGCTGCGCCTGCTCGTCCCACAGGTAGATCCCGCCGCTCGAGCCGGCGACGAGCTCCGTGGCCCGGCGCGTGACCAATCCGAGCAGCCGCACCAAGTCCAGCTCGCGGGTAATCTCCTCGCCGAGGCTGCGCAGAGCCTCCAGTTGTCGCGTCCGCTCCAGGAGGGCCTCCTCCGCCTGTTTACGTTTCGTGATGTCTTCGTAGGTGCCCAGCACGCCGACCACCTGTCCCTGGGCGTCGAGAATTGGGACCTTGCTGGTCAGGACCCACATCATGGTCCCGTCGGGTCTGGTGCTTCGATTCTTCGTACCCGATCTTCGGGACCCCGGTCTCTACGACCTTCCGGTCATCCGCGGGAAGGATTCCGCGTCTTCTTTCCGGTTGAACGCAAAGTCGTCCCGGCCGAGGATTACCGCCGGGTCGTCCAGGTTTGCGTCTCTGGCATAGGCGCGGTTGCAGCCAAGAAACTGCAAATTGCGATCCTTCCAGAAGACCCGCTGCGGGACCGTATCCAGGACCGCTTGCAACATCTGACGGGACTGGCGTGCATCGGCCTCCGCTTGCGTACGCTCGTCGATCTCCCGCTGGGTGGCGGAAAACAGTCTGGCGTTCCGGATGGCGATGACGGCGTGGTCGGCCAGGCGTTGGAGGATGAGCTCGTCGTGATCGGTGAATGGGCGTGGCGTCCGGTTGCTTGCGAAGAGGACTCCCTCCACCGCGTTCTCGATCCGGATTGGGACGGCGAGCTCGGCGATGATGCCCTCGGCCTGTGTGATGGGAAGGAAGTCCTTGCTGATCCGCAGGTCCTCCGCGTAGTTGGTCGTGCGGAAGGGAAGGCCGGTTGCCAGGACCTGTCCCCCGATCCCCTGGCCGGGGGCGATGCGGTACCCGACCATATCCTCTCGGCGGAGACCCGACCGATACTGGAGGCGTACCTCGCCGGACGAGGCGTCCGGAGGGCGATGGAGGCGAGATCGCAGCGGCACAAGGTCCGAGCGGCATCAGTCACCTGCTGGAGCACGGTGTCCACGTCCAGGGAGGTATTGAGATTCCGGGTCAGATCGGCGAAGACCTCCGCCTCGCGCCGCCGGCCTTCCGCATCCCCGAAGAGCCGAGCATTCTCGATAACGATGGCGGCGTGGGCGGCGAAGGACTGAAGAAGGGCGACCTCGTCAGGTGAGAAGGTGTGGGGTTCGTGAGTGAAAATTGCCAGGTTCCCGAGATAGCTCTTTCCCCGGATCAACGGAACCACGATCACCGAGGTCAAACCTTCGGCCTGCGCCCACTCCTTGTTGATGAAATGGGGATCGGAGGCGATATCCGGACACTGCATGGGTTCGAGAGTCACGGCCACGATTCCAGCCAGTCCCTCGCCGTGCCGGAACCTGACTCGGCGACCTCCCTCAGGATCACGCAACCCGATACTATCAACGAGTCGAAGAATCTCACTTCCTTCCAGTTGCTCCCAGAGGCGGCTGGCTACTCCGGGAAACAGGACCTGAATCGCGGTCAGGATCTCCCGGGCGACGCGCTGGGTATCGAGGATGGCAGCCAGACCTTGGGTCAGATCGTTCAGGATCTGAAGCTGCTGGGTTCGAGCTCGCAAGGCCACCTCCGCGTTCTTTCGGCTGGTGATGTCCTGCGAGATGGTGAGATAGTGAATGAGGCGACCCTGCTGGTCCAGAATGGGCCGGACGTGGCTTTGCAGCCAGCGGAAGTCACCGTCCTTGGCGCGAAAGCGAAACTCCACTAGGTCGGTGGTCTCGCTATCCTGCACTTTCCGGCGGGAAGGCTCCAGGACTACCGGGACGTCGTCCGGATGGAAGAAATCAGCAGGACTCCGCCCCAGGAGCTCGTCGGATGCGTAGCCCAGCATCGTCCGGGCGGCCGGAGACACGGCGAGGTACCGGGCCTCCAGATCATGGAGACAGACGAGGTCATGACGGCTTTCCGCGATCAGGCGCGACCACCACTCGATCTCCGGACGCGGTAGTCCCTCGCATCGTTTGGCCTCTATTGCCGTTAGCCGCTCACGCAAGGCGGCGTTCTCGGCGACGAGCTCGGCTTTCGTCTTGGAAGGCATGTGCTGATCTCCTTCCGAGATCACCAAGACCGCGCGGTCCCAGAGCTGGTCGATCCTCCAGACGCTGGTATCTGGGTGGAGGCGATCCGGTCGGCGCGGCACAGACTCCCCCTAGAGGCGGAGCCGGCCGGGACGTGGGGAAAGATAATTCTTCCAAGGCGAGGCTAGCCAATGCCCCCAAACCTGTCAAGCAGATATCGTCCGGCGGATCCATGGGGTCCCCCCCGGAGGGGTGTCGGATGTGGGGCTGCGCTTCCGGGACAGTCTACGGGGGGTCGGTGGTCCGTCCGGAGCTTCTCGGCTCTCACCGGAGCTCACCGCGTGCGGTTGTTCTCGAAACTCTCGTAGTAGTCGAAGCTGTTGCCGAGTTTGTCGAGGAGTGGCTGGGTGGCGTGATTGAGCTTCTCGACGACCTCCGGGGGCAAGGGGGCCGCCGCCGCGCGGACATTCTCTTCCAGCTTGCGTACGCTTCTGGCCCCGATCAGGCAGCAGGTGATGCCCTGCCCCGCCAGCGCCCATTTCGTGGCCAGCTCCGCCATGGTCATGCCGCACTCCTTCGCGATCCGGCGGATGGCCGCGAGGGCGGCGCTGGTCTCCGCTTCGACGCCTTCCTCGCCGTGCCGGGTCAGCTCGCAGCGCTCGTGATGGAAGTGACGCGTGCGCCGCTGATAGGGCGGAACGTCGTCCAGGGTGGGATAGAGGTCCGCCAGGAGCCCCTGCATCAGGGTCATGTACCCGATCACGCCGATCCCGAGTCTGCGGCACTGGGGGAGGCTCTCCAGCTCGATGGCCCGGGCCAGCAGGCTATAGGGGAGCTGGTTCAGCAGGATGTCCGGGCAGACGCGCAGCGCCTCGTCGAGTCGGTTCGTGGCGAAATTGCTGACGCCGATGTGGCGGATCTTCCCTTGCCGCTTCAGGTCGGCTAGGGTCATAAAGGCTTCTTCGACCGTCGGAGGGTTCGCGATGATCGCGGGATCCTCCGTGAAGTGGCGGATCGAGTGGGGATGGATCGGCCAGTGGATCATGTAGATGTCGATGTAGTCCAGACCGAGGCGGCGGAGGGACGCCTCGCAATGCTCGGGCAGGGTCCCGGCGTAGCAGTTCGAGGGCGAGACCTTCGTGCCGACCACGATCGTGTCCCGCGGCACGCCCTGCAGGGCGATCCCCAGCGACTCCTCGCTCCGACCGGCATTATACGCCTCGGCGGCGTCGAAGTAGTTGATCCCCAGCTCGACCGACCGATGGACCACCGCGTCCGCGTCCGCCTGGTTGCAGTCCCCCCAGTACGCCCCACCCCCGAAAGACCAGCACCCCAGCCCCAGGGCGGACACGATCAGGTCCGATTGTCCGCATCGACGAAATTCCATCGCGATTCCTCCTGGTCGGGGAGAACAGATCACCGCATTCGCTTGGCGAGGCGCGGGTCCAACATGTCTCGCAGGCCGTCCCCCACCAGGTTGATGGAGAGGACCGTGGTTGCCAGGAACAGCCCGGGGAAGAGCAGCAGCCAGAAGGCCACCCGCACATAAGAGCGGGCCTCGGCCATGATATTGCCCCAACTCGGGATCTCCGGAGGAGTGCCTGCCCCAAGAAAACTCAAGCCGGCCTCGATCAGGATCGCCGACGCCATCACGTAGGTGCTCTGGACGATGAGGGGGGCAAGGGTGTTTGGCAGGAGATGCCGGAGCAGCACGCGGGACAGGCGACTCCCCAAGACCTGGGCGGCCTCGATGAAGGGCTGTTCCCGCAGGGTGAGCACGATCCCGCGCACCAGCCGCACCACCCGAGGGATCTGCGGGATGACCAGAGCGATGATGACGTTTCGCACGCTGGCCCCGGTGAGCGCCACGAACGAAATGGCCAAGAGGAGATCCGGCAGGGCCATGATACCATCCATCGCGCGCATGATGACGTTATCCAGCCTCCGGAGATAGCCGCTGAGCAAGCCGATGGCGAGGCCGATGCCCGAGGTGATCGCGCCCACCACGAGGCCCACGAAAAGAGACACCCGGCTGCCGTAGACGACCCGGCTAAAGGAATCCCGCCCGTACATGTCGGTGCCGAACCAGTGGACGCCGCTCGGCGCCCGCAATCGTTCGGCAGGCTGCATCTCGACCGGGTTCACCGTCCATAGGTAGGGCGCGAAGACGGCGAGAAGCACCATGAGGAGAAGCAGAAGACCGCCGGCCACCATGGTCGGATTGCGTCGGATGAAGCGCCACGCCTTCTGCCGTCCCGTCAACTGATCGTAGGGGATACCGCCGGGCTCGTCGCGCATATGCGGCACACTTTCGGGGACCACCCGGTCCACATGGCCTAGTAGCGGATGCGGGGGTCGAACAGCGTGTAGGAGAGGTCCACCGCCAGGTTGACCAGCGCGTACACGAATGCGAAGAGCAAGGTCACTCCCTGGATGATCGCGTAGTCCCGTTGCAGCACCGCGTCCACCGTGAGTCGTCCCAGTCCCGGCAGCGCAAAGACGCTCTCCGTGATGACCACTCCGCCGATGAGCAGGGCGAACCCCACCCCGATCGTGGTGAGGACGGGGACGGCGGCATTCTTCAGCGCGTGGAGAAAGAGCACGCGGGAGGGTCGCAGCCCTTTGGCGTAGGCGGTGCGGACGTACTCAGAATGCAGTACTTCCAGCAGGCTGGCGCGGGTGATGCGCGCCAGCAGCGCCATATAGACCATCCCCAGGGCAAGCGTCGGGAGGATCAGGTGCTTGACGAAGGGGGCGAATCCCTCTCGGAAGCTCACGTAGCCTTGCACGGGGAGCAGGTCGAGTTTCACCGAGAAGACGAAGATCAGGAGGAAGCCCAGCCAGAAGATGGGAACGGAAAATCCCCCCACCGTGAAGACCATGACCGCTCGGTCGATCAGGGAGCCGGCCTTCCAGGCTGCGAGGACCCCCATCGGGATCGCCAGCAGGATCGCGAAGATGAGCGTGCTCGCCGCCAGGGCCGCCGTGGGCTCGACCCGCTGTAGGATAAGCTGGCGCACAGGCAGTCGCGAGTGCAAGGAGACCCCGAGGTCCCCCTTGAGTAGGCTCGTCACGTAGAGGCCGAACTGGACATGGATAGGCTTGTCCAGGCCGAGCCCGGCGCGGATCTTCTGGATGTTCTCGGGCGTGGCGTAATCGCCGGCGATGATCGCCGCCGGGTCCCCGGGGGCGATGCGCACCAAGAGGAACACGAACACGACCACGACGCCCATGACGGGCAGGGTCGCCAGGATGCGTCGCAGGATGTAGGCCAGCATGGAGGAATCCTCTGAAACGGAAAGTGGCGCTGCAGGGCCGGCGGGTCCCGCCGTCTGCCCTGCAGCGCCGCGAATGCCGCCTAGTGCTTCACCATGCTCCAGAACACGCCAAAGGGCGTCTCAACAATGTGGCTGAGTCGATCCTTCCGGTAGGCCGCGTACGAGAAGAACTCGCCCAGCGGCACGTAGGGAATGTCCTCCATCAGGGCGCTGTGGTACTCGGCCAGTCCCTTCTTGAAAGCCTCGGTGCCAGCGGTCAGGTCGGCCAGCTCATCCAGCGCCTTGCTCGCGCGCGGCGAGCAGGCCCAACCGAACCAGGCCTTGTCGCAGGCCGTGGAGATGTTGGCATGTCCCCATGGATCCTTGAGCGCGGCGTATCCGGACGTGGTATGAAAGATGTGCCACCCCGCCGGGTTCTTGGAAGGCGGGTCCTTGACGGGTCGTCGGGAGACGAGGGTCCCCCAGTCCATGGTCTGCAGGTCCACGTTCACGCCCAGCTTTCTGAGCATAGCCGCGGTGGTAAGGGCGGCCGCATTGATGGTGGGGAAGTCGCTGGGGGCCATCACCACGATCTTTTCACCTTTGTAACCGGCCTCGGCGAGGAGTTGCTTGGCCTTCTCGAGGTCCTGCTTCTTCAGCAGATCCGCGCCGATGTCCGTCTCCAACCAGCCCTTGCAGCCCAGATAGGAGTAACAGGTGCGCCAGTTCTGAGGATCGCCGGCGATGGCCTGCAGGTAGTCCGGCTGATTCACCATCAGCATGAGGGCCTGGCGTGCCTTGACGTTGTCGAAGGGCGGCACCAAGTGGTTCGGATGGATCTGCATCTGGTAGACGTCCGACTGATACATGCCCACCGCGGGGTTCTTGCGCAGCAGCGGCCACTGGTCGACCTGCGGGCGCTGGAGGTAGTCCACCTCCCCTTTTTCCAGTGCCGCCACGGCGGTGGACTGGTCCGGGATGACGATCCACTCGACCCGCTCGACATTCACCGTCTTGCCGCCCGCGTAGTAGCTGGCCGGCTCCTTGCGGGGCACGTAGTCCTTGAACTTCACATAGACAGCCTTGGCGCCCGGCACCCATTCCTTCTCGACAAACATGAAAGGCCCGGAGCCGATCTTCTCTCCCTCGAAAGGCTTTGAAGGGTCCTGTATCGCCTGTCGCTCGGGCAGGATGAAGGGTACATAGCTATACTCCTTGGCCAGCGCCCGGATGGTGAGGCCGTAGGGCTCCTTGAGCTTGAGGACGAACGTCCTGTCGTTCGTCGCCTCCAGCGAGGCGGTGCGGGCGAACAGTTTCTGGCCCGCCGCATCCTTCACCCCCCAGCGCTTGAGCGAGGCGACGGCGTCGGCCGACCGCACCGGCTTGCCGTCGTGCCACTTGAGCCCGGTGCGCAGCGTGAAGGTGTAGGTCAGCTTGTCTGCGCTGACCCGATAGGTGTCCACCATCTGCGGCTGCGGCTGCCCCTTCTCATCCAGCGAGAACAGGGTGTCGTAGATCATGTAGCCGTGGTTCTGCGTGATGTCCGCGGTGGTGAAGAGCGGGTCGAAGAACTTCAACTCGGCGTGCATGACGGCGCGAACCGTCTGGGCCGACGCCGGACCGGCCAAAAACAAGAACAAGCCGATCAGACCTCCCGCCATCCCTCGGAATACCATCTTGCGGCTCATTGGGTTGCTCCTTTCCTCGTGAGGCTCACGACTAGATGCCACCCACCGCCCCTCCGGCGAGTCGCGCCGGCGGCCACGCAACAGTGATCATGGGCTCGTGGCGGCTGGCAAGCTGAAGACCTGGCACGACCGCATCCAGGAATTGCTGCATGTGCGCCGCCATGGCAGACGCCGCTCGATCCGGGTCCCGTTGTTGGAGATGTTGCAGCACTACGGCATGCTGCTCCAGAGACTGGTTCACTCGACCGTCTCGGAATGTCTGATAGCGCTGGGCGACCTCCATGATTTCCGTGGAAATCAGCGAGAGCAGCGATCGAAGGACCGAGTTCCGAGAGCACTCCGCGATCTTGAAGTGAAAGGCGATGTCCTCCTCCAAACCGATCCGGCCGGCGTCCACTTGGAGACGGAATGCCTCGTGCAGCCTCTCCAGGGCAGCGATCTCATCGCCTGTGGCGCGCTGCGCCGCCAGCCACACGGAGTGGATCTCGAGCAGGGCGCGCGTCTCGAGAAGCGACTGCAGGTCGCTCCGGTCCAGCGCCAAGATATTGGAGATCAGACCGTCAAGGGCTTTGACGCCTAGGCTGGCTACGATGGTGCCGGTATTAGGATAGGTCTTAAGGATACCGTAGAACTCGAGCCGCTGGAGCGCCTCGCGGACATAACCGCGGCCGACTCGGAAACGTCCGGCGAGTTCGCGTTCGGAGGGGAGCCGATCACCGGGCTTAAGGGTGCCGTCGGAGATCAGCTCTTGTAGCTGTTTGATGATAACCTCCGATGGAGTCCGAATTCTCACCTCTTTGAGCTTTTCGATGACCTCCGATCGTGCCATCGCTTCTCTCTTTATTTTCCAGCATAGCGGTCAATGGTTAACCAATCACCGAGCGATGATTCATCATCGGGTTTGTCCTGTGAAGGACAGTTTCCATATTTGTATGAATATTCGGATAATATGATCTGTTAACACTTCGATGACGGTAAGGAAGTTCGCACGGACTCCCTGCGGCTTCCGACAAGGTCATCCATCGTCTCAATGTGGATGGCAGTCAACAGGTCGGCCAGGCAGACCGGCTTGGCGAGGATCCGATCCACCAGCCTCGGATCTGCGGGCCGGATGGACGGCTGCTCGCCCCAGCCGGTCAGAAGGATATCACAGGGCTCCGGCATAAGGCGGCCAGGTGCTCGATGTCCCCCTTCGAGCCAGCGAGCCCAGGAGCAGCGAAGGCTGCCCCTGGGCCGTGGGAGGCCCGGCCGCCTCTTACCCGCGGGCGAACTTCTGGAAGGTATGAGCGTCCTCGCGCACGCCGCCGCGCGAGACACCGAAGGTCCAGGTCACCTCTCCCACGTACATATCGCCTCGAGAATCGAGGCACAATGTGTGAGGTGCCACGAAGTAGCCCGGGGCCTCCCGGTCGGCGCCGCCCCAGCGCGTGATGACGTTTCCCTGCATGTCGAAGATGCTGACCCGGCCGGGCAAATCCCACTTGATCTCGCCGTGGACGAAGGAAGATTGACCGACCCGCCACCATAGCTCCGAGACGTACACCAGGCCGTCCTTCCCGAAGCTGATGTCCGTGGGCCGCTGGACGTGCGTCCAGGTGTCGAGAAGCTTGCCGTCCCGGGAGTATATGTGGATCCGATCGTTCTCCCGATCGGTCACGAAGATACGATTGTCCGGGGCGACCCCGATGCCGTGAGGCAGGTGAAACTGGCCGGGGCCCGTCCCGGGCTCGCCCCAGGACTGGATCAGGGTGCCGTCGCTCTTGAAGCGATGGACGCGGGCGTTGCCATAGCCGTCGCAGACGTACAGCTCTCCGTCGGGAGCCACGGCGACGTCGGTCGGCCGATTGAAGGGCGGGCCGCCGCGCTTGATACTGGCGACGGTCTTGCCGTCGTAGCCGGTGTCCGAACACTTTCCGGGGGTGCCGAGCATCATCACCTGCTTCCCCTCGGGGGTGAACTTCCGCACCGTGTGGTCCCCATCATCCACCGTGTACACCATGTCTTCCGCGATGGCGATCCCGTGGGTCCGCGGCGTGAACAGCCCCTCGCCCCACGAGCGGATAAAGTTGCCATTCCGATCGTACACGATGACCCGAGCATCCTGCCGGGTCATGAGATACACGTTGTCCTTGGAATCGACCGCCACGCCGTCCACGTCCTTGTGGACGTACCCCTTGGGGAGCTTCTCCCACCCTTCGATCACCTTGAACTTCGGAACGATCGCCATGACTTTGCGTCTCCTTTCGCTCTCTGTGCAGCGGTGATATGCCGTCCCCCTCCCTCGACGATTCAGCAACGACATATTATACGCGGCGTTGGAACGGGGACTCTAAATGTTTTTTCGGGTCAGTCGGAATTGCAGACGGCCCGACCTTAGGCGCAGTAGTCCGCCGCGGCTTTGGCCAGGATGGCGGCGAGATCCGCGAGGCTGCCGAGGTCCACCCACTCCTCGGTGGTGTGGGCCCCGCCTCCGACCGGGCCGATGATGACCGTTTCCACACCCGCATCGGCGAGGATTGCCGAGTCCATCCAGAACGGTTTGCCGATGAGGCTGGGCGCGTGGCCTCTGTGGCGCGCGGTTGCCTCGCCGACGATCCGGACGATCGCAGCCTCCGGCGAGACCTCGAAGGCGTTCCGGGCCAGGAGGCTATGGACGCCGGCCCGGAAGCTTGGATCGGCGGCGCCCGTCTGCTCCGCGAGCGCGGCGATCTCGGCCAGGACGCCCGCCTCGGTCTCGCCGGGGATCGTCCGCCGCTCTATGCCGAGGACGCAGCGCGCCGCGTAGGTGCTGAGCTCCGTTCCGCCCCGCAGCATTGGAGCGTGCAGGGAAGGAGGACCGACGAGGGGGTGGGGCGGGCGCAGGCGTAGCTCCTGCTCGAAGTGGTCGAGGCGGGCCAGGAATCGGCCCATGTGCATGTTGGCGTCAATCCCCTCGAAAAAGCGGCTGCCGTGTGCCGCGCGCCCCCGCGTTTCCACCTCCAGCCAGACGAAGCCCTTGTGGGCGATGCAGAGATCCAGCTCGGTGGGCTCGGTCACGATGGCAGCCTGCACCGGGACACGGCGGGCCACCTCCGTGGTGCCGAGGCTGGCATACTCCTCGTCGGCGACCGCCGCAAGGACCAGCTCGCCGCGCAAGGCGACGTTGGCGTCCACGAGCGCCTTGGCCGCGGCGAGGCAGGCGGCCAGGCTGCCCTTCATGTCGTACGCCCCCCGCCCATGCATCTTGCCGTCTCGCACGATCGGTGTCAGGGGATCCGGCATTCCGTCCACGCCCACGGTGTCCAGATGGGCATTCAGCATGAGCGAGCGACCCCCGCCGGCGCCCCGGAGCGTGCCGATCACGCTCGGCCGGCCGGGGTGCGACTCAAGGGTCACCACGTCGAGACCCAGCCGGCGAAGCCGGTCCGCCACGGAGGTCGCGATGGCCACCTCGCCCGGCGCGCCTGGAACCAGAGAGGGGTTGATGGAGTTGATGCGGATCAGGTCGGCAAGCGTGCCGACCAGGTACTCTCGATCAATTGTCGGCGCCGGCATGGTACCTCCGCAACGTGATGGCGAGTCGAAAACATCTCCCGGCTACCGCTCGAGGGCGGCCTCCAGGCCGGGAACGCCGCCGGCCCCTGTCGGCACGGTGATGGTGGAGCCCTTGAAGTCGTTTCCTACCGGCTCGTAGCGCCCGCCCAGGTATTGACTCAGGAACGCCTCCACCACGGCATTAAAGGACAGGCTGTTCTCCGGCCGGGCGAAGCCGTGGCCCTCGTCCGGATAGAGGACGTAGGTGACCGGGATGCTTTTCTTCTGCATGGCTGCCACGACCTGGTCCGCCTCGCTCTGCTTGACTCGCGGATCGTTGGCGCCCTGGCCGATGAGCAGGGGGCGCTGGATCCGATCCACGAAGGTGAGGGGCGAGCGACTCGCCAGGAGCTTCCGCCCATCCTCCGTGCGGTGGTCGCCCACTCGCGTTGTGAACATGGCCATCCCCGGCTCCCAGTAAGGGGGAATGGTGTTGAGCAGCGTGATGAGGTTCGAGGGGCCGACGATATCGACGCCGCAGGCAAAAGCCTCCGGAGTAAAGGTGAGGCCCACCAGGGTTGCGTATCCGCCGTAGGAGCCCCCCATGATGCAGACCTTGTCCCGCTGGGCGATCCGCTCGCGCACGGCCCAGTCCACGGCATCCAGGAGGTCCTCGTGCATCTTTCCCGCCCACTGCTTGGTCGCGGCGTTGATGAACGCCTTGCCGAAACCTGTGGAGCCGCGGAAATTCACACTCAGGACGGCGTAGCCGCGGTTGGCAAGCCACTGGTGCTCGGGATCGAGTCCCCAGGAAGCCCGCGCCCACGGGCCGCCGTGGACCAGCAGCACCAATGGCAGAGGTCGGTCCGGCCGCCCGTCGCCGCGCCGATCGGCCTCCGGCGGGAGCGTCAGGTACGAGACCAAGCTCAGACCGTCGCGGCTCGTGATCACGCGGGGGTACATGCGAGCCAGCGACAGGCCCTCCAGGGCCCGCCGGTTGGTGAAGAGGAAGGTCGCCTGTTTCTTCGCGCGATCATAGAGGTACGAACGTGCCGGCCCGTTGTCCAGGAGGAACGCCACGGTCCAGAGACGGTCATCGAGCGTACGACTGGTGACGAGAATGTCCCCGGCGGCGACCGTCTTGAGATAGTCCAGGTCACCCCGGATCGCCGGGTCCAGAACCTTCCATTCGGTGCGGGCGTATGTGAAGGAAACGGCCTGGATCGTCTCCTCGGTGGGGTGGACCATGGCGCCGGCGACGTCCGCCCGCGGGTCCTCGGCCAGGATCGCGGTCGTACCCGTCGTGAGATCCAGCGCGGTCATGGCCGACGTGTCCCGCCCTCGGCTGTCGATCAGATACAGCACCTGCCCGGACTTGTCGAAAGCCGATGGGATGCGTCGTCATGGAGTCTTCCATGCCGACTGTCTGGAATGGTTCCCAGTTGGTGAAGCCGGCTGGCGAGGCGCCGCCGGCCGGTTTCAGAAGCTCGGTCCCCCCGTCGCTCGTCATGCGACCGGCAAAACGGACGGCATAGTCATCGTCCGTCACGAAACCCGAGAAATCGGGATTCGTCTGGACCAGTGTCATTTCGCCGGTCCGAATGTTGACCCGATAGATGTCGTGATACCGCGGGTCGCGATTGTTCAATCCGATCAGGATGGTATCGGGAAACCGGCGGCTCACGTTTTCAATCTGGGCGGTCGGGCGCATGGGTGTGCCATTGGGAAGCAGGATCGGTTTCCCGTCGGGGCCGGGGATCGTCTCGAAGGGGGTGAGATCCCGGGAGGTGTTGGTGCCCAGATCGACCGCGTAGACCTTCCAGTTCTCGTCGCCCCCCTGATCCTGGAGGTAGAGGATATGGGTATTGGTATAGGCCCAGAAGTACCTGCGGATGCCCCGGACCGTATCCTGTGTCACCGGCTTGGCGACCTGGGGCGTATCGGCCGGCGCCACCCATACATTCATGACGCCGTTCACGGGGGCCAGAAATGCAATATGCCGGCCGTCCGGACTGACGCGCAGGGCGGCCTTGTCCGGATTTCCGAACAGGATCTGGCGAGGAATGAGCGGGGGCAAGGAAGTCATCGTCGGTTTCTCCATTCGGGCAGTGTCCGCATCGGCCGGGATGCCGCAACCGGCAAGCACGAGACACGCCAAGGTCGGGGACAAGACACGTATAGGCAACCTGCGGTTCATGCTGGATTCTCCGTACGGCTGGAGAAACTTCCGAGAGCTTAGCAGAACAAACCGCGCGCCTAAAGCGAAAGCGCCCGAGCGTCGCCGTGGCCCATTGCCTGGCTTCCGCGACGCCACACCTATTTGATCTGAGCGGGAAGACTGCTTTGGCGACCGGGGCGGCCCAGGGGCTCGGGCTGGCGATGGCGACCGGCCTGGCACAGGCGGGGGCACAGGTCGTCCTGAACGACATTCAAGAGGTGAAGCTCTGCGCTCTGGACGGTGGGACCCTGGCCGCGCTCTGACTCATCGCTTTGGAGGGCTGGACCGTATCAGGCTCTCGATGTGTTTGGCGATGATGTCCGCCACGTCCTTCTTCAGCCCCACGAATTCCATTCCGGTCCGATAGACCACCTGCCGCTCACCTCCTGCCAGCGTGACCCGATGACTGGCATAGACGCGCATCGCCCTGGCGAGAATCTGCACACTCTGCTCTTCCGCGGTGAGGGAGAGGCGGTAGATCTCCCCCGGTCGGATGGGTTCGACGTGCTCCACCAGAGCACCCGACAGGCTGAGGTCGATCAGATTGACGTCCCTAAGCTGCAGCTGGGCCGGGGATGGCCCCCACAAGGGAATCCGGGGCGCCCGGCGGCGCTCGGAGGCCGAATCTCGGGGCGGGGGTGGGGGAAGTTTGGCCACCCGATTCTTGTTGAGGGCGCGATTGATGCAGAACTCCAGCTCGTCCAGGTCCACCGGCTTTCTGACGAAGTCGTCCGCCCCCTCGCGCAGGGAGGTGATGGCGTGGTCGATCGCCGAGGAGGCGGTCACCATGATGACCGGAAGGGACGGGGTGCGGTCCTTGATCCTGCGGAGGACCTCCAGGCCGTCCATGCCCGGCATGAGGATGTCGAGAAGGACAAGGTCGATCTTCTCGGTCTCGAGCAGCGACAGGGCCGCCGCGCCGTCCTGGACGAGCACGGGACGCATGTGGAGATGCTGGGAAAGGAAGTCCCCCAGGATGGTGAGGAAGAACCGCTCGTCGTCGACGACCAGGGCCGTATCCGCCGATTCTCGGCCCTCGAGACGCAAGGCAGGTCGTTCGTCCTGGCGCGCTGCGGGCTTGCCGACAGTGGACATGACCATTCCTCCTGGAAGACGGTGACGGGATCCGTTTGGGTGAAGAGACCCTAGCGCAAGGAGGAAGCCGCTGTCAAGTCGTCATGTGGGGGTGTCATGTGGGGGGTCATGTGGGGGGGCATCAGCGGTCCGGCGAACCGGACCGCTGAGGAAACAATTCTCGGGCCGGCAGGTTTGGGCGAATGCGCATGGATGAAAATGCTGGACGAGCCGGGTGCTTTCCTGCTATGTGCAAGGACAAGAATAACGTTGGCCCACTCCGAATGGAGAAGAGCGAATGGCGACCAATTTCTGTGATCTGAGCGGGAAGGTGGCGGTGGTGACGGGTGGCGGCACCGGACTGGGGAAGGGAATGGCGATGGGTCTGGCGCAGGCCGGGGCCCTGGTCGTCGCGGCCGGCCGCCGGCAGGATGTGGTGGATCGGGCCGCGGCGGAGATCCGGGCGGCGGGGGGCCGGGCCGAAGGGGCGGCGCTGGACGTCACGCGCACCAAGGAACTCCCCGCCTTCTTCGAAGGCGTGGTGAAGCGCCACGGGGGACTGGACATCCTGGTGAACAACGCCGGAACCAACCGGCGAAATCCGTGCCTGGAGTATACCGAAAAGGATTGGGATACGGTGATGGATCTCAACCTGAAGTCGGTGTTCTTTTGCTGCCAGGCGGCGGCGCGGATCATGAAAGAGCGCGGCGGCGGCAAGATCATCAATACGGCCTCGCTGGCGAGCACGGTCACGTCCATGAACCAGACGGCCTACGCGCCGAGCAAGGGCGGAGTGAAGCTGCTGACGATGGCCCTGGCGCTGGAGCTGGCCCCCTACCGGATCAACGTCAACGCCATCGGGCCGGGCTGGTTTCGGACGCCGCTCAACGACGACCTGTTCCGGGACGAGGGGTGGGCTCGCGGCGTCACCAGCTTGATTCCCTGGGGACGGCCCGGCACCCCTGAGGATCTGGCGGGCACCGCGGTGTTCCTGGCGTCGCGCGCCTCGGATTATGTGACCGGACAGGTCATCTACGTGGACGGGGGCATGCTGGCGGGGTACAAGGTCCCGGCTGTCCCCAAGCAAGAAGCATAGGCCGGCAACCGGGCGGCAGGGCGACTCGGCACCATGAAACTCTACGACGTCACGCGGCCGATCCATTCCGGCATGGCCGTCTATGCGGGGGATCCGGCGGTCACGCTCCGGCGGGCGCTCTCCATCGCGGCGGGCGCGCCGGTGAACGTCTCCGCGGTCAGTCTGGGGTCCCACACGGGGACCCATGTGGATGCGCCCGCGCATCTGCGCGATGGGGCCCCCGGCGTGGATGCGCTTCCCCTGGACCTCCTGATCGGGCCGGCGCGCCTGTACGCGCTCGACACCGGCGGAACGATCGACGTCGCGGACCTCGACGGGCTGGACCTCGGCTCCTGCCCGCGCGCGCTCTTCAAGACGCGGCCCCCGCTGTCGGCGGAGGCGGGCGGCCTCACGGCGGCGGCGGCGCGCTCCTGGTGCGGGCCGGTGTTCGACTGGTCGGGCTGGAGGGCGAGTCGGTCGATGCGGCTTGCTCCGCCGACTTCCCCGCGCATCGCGCCCTGCTCGACGCCGGGGCGGTCATCCTGGAGGGGCTGGATCTGTCCGCGGTGCCGCCGGGAAGATACGAGATCTTCTGTCTTCCCCTGAAGATCCGTGGAGGCGACGGGGCGCCGGCGCGCGTCGTGCTTCGAACTTTAGCAGGCTGCTGAAAAAGGCCCATCTGCTGCGTTGGCGCGCTCGGGTGCTCGCTGCGGCGTGCCTGGTGTACGCCTCGCTCGGCCCATCGCTAGCCGCCTTGCATCTGGACCTTTTTGAGCAGCCTGGCGAAAGCGGGTCTTTCAGCAGTCTGCTCGACTGATGGGAACGGCCCGGCTCGGGCGCGGAGGGGGGCAAGAGGCTGACGGGTCGCGACCCGGCCGCATTTTCGGTGACGGGTCGGCGCCTCAGGGCTATACTAGCGCAATGCGAAGCCAGAACGACCGGCACAGGTGCGAGGCGTGACGGAAGATCAAGGCGAACGGTCAGACGGTCCGCGGTCGATCAACCGGATCACCATCTGGGCGTGTCTGGGGATTTTCGGGACGCTCTGCATTGCGGCCGGCCTCTACCTCTGGTTTTCCTCAAACCCCATCGTCGCCGAGTACCGTGCGCTGGTGCAGTTCTATTCCAGCAAGCGGGCCGTCGGCCAGTTCTTGAAAAGCTTCGGCCCCTGGGCGCCGGTCGCCTTCATCGTCGTCCAGGCCTTGCAGGTGGTGCTGGCCCCGATTCCCGGCGAGGCCACCGGGATTCTTGGCGGCTATCTTTTTGGAACCTGGCTGGGATTCCTCTTTTCGACCGCCGGCCTCACGCTGGGGTCCGTCACGGCCTTCCTGCTGGCGCGCTGGCTGGGACTGCCCGTCGTGCGCCGCGTGGTCTCGAAAGAGGTGTACCGCAAATTCGACTTCATCTCCCGCGCCGGCGGGGAGCTGGTCACGCTGGTGTGCTTCCTGATCCCCGGATTCCCCAAAGACTACCTTTGCTTCCTCCTTGGGGTGAGCCCGCTGCAGTTCGGCATGTTCTTCATGATTTCCACCTTCGGCCGGATGCCGGGGACGTGGCTCCTCTCGGTTCAGGGGGCCAAGATGCGAGACGCCCAGTACGTGGAGTTCGTCATCTATCTCTTGGTGGCGGCCTTCGCGGTCGTGATGGCCTACATCTATCGGGACAAGATCTACCGGTGGATGCACCGGCGGGGCGGGGCGGGCGCGGTGGGTGGAGACGCGGACCGGCTTGACCTGTAGGGGCTCCCCGGCGTCGTAACACTCGACGCCTCCCCCGCGAGGGCCTGGGGAGGCGTTCCTGTTCCCGGGGCACGGGGTGGGATCCGATGCGAGGAGATCAGATCGAATGACGATTCGAAGCGCCACGTTCATTTCGCGCGGCGGCCGATACCGGACGGAAGCCGACGGCACCCTCCTCGAGCTGGCCGCCGCCGCGGGGCTGTACCTTCCCTCGCTCTGCGGGGGCCGGGGCAAGTGCGCCAAGTGTCTCTGCCGGCCTCACGGGTCGGTGACGGAACCATCCGCCCTGGAACAGGAGCTCTTGACCGAAGAGGAGCTTCGCGAGGGGGTCCGGCTGGCCTGCCAGACGCGACCGCAGGGCGAGGTGGAAGTCGCCATCGAGGAGGAGATCCTGGAAAAAGGGGGATACGTCGAGGTGGTGGTTCCCCCGGAGCCGCCCCTGCGGAAGGTCTATCTGGAGCTGCCGGCGCCGACGCCCCACGACGACCTGGCGGATATCGAGCGGATCCGAGCGGTGCTGAAGACGCCGCTTTGGGGCGGCCCGGCGGTCCTGCGGAGGCTGCCGACCCTCCTGCGGCAGGCGGACTTTCGCGTGACGGCGACCGCTTGGGACCACGGCGCGGCGGGCGTGGAACTCCTGAGTATCGAAGGCGGCGATCGCCGGGAGCGGGCCTACGGCGTTGCCTTCGACGTCGGGACGACCAGCGTCGTCGGCTACCTCATCGACCTCTTCACGGGTCGCGAGATCGCGCGCTCCTCACGATTGAACGGGCAGCAGCCCTGGGGGGCCGATGTCATCACGCGCGCCAGCCACGCCCTGGAGTCGCCAAACGGCTTGCCGGATCTGCAGGCGGCGGCGCTCCGCACCCTCAACCAGATCCTCGACGACTGCTGCGCCGGCGTGGATCCCGGCGAGGTGTACTTCGTGACCGTGGTGGGCAACTCCCTGATGCATCACCTGGCCCTCGGGATCACGCCCGCCACTATCGTCGCCAGCCCCTACGTGGCGGTGACGCGCGATCCGCTCCAGGTGCGGGCCGCCGACCTGGGGATCGGGCTTCCCAACGCCTGGGTCTACTTCCTGCCCCTGATCGGCGCCTATGTGGGGGCCGACACGCTGGCGGTGATCATGGCGACCGGGCTTGACGAGTCGGACGAGATCCGGCTGGCCGTGGACATCGGGACGAATGGCGAGATGGCCCTCGGCTCACGCGGCCGGATCCTGGCGACCTCTGCGCCGGCCGGTCCGGCCTTCGAGGGGGCGGAGATCCGGCATGGCATGCGGGCGGCCGTGGGGGCCATCGATCGCGTCCGCATCCAGGAGGATGTCCGGATCTGGACCGTGGGAGACGTCCCCCCCCGGGGCATCTGCGGGTCGGGGCTGATCGATGCCTTGCATCAGATGGTGCGATGGGGGATCGTGGATCCGGGCGGGCGGCTGCTCCCCCGCCCGATCCTGGACGGCACGCTGCCCGCCACGATCCTCGACCGCGTGGTGGGGCAGGGTCACACCTGGGAATTCGTCCTCTCCTGGGAGCCCCGCATCGTGATCACCCAGGACGACGTGCGCCAGCTCCAGCTCGCCAAAGGCACGATCCTGTGCGGGGTTCGTATCCTCGTGGATGAGCTGGGGATCAGCCCCGGAGAGATCTCTGCGGTGTCGCTGGCGGGGGCCTTCGGAAACTTCGTGGACAAGCGGAGCGCCGTGGGTATCGGCATGCTGCCGTCCACGATCCCGATGGATCGGATCCAGGGGGTCGGAAACGCGGCGGGGCAAGGATCCCGGATGGCGCTCCTCTCCCGATCCATCCGGCGCCGGGCGGAGGCCCTGGCCCGGCGGGTCGATTATTTCGAGCTCTCCAAGCATCCCCGCTTCGAGGAGATCTTCGTCGAGTCCCTGGCGTTTCCGGACCCGCGCACGACCGCGCGCTGACCGTGAGATGACGGAAGAAGGCCCGCCCGCCTCCGCTTTGACAGGAGTGCGCGGGAAGCGCGGCGCGGCGGGGAAACAAGTGATCCCCGATCTGGGCTGCCGGATGCCTGCCCGAATCGAGGATCGAGCGTGAGGAACAGAGGGAGAGAATCAGATCGAGAAGAACAGGAACAAGCCGAGGGCGATGACGGTCACGCCGGATCCGACCAAGATGATAGGCGCCGGGTCACCGTGCATGCCGAAAGCAAACGGCACCGCCGTGATCACGCATCCGATAAGCGCGACGATAAGGGAAAGAACACGCGGAAGGCTACTTTTCTTTTTTTCGTCTGCCATCATCCCTCCTTTTGTCCCCGTCCATGCCCAACGAACGGGGCCTCCTTCCAACTCAACCGACCGACCCGCGTGCATCCTCCGCGCGCGGATCACACCGCGATGTTGCACAGGACCTTAGCACAATCCTCGGTGTCGTTTAAAGTGAAATCACACGGACTCCGGTCCGGGGCTCGGCAGGCTCTCCTCTAGCCGCCTCAGCGCAAGGAGCAGTCCATCGAATGCCCGCATGACCTCGTCCCACTCGTCTGAGGTCATCCCGGCCGTGATGGCTTGCACCAAGGCATCCCGGCGGCCCAGGAGCTCCAGCACCAGCTCCGTCTCCACGGCAATCGTGGACATTCCGTCGCCTCCCGGCGATCAGCGGACCGTGACCGGCGGCGGTTCCTGAGATGCCGTGCCGCGCACCATCCTCCAGGACTCTTGCCGCCAGACATCCAAGAGCGCCTCGTACTCGTGAAGCACCTGCCGCAAGTCCTGCCGATTCTTCCACCAGCGATCGGGGTCGAATGGATCGGCGGGGACGGGGCGCATCAGCACGCGGATCTTTGGTTCCAGACCGGCCGCGAAGATCTTGTAGGCACGAGTGGAGTGGGCCTTGGAGGTCACGACGATCAGTGTCCGGACGGGCCGGCTCGCGAGGAATCGGGACACGGCCTGCATCTCTGCCTGCGTGTTGTCGGATCGCTCTCCAAGGGTATGGATGGTCTGCTTGGGGACGCGCAAGGCTTCCAACAATTCGAGGGAGATCTCCTGCGCATCCGGGTAGCGGATGCCCAGGCGAAATAGATCCTCCTGCCCGCGGGGGCGCGGCGCGTTGGGGAGGAGAATCTCGGGGGCGAGGCCCTCGTGATAGACCCGCGCCGCCTCGGGGACGCGAAGGAAGGGCTCGCCAGAGAGAACCACGACCAGATCGGCCTTGGCGAGAGGGTGCGAGGTGATCAGGTAATGGCCCAGGGCGCGCAGCAGATATGGGCCGCCCAGATAGAGGCCGGCGCCCAGGAGCAGCAACACCAACAGCAGGCGGATGAGTCGCCAGATTAGGCGCAACACGGCGTCGGCATCTCCTCGGACTTCCCCTCTCGGGGGGGGCGGAGCTATCGAGTCTCCGCCTCCCCGCGCAAGAGCGGCAGCGCCCGCAGATGGCGCTCCAGGTCGGACGCCCATGCGGCCGTGTCGGCCACCCGGTCCAAGAGCGCGTCGAGGCGTTTGGCCGTGTCGCCCAACAGGACCAGGAGCAGCTTGAAAGCCAAGAAGGGGTGCTCTTCGGCGAGGCCCTGCAGTTCCCGCCGTCCGATCTCGAAGACGGTGGTGCGCCGGAGACTCCGCACCGAGACCGGCGATGGGTGCTCGTTCAAGAACGTGAGGAATCCCCCCACGTCGCCTTGGCCGAGCGCCATCACGATGGTGACGCGCTGGGCGCGGATGCGCTTGACGTAGTGGAGCTCCCCCTCGATCACCACGTACAAGACGCGCCGCTGTTTTCGGGTGCCCTCGGTGGCCAGGAATTCTCCGTCGCCATAGGTCTGGACGGTGCCTATGGCGCGGATTCGACTCATCTCCTGCGGCGTGAATTCCCGGAAGAGGGCCAGGCGCCGCAAGCGGTCCGGAGTCAGGCGCGGGGACGTCCGACGCGCGCTCATTGGACGATGGTCATCGCGATCAGGACGACCCAGATGACAAAGCTCGCGATGGCCCAGCGGAGGCAGCGGCGAATCCGTTCGAACTTGGATCGCTCGATCACCGTGGCCGCGTAGAGCTCGTAGATCATCTCCCGCAAGACCGCCTCATCGCCCAGGGATCTCAAGCGTGCCGCGTATTCCGCGATCGGGAGCCGCAGGACGTCGTGGCACCAGTACAGCCGCTGATGGTCCGGGTCGGCGGCGGGAGAGTGCAGCCGGGGCGTGATGGTCTGGAGGCCGTAGAACAGCGAGGTGATCATGGTTCCGAGGAAGACGAGAAAGACGGCGATGAAGGCCGCGCGGAGACCTGCCGGCCCTGCCTGCCCCCCCAGGATGAGCAGGATCCGATCTCCCCGGACGCCGAAGATCGACAGGATGATCCCGAAGAACAGGAAGACGAAGCTCGCCTTCTCGTCCGAGAAGCGGATCATCTGTTGGGCCGTCGAATAGGCGGACATCACGAACGAGAGACGAAGTGTCAGGCCTCCAGAGGCTTTCCCTGTCTTTTCGTCAGCATTCTCATGGTTGAAATCGTTGTTAGATTGCATAGTTAGCGCTGGCCAATTTTATGCAATGACTGAATCGTAATGCCAGAATCCAAAGACGCGTTCATCCGGTGGTCAAGTGAGGTGAGGGAGGCGCCCCATTATGAAGACCCGCGAATATCTGGCAATCAAGCGTCGGATCGATGATTTCGAGCTGGCGGAATCGCTCACCCGGAGCAAACTCATCCAAGGCGCCCGGGCCGGAAACGTGGTGGCGCTCGGTCTGCTCCAGCAGCGCTACAATCTGCGGCTGCCGCTGGTAGAACATGCCTTGAATGTGTATTTCTCCAGGCCACAGACCGCCCGGAACTGACGCGCCACCGCTCACGGTTCGGGAGCGCTCGATGTCCAGCGTCGCTCTCGCCATCCTTCTCTTCTTCCCGTGGGGAACCTTCGCCATCGTCCGGTCGTTCAGCCCTTGACCGCCACGACCAGCCGGGTCGAGGCCAGCCGGTAAAACCAGGGGAGCCTCGCCACCGCCGCGTCCACCCCCTGCAGGAAGGTCGACGCCGCCCGCCAGAACGCCCCCACATCCTGGGGAAGACCCATCAGGACAGACTCCGGCAGGACGCAGTGAAAGATGTTCACGCCGCGGACGCTCGCCATCCGGAGGCCCGCCTCGGCGAGGTCGCGGCAGAGTTCCCGGTCCGTGAAAGTCTTGCACGGGATGTCTCGCCAGACGCGAAGGTGCCCCACCGCGCCGGCCGCCCGCGCCCGCGCCCGCTCCTCCGGGTTGTGCAGGAGCATGTCCAGCTCCCATTTGCCGTCGATCTCGAAGGCCATGAATCCCCCGGGCGCGAGGATCCGGGCCCCCTCGCGGAAGACCTGCCGGTAGGCGTCGTGGACGTGGGAGATCACGTCGCCGTAAGAGAAGATCCCGTCCACTGATCCCGCTTCGAGGGGAAGGGAGACGATATTTTCCTGCAGGAAGCGGACGTTCTGAATTCCGACCTGCCTGCACCGGGTCTCGGCCTGGGCGAGAGACGAGGCGGAAATGTCCACCGCCACCACCTCGTCGGCGAGCGGGGAAAGCATGATCGTCTGTTTCCCTGTGCCGCAGCCCAGATCGACGAGCCGGCGGAAGCGTCGGCCGGCTGACAGTTGGGCGATCTCGGCCCGGTAGGGGGCCTCACAGGCGAGGAAATAAAGCGACTGATCGTAGGTATTCCCGACCACATCGTAAAACGCGGCGACCTGATGCTCGTCCATCAGTCGCCCCACCTTGCAGCGGCAGGTTTCATGTGAAAGGTTCCTCGGGATCGTCCATCAATACGCCGCCGCGCGCCCTGTGCGCGGACAGCAGAACACCCTGTGCATGGCCTCGATGACTTCGAGATAGGAGAGAGCCTCCAGCCGCCCCACATCCCGGATAAGGCTATCCGGCGACGATTGCTTCGCAGCGCGCCATCGAGGCGTCTCTAGCTGCGTGAACGGTGGAATCTGCTGCTTATCTGAAAGCAACTTTCCCCCGTTCGCCAGGTTGTGGGCCGGCTCGTCGTGCACCACGATGTGCACCGCCTCCGCCTTGGCGCCCACCGTGCGCACGATCGCCTCGGTGACAGCCTTTACCAGCTCGCGCTTCTGCTCGACAGTCCGACCCTCTTTCAGAACGATGTTTACGAACGGCATGGAAACCTCCTATGGAAAAGGGAACCAGGTGAAATGGAGAGTCTTAACGGGATCGTAGGAAGCGCTCCAAGGCCCGGGCAACGATCTCCGAAAACGTCGCACTCTCTTGCTCCGCCCGGTCGCGCCCGCGCGTGAGGAGATCTGCGGGCAGCCGAACCGTGGTTCGGCCGAGGAGAGAGGCCGCCGCGCGGGGCGCAGCCTGGATCGTCTCGGCCCGCCGCAGGCTGGCTTGCAACCGCGCCATGGCGATATCCTCGGCGTCCAGGGAAACGACCGCGTCCCGGAGCCGCGATCCCTTACCCGCTCGAGGCGGCGCCGTCTTGGCCCGGCGCGTGCTCTGCTTCGATTGCCCCATGATAGTCAGCCACACCTAAGGCTTCGAGTCGGGGACCGTGCCTACTTGGCGGGCTGCGCCCCCTGGGCCCCGGAGGAGCTCTGCCACGCCTCCTGGCGCTGCGTGATATATTGCCGCTCCTGCAGGCTGAGGCCCACGGCGTTTGGCATGGCGTTCATCCCGAAATAGAACGGCTCCACGATGGCGTACTGAAAGGCATTGGCGAGCAAAGTGGTGGGCAGCGCGATGAGCCGGAACGGATGCACGAGGAACTCCGGATTCTCCGAATTCGGGAGGGTGGTGTAATCCTCCTTGGCCATCGTCGCACAACCGGCCAGGAGCCCGAAGAGCACCAGGCCAAGCACCAGCGTTCGTCCGCATCGGGTCCACATGTGCGTCTCCTTTCCGTCGTTAGAGCCTCGCCCGCGAGCGGGACGGACCCACTGCGCCCACGCGCACTTCTCATCGTCTGGCCGTCGTGGTCGCCGCCGTAAACCGATGCCTGTCCGGCACCGTGTGCCGACGGTGCATCCTACTGTTCCGTCACTCCAGGCCGAACGAGCAGGAGGTGTTCAGCTTCACCGAGCGCCAGGCCGACGCACTCGATACCTCCGGACCAATGCCCTCTTTTTATAGAGGAGTGGAGCCATACCTTAATGTTCCGCTTTCCCTTCGTCAACCGAAATATTTGATCTTGCAGAGCCTAACCGCTCACTACACAAGGATTTGTGGGCTGGGTGGACTCCGCCACCACCGCTCGCGGTGGCTCCCAAGGCGAAAGATGGCTCGGGATGGGAAATCGGCGGATGATAGAGATGGTGGAGCCGGCGAAGTTGCAAGAAAGGAAGGTGTGGTGCGCGAATGGGAAGCGCGCGAGAAATGATGCCGAGACGGAAGCCTGGGGTACCTGCCGAGGGAGCCCTCAATCCGGCCAGGCGACTCGCGCTTGGCAGGGAGCGATTCCTGTGTTATAAGTATGCCTCTCCATTCCCCCTGAAATCTGTTCCCGTTGAGCGTTCCCTCGTGTCCCCATCGTCTAGCCCGGCCTAGGACGTCGGCCCTTCAAGCCGAGAACGCGGGTTCGAATCCCGCTGGGGACACCACACCGTCGCCGCAAATCCAAGCCACACGCGGGTCTCCTTGCGCCACACCGGATCGATCTCGCCCCGGACACCACCGTGCGTGCCTGATTTGTATTTTCGGGACCCACAGGCGATCCGGAAACCGTTTTTCGAGGTTGAGCATGATGCCAATGTGCCGTGCGGGCCCCCCGTGGCAGGCGGGAATTGACCCAGGTGGCGTGAATTTGCCTCGGTTATACGTGCGATGGTCAATTACTTTCACCGTGGAGCCATCCGCCAGGAGGCATGAGTCTGGTCGGCTTAACGATTGACACGTTACGTACTTTTGTGGAAAATTATCCCAAGGTCAATACTCGCGACATGGCCCGCAGCTTACCGCACGGCGAAGCCCGCAAGGGCAAGGGGGATCCCATGAAAAGAGCCGCTCTGCTCACGACACTCCTGCTCGTCCTCGGCATGGCCCTGCTCACGTCGGCTTCCGCCCAGGCCCAGGTGACGACGCTCCGGTTCCTCTGGTTCACCGACGGGCCGGACAAGCCCGCGATCGAGGGGCTCGTCAAGCGCTTCAACGACACCAATCCCGATATCAAGATCGAATTCTCGATCGTCCCCTTTGCCGAGCTAAACCAGCTCCTCGTGACGCAGGCCTCGGCCGGCCAGGCGCCGGATCTCGCGCGGGTCAATGAGCCCTATCGCTTTTTCCAGCACACCCTTGACTTGCGGCCCTACCTCAAGAACAAGAACTTCGCGAAGGATTTCCTGGCTGAGCCCATGCGAATGGTGACCGGTGAGCGGGGTGAACTCTACGGCATTCCCCACGACCTGACCATGAACGGGCCGTTCGTCAACGTCAGCCTCTTCAAGAAGGCAGGCATCGATCTGCCCAAGGACCGCGCGACGTGGGAGGATTGGATGGCGGCCGCGGCGAAGGTGAAGAAGGCGACAGGAGTTCCCTTCGCGGCCGCGGTGGACCGGAGCGGCCACCGTCTCGACGGGTTCCTGCAGTCGTACGGCGGCGGCTACTTCACCCGCGATGGGAAGGATGTCCGCGTCACGAGCGCCGAGACTCGCAAGGCCATCGAGGCATTTGTGGGCTTCCACAAGGACGGCACGATGCCCCTCGACATCTGGGCGGGCGGCACCGGATATGTGGGCGCCAACCAGCAGTTCGTGAACGGCCAGCTCGTGTATTACCTGTCGGGGAACTGGCAGGTGGCGCAATTCACGGACGGCATCGGGAACAAGTTCGAATGGAAAGCCGTACCGAACGGCTACGAGACGCAGGCAGGCGGCATGCCTGGCGGTAAGTTCCTCATCGCCTTCAAGAATGCCAAGGCGCCCGACAAGGTGGCCCGGCTGGTGGAATTCTTGGGGGGCGCGGACGCGATGACGGAATACGCCGTGAAAGCCATGTTCCTGCCCACACGGAAGGACCTGGTACGGCAGGGGGTGAAATACCCCACGCGGAATGACGACATGAACGTGTTCATCAAGGGCGTGGGGCAGCTCCCGGCGTCGGCCTACGTGGACAACTACAACCTCCACTTCGGACAGGTCGGAAACGAGGTCCGGGACCGCGTGACGCAGGTCATCACCGGCGAGCTGACCGTGGACAAGGCCCTGGAGCTGGCTCAGACCAAGGCCAAGGAGCTGATGAAGCAGTGACGGCCCGAGCCGCCGTTCGCCGTTGGCCCTGATCCCACAGCGTTGACGGCCAATGGGCGAACGGCGGGTGGCCGTCCGAATGAGGCATTCGATGCGGACACAACGGACGTCCTATCGCCTCACCCCGTACCTCTTTCTGACGCCGAACGTGGCGATTTTCCTGGTCTTCATCATCGCCCCCGCGATCTACAACTTCTTCCTGAGCCTGTACCGCACCTCGCCCTTCCGCCCCCCGGTCTTCGTCGGGCCCGAGAACTTCCTGTACCTCCTCCAGAAGGACGACCTCTTCTGGCGGGCGGTGCGGAACATCCTCGTCTTCGTCGTCGGGGATGTCACGCTCATCACCGGCCTGTCCGTGCTGGTCGGCGTGCTGTTGAACCAGAACGTCCGGTTTCGCGGGTTCTTCCGGAGCGCCTTCTTCTACCCGGTGCTCCTGTCGCCTGTGGTCGTGGCCCTCGTCTGGCAGTGGATCCTGAACAGCCAGTTCGGTGTGCTGAACGCCATCCTTCAGGGCCTGGGGCTCCCGCGGCAGCCCTGGCTGCTCCGGGCGGACTGGGCCATGTTCTGGGTGATCTTCGTCCACGTGTGGGCCACGCTGGGCTTCTTCGCGATGATCGTGCTCGCGGGACTGCAGGCGATCCCCGCCGCCCTGTACGAGGCCGCCGACATCGACGGGGCCGGCCGGTGGAAGTCCTTCCGCCACGTGACGGTGCCCATGCTTATGCCGACCCTGATGGTGGTCCTGATCCTCGGCATGATCCGCAGCTTCGAGGTCTTCGACCACATCTACGTGCTGACCGGCGGCGGACCCGGGACGGCGACCCTCTTGGTCGTCCACTACATCTACCGCTTGGCGTTCCAGCTTGATCAGTTCGGGCTCGCGGCCGCGGCGTCGCTGGTGTTGTTCGTCGTCATCTTCACGCTGACGGTCACGCAGTACCTCCTCGGTCGGTCACGGGAGTCGATGTGAGAAGACAGCTTTCAGCGGTCAGCTTCTTAGAAGGGGAGAAGTTGATCGCTGAACGCTGACATCTGAACGCTGATAAGAGGAACGACATGGAGACCTCCAGCAAGTCGATGCAATACCGGGGCGGCCGGGTGGATGCGGGCACCATCGGGGCGTACGGCTGCCTCGTGCTCGGGACGGCGGTGATGTTCCTGCCGGTGCTCTGGATCGTCCTGTCGTCCTTCAAGGGCCTGAACGAGATCTATCGGATCCCGCCCACCTTCCTGCCGGAGCATTGGATCACGAGCAACTACTCGGGCGCCCTCGAGCGTTTCCCGTTCCTGCGGTACCTGACCAACAGCGTGGTCGTGACGGTTGTCGCCACCGCCATCACGCTCGCTATCAACTCGATGGCGGCCTTCGCCCTCAGCAAGTACCGCTTCCCGGGCCGGGACGCGATCTTCCTGGTGATCCTGGGCACCCTCATGATCCCGCTCCAGGTCATCATGCTGCCGGTCTACCTCGTCATCGCCAAGCTCGGGATGGCAAACTCGCTCTGGGGGATCATCATCCCGCCCTCGGCGACGCCGACGGGAGTCTTCCTCCTCCGGCAGTACATGTTGACCATCCCCGACGAGCTGCTCGAGGCGGCGCGCATCGACGGGGCGGGCGAGTTCCGGATCTACTGGCAGGTCGTGCTGCCGCTCACACGCCCGGCGCTGGCGGTGCTCACCGTGTTCTCCATCATGTGGCGCTGGAACGATTTCCTCTGGCCCCTGATCGTGATCAACCAGGATCGCCTCTTCACGCTTCAGCTCGGTTTGGCGCGATTCCGGGGGGAGTTGGTCACGGACTGGCACTACGTCCTCGCCATGACCGTCCTCTCCATCATCCCTATCACACTGGTCTTCGCCGTGCTCCAGCGCTATCTCGTGAGCGGCATCGCGACCACCGGCTTGAAAGGCTGAGGAGGAGAATCGCGTGCGCGCACAGAGGCTTATCTTTCCCGAGATCAATCGCACCGCCTGGGAGGACTTCGACACTCCTGGGTCGCCCGCGGCCCACGAGGTGATCGCGCGCTCGATCACGAGCCTTGTGAGCGCAGGGACCGAGCTCTCCATCTATACCGGCGCACACATGGGATACAGCCTGCCAAACCCGCCGTTCCCCCTCATGCCGCACCGGCCCGGGTATGCTCTCGTCGGAGAGATCACGGCGCTCGGCTCGGCCGTGGAGGGCCTCGCTGTCGGCCGGCGCGTGCTGATGGAGGCCGGCCACGGGACGATGGCCGTCACCGACACCCGCACGCACGCCGTCGTGCCCGTCCCAGAGGGAGTCTCCTCGACGCGTGCGCCGCTGGCCCGCCTGGCGGGGATCGCATTCACGGCCCTGCGGCTTGCGCCGCCGCAGCTCGGCCAGCGCGTGGTCGTGCTGGGGCTCGGGCTCGTCGGGCTGCTCTCCGGGCAGCTCTTCCATCTTGCCGGCGCGCGCCCCGTGGTCGGGATGGACCGGCTCCTCGAGCGGCTGAAGCTCGCCGAGGCGTGCGGGATCACACCCGCTGACGCCTCACGAGAGGAGCCCGCCGCCGCGGTCGGGCGGGTGATCGGCGACTCCGGCGCCGACATCGTCATCGAGGCCACCGGCAGCCCCACGCTGGTTCCTGTCGGTCTGGAGGCTGCCAGGCGCGGAGGAACAGTCGTCCTCCTCGGCTCCACGCGAGGCGCCGTGACGCTCGATGCCTACAGTCTGCTGCACCGCAAGGCGGTCCGACTGATCGGCGGCCACGAAACGGCACTCCCTTTCCAGGGCGATCATCCGTGGCCGCGCTTGCGGAACCTGGCGCTCGCCCTGGATCTGATGGCGGCGGGGGAGCTGCGGACGGACGGCATGATCACTGACGAACTGAAGATGGAGCAGGCGCTCAGCGCACACGACCTCCTGCGCACCCATCCCGAGGCACACCTGGGCGTGGTGATCCACTGGCAATGAACGGAGGGACACTGATGCCGGCAAGCCCCCCGCTCACGTTCGGCGTGATCGGAATCGACCACCCCCACGTCCTCGATCAGGTGGGCCGGCTGCTCGGCCTCGGGTGCGAATGCGCCGGCTGGTACACGGAGGGCGACCCTCACCCGCTGGAGGGTTTCCGGAAGGAGTTCCCACAGCTCCCGCGAGTCGCAGACCGTCGACGGCTGCTCGAGGACCGCGAGATCGCCCTCATCGTGACCGCCGCCGTCCCCGATCTCCGGGCGGGCATCGCCGTCGCGGTGATGGAGCACGGCAAGGACGTGATGTCCGACAAGCCGGGGTGCACAACCCCGGAACAACTCGCGCAGGTGCGGAAGGCGCAGGCGGCGACGGGCCGCATCTGGTCGGTCACCTTTTCGGAGCGCTTCTCCGTCCGCGCCGTCACCCGCGCCGCCGAGCTGATCGGGGCGGGCGCGATCGGGCGGGTCGTGCAGACCCTTGGGCTCGGCCCCCACCGGCTGAACAAGGCGCAGCGACCCCCCTGGTTCTTCGACCGCCCCCGCTATGGCGGGATCCTGTGCGACCTGGCCTCGCACCAGATCGACCAGTTCCTGTTCCTCACCGGCTCGACCGACGCCACGATCGTTGCGAGCGCCGTCGCCAACTACGCCAACCGGGATTGCCCGGGGCTGGAGGATTTCGGTGAAGTGCTGCTCCGCAGCGACCATGCCACCGGGTTTGCCCGCGTGGACTGGTACTCGCCGGATGGGCTTCCTACCTGGGGGGATGGCCGGCTGACCATCCTGGGAACCGAGGGGTTCATCGAAATCCGGAAGTACGTCGACCTCGCCGGGCGCGACGGGACCGATCACCTCTTCCTCGTCACGCGCGATGCCACCCGGTATGTCAGCTGCGCCGATACCCCACTTTCGTATTACCCGAATCTTGTGCGCGACGTCCTCGATCGGACCGAGACTGCCATGCCCCAGGCCCATTGCTTCAAGGTCATGGAGATGGCCCTCGCCGCCCAGGCCGGCGCCGCGCGACTTGCGTGACCACCGCCGGGACCGGTGTGCCGGAGACGGCTCCTCTTTTCTGAAATCGACAGCGCCATCGCCGTGGAGGTGCAGGCATGAAACCCTGGCAGGCCCAACGCTGGGCATTCGAAGGCGAAGGCCGCGACCTCGCGGCCATCAGCCGTCTCGACGACGGCGCCGAGATGAGCGTGCGCTTCCTCTCGCCCACCATGGCACGCGTGACGCTGCGCCCGCAGGGCGGCTGGCGCGAGCCGCGCACCTGGGCGATCGCGCCCCTGGCGGGCGCTGTCGGCCCGGGTGGCTCTTCCAGTCGGGATGTGCCGTGGCAGGGACGCGCACGCGAGGATCTCGCCGGCTTCGAGCGCCCCCCCGTCACCGGCGGACGCGTCGACGGCGCAGACACCCTGGCCACCGTTCGCCTGCAGGTGCGCCTGCACGTCGCGCCTCTCCGCTTGGAGTGGCGCGCCGTCGGCGCGAACCAGCCCGTGGCACAGGACCGCTCCACCTCGGCCTATCTGCGCCAGGCGCGCACGGGGGCAGTGCGCCACTACCTGGCGCGCGACCCGCGCGAGCATTTTTACGGCCTGGGCGACAAGACGGGTCCCCTGAATCTGCACGGCCGCCGCCTGCGCACCGCCGCCATGGACTCCCTGGGTTATGACCCCGAGCATGGCGACCCACTGTACAAGCACTGGCCCTTCGTGTTGAGCCGCTCGCCCGAGGGCCGGTGGGTCGGCATCTACTACGACACCATGGCCGTGTGCACGTTCGACCTGGGCTGCGAGCACGACAACTACCACGGCTTCTACCGCTACGTAGAAATCGACGACGGCGACCTCGACTACTACCTCATGGCCGGCCGCACGCCCGCCGAGGTGATCGCGCAGTTTGTCGCGCTGATCGGCGGCACCCACCTGCCCCCGCGCTGGAGCCTAGGCTTCGGGCAGACCGCGATGGGGCTGGCCGACGCGCCCGACGCGCAGAAGCAGCTTGAAGGCTTCATCGACCGCACCGTGTCCGAGCGCGTGCCGGTTTCTGCCTTCCACTACGGTTCCGGCTACTCCACCCGCGGCACGCGCCGCTACGTGTTCACGTGGAACCGTGACAAGTTCCCCGACCCCAAGGGTGTGAATGCGCGCTTTCATGCGAACGGCATGCGCGTGGTGGCCAATGTCAAGCCCTGCCTGCTAGACGACCACCCGGCCTACGGCGAGGCACGCGATCGCGGCGCCTTCGTCAGCCACGCCACCGGCGCGCCGGTGGTGGAGCCGTTCTGGGACGGCCAGGGCTCGCACCTGGACTTCACCCACCCTGAGGCCGTGCGCTGGTGGCAGGAGGGCCTGATGGCCCAGATCCTCGATTACGGCATCGACGCCGGCTGGAACGACAACAACGAGTACGCGATCCAGGACGAGGACGCGGTCGCCGCCGGCTTCGGCCAGTCCATGCCGCTGCACCGCTCGCGGCCGCTGCAGGGCCTGCTGATGACGCGGGCCACCTTCGAGGCGCAGCGCGAGTACCGCCCGGACGAGCCGGTGTTCACCGTCACCCGCGCGGGCATGCCGGGCATCCAGCGCTATGCCCAGACCTGGTCAGGCGACAACACCACCAGCTGGCGCACCCTGAGGTGGAACATCCGCACCGGCCTGCAGATGAGCCTGTCGGGCATGTTCAACGTGGGCCACGACGTGGGCGGCTTCTACGGGCCGGTGCCCGACCCGGAGCTGTTCCTGCGCTGGGTACAGGCCTGCAGCCTCAACCCGCGCATGGTGATGAACTCGTGGAAGGAAGGCGGCATCACCAACCTGCCGTGGATGTATCCCTCGGTGACGCCGGGCGTCAAGCGCGCCATCGAGCTGCGCTACCGCCTCATCCCCTACATGTGGTCGCTGTTCGAGCGCGCAAGCCACCGCCACGAGCCCATCCTCCGGCCGACTTTCTATGACTTCCTGGAGGACGCCCAGTGCCTGCAGGACTGCGACGAGTTCATGCTGGGTCGCGAGCTGCTGGTCGCGCCGGTGGTCGAAGCGGGCGCGACCACGCGCCGCCTGTACCTGCCGGCCCTGGGCGGCCGCGGCCGCTGGTTCGACTTCGAGACCGGCCAGGCC
This sequence comes from uncultured Methylomirabilota bacterium, assembly GCA_963727695.1. Taxonomy (GTDB): domain Bacteria; phylum Methylomirabilota; class Methylomirabilia; order Methylomirabilales; family 2-02-FULL-66-22; genus 2-02-FULL-66-22. The sequence goes on along the minus strand of CAVSHW010000007.1, from coordinate 7,579 downwards.
TACGCCAGCGGCCAGTGGCACGAGGTGGCCGCGCCGCTGGAGCGCCTGCCGCTGTTCGCGCGCGAGGGTGCGGCGATCGCGTGCGCGCAGCCCGCGCCCGGGCAGCTGGCTCGGCACGACGACCCGGTGGGCGAGATCAGGCGCTTCTGAGTCCCGCGGCACGGGCCCGGAGGCCGTGCCTACGCGATGAGGCGGAGAGAGGAGGACGAAAATGACGCGCGGGCAAATGCTTCATCGACTCCGCGCGCATGCAGCATCATGGGACATCATCGTCATCGGCGGCGGCGCAACAGGTGTGGGGGTGGCGATTGAGTCGGCATCGCGAGGATATGACGTGCTTCTGCTCGAAGGGAGCGATTTCGAAATAGGGGACCCGGCCGTTTCTGTGGTGTCAAGGTAAATTCCTCCCTCCGATCCGGCCTGCTGACCGCATCGTTTCGAAATAGGGGACGTTGTTGACTCAATGGAATAACTCTGATAGCGTCGTCCACGATGATGGCAAGACTTTGGTGGCGGACTGGAAGCAGTCTTCTTGTAGAGTTGGTGGGGGCATCGCGCTCCCCGCATGGCGGACTGCCCCAGGTACCTGGGGTCAGTTCGAGTGGGTGCGTGCAGCACGCGGTGCACCTCAAGGACCGGCGCAGGAGTTTCCCGTCAGGGATCGCGGGGCTCCCTGCGAGGGGAGAAGCCGTAAGTCCATTGAGTCAACAACGTCCCCACGTCCCCCATTACAAGATCAATATCAACAAAGGATCATTACGACGGTATAATGCCCCAGTCCTGCATCTCGCAACCCGCGCCAGGGCCAATCGCGGGCGCTACCAATAGAAAGGAGCAGCGCATGAGCCCCACGCCCACGCCCACCATCGACATCGTCTCGGACATTGTCTGACCCTGGTGCTTCATCGGTAAACGGCGCCTGGAAGCCGCACTGCGGCTGTACCAGGAGCGCAGGCCCGATGAGGAGAAGCCAGCCGTGCGCTGGCTGCCGTTCCAGCTCAACCCGGACTTGCCGGAAGAGGGCATTCCGCGCAAGGACTACATCGAGCGCAAGTTTGGCCCCGGCCACTCCCACAGCTACGCGCGTGTGGCGGGCGTCGGCAGGGAAGTCGGCATCGAATTCGCGTTCGATCGCATCACGGTGCAACCGAACACGCTGCATGCGCACCGGCTCATGATCTACGGCGCGAAGCAGGAGCGCGAAGACGAGGTCGCGGAGCATCTCTTCCGCGCCTATTTTCTGGAGGGCGCCAATCTCACCGACAAGGCTGCGCTGGCTCGCGCCGGCGAACGTGCCGGCCTGGATCGCGCGGCGTTGGCAGTCTACCTGGCGTCCGAGGACGGTCGGGAGGAAGTGCTGCGGGCCGACCTCGAAGCCCGGCAGGCCGGCATCCACGGTGTGCCGTGCTTTATTTTCAATCGCCGCACCGCGGTGTCAGGCGCGCAGGCGCCGGAAACGCTCCTCCAGGCGATGCTGGATGCAGCACCGCGGGAGCAGGAGAGCGAAACCTAGATGACCCGTGTCCCGCTCGGCCTGTCTCGCGGGAGGGCTCCGTCATGGCGCGCTGCCCGGGACAGGGTCATGGGGCCTGGCCTGTCGCCACGCGTGTGGTTCGCTTGACGCACCAGGCCTCGCGTGCTAGCGTCCTCGACAACCTCGAATTCGCCCTGGGACTTCGTCCCCGGAGGGGGCTGTCTCTTCCGGGTTCGGCTGCCCCGCACGGCGCGACTGCTGTGTGCCGGCCCGTGCCAGCCCTGGTCAAGCCTCCCCCTGCCACGTGCCTTGCTTTCAAGGGGAGGGGGGAGGCTTGGTGTGCCGCGCATTGCTCTGCGGAAATCCTCACTGGAACGCACACACAAACCCAAGGAGGTCGCCATGCCCAAGAAGCCCACATCGGCCGATGCCGACTTGATCCTCAAGCTCTACGATCTGCGCCGCGAGGCGGAAATCCGCAAAGCGCGCAACTGGTGGCTGATCGATTTCTGGCCCGACAGTACCGCCGACGTGATGAAGATTGTCCAAGCCATGGGAACGCCGGAGAACAATTGGCTCCGGCAGGTGGCGGGCTATTGGGAGTTGGCCGCGTCGCTGGTGATCCACGGCACGCTGAGCGAAGCCCTCTTCCTGGAGCCGGCGTGTAGCGGCGAGATGTTCCTCATTTTCGCGAAGCTCCACCCCTTCTTGCAAGATGTCCGCGAGAAGATGCAGAACCCACGGATGCTGGCGAACGTCGAGCAGGTCATCAAGAAGTCGAAAGCCGGCCAGGAGCGGCTGAAAGCCGTCGAACAGCGCCTGGCCGCCAGGCGCAAGCAAGGGGTGGAGGGCACGCGATGAAGATCCCAGACCGCATGCGTTACATCGAAGCTGCCGGGGCAGGCGAGCCGGACGTCCTGCGCCTGGCCACGGCTCCGGTGCCCCATCCGAAGTCGGACGACGTCCTGATCCGCGTGCAGGCTGCCGGCGTGAACCGACCCGACGTGCTGCAGCGCCGGGGGGTCTACCCGCCGCCGCCCGGCGCCAGTCCGATCCTCGGGCTGGAGGTGGCCGGAGACGTGGCGGCCGTGGGCGAGGCGGTGACGGCTCTCAAGTCGGGCGACCGGGTCTGCGCCCTCACCAACGGGGGCGGGTACGCCGAGTATTGCCTGGTCCCGGCGCCCCAATGCCTGCCCTGGCCCTCCGGCTACGATGCCATCCGGGCGGCGGGGTTGCCGGAGAACTACTTCACCGTCTGGGCGAATCTGTTTCAGATAGGGCGCCTCACCCGGGGCGAGTCCGTGCTGATCCACGGCGGCACCAGCGGGATCGGGGTCACCGCCATCCAACTGGCGCGCGAGTTCGGCGCCCGTGTCTATGCCACCGCCGGCAGCCGGGAGAAGTGCGACGCGTGTGTGAAGCTGGGGGCGAAGGCCATCAACTACCGTGAGGCCGATTTCGCCGAGCGGATCCGCGACCTCACGGGAGACCAGGGCGTGAACGTCGTGCTGGACATCGTCGGAGCCCCCTACACGATACAGAACCTGGCCTGCCTGGCCATGGACGGGCGGTTGATCCAGGTCGGTACGTTGCATGGCGCGAAGGTGGAGAGCTTTGACCTCACAGCCGTGATGCGGCGCCGGGCGAACCTTACCGGCTCGACCATGCGCCCGCGCACCACAGCGGAGAAAGGCCGGATCGCCCAAGCGCTCAGAGAGACGGTGTGGCCGGTCCTGGAGGCCGGGCGGTGCGGTCCGGTGATCCATCAGGTCTTTCCGCTTGCCGAGGCTGCAGCGGCGCACCGGTTGATGGAGGCCGGCACGCATATCGGCAAGATCATACTCACGGTCGCCGGCTAGGCTTCTCTACCGTAACGAAGTCTTGCGGCCGACACATATTGACCCGCCTGGATGTTTATGCTATCCGTAAAGAGAGCTACCTCCAGCGTGGCCGAGGGTTTTCGGTCCGATTCACAACGCAGGAAGAAGGAGGCGAACATGCATGCCGCGAAGGCACCCAGGAAGTCGGCATCCTTGAGGGGATCTTTGACCCGGCGCCAACTGCTCAAAGGCCTGGGCCTCACAGCCGTGGGCGCGGCCATCTCTGCCCCGGTGGCTCGCGCATTCGCTGCTTCCAGCGGTGACACGATCAAGATCGGCGCAATCTATCCTCTCTCGGGCGGCATGGCGCTCCTGGGCGAGGAAAGCTGGCGCGGCGCCGAGGTCGTCCGCCTGCTCCAGAACAAGAAGGGGGGACTCCTGGGCAAGCAGATCGAGTTCGTGAAGGGCGACGCGCCCGATGCCAACGCGGCTGTCTCCCAGGCCAACCGCCTGATCTCCAGCGAGAAGCTGCCCATCCTGATCGGGACCTACTCCAGCCCGCTGGCCATGGCGGCCTCCGAGGTGGCGGAGCGCAACCAGATCATCTACTGGGAAATGGGTGGGATATCGGATCCCATCATGGAGCGCGGCTTTAAGTACCTCTTCCGCATCACACCTATGGGTTCCGCGTACGGAACCAAGGCTGCCGACTACAGCAAGGAAGTGCTCGCGCCCAAGTTCGGCATCGCGCCGGATAAGCTGAAGGTGTCGATCGTCCACGAGGATGCCCTCTACGGCACGACCGTCGCCAACGGGGCCGAGAAGCGGGCCAAGGAGATCGGTCTGAACGTACTGGGGAGGGACCCATACAGCGCCAAGGCGACGGATCTCTCACCCCTCATCCTGAAGCTGAAGGCGGCCCAGCCCGACGTGCTGATCGCCACCTCTTACATCCAGGACTTGCTGATCTTCTGGAAGCAGGCTAGGGAGCTGGGATTCTGGCCCAGGGCGGTGATCGGGACCGGCGCCGGCTACGCCCTCACGGAGTTCGCCAGCGCGATGGGCGACGACGCCACCGGCGTTTTCAACGTGGACAACACCCAGTACCTGATCAATCCTGGCTTCGCGCCGGGGGCCAAGGAGGCGGCACAGGCGTACCAGGACCTCTTCAAGGAGCCGCCTCGCTCCGGCCACTCCCTCATGAACTTCATGGGGACCCAGGTGCTGTTTGATGTGATTGCCAGGGCTGGCTCCACCGATCCCGAGGCGATCCGCAAGGCGGCCCTGGCGACCGACATCCCGGATCAGAAGACGCCGATGGGCTACGGGGTGAAGTTCGCCCCTCCCGGCGACAAGATCGCCGGCCAGGACATCCGGGCGTTCCCAATGATCTATCAGTGGCAGAAGGGCAAGCAGTTGACCGTCTGGCCCAATGGGGCTGCGGTGGCCGAGGCCATCATCCCCTGGCCCGCTTGGCAGAAGAACAAGAAGTAAGGCAGACGCAGAGGATGGAGCGCGTCTCATCCAGCACGGCAAGGAACCGATGACCGGAGGGCCGCTCCCGCTGACCGAGGTTGGCGGCGAGCGGCCCTCTAGTATTCAATGGCTCTCCCAGTGCCTTGATGGTAAGAGAACTTCGGATTGTGGTCGACTCGTTCGCCACGCCGTCCCACCGTTGACGCACAGCTTCTGTCAAGTAAAGGTATCGACATGGGAGTCATCCTTGCGCAGGTGGCGGTATCCGGCATCCTCTTGGGTGGCGTATACGCGCTGATCAGCATCGGACTGACCCTCATCTTTGGGGTCCTCCGGGTGGTCAATTTCGCCCATGGCGAGTTTCTCATGATCGCCATGTACGCCAGCTTCTGGCTATTCCATCTGTACGGACTCGACCCCTACGTGTCCATCCTGGTGGTCGTGGCCCTTTTATTCCTGGTCGGCCTCCTCGTCGAGACCCTGGTGATCCGGCCGATCCTGAAGGCCTCCGCCTCCATGCAGATCGCCGCCACCGTGGGGCTCTCCGTCCTGTTGCAGAACTTGGCCCTGGTGACGATGACGGCCAACTACCGATCGGTGGACACGCGGCTGTCCAAGGCGGTGCTTTCCATCGGTCCCTTGATGATGGGTGTGTCAAGGCTGCTGGCGTTCCTGGTGGCACTGGCCATCACGGGCATCCTCTTCCTTTTCCTGCAGCGGAGCTATCTGGGTAAGGCCATCCGCTGCACGGCGCAGGACCGGACGGCGGCCCTGTTGATGGGCATCAACATCGATCGCGTCTATCTCCTCACCTTCGCCATCGGATCGGCGCTGGTGGGCGTCGCCGGGGCGCTCCTCGCGCCTCTCTACCCTGTCTTTCCGACGGTCGGTACCTACTTCGTCCTGGCGGCCTTCGTGGTGGTGGTGCTGGGCGGTCTGGGAAACCTCACCGGGGCGCTGCTGGGGGGATTCATCATCGGCCTGGTGGAAGCGTTCAGCGGCTTCTACGTGCCTGAGCTGAAGGAGGCCGTGTACTTCGTGGTGTTCATCATCGTGCTCCTCATCCGTCCTACAGGGCTCTTTGGGGTCGTCGGAGCCGAGGAGGTCGGCCTCAAATGAGCACCGCGACCCGAGGCAAGGGCACGATGTTCTCCGCCATTCGGTTCATTCCCCGCAGCTCTCTCTGCGTGCTGGCCGGCCTGGCCGTCATCGCCGCAGCGCTGGCCTTCGTGCTGAAGGACAAGTTCTACCTGCACGTGCTGATCATGATGATGTTCTATGCGGCCACCAGCTCTGCCTGGAACATCGTCGGGGGGTTCGCGGGGCAGCTCTCCCTGGGACATGCGGCCTTCTTCGGCATCGGAGCCTATACGTCAAGCCTGCTGTTCATCGACCGGGGAGTTTCGCCCTGGATCGGCATGTTGGTCGGGGGTCTCCTGGCCACCCTGGTTGCGGGAGCCATCGGCTGGCCCAGCTTCCGGCTGCGCGGCCCCTTCTTCACCCTGGTCACCATCGCCTTCGCCGAGGTGCTCCGCATCCTGACGCTGTACGCCCAGGGTCTCACCAGGGGCTCCATCGGTATCAGCGTGCCCTTCCGGCCGGGGCCCGGCAACTTCATCTTCCGCCAGCTCTCCGCCTACGCCTGCGTGGCGCTGGCCTTCCTGGTGATCACGGTCCTGGTAAACCTCTGGATCGAGCACTCCCGCCTGGGGTACTACCTGGCTGCCCTCCGGGAGGACGAGGACGCGGCCCACGCGCTGGGAATCAACACGGCCCGCTACAAATTGGTGGCGGTGCTCATCAGCGCCTTTTTGACCGCCATGGCCGGCACCTTCTACGCCCAGTACATCCTGTACATCGAGCCGTTCGCCATCTTCTCCCTGGACTTTTCCGTCCTGCTGGCCATGATGGCCATCATCGGCGGGGTCGGGACCGTCTGGGGTCCGGTCGCCGGCGCCTTCCTGGTGACCCCCCTCCAGGAGGTCTTGCAGGCCAAGCTGGGAGGCGAGCTGCACGGGCTGCACCTGGTAGTCTACGGAGCCGTCCTCATCGTCGTGGTGATCCTCCTGCCGCAAGGAATCGTGCCGACTGTTGCGAAATGGGCGAAGCGAGCGTTCGGGCAGCGGGAGGCCCGGCCGGATCCATCAGTGAAGGGGGACTCATGATCCTGCAGGCCGAGAACCTCAGCAAGTCCTTCGGCGGGCTGGCCGCGCTCAAGGGGGTCAGCTTCGGAATAGAAGAGGGAGAGATCCTGGGGCTGATCGGCCCGAACGGGGCGGGCAAGACCACCCTCTTCAACGTGATCTCGGGTTTCTTCCGACCCGACCAGGGCCGGGTGGTCTTTGCGGGTGAGACCGTCAGCCACCTGGCCGCCCCCAGCATTTGCCGATGCGGGCTGGTTCGCACCTTCCAGGTAGTGAAGCCCTTCGGAAACTTGACGGCGCTCCAGAACGTGATGGTGGGAAGCTTTCTGCGGACGCCCGATCCGGGTCTCGCGCGGGAGCAGGCGCTGGAGGTGATGGATCTGGTCGGGCTGTCGGGCCGCCAGGACACCCCGGCAAAGAGCCTGACCATCTCCGACCGGAAGCGGCTGGAGGTCGCGCGCGCGCTGGCCACCCGTCCCCGATTGCTGCTCCTCGACGAGGTGATGGCCGGGCTGAACCCTACGGAGCTGGTTCAGATGCTGGAGATCCTCAAGCGGATCCGGGAGCGGGGGGTGACCCTGCTGGTGATCGAGCACATCATGGCGGCCATCATGACCATCTCCGAGCGGATCCTGGTGCTGCATCACGGGGAAAAGATTGCCGAG
>CAVSHW010000006.1:0-21785 GCA_963727695.1 uncultured Methylomirabilota bacterium | reverse complement strand
ATCCGACCACGGAGCCGGCCCGCACCCGGGCCAGGTATGGGGAGAGCGTCGCGCCGGGCAGGGTCCGCACGCCGTCCTCGATCTTGATGGGCCCGATCCCCGTCCCCCCGCCGATGGTGCAGTTCGACCCGATCTCGACCAGACCGTACCGGAACCGCCCACACCCCTCGTACGCGTGCACCGTGATTCTGCTGAAGGCGCCAATCAGGGTGTGGTCGCCGATCCAGATGAGCTCGGGCCGGAAGTGGTCCAGCCAGACGAACTGCATGATCTCGACGTTCCGGCCGATGTGGACCCCCATCCAGCGGTAGAGACGGTTCTTGAGCGGCACCCCCTTCATGAAGAGCGAGGCCGCAAGCTGTAGCGTGACCAGGAACCGCCGCCAGAAGGGTAGATTCAGCGCGCGCCAGTTGATGGCGTTCTTCTCTTCGGGGGCGCCGAGGCCGGAGACGGTATAGTGGCGGCGGATGGGGGTCAGGAAGGCGTCCAGCCGCTTCTTCCCTTCGGGAGTCCGGGGATCGAGCGTGGCGACCTCGACCCCTTTTCCCCGGGCCGTCTTGCAGAGGTAGACGGATCTCCCACTCCTCCGTCCCATCCGGATCGCGCGAAGAACGATCTCCTCCGTCACCGCTCGCATGGCGTCTTCCGGGGTGCTGCGGACTCTGCGCGCCATATCTCTCCTCCGACGTGTGGGGACACTCGCCGCAAACTCGCCGGGTCGCCCCGAGCAACTCCCCGCTCGCTCGCAGGATGCGGCACCAAGCCGGGCGCTGTCAAGCGGAGACGCGGTGGATCCGGCGGAGTACTGGCTTGCCTCTCCACGAACATCCTTCGTCTTCGACTCTTTCGTCTGCTTGACTCCGGGAAGGGGTCGTACGATAGTATGCATGGGGCGGGTCCCCACCGGCACGCCCGCCCGGTCGCCAACCCCGTCGTCTTGGAGGTCGCGCACGCATCATGCCCACGGTTGCCTCGTCGGCCCAGCAAGTCCCGCAGTCGCGCATTCGAGAACTGGCGGAGGCCGCCATGAAGATGGACGGCGTCCTCAAGCTCTATTTCGGCGAATCCAACCTCCCCACGCCGGCCTATATCAAAGAGGCCGCCGCCACGGCTCTGCAGGACGGCTACACCTATTACACCGAGAACGCCGGCCTGCCGGGTCTGCGGCAGGACCTGGCCGAGCACTACCGCAAGCTGCAAGGGGTGACCCTCGATCCCCTCTCGGAGATCGTCGTGACCGCCTCGGGCGTGCAGGCGCTCAACGTCGCCATCCGCTGCGTCCTGAACCCCGGGGACGAGGCGCTCCTGCTCACCCCGGCCTGGCCCAACGGCGCGGCCATCATCCGAATGGACAACGCGGTCCCCGTGGAGATCCCGCTCCTCCTCCGCCGCGGCCTCTACCGGATCGACTTCGATGCGTTGCAGGCGGCGGTGACGCCCCGGACGCGCCTGCTGGTCTATGCCTCGCCCTCGAACCCCCTGGGGTGGGTCAGCACCGAGGACGAACAGAGAGGGCTCCTGGAATTCGCCCGCCGCCACGACCTGTGGCTGCTGGCCGACGAGGTCTATGACCGCCTCTACTACGGCGCGGCGGAGCTGGGCATGCCCGCCCCTTCGATCCTGCGCCGGGCGACCCGCGGCGACGCCGTGATGGTGGCCCAATCCTTCTCGAAGAGCTACTGCATGACCGGCTGGCGCCTCGGCTGGCTGGTGGCCCGCCGGGATGTGGCGGAACGCGCCACGCAGCTCAACGAGTTCATCATCTCCCATGCGACCAGCTTCATCCAGCGCGCGGCCCAGACCGCCCTCGCCCACGGAGAGGACGAGCTCCGCCGGATGCTGGTCCGCCTGAAGGAGAACCGGGACTTCTGCCTCGCCGCCCTCCGCCAGATGCCGGGTGTGACCGTTCCGTCGCCCGACGGGGCGTTCTATGTCTTTCCGCGGATCGAGGGGCTGAAGGACTCGTTCGCGTTTTGCCTGAAGCTGCTCCAGGAGACCAAGGTCGGGATCGCGCCCGGCGTGGCCTTCGGCACCGGGGGGGAGGGATCGGTGCGGATCTGCTATGCCGCCGAGCGCTCCATCCTCGAGCCGGCGATGGAGCGGCTGGCTCGCTTCCTGTCCACGTCGTGGGGTTGAGGAGCGTCCCATGCCTACCGCCGCCGATCCCAGTCGCGTCCTGACCATCATCATGGGGGGCGGCCAGGGCGCCCGCCTGTTCCCCCTCACCCGCGAGCGCGCAAAGCCCGCGGTGCCTCTGGCGGGAAAATACCGCCTGGTGGACATCCCCATCTCCAACAGCATCAACTCGGGGATGAAGCGGATCTATCTCCTCACCCAGTTCCTCTCCGCCTCGCTGCACCGGCACGTCTACGCCTCGTTCAAGTTCGACCAGTTCAGCCCCGGCTTCGTCGAGATCCTGGCCGCGGAGCAAACCCACACCGACACCTCCTGGTACCAGGGCACGGCGGATGCCGTGCGGAAGAACCTGATCCACTTCCGCAACGCGGACTTTGACTACGCGCTGATCCTGAGCGGCGATCAGCTCTACCGGATGGATTTTCGCAAGGTGCTGGCGCAGCATGTCGCGGCGAGCGCGGACCTCACCATCTCCACCCTTCCGGTGGTCCGGGACGCGGCGCGATCCCTCGGCATCATGCAAAGCGACGCCGGGCGACGCATCGTGCGTTTCGAGGAGAAGCCAAAGGAGGACGATCTGCTGGACACGCTACGGCTGGACCGGGCCTCCTACGGAGAGCTCGGCATCCGGGAGGATCAGGATCTCTTCCTGGCCTCCATGGGCATCTACCTGTTCAACCGGGAGATCCTCTTCGAGCTGCTCGACAACGACTTCGCGGATTTCGGCAAGCACATCATCCCCCGGGCCATCCAGACCCACCGGGTGTTCTCGCATCTCTTCCAGGGCTACTGGGAGGACATCGGGACGATCCGCTCGTTCTACGAGGCCAACCTCGATCTCACCTCCGAGCTGCCGCGCTTCAACTTCTTCGACATGAGCGCCCCCATCTTCACCCGCCCGCGCTTCCTGCCGGCCTCCAAGATCAACGGGGCCTCCATCGACCACGCGATCATCTCCGAGGGGTGCATCATCAGCCATTGCCACATCTCCAGCAGCGTCATCGGCGTCCGCTCGCTGGTGGATATCGGCAGCCACATCACCCGCACCGTCGTGATGGGAGCCGACTACTACGAGTCGCAGGAAGCCATCGCCGCCAATGCCGCGGCGAGCCGCCCGCGCGTCGGGATCGGCAAGTACACCCGCGTCGACCACGCCATCATCGACAAGAACGCCCGCATCGGCGATAACTGCGTCATCACCCCCCACGGCAAACCCGAGACGGTGGACCACCCGCTCTACTTCATCCGCGACGGCATCGTCATCATCCCGAAGGATACCGTCGTCCCGCACGGCACCGTGATCTAGCAGGCTGCTGGAAGACCCGTTTTCGCCCAGGCTGCTCAAAAAGGTCCAGATGCAAGGCGGCGCGCGACGGCGGGCACCCAGCGAAGCTGGGCCAAGGCGTACTGTGGGTACGCCGCAGCGAGTGCCCGAGCAAGCGGGGTACCCAGCCGCAGGCTGGGTCCCCGCAGATGGGCCTTTTTCAGCAGCCTGTCAGAATTCCGCCTGCCGGGGGGCGCGCGGGAAGGGGATGACGTCGCGGATGTTGGTCATGCCGGTGCAGAACTGGACCAGCCGCTCGAAGCCCAGCCCGAAACCGGCATGGGGCACGGTACCGAATCGTCGCAGGTCTCGATACCACCAGTAGTCCGGCTTCCGGAGCCCCATCTCGTCGATGCGGCGGTCCAGGACCTCCAGCCGCTCCTCGCGCTGGGAGCCCCCGATGATCTCGCCGATCTTCGGCATCAGGACGTCCATGGCGCCGACGGTCTTGCCGTCATCGTTGAGACGCATGTAGAACGCCTTGATCTCCTTCGGGTAGTCCGTGAGGATGACCGGCTGCCTGAAGTGCTCCTCGGTGAGGAACCGCTCGTGCTCGCTCTGCAGGTCGGTGCCCCACTCCACGGGGAACTCGAACGTCCGGCCCGACTTCTTCAGGATCTCGACCGCCTCGGTGTAACTCAGCCGCCGGAAGGGGGTCTCGACCACGTGCTTCAGCCGGTCCACGACCCCCTTCTCGATCCGGAGGTCGAAGAAGGCCATGTCGTCCGACCGGCGGGTGAGCAGATCGTCGAAGAGGTACTTCAGCATGTCCTCGGCCAGTTGGGCGTTGTCCGAGAGGTCCGCGAAGGCGATCTCGGGCTCGATCATCCAGAACTCGGACAGGTGGCGGGACGTGTTGCTGTTCTCGGCTCGGAACGTCGGCCCGAAGGTGTAGACCCGCGTCAGCGCGCAGCAGTAGGTCTCGACGTTGAGCTGGCCGGAGACGGTGAGCCGGGCCTCCTTGCCGAAGAAGTCCTGGCCGAAGTCCACCGCGCCCGTCTCGGTCCGGGGGAGGTTCATGAGGTCCAGCGTGCTCACCCGGAACATCTGCCCTGCGCCCTCGCAGTCCGAGGCAGTGACGATCGGGGTGTGGACGTAATAGAAGTCCCGCTCGTCGAAGAAGCGGTGGATCGCCACCGCCAGGGTGTGCCGGACGCGAGCCACGGCCCCGAACGTGTTGGTCCGCGCCCGCAGGTGGGCGACCTCGCGCAGGTACTCGAAGCTGTGCCGCTTGGCGCTGATGGGATAGGTGTCCGGATCGTCCACCCAGCCCACGACCCGGATCGCCGCAGCCGCGACCTCCACCGCCTGCCCGCTGCCCTGGGACGCAACCAGGGTTCCGTCCACCTCCACGGCGCAGCCCGTGGAGAGCCGGACGACCTCGCTCTCGTAGTTGGACAGGTCGCGGCGGGCCACGACCTGAATGGGATCCTGGCAGGTGCCGTCGTGCACCGCGATGAAGGAGAGGCCGCCGTCGGCCTTGGAGTCACGGCGACTCCGCACCCACCCTTTCACGGTCAACGGGGTTCCCACCGCCGCCCGAAACGCCTCAGTGACCTTCATCCACACCATGGGGCACCTCCTCCTCGGAAATGTGGATAGCAGGATAGTGGAGGCATGCGCCGCATGCAAGCGCCATCCGGCCGCGGTGCCGGGAAGAGTGCCCGGGTCCGGGTTGAAGAGCAGCCTATCCGATCAACGGCAGGAGCTGAAACATGAGGCGGAGGGCGAAGCCGAAGAAGATCAGCCCGGCAACCACGTTGAGCGCCCGGAGGGTTCGCCGGCCCATCCAGTGCCGCCCGTACCCCGCCAAGCCCGCGACGACGGTGTCCCAGCACAGGACCCCGGCCACAAAGCTGACGCCGAAGGCCGCGGCCAGCCCTGCCCGACCCCCGGCGTGCCCTGCGATGAGGCCGCCGCCCACGGTCAGGAACCAGAGCAGGGTGATGGGATTCGCGATCCCGATCCCGAACCCGGCCAGGAACGGATGACCCGTCGACGGTGCGGCGTCCATCTCCCCGGGCTGCGCGCTCGCCCGGACCGCATCCACGCCGAGATAGCCGAGGACAAACACGCCGGCCACGCCCAGGACGATATGCCAGACGGGACGGTCGAGCAGCGTGACGACGCCGAGCAGCGTGAGGGCCACCAGGATCGAGTGGGACGCCGCGGCCCCCAGTCCCACCAGCCAGGCGGGCAGGAATCCCCCGCGCAGTCCGCGCCGGATGAGCTCGGTGATGACCGGCCCGACCGGCAAGGCGATCGCGATCCCCATCAGCCAGCCGCTGATGCCCACCTCAATCATGAAACCTCCGGCTCCACTGCTTCATTCGAGCTGCTGAGAATCCCGCTTCTCCCCAGGCTGCTCAAAAAGGTCCAGATGCAAGGCGGCGCACCCATCCTCCGGATGGACCCGGCACCGAGTGAGGCGTACTCCAGGTACGCCGCAGCGAGTGCGCAAGCGTGCCAACGCCGCAGATGGACCTTTTTCAGCAGCCTGCTACGACGCTTCGGTACAGCGCAAGGTAGTTGTCGATCTCGCCCTCCAGCCGGAACTGCGTCACAGCCGTGCTTCTGGCTCGCCGCCCCATCACGGAGCGGAGGCCCGGGTCGCAGAGAAGCCGCTCCGCCTTCGCCTCGAACTCCGCCTCCGAGCCGAAGAGAAACCCATTCTCGCCATCCACGATAATGGAGCGATTCCCCTCGATATCCGAGGCCAGCACCGGAACCCCCTTGCTCATCGCCTCCAGAACCGCGTTGGACATTCCCCCCTCCGAGAGGGAGGAATTGACGACGACCTCCACCGCGGACAGGCCGGCGCAGATCTGTTCGTGGGTGACCGCACCGAGTGAGGTCGCCCACGGGCGGCCCTCCAACAGAGCCGTGACACGCGCCGCCTCCTCCGGCTCGATCACCGGACCGGCCAGCACATACCGAAGGCCCGGATGCCGCCCGGAAAGCCGCTCGAATGGCGGGACGACCGCCGGGATGTTCTTGACCCGCCGGATCCCGGCGGGCTGAAAGAAGACGAAATCCCCGGGGTGAAGTCCGGCGGCGGCGCGGAGGTCGTAGCGGGATCCGTCGCACAGGACGGCCTGCCCGATCACCTGAAGCTTGGCCGCCACCGTCGGAACCTCCCGGCGGAGCTTCTCGCCGATCGTCGCGTGGAAGACGACGACCGCCCGGGCGGCCTCCAGCGCGGCCAGAACCGACGGCCGCCGCGCCTGGTCGAAGAGGTCCTGGTTGACGTCGGTCCCCGTCAGGGTGATGACACCCGGAATACCCAGGGAGCGCGCCGCCTCCGTCACCAGCGGCCCGGTGGCGGTGGCGTGAAACGCGTGAAGCAGATCCGGGCGCACTCGCCGCAGTGCGGACAGGATCGCCTCCCGATCCTGCCGGTCCAGGGAATAGACCTGGACCTCGACCCCCTGGTCTCGCAGGCCGGATTCGATCCGCTGGACCGTGATGGAATTGCCGCGCACCGAGGGGAAGTAGTGCGGCGTGACGAGTGCCAGGATCATGGAGACATCGCCGCGCGTGGTCCTTAGGAGCCGTTACGAAATAACTTGTCCATCTATTGGAATTTCGTTACGGCTCCTTATGCCGTTTCCGGAATTTCTCCGGTCAAGTCATTCTTTGACAACGGCTTACCGACCGAAGAGCCCCTTGAGCAGATCCTTCAACCCTTGGCTTTGCCCCCCGGGCAAGGCCTTGTCCAGTTCACCCTCGATCTTGCGCTGAAGGCGTCCCAGCTTGGGGATGACGATCGGCTGCGCCGTCGTCCCGGCGAGCTTGGCTTCGACCGTGGCGCGGCCCAGCTTCGCCACCACGTCGAAATTCAGGCTGGAATCCAGGAGCCCCAGCGCCCCCGAAGCCGTCACCGTGCCCTCCGCCTTGGTGAGGGTGGCATCTTTCGTCCGGAGGATGCCGTTCTCCAGGGTGTAGGTGCCGGTCAGCTTCTCGAACTCGTTCATGCGCACCCGGACCCCCTGGGCTGCGAGCACCGGCATGACCATTTCGGCCAGCCGGTCGAGCGGCAGGTAGTCGGTCAAGCGTCCCGGCCCCAACTGGATCGACCCGCTCCCGCTGGCGGATCCCAGGATACCCGGGAGGGTCAGCCCCACGAATTTCACCTGGTTCTCGGAGGAGAGGTCGCTTGTGAGCTTCCAGGAGCCCACGGCCAGCGCCTTCACCAGTGGCTCCGTGGCCACCTTCTCCAGCCGCGCGCTGAGGGAGACGCGCGGCGTCTTGGGGCGAAGATCCACCTCGCTCTTCGCGACCAGCCTCCCCTTCATGAAGTCGGCCTGGATCTCCGGCAACTGGAGCAGGCCGCCCTGGTATCGGATCTCGGCGGACACGGCGTCCCAGGTGAGCCCTCGGTACTTGAGCTCCCCGATGCTCAACCGACCCTGGGCGCTGAGGCCGGAGTCCCTCGCTTTGGGGATCTCGCGTTCCCCTGCGGCGGCCCAGGCCTCCCCCGGGAAAAGCCATGCCTGCTTCGGCGGCGCCATCAGCCGATCCAGGTTCACCCTGGGCGACGTCGCCGTGAAGGTGACCCGCGGGGTCTTCAGGTCGGGAATCTGGAGAGTTCCATCCACCGTCGTGTCTCTGCAGACCACCACCAGCTTGGTGAAGCGGACCCCCGGATCCTCGCGCTCCCCCTGGAATGTGATGCGCGCGTCTTCGCCGGCGGGCTTCTGGAAAGCCTCGCCGATCCGGAGGGCGGCCGCCTTCAGATCGAGCGTGCCGCTGAAGGCCGGGCGCGCGAGCGGTCCGGTCACCCGGACCTCTCCCGAGACGGGGCCGGACAGCGTGGGCCCTTGCCGCCCCGGGGACGACCAGGCCCTGAACTCCACATCCTTGAGAAGGATCGCTGAGTCCAGACCGACGCCCTCCTTCTCGCTCGGAACGATCCGGGCCGTCGCCTCGATCTGACCAGACGTGACGCCGCCTAGCTTGGCTCGCAATCGGAGGTCGACCGGCTCGGTCGGGTTCTCTTGGCGGAGGGTGAGGTCCACATCGGCGAGGGTCAGCGCGACAGTCGCGGGCTGCCCCAGTTCCATCAGGACGATCTCGCCGCTCCGGACACTCACTTCGGAAAGGACAAGGCCGGCCAGCAGCGGCGCCTTGCCGGGGCGCGCCCCTTCCGCCGGCGGCCTCGCGGGCGGGGGGGCGGGGTGGGTCTTGAACAGATCGTCCACACTCCAGCGTCCGTCCTGGGCGCGCACGAGGCGGATGCGGGGCCGGTCCAGGACGGCGCTGGCTACCTTGACCTGGCCCTGGAGCAAGGGAAGAAACTGCACGCGGACCCGCATGGCCTCCGCCGTGAGGAACGGCTCGGACCCGAACCCCGGCGCCTGCGATACCTGCACGCCCGTGGCTTCGGCTCCGATCCCCTGCCACAGGCTGACGCGCAGGGCGCCCAGCGTCACTTCGCGGCCCACCATCCTGCCGATACGCTGGGCCAGGAGGTTGCGATACCGATCGAGATTCACCAGCGAGGGAAGCAGCGCCGCGGCCAGGACGGCCAGCAGCACGAGTCCGATGACGGCGATACCCACCCACTTCAGCAGGCGCGTCATCGCAGATCTCTCTGACGGCGAGGCTGGGCTTGCATGAGGTGTATTCTAATCCGCAACCTCCGCAAAAAGCGAGGAGTTTCCGGTCTGGTCAGGCGATCAATTCCGCGCCGCGGCTCGACATTGCGCCGACTTTGAATCATGATGCGGCGGTCTGCCGTCAAGGAGGCTGGAGGAACCTTCCCCCGATGCCGACCGATCCAAGAGCGAACATGCCACTGGGGCGCGGCTGGCTTATCCTCGCCACGACCTTCGTCACCCTCATCCTCACGTACGGGGTGTGGTATAGCTATTCGGTCTTCCTGGTAACCTTGCTTCGCGAATTCGGCTGGAGCCGCTCCCTCGTCTCGGGTGTCTTCTCCACCTTTCTCATGGTGAATGCCCTGCTGGCTCCCCTCGTCGGCTGGCTGATCTCCCGAGTGGGCCCCCGCCGCCTGATCCTCTGTGGCGCCGTGGTGATGGCCCTCGGGCTCTTCCTGGCGGCGGAGACGACCCGGTGGTGGCATCTCTACCTGGGCTTCGGGGGCGTCGCCGCGATCGGCATCACGTTGGCCGGCTGGATTCCCGCGGTGGTCCTCGCCCGCGGCTGGTTTCCGGACCGCGTCGGAACGGCTATCGGGATCACCTCCAGCGGCATCGGCATGGGCATCTTTGCCGTGGTCCCGCTGGCCCAGTTGCTCATCCTCGCCTTCGGCTGGCGCTGGACCTATCGCCTCCTGGCGATGGCCATCGTCGCCTGGGTGATCCCCGCGACGTTCGCCCTGATTCGGGACCCACCGCTTGCCCAGCCGCCAAAGCCCGGGAGCACCTCCCGCAAATTTGCTGAAGGCGAGGGCGCGAGGCGCGGCTATTGGACGATCGGCAGTGCCGTCCGCACCTGGCGATTCTGGGGGATGGCCGGCGGGTATTTCACGGGGAGCTTCGTCACGCAGATGCTTTTGATCCATCAGGTGGTCTACCTGGTGGATCACGGCGTCCCGGTCCTCACCGCTGCCGCCCTGGGTGGCGTCACGGGGTTGGTGAGCATCGGGGGAAAGATCGGCTGGGGCACGCTCTCCGATCGGACCACCCGGCCGCTGGCCTACGGCCTCGCCTTCGCATGCGTGGCTGCCAGCATCGGCGGACTGGTCCTGGCCGGATGGTATCCGACGTCCTACCTCCCACACCTGTACGCGGTCCTCATCGGCGTCGGCTACGGGGCCATGGCTCCTCTACCCCCGGCCATCGCCAGCGACATGTTCGCCGGTCCGAACTTCTCCACGATCTTCGGGGCCCTGTACACGGTGTGCGGTTTCGGGCTGGCTGCAGGCACCTGGAGCGCCGGGTGGATTTTCGATCTGACTGGAAGCTACGCGACCGCGCTCTGGATCGGGCTGGCCATGGCGGCACTCTCGCCGCTGCTCATGTGGATGGCCGCGCCGCGCCGCCCCAACCCAGCGCCTTTGCGCAATGGCCAATGACCAACTCCAAACCCAGTCATTGGTCATTCATTCTCCAAGGCATATCGGATGAAGCGAGAGGTGTAATGGCACAACAGCAGATGTCAGGCAGGCAGGAGAGACTGAGATGGATCATGGTTGCCGCCACCTTCGTCACCCTGGTGGTGATCTATGGGATCTGGTATTCCTACTCGGTCCTACTCGTCGCCTTGGTCCGCCACTTCGGCTGGAGCCGCTCGCTCACCTCGGGCGCCTTCTCCGTCTTTGTCTTGATCCACGGCGGGCTGGGTCCCGTGGTCGGCTGGCTGGCACGCCGCTTCGGATCCAGCCGGCTGTTTCTGCTCGGCGGGCTGCTGATGGGAATCGGCCTCGGCCTCACGGCGGAGACCCGGGTGTGGTGGCACTTTTATCTGACATTCAGCGGGATCACCGCCGTGGGCGTCAGCCTGGCCGGCTGGGTCCCGGCCGTGGTCCTGATCCAGGCGTGGTTTCCCGACCGGTTCGCAACCGCCATGGGCATCGCCTCGGCCGGAATCGGGGTGGGGATCCTCGGGTTCAACCCCCTGGTGCAATTTCTCATCGAGACGTGGGGCTGGCAGTGGGCCGTGCGCGTCGAGGCCATCCTGGCGATCGGCTGGCTCATTCCGGCGGGTCTGTGGCTGATTCGCGATCCGCCCGGCTTCAGCGTCCCGCGGGTCAATCGGCCCGCGGGGCCGGGAGAGCGACCCCCCGCCTACTGGACGCTGCCGGTCGCCCTCAGGACCAGGCGCTTCTGGGGCGTGGCCGCGGTGTATTTCACGGGGAATTTTGTGACACAGATGCTGTTGATCCATCAGGTGGCCTACCTGGTGGATCATCGGGTGGCCCCCATGCTGGCCGCCACGGTCGGCGGCGCCGTCGGTCTGGTGAGCATCGGAGGCAAGGTGGGGTGGGGAGTCCTCTCCGATCGGATCGGACGCGAGACGACCTCTGCGCTGGCCTTCGGTTGTGTCGCCGCCAGCCTGGGCGCGCTGATCCTGGCCGGTCGCTATCCGGATTCCTGGCTGCCCTTCCTGTACGCCGTCCTGATCGGCCTCGGCTACAGCGTGCTCTCGCCGGTCTTCCCCGCCGTGGCGGGAGACCTCTTCGGCGGGCCGGGCTTCTCGACCATCTACGGCGCCCTGTACAGCGTGATCTGTCTGGCGCTCGCCGGCGGCCCGTGGCTGGCCGGCAAGATCTTCGATCTTACCGGCGGCTACGACGCGGCCTTCTGGATCGGTCTGGGATCGGCGGTCGTCACTCCTCTCCTGCTCTGGCTGGTGGCGCCGCGCCGGCCGAATCCCGCACCGCCTTGCTGAAATCTGACCAATGACCAATCTGCCCCCTGGCCCCTCGAGCCCTGTCTCTCGTCTCTCGGCTCATCGGCCTAATTGGTCGGCTAGTAATTTATTCGCTGACTTCTACTGCTTGCCCCCTATAACTTGTACGCCTTCTTCGCCAGCCGATACGCCGTGTCCTGGATCATCTCCTCGGCATCCTCCATGTCCACGATCCCCCGGACAACCAGGCCCGCGATCCAATTGGCGTCCACGCGGCGCGAGAGGTCGTGGCGCGCCGGGATCGAGGGGAAGGCGCGAGTGTCGTCGTTGAACCCGACGGTGTTGTGCAGCCCGGCCGTTTCGATCATGAGCTCGCGGGCGCGCTCCATGCCGTTCAGGCTGTCGAAGAACCACCACGGCGGTCCCAGCCTGAGGGCGGGGTAGTGACCGGCCAGGGGCGCCAGCTCGCGCGAATAGGCGGACTCGTCCAGGTTGAAGAGGATAAGCGTGAGGCGCGTGTCGTTGCCGTATTTCACGAGCAGTGGGCGCAGATTGCGCGTGAACTCGCTGGCGATCGGGATGTCTGCGCCCATGTCGGTGCCAAAGCGGGTAAAGAGTATTGGGTTGTGGTTGCGGAACGATCCGACGTGCAGTTGCATCACCAGGCCGTCCTCGATGCTCATGCGGGCCATCTGCATCAGCATGTGCCCGGTAAACCGGGTCGCGTCCTCAGGTCGTGGCCTCGCCGCTCGTCGCCCGCTGGAAGATCGCCTCCGCTTCCGCATCCGACAGTTCCCCGGTGTAGGCGGTCATGGCCGCGTGGTCGGTGGAGGTGGCCCCCAGGCTCTTGAAGAACGCCCGTCGGTTCTCCAGGGCTCGGATCAGGGCCATGTAGCTCGTGACCTCGATCCCACTGACCTTGCCCAGCGCGTCGATGTTCTTGTGCCAGTTGGGAGCGTCGATGTTCACCACGCCGTCGGGGCGGAAGCATGGCACGATCCGCCCCTTCCAGCCCGACTGGCGGAGAGCCCGGTGATGGACGAGCGGGTCGGTCGCGAAGTCGGTCGTGGACATCACCTCGATGTTGAACCGCTCGAAGAGCTTCCGCGGCCGGAACTCGGGCGACGCCAGCTTGGCCTCGATCTGGTCGTAGACGCGCTGCGCCGACTCGCCGCAGAGCTTCTCCTCCACGCCGAACACGGAGAAGAGCTCGTCGTTCAGCCACATACCGGTGGGCGTGGCGCGGAACAGATGGAAGTGCTCGGCGAAGATCTGCCAGACTCTGCGGTGGTCGCGCTCCACCTTCCCGCCGTCGCGCCGGGGGATGCCCAGCTTTTCCATCTGGACGCCCTGCGAGTAGAGCATCCGGAAGACATAGTGGTCGGGGACGATCAGCAGGTCCGTGGGCGTGCCCAGCGAATAGTTCGGATCGGCGAACATCCGCGGATCCACGTGGCCGTGCGGACAGATCAGCGGCAGCTTCGCGACCTGCTGATAGAGACGTTGCGCGATCTCCTTCTGACGGGGATCAGGACCAAAGTACCGGTCTTCGGGCAGATGAACTTTGCTCGCCATGGGTTACGACCTCCGATGTTCAGGCGCTTGCGCGCAGACTCACTCACCGCAAGGCTGATTGCTTCATCCCCCCTGCAGGATCTTCTTCAAGAGCTCGTTCACCAGCTTCGGATTCGCCTTGCCTTTGGTCGCCCGCATCACCTGGCCGACCAAGAAGTTGAGGGCGCTCTCCTTGCCCGCCTTGAACTCCGCCACCGGTCCGGCATGCTGTCCAACCATGCCCCGGATGATCCCTTCGATCTCCCCGGCGTCGGTGATCTGCCCCCCCTTCTGCTTGAGGATCTCGGCCGGGTCCGCGCCGGACGCGTACATCGCCTCGAAGAACTCTTTCGCCATCTTGCCGCTGATCGCCCCCTTGGCCAACAGATCCAGCATGGCCCCCAACCGCTCGGGGGGGATGGGGCTCTGGGTGATCTCCTTCCCATCCTTGTTCAGCCGGCCCAGGAGCTCCACCATGACCCAGTTGCTGACGACCTTGGGATCGCGGTGCACCTGGACGCAGGCCTCGTAGTAGGCGGCCAGCTCCTGGCTTGCGGTGAGGACGCCCGCGTCGTAGTCCGGAATCCCATACTCCCGCACGAAGCGCGCGCGCTTGGCCTCGGGCAGCTCGGGCAGACCGCGTCGGATCTCGTCCACCCAGGCCGGCTCGACCACCAGGGGCACCAAGTCGGGATCCGGGAAGTAGCGATAGTCGTGGGCGAATTCCTTGCTCCGCATCGAGAGGGTAATCTCCTGGTCCGCGTTCCAGAGACGGGTCTCCTGAACCAGCGTCTCCCCCTCCTTGACCGCCTTGTTCTGGCGCCGGATCTCGTACTCCAGCGCCTTCTGGACATTCTTGAAGGAGTTCATGTTCTTGACTTCGGCCTTGGTCCCCAGCTTCTGCTCGCCGACCGGGCGGATCGAGACGTTGGCGTCGCAGCGGAAGCTTCCCTCCTCCATGTTCCCGTCGCAGACCCCCAGAAATACCAGGATCGCCCGGAGCTGCCGGAGGTACTCTGCCGCCTCCTCGGGGGAGCGGATGTCAGGCTCGGTCACGATCTCCATCAGGGGAAGGCCGCACCGGTTGTAATCTACCAGACTGGATTCCGACTCTTCCAGGGTGCCCGCATGCACCAGCTTGCCCGCGTCCTCCTCGAGATGGATGCGGTGGATCCCGACCCGCTTCTCCGTCCCGTCCAGCGCGAAGGCGATGAAACCGCGCTCCGACAGAGGCAGCTCGTACTGGGAGATCTGGTAGGCCTTGGGTAGGTCGGGGTAATAGTAGTTCTTCCTGGCAAAGATCGACCGGCGGGCGATGGTGCAGTGGAGCGCCAGGGCGGTCTTGATGGCGTACTCGACCGCTCGCCGGTTGATCACCGGCAGCACGCCCGGCATCCCCAGACAGATGGGACAGGTCTGCGTGTTCGGGGGCTCCCCGAACTTCGTGCTGCAGCCGCAGAACATCTTGGAGCGGGTGAGCAGCTCCGCGTGTACTTCCAGCCCGATCACCGCTTCGAACTCCGGCATGGTCAATCCTCGGTGGGAATCGCTTCCAGAAAGGCCAAATAGCCCGGACTCAGACCCTGTTCCCTGGCCCCGTCAATGATCCGGTCCAGATAGGCCCGCGCGGGCCGGTAGTCCCCCTCCGGACGCGCCGCGTAGGCAAAGGCGGCGAGCGTCCGGCCGTCGGACGTTTCCACCTTCACGTCCTTCCGCGTATAGGATGCAGGGTACTCTTCGAAACGGTCGAGCGCCTCGCGATGGGCCGGGGTGATCTCCCAGACGACACCCTCCACCGCCTGTCCCGCCGCCGGCAGAATATTCCCGACGCCGCCGCCGCCCCACGCCGCCCACCATCGGCTGAAGACCAGCCGGTGATCGCGCAGGAGCGCGCGAGCCACGAGGCGGCACCCTGGGCAGCACTCCTGCATGTGGCCGGACTGCATGTTGAATCCGTAGGCAAAGTAGAACACTGCGAGCCTTCAGTAGTCAGTGGTCAGTAGCAGTGGGCGAGCTGCCTCACTGCCATACCGCGTGCATCTCGAACTCGTATCGGGTGGCGGGTCGGTTCTTCTCGACGATCGCCAGGCTCCAGGACGACTGATCCCCAGAGCGCAGGTCCCCCACGCTGACCCGCTGGACGCCGAGGGGTTTCTTTTTCCGGTCAAAGAACTTGACGATCACTGTCACGTCGCGGGCCGACTGCTTGCTGAAGTTCTTGATCGTACCCTTCAGCGTGTCCAGCCACCGCTCGTGATCCACGACGACCAGGTCGCGGCTCTTGCCGGCGGCCGTCGCCGGCCCGGCCACGGCCAGGACGGTCACCACGATCAGGACCCCGATCCAGATCCACCCCTCGACCCGACTAAAACGTCGCATGTCCGCCCGCCCTTCTCCTACAGGTTCGGCCGCCGCGTCCGCCACGGCGTCGCCTGCTCGTAGGCGTGAGCCACTTTCAGGATCGTGCCCTCGTCGAACGGTTTCCCGATGACCTGCAGCCCGATGGGAAGCCCCGCCCCGGTGAAGCCGCAATTGATGCTCATCCCGGGCACGCCGGCCAGGTTCGCCGAGATGGTGAAGACGTCCGCCAGATACATCTGCAGCGGATCTTCCACCTTCTCTCCGAGCCGGAAAGCGGCCGTCGGAGAGGTTGGCGTGAGCATCACATCGCACGTTTCGAAGGCCCGGGAGAAATCTTGCCGGATCAGCGTCCGTACCTTGAGGGCCTTGAGGTAGTAGGCATCATAATACCCCGCGCTCAGCGCATAGGTCCCCAGCATGATCCGACGCTTCACCTCCGCGCCAAACCCCTCGCGCCGGGTCTTCATGTACATGTCGATCAGGTGTTCGGAGGTCGGCGTGCGGTACCCGTACTTCACACCGTCGTACCGGCCCAGGTTCGAGCTGGCCTCGGCGGTCGCCACGAGGTAATAGGTGGCGATGGCGTACTCGGTGTGCGGCAAGGTCACCGGC
Source organism: uncultured Methylomirabilota bacterium (assembly GCA_963727695.1). Taxonomy (GTDB): domain Bacteria; phylum Methylomirabilota; class Methylomirabilia; order Methylomirabilales; family 2-02-FULL-66-22; genus 2-02-FULL-66-22. The sequence goes on along the minus strand of CAVSHW010000006.1, from coordinate 5,482 downwards.
ACCCGGACCGCGCCCAGCCCCTCCAGGGTCGTGATGGCCTCGCGGATGGCGGCCTCCACCTCGGGGTCCATGCCCTCGATGAAATACTCCGCTGGGATCCCGATCTTCAGTCCCCGCACGTCGCCCGTCAGCGCTGCCTCGTAATCGGGGACCGGGATCTCGGCCGACGTCGAATCCAGCGGATCGTGGCCGGCGATCGCCCCCAGGAGGATCGCCGTGTCCCGCACGTCCTTGGTCAAGGGACCGATCTGATCCAGCGACGAGGCGAACGCCACCAGCCCATAGCGCGAGACCCGGCCGTAGGTCGGCTTCAGCGCCGCGATCCCGCAGAAGCCGCCCGGCTGACGGATGGAGCCGCCCGTGTCGGTCCCCAGAGCCCCGGCGCACATGTCGGCGGCCACCGCGGCGGCAGAGCCCCCGCTGCTGCCCCCCGGCACGCACGCCAGGTTCCAGGGATTCCGCGTCTTCCTGAAGGCCGAGTTCTCCGTGGACGAACCCATGGCAAACTCGTCCATGTTGGTCTTGCCCAGCATGACGGCCCCGGCGTCGTCCAACTTGCGCATCACGCTCGCGTCGTAGGGCGGCACGAAGCGCTCTAGGATGCGGGAGGAGCAGGTCGTCGGCACCCCCTTGGTGCAGATCACGTCCTTGATAGCCAGGGGAATCCCCGCCAGGGGCGGCAGCGGCTCCTTCTTCGCCTGCATCCCCTCGATCTTCCTGGCGCGGCGAAGCGCCGCCTCCGTCGTCAGACTATTGAACGCCTGCACCCGCTCGTCGACCGCACCGATCCGGGCCGCATAGGCTTCCACCGCCTGGACCGGCGACACCTCTCCCCCCCGAATCAAATCCCGCAGCTCGTGCAGCGTCAGACGATAGAGATCCACGCGTGTCTCCCTCGGAACCCGTTACCCGCCGCCCCCCGGCCCCGTCTCTCTCTTCATTTCCGCAATCCGCAATCGCGCAATCCCCACTTCGCAATTTCCAATTCCCAATTCGCAATCGCGCAATTCGCAATTCCCTACTCCTCTAGCCTTCGATGATGCGCGGCACGCGGAAGAACGCGTCTGCGCGATCCGGGGCGTTTGCCAGCGCCTCTTCCCGGTCGAGGGACGGCCGCACGATGTCCTCCCGCATCACGCTGACCATGGGGATGACGGTCGTGGTCGGCTCGACCTGGCTGGTGTCCAGGGCGTTCAGCTTTTCCATGTATCCCAGGATGGCGTCGAGTTGGGCCGTCATCCGCTCCATTTCGCCCTCGCTGAGCTCCAGCCGCCCCAGCCGAGCCACATGCTCCACTTCCGCTCGCGTGATCTTCGCCACAGGATGCCCCCTTCTCGACCGCCACTGCCTTAGCAGAATGCTGAAAAACCCATTTTCGCTCAGGCTGCTCAAAAAGGTCCAGATGCAAGGCGGCAAGCGATGGGTCGAGCGAGGCGTACTCCAGGTACGCCGCAACGAGTGCCCCAGCGTGCCGGTACCCATCCGAGGATGGGTGCCGCAGATGGGCCTTTTTCAGCGGCCTGCTAGGCGCGCTCCAGACGCACGAAGCTCGCCGCCAGCTTCTTTCGTCCCACCCCGGCGAAGGTCACGACCACCTTCAGGTCCTCGCCCTCCCCGATTCGCTCCCTGATCGTCCCGATGCCCCACTCGGGATGACGCACCCGCCTTCCCACCTGCAAGTGGTCCACAAACGACTCCTCGGCCTCGTAGCGGAGCCCCCCCGCCTCTCGGGTCTCGGCTCTCGGCTCTCCACTCGCGGCTCGCGGCTCGCGGCTCGTGACTCCCCCAGCCGTAGCTCGCGGCCACCCGCTCTCGGCGGGTACCCGGCTCTCGGCTCTTCCCATTCCCGTTCCACCGCTCCACCAGCTTTTCCGGCACTTCGTCCAGGAACCGGGACGGCAGATTGTAGCTGTCGCTATTGTACAGCCGGCGGGACATCGCGGACGTGAGGAAAAGCCGCTGCTCGGCGCGGGTCATGCCGACGTAACAGAGGCGGCGCTCCTCTTCCAGTTCGGCGTCCTCGGAGAGGGACCGGGTATGAGGGAAGACCCCTTCCTCCATCCCGGTCATGAAGACCACCGGGAACTCCAGCCCCTTGGCCGAGTGGAGCGTCATCAGGGTCACCGTCCCCTTTCCCTCGGCCAGCGTGTCGATGTCGGCGATGAGCGCCACGCTGTCCAGGAAGGCTTGCAGGCTCCGGTCCTCGCTTTGGTCCATGAACTCCCGGGCGGCGGACACCAGCTCCTGCAAGTTTTCCATCCGGGATTCGGCCTCGATCGTCCCTTCGTTCTTCAGATCGGCCAGGTACCCGGTGGCCTCCAGCAGCTCCATGATCAGCTCGGGCAGCGCGAGGACGTCCAGCCTGGCTCGCACCTTTTCTATCAGGGCCACCAGCCCTTCCAGCGCCTTCAGGATCTTGGGCCCCAGGATCTTCCGGGACGCGATCCGCGTGCAGGCCTCCCAGATCGAGACGCGCTCGCTCTGGGCCAGGCCCTCCAGCTTTTCCACCGAGGCGGCGCCGATCCCGCGGGCCGGGACGTTCACGATGCGCTTGAAGCTCTGGGCGTCGTCGGGGTTGGCCACCAGTCGGAGGTACGCCAGCAGGTCCTTGACTTCCTTGCGCTCGTAGAACCTGAGCCCACCGACGATGACGTAGGGGGTGACGGCGCGACGCAGCGCGTCTTCCAGGACGCGCGACTGGGCGTTGGTCCGGTAGAAGACGGCGAAGTCGTCGAGGGAGTGCCCCTGCTCGGCCACCAGCTCCCGGATCCGCTCGACGATGAAGCCCGCCTCGGCCTGCTCGTCGCCGGCCTGATAGACGACGACCGCCTCCCCGGTGGGATTCTCGGTCCAGAGCGTCTTGCCCTTCCGCCCCGCGTTGTTCGCCACCACCCCGCCTGCGGCGTCCAGGATGTTCTGGGTGGAGCGGTAGTTCTGCTCCAGCTTGATGACTCGGCAGCCGGGATGGTCCCGCTCGAAGTCCAGGATGTTGTTCAGGTCCGCCCCGCGCCACCGGTAGATGGACTGGTCGTCGTCTCCCACCACGCACAGGTTCCCGTGGCGGCGGCTGAGAAAGTTCACGATCTGATATTGCGCCTGATTCGTGTCCTGGTACTCGTCCACCAAAACGTACCGCCAGAGGTGCTCGTAATGCTCCAAGATATGCGGGTGGTCTCGGAAGAGGAGGACCGTCAGCATCAGCAGGTCGTCGAAATCCACCGCGTGGCTGGCCCCGAGACGCTCCTGGTACATACTGTAGATCTTGGCGGTGCGCTCCTCGGTGAAGTCGGCCGCCGTGGCCGCGTACTCGCCTGGTGTGAGCATCTCGTTCTTGGCCCGGCTGATTCGCGCCAGAACGGATCGGGGGCTCAGGGCTTTCTCGCTGAGATTCAGGGCCTTCAGACAATCTCGTATCACGCCAAGCTGGTCCGCATCGTCGTAGATCACGAAGCTCGAGCGGAACCCCAGCTCGACGTGCCACTTCCGGAGGATCCGGACGCAGGTCGAGTGGAAGGTGCCCAGCGCGACGTTCAGCCCCCGCGCGCCCAGCAGGTGTTCCACGCGCTTCCGCATCTCGGAGGCGGCCTTGTTCGTGAAGGTGACCGCCAGGATGTTCCATGGCTGCACTCCCCGGCGGGCGATCAAGTAGGCAATCCGCCGGGTGATGACGCGGGTCTTCCCCGATCCGGCGCCTGCCAGGATCAAGAGCGGGCCGGCGGCGTGCTGCACCGCCTCTTGCTGAGGCGGGTTCAGATCAGCAAGGATGGGATCTTCGATCATTGGCTTTCCGGGATAGAGTGGAAGTAGAAGTGCGGCCTAGCAGGCTGCTGAAAAACGCCCATCTGCGGAGACCCACCTGCGGTGGGTACCCCCGCGCTCGCGCGACGCTGCGACGTACGCGTCAGTACGTCTCGCACCTCGCATCGCGCACCGCCTTGCATCTGGACCTTTTTGAGCAGCCTGGGCGAAATGGGTTTTCAGCATCCTGCTGAAAGCGGTCGTGCGCATGGGGATTATAGACCAGGTGAGCCGAGCCGCAAAAACAAAACCGGAGGCGGCGGAATCCCACTCGGCAGGGAACGCCTCCGTCCTCGACGATGACCAGCTTCCGCACGCGCTCCCGACCCCTCGTTTATTCCCGAACCTTGCAGTTGAACCGCAAAGCACACAAGGGGAGACCTGCTGTTTTCAGAGAGTTCCGGAATCACCCGGTCTGAGCGAGCCGTACGATTTCCATCCGTGCTCCGAGGTCCGATCTACAGATCCTGGTCTGCTTTGCGGTCTCTGCGAGCTTTGCGGTGAAATCTCTGGTTTATCATTGGATACGTGACACCAAGATCGGTCTGTGCAAGAATACATTTCATTGTTCTTCTCGGGGGCCTGAGTTTCGTCACTGATGACGCGCGGCCGTCCATTTACGCTGAGGCGGGACAACACATCTCAACGAGGTGCAGGACCATGCCGTTCGACATCGCCTACATCGGCCACTACACCAAGGACATCATCGTTTATCCGGACCTGACCCGCACGGTGGACGGGGGGGCATTCAACTATGGAGCCAACGTCGCCATCCGGATGGGACTCAAGACCGCCGTCGTGACCAGGCTGGCGCGCGAGGACTGGCACGTGGTGGAGGATCTCCAGCGCCTCGGCGTCACGGTCTTCGCCCGCGCCACGCCCGCCTCCACGCTGCTGCGCCTCAGCTATCCCACGGGTAACCTGGACGAGCGCACCATCGAGCTCATGAGCTCGGCGGGGCCCTTCACCCTGGACGACGTGGCGGAGCTCCAGGCGAAGACCTTCGCGATCGGCGCCTCGGTGCGGGGCGAAGTCCCCGCCTCCGTGGTGGAGGCGCTGGCCGAGAAGGGCGGCGTTCTCGCCCTGGACGTGCAGGGCTTCATCCGCGTCGTCCGGGACGGGACCCTCACCTTCGACGACTGGCCGGGCAAGGAATCCATCCTGCGGCACGTGACGGTCCTCAAGACCGACGCGGTGGAGGCCGAGGCCCTCACGGGAGAGCGCGACCGCCACGCCGCGGCCCAGCGGCTGGCCGCCTTCGGGCCGCGCGAGGTGCTCCTCACCCACAGCGACGGCGTCCTCGTCTATCATGACGGCGTCTGTGACGAGGCGCCCTTCGTCCCGCAGGAAGTCCGGGGGCGCAGCGGGCGGGGAGACACCTGCACGTCGGCGTACCTTTCCCGGCGACTGACGGCCTCCCCGGCCGAGGCCGTCGCCTGGGCCGCCGCCGTCACCAGCCTCAAACTGGAGACGGAGGGCCCCTTCCGCCGCGAGGTGGCCGAGGTCGAGGCGGTATACCGAAGACTACGTCCCGAGGCCTGATCGCTCACGACACAGGAACTGGACCTTCTTGCGCAGCCCCGAGACCCTCGTCTATATCCTCAAGAGCGGCCGCAGCCGCTCCGCCTCTTTCTGATCCTTCACCACGACCAGCAGATATAGCCCGCGTGGGTCGAGCGAATCC
>CAVSHW010000005.1:0-32664 GCA_963727695.1 uncultured Methylomirabilota bacterium | reverse complement strand
CACGTCGCTGAAGCAGATCCCGGCGGCTTTCATCTTGATCAGGACCTCCCCGGAGCCGGGCTCCGGGATGGGGAGATCCCGCACTTCCAGCGAAGCCGCTTCTTGAGTAGCTTTGACGATCGCCTTCATTTCAACCACCTCCCTGATTCAGCACGGCTAAGCTATTGGGTGCCGGAAAGGGAACCGTCTCGGCCCGGTCCCCTCTCCGGCTCTGCCCGCCTCTTAGGCAGGGAACCCGAGTGTGTACAGATGCCGACCCCCGTTGAGCGGCCCCTTCAGCAGCGCGTCAATCTCCTCCTTGGGTCGCTGCGTGATCAACTTCGTGTCGGGCAGCACGCCGACCGGGAACTTGGCGAAGATGTCATCGTGAAGCTTCTTCATGTAGTCGAGGGTGACCTCGATGCTCTTGATCGCCTTCTTGGGGTCCGCGAGCGTCGCCTTCCCGAGCACGCCCTCCGGATAGACGACGCACTCGATGCCGCCGCAGCCGATCTGACAGTGGCCCGGGATCGGATTGCCATAGATGTCGCCCCCTCGGTCCACGTGGCCGGGCGGCAGGAACCCGCGGACGGTGGTATCCTCGGCGTGCTCCATCTGCACCATCTCCGGGAACAGGGCCAAGGAGATCGAGGTCTCGGCCTCGCAGGCATGCTGGAAGGGGTTATCGTAGGGGCCGCCATGGGCCTTGTCCATGAGCGTCTGGCCCATGATCCGCGGAATGTCGAGGAAGATGATCAGGGCCGGAACCTGGTAGCGCTTGCCGAACTCGTTGATCGCGGACGGCACGATGTACTCCTGGCCGTGCAGGCTGATGAAGATCTGCTTCCGGAATCCCGTGTTCCAGAAGCCGGCCATGACGGCGCGGAGGAAGTCGGAGTAGACGTCATCCGAGATGATGACGGTCCCGGGTTGGCCCAGATGGTGATAGGGATGGGAGCCGTAACAGATGGGGTGCGCCACCGTACAGCCCGTGGCCTTGGCGAATTCCTCGGCAATCCGGGTGACGATGAACGTATCCTCGCCGTACGGGCCCGCGGCGCCGTGGTTCTCGGTGGAGCCGAGCGGGATGACGATCAGGTCGTTCTTCTTCAGGCGCTCCTCCACATCCTACTTGGTCATCGTCTGGAAGTAGATCTTGCTCGGCTTTTCCATGTGCCCGCCCGTGGGGGGCAGCGTCCACTTGCCCATGGTGAATCTCCTTTGTCGAAAGATTACCTCGCGTAGAACTCAACCAACTCTTGATCGGTGATCGGCTCCTTTCCCTATTTCCGGTGACTCGCCAACGGGGGCGAATAGATCCAGACGAACCGCAGGACCTCGTCCCCTGTGTTGATGATCTTGTGGGTTTCCCGGGTGGGTTGTAGATACACACCCCCGGCTCTAAGGGAATCTCCCTGTCTTCCGTAACAAAGGTCCCTCGCCCCGCCAGGAAGTACATCACTTCTTCTTCCTTGTCGTGCTTGTGCTCCGGCACCATCCCGCCGGGATAGGTCTCATTCACCCCCATGGCCAGATTCTGGGCGCCCACCGTCTTCTCGGAGACCAGCACCCACGACATTCTCGGCGGATCGCGCCGTTCGCCTTTCACGTCCTTGATATTGACGACCTTCAGTTCGGGCATGTGCACCTCCTTTGGTTTTTGCGCGCGAGCGCAAAAACCATACGGTTTCTATTAAGCCCGCATTGTTCGCGAGCCCTGTTCGCGAACAATGCGGACTAGCGGATGAGGATCCCGCCGTTGAGGTCCAAGGTCACCCCGGTGATCCAGTCTGACCGCTTCGAGCCAAAGAAGATGACCGCGTCGCCCACATCCTCCGGAAGCCCGTCGTGTTGGACCGCCCGACCGGCATTCCACTTGGCGAACACCTCGGGGGGATACTGGCGCGTCTGCTCCGTCAGCACGGAGCCGGGAGCGATCGCGTTCACGTAGATGCCGGCAGGTCCCAACTCCCGGGCCAACAACTGCGTCATGGAGACCACCGCACCCTTCGAGGCGGCGTAGTTGACGCCCACGCCGGGCCGGCCTGTCCGGGCGGCCAGCGACGAGATGTTGACGATCTTCCCTCGCCCCTGTTTCTTCATGATGGGGACCACGCCCTTGCAGCAGAGGAACAGACCGGTCACGTTGATCCGCATCACCTCTTCGAAGAGCTCCAGCGTCATCTCCTCGATCGGCTTGTGGCGCGAGATGCCGGCGTTGTTGACCAGCACATCCACGCGGCCGAACTTCTGGACCACCTGCTCGAACGCATTCACCACCTGCGCCTCGCTTACCGCATCGGCCTTCACGTACAGCGTCCGCTTCCCGGACGGATCAAGGGTATCCGCCACGCCCTTCGCGCCGCCGGATCGATCCCACGTGACCACCTTCGCGCCCTCTGCATAGCAACTCTCGGCAATCCCCTTGCCCAGCCCTTTCCCCGACCCCGTGACGACCACCACCAGATCCTTCATCTCGTTCATGGCATCCTCCTGTTGCTGCGCGGGTTATGCTGAATGCTCAAAGCAAGACGGCACGTCTGCTCTGCTTCGCAACCTACACACACGCCTCCCTCGTCCTCTGCCGCATTCTGTCTTGCGCCCTGTCTTCAGATTCGGCCTACAATCTCGTCGGGCTCTGCAGCTTCTCCAACATTTGATTCACCATCTCGATCGACGCCGCCTTCAACTCGATCCCCCGTTCCCGGCTCGACTTCTCTTTCTCAGACTCGATCTCTCCCGGCAAATAGATGCGGGCTGTGCCTGTCGCCTTCCGGCTCCCGCGGATCGACGCGATATACCCTTTCATCAGGTCCCTGAACTGGCCGAGAGGCATGAAACGTTCGACATCGATCGCCAGCGTCAGCGCACCGACATTCTGTCGGTCCCATGAGTTGATGAAAACTCTTAATGTCTCGTCCGAACGTCGCGCCGGAGAGCATCCCGGCGAGAACATCCACCATCAGCGCCAAGCCGTATCCTTTCGGGCCTCCGATGGGCAGCAACGTCCCTTTGAGCGCCGCACCCGGATCGTCGGTCGGCATGCCGGACTCATCCAGCGCCCATCCCAGCGGGATCTTCTCACCGAGCCGCTGCGCCTTGCGGACCTTGCCGCGGGCCACCAGGCTCGACGACATGTCCAGCGCGATTGGCATCTCATCCCCGGGAACCGCGATCGAAATCGGGTTCGTACCAAAGAAGGCCTCGGCGCCGCCCCATGGGGAGATGGCCGCGTTCGCATTGCCCATTGCGATACCGACAAAGCCCTGCGCTGCGGCATGCATCGTATAGAAGGCGAAGAAGCCGAGGTTGTTCGTATTGCGGATGAGCGTCACCCCGATTCCGAACTGCCGGGCCTTGCCAATGCTCAGTTCCATGGCCCGCCAGCCCGCGACCTGCCCGATCCCGTTCCCCCCGTCGAGCAGGGCCATCGCCCCGTCGTCCTTGAGGACATTCACCCGCGTCGGAAGCGACACCATTCTGGCTTCGACCCGTTCGACCAGAAGCTTGAGGTAGGGCAGGCCGTGGGTATCGGTGCCTCGCATTTCGGCCCGGACGAGGCTTTCCGCGACAAGCGGAGCCTCATCCTCGGCAGCACCATAGCCCTTGAGTATCTGTACGACGACTGCTTTCAGGTGTCCCTCGGTGATGGTAGGCATAGCACTCATTCCTCAATGAGCCCGAGCGCCTCGAACACCTTGCCGAGCTTGTTCAGCTCGACGCTCGAGATGCCGGCTCGAAGCTGTTCCGCCTTCTTGATTTCCGCTTCCACTCGTTTGCGCGACTTTTCCAGCACGGCCCCTATCTCGGCTCGCTCGACGACGACCAGACCGTCGTCATCCCCGAGGATGAGATCGCCTGGCCGCACGAGGACGCCCCCGAAGATCGTGGGGTGGTTGATCAGGCCGAGAACGTTCTTCACGGTTCCCCGTATGGAGAATCCGCGGCAAAAGATCGGGAACCCCATCTGGACGAGCTCGGCAGAGTCGCGAACACATCCGTCGATGGCCAGGCCTCCGAGCTGTCTCGCCAGTCCCGAAGTGCCCATCAATCCGCCCCAGTATCCGCCGTCGTAACATCCCCCGACGGTGGCCACCAGGACATCGCCCGGTTGGGCTCGCTCCAGAGCCTTGTGGAGCATCAGGTTGTCGCCCGGATGGCACTGGACGGTAAAGGCCGGACCGCAAAGCCGCACACCTTTCGCAATCGGTTTGATGGCCGAGTCGACTGCCCCTTTCCGGCCAGACGCCTCATGCACGGTTGCTGCGCCTAGATGTCGAAACTGCTCGACCGCTTCCTTACTTGGCCTCTCGATCTTGCTAATCACGTGGATCATGATTCACTCCTTTGGCCCCGGCCCTGCCTAGGTGATCCGCCCCAAATAGTCAATGGAGTTTCGAAGGTGGGTTCGCACCGCTCGCTCGGCGCGATCTGCGTCGCAGGCGAGAATCGCATCGATGATTTCCAGGTGCTCTTTGAACGATTCTTGGGCCCGTTCTTCGTGGGAGTGGCTGAAGAAGAAATAGAGGCGCATGCGCTCGATGTGCTCGTGGAGCCCCCGGTAATACTCGAACAGACGGCTGTTACCGAGGCACTCAATAGCAAAGAGGTGGATCTGGTCGCCGGGCGTGAAGTAGCTTCGCGACCTCGGGCGGCTCTCCCCTTCCGACGACTTGAACTCCTTTTGAATCGCCAGAGCGCGTTGTTCGCGCACAAGTCCCTGGGAGATGACTTTCTTGATCGCTCCGCATTCGAGGATCTCTCGGATTTCGAATAGCTCCCGAACATCCTGAGTAGAGATCCTAGAGACGAACGAGCCTCGCCCCGGCACGTTTTCAATGAAGCCCTCTTTCTGGAGCTGCTGCAGCGCTTCTCGGAGGGGCGTCGTGCTCGTCTTCAATTCCTTGGCGAGGGCAATTTCATTGATTGGCTCACCAGGCTTCAAGGAGTGGTTGATGATCCTCCTCTTTACGATCTCGTATACGATGGTCTTCTTGGTCTTTACCGCATTCGGCATTTTCGTCTGCGCCCTATATCGAAACTATAATGACTCTATAGAGATAAAATAGTCAATCGCTGCCCAATGTCAAGGAGAATCTTTGGCACGTCTCACGATAATCACCGACCGCTCTGGCTTGCTGTCGGCTTCCGTTCTTCGACGCTGTCGAGCAAGAGCGTCGCGATGTCCACCACCTTCATTTGCGCGTCCAGGTTGCGAAGCTTCACCGAGTCGTCAAGCATCTGGTGACAGTAGGGACAGCCCGTGGCGATGACCGCCGCGCCGGCCTCGTGGGCCTGGTCGACGCGGAGATTGTTGACCCGCTGTGCTCCCTCAACCTTGAGGTCCATCCAAAAGTGTCCACCTCCCCCGCCGCAGCAGAAGCTCCGTTGTTTGCAATCGGCCATCTCGGTCACGGCGACGCCAGGGATAGCTTCCAGCAGCTTGCGCGGGCTCTCGTAGACCCCTTGGTACCTGCCCAGGTAACAGGGGTCGTGGTAGACGATCTTTTCGTTGCTGGGCGTGGAGGGCCGGACCACGCCGCTCGAGACCATCTCCTGCAAGAACTGGGAGTGGTGGACAACCTTCAGCTTCGCCCCGAACTGTGGATACTCGTTGGCGAGCACGTTGAAGCAGTGCGGACAGCTCACCAACAGCGTGCGGAAGGTCCGGGCCTGGATGGCCGCGGCCTGCGCCTTGGCGATCTCCTGGAACTGCCGCTCGTCGCCCAGCAGCCGAGCGGGGTCCCCGCAGCAGGTCTCGTCGGCGCCGAGGACGCCGTAGGTGAGCCCCGAGCGCTCCAGCAGGGTGAACACATCGGCGGCGATCTTCTGCTTCGACTGGTCGTACGTGCTGAGGCAGCCGACCCAGTAGAGCACGTCGACGTCGCCGCCCGGCGGCACCACCCGGACCTTCATCTGATGGATCCACTGGGCACGCAGGCTCCGATTCCCGAAGGGGTTGCCCTGGGACTCCATCATCTTTAGCGCCCGCGTGGCCTCGACGGGCGCCCTGGCCTGCATCATCAGCTCATTCCGGCGCACCTCCACCATCGTGTCCACGTGGTCGATCATGGCGGGGCACACCTCCATGCACGCGGCGCAGGTCCGGCAAAACCAGATGAAGCGTTCGTCGAGCTTGTTCCCGATCAGCAGGTCGTCGCCGTCGCCCTTGGCACCTCGAGCGCAGTCGACCACGAGGTCGCGGCCCGCATGCACGAACCGCTTGGGCGAGAAGGGCTCTCCGGCCTGGAACGAAGGGCACACCTCCTCGCATCGTCCGCACGAGATGCATGCATCGCCATCCAGCCGCTGTTTCCAGGTAAAGTCGCCAGCCTTGGCGATACCGAGGGTAAGGGTCGCTTCGTCGAAATCGTCGGCGGTCATGATCGCCTCGATGTCGACGCGCTTCAGTGCTCCACGGGGCTCGAGCTTGGCAAAGAACACGTTACTGGGCAGGGCCAACAGGTGGAAGAACTTCGTGAACGGAATACTCGCAATCCACGCCATCGCCAGCACGGCATGAAGCCACCACAGCCACACGTGAACAGCGCCCGCGGTCTCCCGCGACATCCCGGTGAATGCCTCGCTCAGCGCCCACCCGATCGGGGACAAATACATCCATCGGTCGCCGAGCACGGCGATGCGAAGCGCCTCCACCGCGAAACCCGTCAGGACTAGCAGGGCGAGCAGCAGCAAGGCCCATGAGTCGTCGAGCGCCGTCTCGATAGTCTTCGGCCTGACCACGTAGCGACGCGCGCCGGCAATCACGACCCCGACCAAGATCAACGCCCCGCCTACGTCAGCCCCCAGGGTGAGGAGCACGTAGATCCATCCCTTGAACAAGCTCGTGCCGAAGTCGTAATCCAGCCCCACGACCGAGGTTGTGACCACGAGGACGACGAAGGAATAGAAGATGAGGCTGTGGAACCATCCCGGTACCGCCGAGCCGCGGACCCGCTGCTGAAGGAGCACTTCCTTGATCAGGATTCCGAGCCGCCTTCCCCAATCGCTGAGCCGCTCGTCATCGGCCTTCCCCTGGCGCCACACCACGACACGCCGGCACACGCCGGCGGCGAACACCACCAGCGCGACGCCGAACAGGGCGTACATCACCCAGGCGGCATGGATATTCCACATGATGGGCCGCGTTGCCTGTGCGAGATCCACGATCAAGTTCCCTTTCGTTTCGAGAGTTCTCAGACCAGGGGCCCGGACATCTTCTGGATCAGTGCCCGCGTCTCTGGCCGGATTCCCCGCCAGTGGATGAGCGGCGACTTGGTATGGCCGATCGGGTTCCCGATCGCTGCGTAGCGGCTTGCCATTTGATTCCCTGCGCAGGGAGGCACGATGGCCCCTCAGGCCGTGAAGTAACTCGACGGCATGACGACGGGGTCCTGACGGATCACCGGCATGAAGTCCATCCGATCGAGCACGTCCCGTTTCACGTCAACGCCCGGCGCGATCTCGGCGAGCCCCACTCCCTCGCGAGTCAGGCGGAACACCGCACGCTCGGTCACGTACACGACCTCCTGTCCGCGACGGATAGCCTGCGGGCCGGAGAAGGTAATCTGCTCGACCTGCTTCACCAGCTTGCGGACCTCGCCGTACCGCACGATGCGGAGTCGCCCGTCCCCGGTCTCGATCTTCGTGCCCTTCGTGTCGAACGTGCCGCAGAACACCACCTTGCGGGCGTTCTGCGCGATGTCGATGAAGCCGCCGGGGCCCACCGTCACGCCCTGAAGCTTGGAAACGTTGACGTTGCCGGCCGCGTCGAATTCTCCGAAACCGAGAAACGAGATGTCGAGGCCACCGCCGGCGTAAAAGTCGAATTGCGACGGGGCGTCGATCATCGCGGAGGCATTCCGGACGAAGCCGAAAAGCATGCCCGACAGTAAATTGCCGCCGTACGTCCCGTGCTCGACCGTCTGGTAGTACCGGTCGGCATCGCCGCGCTCCGCAACCACCCTGGCGACGGCGTCCGGAATCCCGAACCCATAGTTGATGACCGCGCCATCCACGAGCTCGGCCGCGCCCCGACGGGCGATTGCCTGACGCTCCGTGAACGGCTGCGGCAGCTCGACCGTCCACGGGTCCTCGCCGCTCTCCGGAGATCGTGGGGTCGTACTGGAGGTCGTAGCTCATTGATTGGCTGGAATCGACCACCACGGCGTCAACCATCGCCCCGGGCACACGCACCGCGCGCGCCGGCAAGGTGCCCACATCGACTGCCGTGCGGACCTGGGCGATGACCTTGCCGCCCGAATTGTGGGCGGCCAGCGCGACGGCATAGGCTTCGAGGTTGGCGGCCTCCTGATCAAAGGCGATGTTGCCGCGCGCATCCGCAAACGATCCGCGAATCAAGGCGACGTTCACCGGGAAGGGCTTGTAGCGAAGGTACTCCTGTCCTCCCACGACTGCTACCTCGACGAGATCCTCTTGGGCCCGCGCGTTCATCTTCCCACCGCCGTGGCGCGGATCGACCACCGTGCCGAGGCCCACGTGCGTGAACAGACCCGGTCGCCGGGCGCCGATCTCGCGATAGAGCTGCGCAATCACGCCGCCGGGAAGGATGTACGCCTCGATCTTCTCGTTCTTCGCCAGCTCCTGCATTCGCGGTGACCACACCCAGTGACCGCCGATCACGCGCTTCACCATCCCCTCGTAAGCGAAGCAATTCATCCCCTTGGTCTTGCGGTCCCCGATGCCCAGCGAGTGGACGAGGGTCAGGTTCCTGGGAAACCCGGTCGCCAGGAACCGCCGCTCGATCGCGGAGAACAGACAGGTTGCCTCGATCAGCCCGCCGCCGCCGCCGATGAGGCCGACGGTGTCGCCGTCCTGGATCAATGCTGCCGCCGCGTCCGCAGTCATGAATTTGTCGATGATCATTGCTCGGTCTCCGAAAGAGAAAGGCAGCGGGTTAGGTGCGCACGTCGAACAGGAGGTCGCCGTACTTCAGCGCGCCGCGCGACACCAGGATGCGGTGGATCTCCGACGTGCCGTCGAAAATCCGGTAGACGCGCGAGTCCCGGTAATACCGCTCGATCGGCAGCTCCTTGGTGAATCCCATGCCGCCATACACCTGGACGGCGCGATCGGTTACCCGTCCCAAGGTCTCGGCGGCGTGAACCTTGACCATCGAGATCCAGTCGCGGGCGTCGCGCCCCTGATCGATCTCCCAGGCTGCGCGATGCAGCAGCAGCCGCGCCGCGTTGACTTCGATGACGCTGTCGGCGATCATCGCCTGAACCATCTGGAAGTCGCCGAGCGGCTTGCCGAACTGCCTCCGGTCGCGAGCGTACTGGATCATCAGGTTCAGCGCGTGCGTCGCCTTCCCGACCGCCCGGGCGCCGACCTGCGCCAGGCGAACACGGCCGAGCGTCTCCAGCGCGATCCGCAGCCCCCGTCCCTCCTGGCCGAGGAGGTTCTCGGGTTCAAGCTTCACCTTGTCGAAGAACAGCTCGAGATGGCTGGTCCCTCCGATCCCCATCATCGCCTGGTTTCGGCCGACGCTGAGGCCCGGCGCAGCCTTGTCGACGAGGAACAGGGAGATCCCTCTCGGCTTGCTGTCCGGGTCCGTCACCGCGGACACGATGAAGAAATCGGAGTACTCGCCGTCGCTGACGAAGTGCTTCTGCCCCGTGAGCAACCAGCCGGAGCCGTCCTTGGCGGCACGGGTGCTGATGCCGGCCGCGTCGGAGCCGGCACCCGGCTCGGTGATGGCGATCGAACAAGTTCGCTCACCCTGCACCGTTGGCAGCAGCCAGCGTTCCTTCTGCGCGTCATTGCACACCAGCAGCGCCTCGTAGACGTTGCCGAAGGCGCGCCGGATCAGGATGTCGGTGGTGTGGCCGAATTGCTCCTCCACCAACATGGTGTCCACGGCGGACAGCCCGCCGCCGCCATACTCCTCGGGGATGTTCATGGCGTAGAAGCCGAGCTCCTTGGACTTCTGGAAGATCTCTTTCGCCTTGGCCGGGTCGAGCTGCCCCTTTGTCTCGATCTCGTCCTCGAGCGGCTTCAGTTCACTGCGGATGAATTGGCGGACGGCATTGACGAGCATCTTCTGTTCATCGGTCAACGAGAAATCCATGTCGATGTCTCCTCTTACACGCGTGCCGCCGTAAGCCTAGGGTCCAGAAGGTATTTCGCTCTGCTTGCCATCATGCCCGTGTGTTCAGTTTCTTTCGAAGCTCCAGAATCGCCTCGAATAGGTCCGCGACGAGCCCGTAATCCGCCGCCTGGAAGATCGGAGCCTCCGGATCGGTGTTGATCGCGATGATCACTTTGGACCCCTTCATGCCCGCCAGATGTTGAAGAGATCCGGAGATGCCAGCCGCGATGTAGACCTCCGGCGCCACCACTTTCCCGGTCTGGCCGACTTGCCAGTCGTTCGGGGCCCAACCGGCGTCCACTGCGGCCCGACTCGCGCCCACCGCCGCGCCGAGATCGTCGGCGAGCCCCTCGATCGGCTTGAAGTCGCCCCTCGTCCCGCGGCCACCGGAGACGACGATGCGCGCCTCGGTGAGGTCCGGTCGAGTGCTCTTTACCTCGTCGAATTCGACGAAGCGGGTCTTGAGCGCTGGGCCGTCGAGGGTGACGGCGATCGAGGTCACCAAGCCGACGCCTTCTTTCTGCGCGGCCGCGAATTCGCTGGCTCGGATGGTGAACGCCTTCACGGGCGTGGTCAGCTCGACCTCGGCAATGACGTTGCCGGCCCACATCGGGCGCCGGAGCAGCACGTTGGCTCCTTCGCCGACGATCGCCATGACGTCGGTGGCACAGGCCGCGCCCATTTTGGCTGCAGCACGAGGCAGGAGATCCTTTCCCTGGGCCGTGGCGGCGGCGACGATCCACTCGGCGCCATCGGCTCTTGCCGCGTCCGCGACGACTACCGCAAAGCTCTCAGCGAGGTAGTGCTGGAGCACCGGCGCGTCGGCGAGCTTCACCTGAACGCCGAAGCCGGCCAACTCCGCGGCCGCGGGCCCTACGCCATGGCCGAGGACGAGGGCCGACACCCGGCCGCCGGTGCGCGTCGCCAGCGTACGAGCTGCTCCGAGGGCGGCCAGACAGGCTTTCTTGATGTGACCGTGCGACTGCTCGGCAACGACAAGGACGTTGGACATGGCTCGCTCCCAAAAAGGCACTAGAGGATCTTGGCCTCGTCGTGCACCTTCGCCCATAGCTCGTTCACATCGGCAACCTTCACCCCGGCTTTGCGCTTCTCGGCATCGAGGAGCCTCTTCACCACCACCGTGGGCTTGAGGTCGACGCCGAGGCTGGCCGCCTCAATCTCCTTTACCGGCTTCTTCTTTGCCTTCATGATCCCCGGGAGCGAGGTGATGCGTGGAACGTTGAGCCGCAGGTCGGCCGTTACCACTGCGGGCAGGTCGAGCTCGAGCGTCTCCACACCGCCGTCCACCTCGCGCACCACCCGAATGCACTTGCCGTCGGCATCGACCACGATGCCGGGGAGTTTTTTCTTCTCCGCCTCGCTCTCCAGGTTCTCCTTTTTCGACGCGAAGGTGGCCTGCGGCCACGAGAGTCTCTCGGCCAGCACCTGGCCGGTCTGGTTCTGGTCGTCATCCACCGATTGCTTGCCTAGGATGACGAGGTCGGGCTTCTCCTGCTCGACGACCTTCTGAAGCAGCGCCGCAACGATTCCCGGATCGAGCGGCTCGCCGTGCTTCACCAATACGCCGCGATCAGCCCCCATGGCCAGCGCCGTGCGGACTTCGGTTATCGACTCGCCCCCGCTGATCGAGGCGAGCACGACCTCGCCGCCATGCCGTTCCTTGAGACGCAGCGCTTCCTCGACCGCGATTTCATCGAACGGGTTGATCTTGTAGCTGAGACCCTCCGTCCTGATCCCGGCTCCATCCGGCCTCACGCTGATCGTTGACTCGGGATCTTCGACGCGTTTGATCGTCACAAGGATTTTGAGTGCCATCTCCTCCCCCACCGCTGGTCCGCCTCGTAGAATGGAACTCTATGAAGCCCAAGACCATCCGGAAAGTCGTTCCATTCGCTTCATCGGCATACTCGGATTTTCACTATATCCCTACTATACTGCCTCTATAGAGTAAAAATAGTCCGCGGCAAAGCAATGTCAAGAGGAATTTGTGCGGAGTCCAAAATTAACGGCGATTGCTGCTCAGGAAGCCTTCGGGGGATCTCGGAGAAATTGCCTCTTCCTTCGTCACGTCCCCAACGGGAGCTCATCGCCGCCACGAAATACAAACAGCCCCAGAAGCCATTTGGCCTCTGGGGCTGTGAGGATCGTCTGGAAGACTCTCCCTGCGCACCTGTCAATACACCACGACCACCGGTCGTGACAGGCGTGAGACAGAATGTGGAGGAAGAAGTCGCGCGGGGGTTGTTACTCCCCCTGTTCCTTCTCGTGGAAGACGCCGCACTTCTCGCAGACCTTCATCATGCGCGGGCGGGTCATGACCACCTGGGCCCAGACGAGCTCGCCACCGCACTGGCAGGTGCCGACCGACTTCCGCGCAGTGCCCTGGCGAGCCACCTTCTGTACTTTGCTCTCAGCCATCTCTAGCCGCTCCCTTCTGCTGCTCTTGCAGCTTCACCGGGGCCCATCTGCCCCTACTTCTTTGATCCCGGTTCGGCCGGAGCGAATCGCCGTCCGACCGCAAAACCTCGGCATTCTAGGCGGAGAAGGAGGAACTGGCAAGAAAAATAGTTTCGGATACGCTGTGTCTAAAGATTGTAAGGAGTTCCGATCCTTTGTCCCTGCCACCCCCATCCTCTGCCCCACAGCAACTTCCCAATTCGAGTTGAGGTGAGAATGGAGTCCACCGCCCAAGCCACGCCCGCAAGCCTTCACTCAACAAGAAGGCGAGCCGCCTTGCTGGGTCCCGGCGACGGGCAAGCTGCCAGCCGTCTCGTATTGTTGCCCCATCCCGAGGCCCGTTCCCGGCTGCAAGAGCTCCGGCCGCTGCTTGGCTGCCTCCCGCAATGGAAGCATCAGCCGTTCCTTCCCATACACGAAATCGTCCCGCTGGTAGGACGCCAACTCATAGTTCTTGCCCATGAAGATCGCGTCCTCGGGGCAGGCCTCCTCGCACATTCCACAGAAGATACAGCGGAGCATGTGGATCTTGTAGACCTTGGCGTAGCGCTCGCCGTGCGAGACCCGATGCTGGTCGGTGTTCTCCGCCGCCTCGATATAGATCGCATCGGCCGGGCAGGCCACGGCGCACAGCTCGCACCCGACACAGCGCTCCAGTCCATCCTCGTCCTGGACGAGGAAGTGCCGCCCTTTATAGCGAGGGGCCAGTGGCAGACGCCGCTCCGGATACGCGACCGTCACCGGCTTTCGAAAGATGTGTTTGAGGGTTGTCGCCAACCCCCTGGCCAACTCGCTGAACATGGAGGCTCCTCAGGCGAATCCGCAGGGGTCGCCATAGGGGGTCACCCGAGTTTCTTGACCGCCGCCGCCACCTCGACATAGTTCGGCTCGACCTTCGGCTCGGGGGCCACCCAGCGGTACCGGACGGTCCCGGACCGGTCAATCACGAAGACCGATCGCTTGGCCACGGTGAAGCCCTTGACTCCCGCCAGATCGTTGAAGACGACATCGTATTTCCGGATGACGTCCCGGGTGAGATCGGACAGGAGCGGGAAGTTCAGCCCGTTCTTGGCCGCGAACTCTTTGTTCGCGAATGGCGAATCGACACTCACCCCCACCACCGCCGTGTTGGCGCCCACGAAATCGTTCAGGGCGTCCCGGAAGGTGCACAGCTCCTTCTCGCAGACCCCGGTGAACGCCGCGGGGTAGAACGCGAGGACCACGTGCTTCTTGGCGAAATCCTTCAGGCTGACCGCCTTGAGATCCGTTCCGACCAGAGTGAAATCCGGTGCGGCCTGTCCAACTTCTGCCGGCATGGTTGTCTCCTTTCTGGGTTCAGCGTTCAAGGTTCAGCGTTCAAGTCAGCGTTCAAGGTCTCTGAATTTTCCCTCGGCTCTCAGCTCTAGCAGGCTGCTGAAAAACCCGCTTTCGCCCAGGCTGCTCAAAATAGCGCCAGCGCTGCTCAGGCTCTCGGCTCTCCCCCGGGCATACCGTGGAGCGCCCAGTCCACGAGTTCAATCGGATGAACCGCGAGGGTCCTCGACCCGGCCTGCCGCAAGCCAAGCTGAATCTGTAGCAGACAACCGATATTGCCCGCCGCCACGAAATCGGTGTCCGCCTCTCGGATCCGATCCACCTTCCTCGTCAAGAGCCGGCCGGCCATCTCCGGCTCGAGCAGGTTGTAGATCCCCGCGCTCCCGCAGCAGACATCCGACTCCGTCAGTTCGACCAGCCGGAGGCCTGGAATCCCGCGCAGCATACTGCGTGGCTCTGTCCGGATCCCCTGGGCGTGCGCAAGATGACACGCCTCGTGATACGTCACCGAGATCGGGAGGGGACGCAGGCTTCCATTCCAGGACCTCCCCGCCACGACCTCGGAGACGTCGCGGACCTTGGCGCTAAACGCCTCCGCCCGATCGTGCCATTCGACCTCATCGGCGAGGAGATGGCCATACTCCTTCATGGCGGCCCCGCACCCCGCCGCGTTGACAACGACGAAGTCTACGGCATCCCGCTCGAACGTCGCGATCAAGGCTTTGGCCAGCCTACGCGCCTCGGCCAGATCGCCGCTGTGCAGGTGAAGCGCCCCACAGCAGCCCTGCTCCGCCGGGGTGACCACCTGATACCCGGCCGCGGTCAATACCCGCACGGTGGCCTGATTCAGGTGAGGCAAGAGGAAGCGCTGCACGCATCCCGTCAGCAAGCCCACGCGCCCGCGCTGCATCCCGACAGCCGCGGTCACCGTGGGCAGCGACCGCCAGTCGCTTGGTCGCGGCACCGGCGGCAACAGCGCCTCCATCCGGGCCAGCCGTCTCGAAAAGAGCGAGAGGAGTCTCGTCCGCCGGACTACTTGCGAGATCCCCAGCCGCTGATACCAGAAGAGTCCGTACAGCACCCGGCGCAGGCGGTGAGGATACGGGAACAGGTGGACCAGCAGCCAGCGCATGCCTCGGTCCGCCGGAGGACGGTCATACTGGTGTTCGACGACCTCCCGCGCCTCCTCCAGCGCGTGCCCGTACACCACGCCCGACGGGCAGGCCGTCTGGCACGCCAGACATCCCAAGCACTGATCCAGGTGCCGCACAAACTCGGGACTGAATCCCCCCCGCCCCTCGCCCAAGGCGCGCACCATCGCGATCCGCCCCCGCGGCGAAGACATCTCGACCCCGGTCGTGAGATAGGTCGGACAGCTCGCCAGACAGAGACCGCAGTGGACGCAGTCCGCCAGGTGCGGCACCCCGAGCCGGCCGGCCAAGCTCGATAGTGAATCATGCTCCTCTGCGCTATCCGCGAGAAGAGGCGAGGAGGTCGTCATATCCCATCCACAAACCTGCCGGGGTTCAGGATCTGCTTCGGGTCAAAGGCCTCTTTCAACTGGCGCATCCGGTTGACCCCTGCGGGCGGCGGTCCCCACACGCCGAGGGCCGTCCGGACCGGCGGGGGTGCGTCCATCAGGACCAGGAAGCCCCCCAGCGATTCCAGCGCCCGTCGAGCCGCCGCGAGGCCGTCGGTCAGGGCTTCCAGCCCAGAGGCAATCGACCTGCCTCTGAGTGTTCCGTGCGAGACGGTCATCGCCACGCCCCCTCCGGCGAGGTGACGCATCGTCTCGTGAAGGGCGCGGGCCGCCTTGGCGCAGTCCGACGGCAGGACGCTTCCCCTCCAGGTGGCACGGCATCCGGGATTCCCCGTCTCGCTCGCGCCCCAGGGAAAGTCCTGCAGACGCCGCCAAGTCTGAGTCGGATTGGCGATCTCGGTCGCCCGCATCCCCGACTCCGCGGCTATCCGGGTCAGGACCACCCCCTGCTCCCGGACCGCCTCGGGCACACCCGCAAAAGAGACCGCCAGGGTGGCGCCTTGCGACGGGCAGCCGCAACCTTTGGCCCCGCCCTCGTCGAGAATCTCCACCCGCTGGGGCGCGAGGTGCGATCCCACGACACGCAACGCCGCCTCTTGGCACGCCTCGATCTGCGCCCCCTCGAGCCACCACCCCTGCTCCGCCGCCGGACGGGGGTGGAGTCGGATCGTGGCCTCCAGGATCACGGCCAGTGTCCCGTGGGAGCCGATATACAACTTGGTGATATCGTAGGCGGTGGCGTTCTTCACCACGCGCGATCCGCCCTTGGTAATCGTGCCGTCCGCGTGCGCCACGCGGACTCCTAAGACCAGGTCGCGCGCCGTGCCGTACCGGCAACGCTGGGGCCCGCTCAGGTTGGCCGCCAGCACTCCGCCCAGGGTGGCCTGGCCGGCCATCGGTGGATCCAGGGGAAAGATCTGCCCCTGGTCTCCGACCTGACGGTGCAGGGCGTCGATCCGAATTCCCGCCTGGACCGTCGCCGTCAAGTCCCCCGGTTCGTAGGCCAAGATCCGATCGAGCCGACAAAGATCCAGAGCCACATCGTACCGGCTCGGGACGTTCCCCAGCGATTGGTGGCTTCCGCCCCCCCAGGGGACGACCCCCAGCCCGCTCTCCGATGCCAGCGCCAGGACAGCCGACACCTCCGTCTCGTCGTCCGGAAGCACCGCTGCACCCGGCTCGCGGTCACCCAGCCGGTATCGGGAAGCCGCCGCGCCCGTCAGGACGTCATCGGCCCCGAGAAGCGTGCGGAGTCGCTCCTGAATTCCTCCCCCGGTCCCCGCCGCCGTCATGCCGCAGCCCTCCCGGGCTCGGCCTCGGGGAAGATCTTCCCGGGATTGCAGCGGCCGGTCGGATCCAGCACGTGGCGGATCCGCTGCATGGCCGCCAGATCATCCTCGGTGTACATCAGCCGAAGATATTCGCGCTTCTCCAGACCGATCCCGTGCTCGCCGCTCACCGTCCCCCCCGCCCGGATGCAGCACCGCATGATCTCGTCGCCCGCGGCCATCGCCTGCTCGTACTGGCCGGGCACGCGATCGTCGTAGCACAACAACGGGTGGATGTTCCCGTCTCCCGCATGAAAGACGTTGGGGACCCGCACTCCGTGGCGCGACCCGATCTCGGCGATCTCCTTGAGGACAGCCGTCAGCTTCGTCCGAGGCACCACGGCATCCTGGTGGTAATAGTTTCGGGTCATCCGTCCAAAGGCGCCCGCCGCCGACTTGCGCCCCTTCCAGAGCAGCGCCCGCTCCTCGTCGCTCTTCGCCACCTTCGCGTCGAGACAGTGATGCTCCCGGCACGCCGCCTCGACCGCGATCGTCTCGGCGGCGATCTCCGCCGCGGGGCCCTCCAGTTCGATCAGCAGCACCGCCCCCGCGTCCACCGGGTATCCCGCCTTCGCATATGCCTCGACGGCCCGGGTCGTCTCCTGGTCGATCATCTCCAGCGCGACGGGAATAATCCCGCGAGCGATAATGCTCGAAACCGCGTCGCTCGCGTCTTCCAGGCTTCGGAACACACCCAGGATGGTCTTCACGGCTTGGGGAAGCGGCAAGAGACGCACCGTTACTTCAGTGCAGATGCCGAGGGTCCCCTCCGATCCCACGAAGACGCCGAGCAGATCGTAGCCCGGACGATCCGCCATGCGGCCGCCGAGCTGCACGATCTCTCCATCCGGGAACACGACCGTTGCCCCCAGGACGTGGTTCGTGGTCGCGCCATACTTCAGGCAGTGGGGACCGCCCGCGTTCTCCGCCACGTTCCCCCCGATGGTGGACGCTTGCTGGCTGGCCGGGTCCGGGGCAAAGAAGAAGCCGTGCGGCATCACGGCCCGACTGATCGCCAGATTGATACAGCCGGCCTCGACGGTGGCCGTCCGGTTTACCGGGTCGATCTCGAGGATGCGTGTCATCCGGGTGAGGGCGATCAGGACCCCTCCCGCGCTGGGGATCGCCCCACCGGACAGGCCGGTCCCCGCGCCGCGGGGAACGATGGGCACCCCTTCGGCGGCGCACAGCCGGACGATGGCCGCCACCTGGTCGGTCGTCGTCGGAAGCACCACCAGCTCCGGCATCGCCTTGTGGCGCGTGGTGAGCGCGTCGCACTCGTAGACACGGAGCTCGTCCGTGGTCGAGATGACCCCGTCGGCTCCCACAATCGCTTGGCAGGCTTGGATCAACCGGATGCGGGTCTCGCGTGTCATGTGCGTGCCGGGTGCGGCGAGGTCACTCCACGACCCAGGTCTCACCCCGCCGGAGCAGGGCGTTGACGTCCCCCTCGCCGAGTTTCTTGCGCGACGCCTCGGCCTGATTCGCCATCGCATCCTCGTAGCTCGGTCGCACCTCGGCGTGGAACACGCCGATCGGGGTCGGGTGCTCCAGGTGGGCCAGCATGTAGGCCAAGGGTCGGTTGGTCTCGTCGTGGAGCAGGATATCCGCTTCGCCGATCCCATTTCCCAGGGTGACCACTTCGAGGCGATTGCTCGCTCCCAGGCGGATCCCCTTCTCCCGGTTCTTCCCGAACAGGAGCGGCTTGCCGTGCTCCAGAAGAAGCGTCGTGTCGGCCTTGGTAGCCTTGTCGGTCAGCGAGTCCCAGGCGCCGTCGTTGAAGATGTTGCAGTTCTGCAGGATCTCGATGAAGGCGCCGCCGGGGTGCTCGTAGGCTCGCCGCAGGATATCCTGGAGCTGCTTCGCCTCCACGTCGATGCTGCGGGCCACGAAGCTGGCATCCACACCCATGGCGACCGCGATCGGGTTGAAGGGGTAGTCCAGGGAGCCCATCGGCGTGGACTTGGTCACCTTGCCCAGCTCCGACGTGGGCGAATACTGGCCCTTCGTCAAGCCGTAGATCCGGTTGTTGAACAGCAGGATCTTCAGCCCCACGTTCCGCCGCAATACATGGATCAGATGGTTCCCTCCGATGCTGAGACCGTCCCCATCCCCGGTCACCACCCAGACCGACAGCTCGGGCCGCGAGATCTTCAGGCCCGAGGCGATCGCCGTGGCGCGACCGTGGATGCTGTGGAAGCCGTAGGTGTTCATGTAGTACGGGAACCGGCTGGAGCATCCGATCCCGGAGACAAAGACGAACTTCTCGCGCGGCAGGCCCAGCTCCGGCATGATCCGCTGCATCTGCGCCAGGATCGAATAATCGCCGCAGCCCGGACACCAGCGCACGTCCTGATCCGACACGAAATCCCGCCGGGTCAGCTTGGGTGCCGCGGCCAACGCCCCGTCGCTCATCTTACCCCTCCAGTGCTCGTCGGATTCCCTCGACGATCTCCGAGACCTTGAACGGCTGGCCCTGAATCTTGTTCAGTCCGACGGCGTCGACCAGATAGGTCGCCCGCAGCACCATGCGGAGCTGGCCCATGTTCATCTCCGGCACCAGAATCTTCTTGAACCCCCGGAGGATCCCCGCCAGGTCCGGGGGAAGGGGATTCAAGTAACGGAGATGGACGTGTGAAACTCTCATTCCCTGGGCCCGCGCTTCCTCTACCGCCGCCGTGATCGAGCCGTACGTGCTGCCCCATCCGATCACCAAAAGTTCTCCGCTCGTCTCGCCGTGGATCGTGGTAGGCGGAATATCCTGAGCCACCGCCGCCACCTTGCGCGCCCGGTAGTGCGTCATCAACTCGTGGTTTGCCGGGTCGTAGCTGATATTGCCCGTGATGTCCTGCTTCTCGATCCCGCCGATGCGGTGTTCCAGCCCAGGGGTGCCCGGGCGGACCCAGGGGCGGGCGAGCGTCACTCGGATCTCGCGCATACGGGAAGAAGCCTTCCGGCTCCGTGCGGAAGCTGACCGGAATCGGCGGCAGCTCTTCGAAGCGGGGAATGCTCCACGGTTCGGCGCCGTTGGCGAGATATCCGTCCGTGAGAAGGATCACCGGTGTCATGTACTTGATGGCGATGCGCGCCGCCTCGTAGGCCATCGCGAAGCAGTCGGCGGGCGTGGACGCGGCGATGACGGGCAGCGGGGATTCGCTGTTCCGTCCGAAAATAGCCTGGAAGAGGTCCGCCTGTTCCGTCTTGGTTGGAAGTCCGGTGCTGGGGCCTCCCCGCTGCACATTGCAGATGACCAGCGGCAACTCCACCATCACCGCCAGACCGATCGCCTCTTGCTTCAGGGCAATGCCGGGGCCACTGCTCGTCGTCACCCCGAGATTGCCGCCAAAGGCGGCCCCCAGGGCCGAACACACCCCGGCGATTTCATCTTCGGCCTGGAACGTGTACACGCCGTAGTTCTTGTACTGGGCGAGCTCGTGCAGGATGTCGCTCGCCGGTGTGATGGGATAGCTTCCCAGAAAGAGCCGCAGCCCCGCTTTTCGAGCGGCCGCCACCAACCCCAGGGCCAGGGCGGAATTGCCGGTGATGTTCCGGTAGGTTCCGGGGGCGATCCGGGCCGGCTTGACCTCGTACTGCACCGCAAACATCTCGGTGGTCTCGCCGAAATGGTACCCCGCCTTCAAGACCCGAACGTTCGCCTCCACCAGCTCGGGCGTCTTCTTGAACTTTTCCTCGATCCACTTGACCGTGGGCTCGATGGGCCGGCTGTAGAGCCAGGAGCACAACCCCAGCGCGAAAAAGTTCTTGCATCGGGCCGCAATCTTGTTGGAGAGTTTAAGCTCTTCCAGCGTGCGGAGCGTGAGGCCGGTCATGTCCACCGTGACCACTTGGTGCTTGCCGAGAGAGCCGTCCTCCAGCGGATTGGAGTCGTAGCCGGCTTTCTTCAGGTTGCCCTGATCGAATCCGTCCTGGTCGGCCAGCAGGAGACCCCCCGCCTTGAGGTCCTTGATGTTCACCTTCAAGGCAGCCGGGTTCATCACCACCAAGACGTCTGGGTTGTCGCCGGGCGTAAAAATGTCGAGGCTGCTGAAGTTGAGCTGGAACCCGCTGACTCCCGCCAGGGTGCCTGCGGGTGCCCGGATTTCCGCAGGATAGTCCGGCAGCGTCCCAACATCGTTTCCGGCCAGAGCCGATTCGGCAGTAAACTGCATGCCGGTGAGCTGCATTCCGTCACCCGAATCCCCGGCAAACCGGATGACCACGCTCTCGCGTTGCTCTCGCCGCTTGTCGGGCTGGGCAGTCAGGTCTTCTGTCTCGACAGTCATCGCCCCTTCAAGCTCCTCTCATCGGATGATCGAGGTAAAACTGCATTAAGAATCAGATGGTTCCCATGGGAAGCTCATAAGATCCTTTCGAGAATGCTTTTCATTCTTGATCTTCTCTTGCAGGAGCATGATCCCGTGAATCAACTGTTCGGGACGCGGTGGGCATCCCGGCACGTACACATCCACTGGCACAACTTGATCCACCCCCTGGACGATCGTGTAGGTATTGAACACCCCACCGCACGACGCGCAGGCGCCCATGGCGATCACCCACTTGGGGTCGGGCATCTGATCGTAGATCTTCCGCAGGACAGGGGCCATCTTCCGGCTGACTCGCCCCGCCACGATCATCAGATCGGCCTGCCGGGGAGACGCCCGAAAGACCTCGGCCCCGAATCGCGCCAGGTCGAAGCGGGCGGCGCCTGTCGCCATCATTTCGATGGCGCAGCAGGCCAGCCCGAAGGTCGCCGGCCAAATGGACGACCTGCGCGCCCAATTGACCATCTTGTCGAGCGATGTCAGCAGGATCCCCCGCTCGACCTCTTCAACCTCGTTCTCGCTGCTCCGGCCCGCTTCACCCGGCTGGATCGACAACGGACTCGTCATGGCCTCGTCCCCTGTTGTGCCCCCAGACCGCTTATAACACCCCAACGCCCGATCCACCAGCAGGTCGGGGTTGGCCCGACGCGGCCCGCCCTACTTGCAGCTCGGCCCGCAGCTCGACCCGCAGCCGCAGCCCTCCTTGGCGTTTGGATTCTTCATCGTGAAGCCGGCCCCCGTGAGACCATCCACGTAATCGATCTCGGTCCCGTTCAGGTGCTGGAAAGACTCGGGATCCACCACGACTTTCACCCCATCCGTCTCGAACACCTGATCCCCCGTCTCTGGACTGTCAAACGCCAACTGATATTGAAAACCGGAACAGCCGCCTGCTACGACCCGCACGCGCAAGCCGGTATCTTCCGAAACGGCCTGAGCCGTCTTGATGCCCTTGATCTTTTCCGCGGCCAGGGAAGTGACGGTGATCATCGAACCCTTCCTCCTTCACAGTGTTAGATGGTGCTCATTGTATTCTCGGCCCTGCCTGTCAAGTCGCCTATTTTCATGCGGTTACTATTGGCTTCGCCGTCAGCTCAAATAGCCGACCATTTCAGTCGCGATTACTTCTGAACGGATTATACTTACCCATGGCGAGAACGTCAATTTGATTCAAAGCTACTTCAGCGCCCCGAGCGCCTCAAGGTCCCCGACCTGCTCACCGAGGGTCAGCAGACGTCGATAGCATTCGGAGATCTCAGGATAGGGAAGCGTCGGAACCGTCCTGTCTAGGACGTTCAGACGATCCCCCAGCTCCCGAGCTTCTCGAAGAATGTGCAGTACCTGGGTAAGCTTTGCGTCCAAGGGGACACGCCGGAAGAATCCCTCCATCCCGTCTTCGTCCCCTCCATCCAGAAGGCGAGCGAACTCTTCCCGCTCCGCCGGCACGAGGGCCGAGGGGCACAGACGTGCGTAGACTTTCATCCGGAACTGTCGAAATCGGAGATCCGACATCTATACCTCCAGCTCCTTTGGGTACCTCGTGAGGTTTGCGCACCCGGTTTCCGTCACGACGACCACATCCTCGATCCGCACTCCCCCGATCCCGGGATAATACAGCCCAGGTTCCACTGTTACCACATTCCCAGACTTAAGGGTAGTCGGAAGCTTCGAGATTCGTGGCAACTCGTGAACCTCTAGTCCCAGGCCGTGCCCGGTCCCGTGAAAGAACCCCTGCATCCGCCCGTTCACCTCGCCGCTCTGAAACCCGTGCCGCTCGAGCGTGTCCTGGACAGCGCGATGGATCGCCTCGCCATCCGATCCATCCCGCAGCAGCGCAAATGCCCGCTCCTGACCCGCAGCCACGGCCCGATACATCTTCCGCAGCATATCAGAAGCGCGACCCTTCACCACCGTCCGGGTGATGTCGGCGTGGTATCGGCTCGCCTCGTCGCGCGGGAAGATGTCGATGATGATGGATTCTCCGGCGCGCAAGGGTCCGCTCCCCTCGTTGTGGGGATCGCAGCCCGCCTCTCCGCATGCCACGATGGTGTGCTGGGCAAGCAGGCCATCCTCGATGAGCGTCATGGAAATCAGACGCCTCACCCTCTCGGCAGTCAAGGTTGTCCCGCGCCACCGGAGGACGCCGTCGCGAACCTCCGCCTCGCGTATCGCTCCGATCGCCGCGTCCATCGCGGCTTCGGTTCGCTGCATGGCCCGAGCGATCGCCTCCACCTCGTCCGCGGTCTTTAGCAAGCGTTCCTCGAAGAACGGCTCCCGTCGCACCTGGACCGCGACGCCCCGCTCCCGCAGCCCATCCCCGTACTCGATGGGAAAACTCCCCGGCACGCGCACGCTTCGGATCTCCCGCTCCGCAAGAAACGCGCAGACCGAGTCGAGGACCCCGGGGCGCTCCACGCCCGACGCCTTGGCGCGCTCTTCGAAGTGCCGGATCGGGAGAACCGTGTCCACCGCCGCCTGGGCGCGCGCCCGGTCCACCTCCAGATCGGACATCAGGAGGACCTTCTCGCCCGTCGGGGTGAGAACAAAGACAAACGCGTCCGGCGCCAGGAACCGCGTGGCATAGAACAGATTTGCGTCGGTTTCGCTGGCCGCGATGATCAGCCGGGTGTCCACTGTTCGCCGTTCACCGTTCCAGGTTCCGGGTTCCAGGTTCATGTTTCGCCACCACAATCCCAACGCTGAACGTTGAACGCTGAACGTTGAACCCTGAACGTTCACGCCTGGTGCGCGGTCATCGGTTCCAGCACGATCTTTCCTGTCCGGAACCGCTCGATCGAGAGCGCGCTGATATCGATGCTGCTCGTTCCCGTCAGCATCAACTCCGCCACCAGCTTTCCCGTGATCGGTCCGTGCTGGAATCCGTGTCCGCTGTGTCCCCCCGCCACGAAGAACCCCTCCAACTCGGGGACCGGGCCCAGGATGGCGTTGCTGTCCGGCGAGATCTCGTACAGACCCGCCCAGCCCCGATGGATCTCCGCCTCGGCGAGGATCGGCAGACGCACCAGCGCTTGCTCCACGCTCAAGGCAACGTGATCCCAGTCCACGTTGGTGTTGAACGTGCTTTCCTCGTCTTTGGGTCCCGAGAGCAGGCAGCCTCCCAGCTCCCCGCGGAAATACCAGTTCCGGTGATAGTCGATAGTGAGCGGCGGCTCGGCGGCAAACTCGGGAAGCGGCCCCGTGGTGAAGAGCTGGCGACGGTAGGGGCGGACCGGGACCTGCACCCCGGCCAGATCCCCCACCAGTCCCGCGTAGGCACCGGCGGCATTGACCACCACCGGTGCGTGAATGGGGCCAGAAGCAGTCTCCACTCCCCGCACGCGCGCGCCCTGCCGCAAGATTCCCGTTACCGCCCGCTGCTCGTGGATCTTGACCCCGAGCCGCCGGGCCGTAGCCGCATACCCCATGGTCACCTCGTAGGGAGCCGCGTACCCGTCCGTCGGGCAGTAGGCAGCCCCCAGGACATTATCGAGGCGAAGGTATGGCACGAGCGCGGCGAATCTCCTCCGTGCCGAGGAGCTGCACCGGAACCCCGAATCGCTGTTGCAACTCCACGTTCGTCCGGAAGAGGGCCATCTCTGCCGGCGTCGACGCCAGAAACAGGTAACCCACCTGCCGAAAACCCGGATCGACTCCGAGTTCCTCCGGCATGCGCCGGAACATCCGCATGGCTTCCAGCGAAAGTCGAATATTGAGTTCCGTGGCAAACTGCTGTCGGATGCCTCCGGCGGACTTCCCGGTGGAGCCCGAACAGATCAGATCCTTTTCCAGCATCACCACCCCGGAGGCGCCCTGCAGGGCCAGGTGGTAGGCAAGACTGCATCCGACGATTCCCGCTCCGATGATGACAATGTCGGCAGTCTCGGCCATGTGTGCCTTCCTCGCCCGTTCCCCATCCGCGAGATAAAGAAACGCCCGCGCCTTCGCCCGCCCGACCGGGCGAAGGTCCGGCCGATACTCCACGATGTTGAAAGCCGTCGCGCCGGATCTGTTGCTACTCTAATCTCCCGAGAAGAACCGTGTCAGAGTCCGACAATTCCATCCTTTACTGTCCTCTGATCTCTGACCTCTGTCTTTCCCCCCTGCTCTCCGCCCTCTGCGCCTCTGCCCCCCTGCTCCCCTGCTCCCCCGCTCCCGATCTCCCCGTCCCCCCGTCTCCCGATCCCCTGCTGCGCTCACCGCAAATTCGTCGCGCCCATCAGGAACCGGTCGACGCCGCGCGCAGCCTGGCGGCCTTCGGCAATAGCCCAGACGATCAAGGACTGTCCGCGTGCCATGTCGCCGGCGGCGAACACCCCGGGAACGCTGGTCATCTTGTCGTCGTTCACCGCGACGTTCCCCCGGGGGGTCATGCTCACGCCGAACTGCGACAGCATCCCGTTCCGTTCCGGACCCAGGAACCCCATGGCCAGAAGCACCAGGTCGGCCGGGATCTCGAACTCACTGCCAGGGATCTCGCGCATCCGCTGGCCCCCCTTCCCATCCGGCTCGAACTCCACCCGGATGGCGTGCAGTCTCTCCACCGTGCCATTGGTCCCGGAAAACCGCTTGGTGGATACGCAGAAGTCACGCGCCCCGCCCTCTTCGTGGGCCGAGGAGCTTCGGAAGATATTGGGCCAGAGCGGCCAGGGATTGTTCGCAGCGCGCTCCTGCGGGGGGGCCGGCAAGAGTTCCAGTTGGTGGACCGAGACCGCACCCTGCCGGTGCGCAGTTCCAAGACAGTCCGCCCCGGTGTCCCCGCCGCCGATGATCACCACGCGCTTCCCGCGCGCCGAGATGAAGCGCTCCTCCGGAATGAGGTCTCCCAGACAGCGCCGGTTCTGCAGCGGCAGGTATTCCATGGCAAAATGGATCCCATCGAGATCGCGTCCGGGCACGCCGAGATCGCGGGGCAGTGTGGCGCCCCCGGCCAGCAGGACGGCGTCAAACGAGCGGCGCAGGGTCTCCACCGGAATGTCCGCGCCCACGTTTGCCCCCGTCCGGAACACAACCCCCTCGGCCGTCATAAGCTTGAGACGCCGATCAAGAATGTGCTTCTCCAGTTTGAATTCCGGGATCCCGTAGCGCATCAGGCCCCCGATGCGATCCGCCCGCTCGAAGACCGTCACCCGGTGGCCCGCTCGATTGAGCTGCTGCGCAGCCGCCAGGCCCGCCGGTCCGGAGCCCACCACCGCCACGCTCTTTCCCGTCCGAACCATCGGGGGTTCGGGCTTCACCCATCCCTCTCGAAAGCCGCGCTCGATGATCTCCAGCTCGATCTGCTTGATCGTAACCGGCTTGGCGTTGATCCCGAGGACGCAGGATCCCTCGCACGGGGCCGGACACAGCCTGCCCGTGAACTCGGGGAAGTCGTTGGTGGCCAGCAGGCGATCCAGCGCCCCCCGCCACTGGTTCCGGTACACGAGGTCGTTCCAGTCCGGGATGATGTTTTTCAAGGGGCAGCCCTGATGGCAAAACGGAACCCCGCAGTCCATGCAGCGCGCCCCCTGGGCGCGCAGCGTGTTCTCGGGCAGGGCCAGATAGATCTCGTGGTAGTCGCGGACCCGCTCCTCGACGGACCGCCGTTGCGGCATCTCGCGCTCGATTTCCAGGAACCCGGTCGGCTTACCCACGTTGCACCCCCAACAGTTCTTCCCACAAGGGCTCTCGCCCTTCACGCTGCGCCTTCTCCTGGGCCAGCAGGACGCGTCGGTAGTCCCGCGGCATGACCTTGACGAACTTGGAAAGCATCCGGTCCCAGTTTGCGAGGACCTTGATCGCCCGAGCGCTCTGCGTGTATTCCGCGTGCTTCCGGATGAGGTCCCGCACCAGGCTGATGTCCGCCTCGGCGTCGAGCGGTTCGAGGTCCACCATCCCCTGGTTGCAGCGCCGCTCGAAGTCCCCCCCCTCGTCCAGCACGTAGGCGACCCCCCCGCTCATCCCCGCCGCGAAGTTCCGACCCGTCTCCCCGAGGATCACCACCCGGCCGCCGGTCATGTATTCGCATCCGTGGTCCCCGACACCCTCGACGACCGCATGTGTTCCGCTGTTGCGAACCGCAAACCGCTCCCCCGCCATCCCGCGCAGGAACGCCTCGCCCGCCGTCGCCCCGTAGAGCGCGACGTTCCCGATCAGGATGTTCTCTTCGGGGACGAAGGACGAAGCGGCAGACGGGAAGGCGATCAGCCGGCCGCCGGAGAGCCCCTTGCCGAAGTAATCGTTGGCGTCTCCCTCGATCGTGAGGGTGATGCCGCGGGGAAGAAAGGCGCCGAAGCTCTGCCCTGCCGAACCCTCGAACCTGATCCGGATGGTGTCCTCCGGCAGGCCCCGCGCCCCGTACCGCTTCGTCACCTGGTTCCCCAGCATGGTTCCCACGGTCCGATGGACGTTCCGGATGGGGAGAGTGAGCGACACGGGCGAGCCGTGCTCGAGCGCGTCGCGGCAGAGGGAAATGAGCTGATGGTCCAGCGCGTTGCCCAGGCCGTGGTCCTGGGGCCGGACATGCCGGACGGCCACGTTCGGCGGCACCTCCGGCCGGTAGAGGATCCGGGAGAAGTCCAGCCCGCGCGCCTTCCAGTGCGAGATCGCTTTCCGCATGTCCAGCCGGTCCGCCCGGCCGATCATCTCATCCATGGTGCGAAAACCGAGCTTGGCCATGAACTCGCGCACCTCTTCCGCGATGAACCGGAAGAAGGTCACGACGTGCTCCGGCTTGCCGGTGAATCGCTTGCGAAGCTCGGGGTCCTGCGTCGCCACACCCACGGGACAGGTATTCAGGTGGCACACCCGCATCAGAACGCAGCCCATCACGACCAGCGGCGCCGTGGCGAATCCGAACTCCTCCGCACCCAGCAGTGCGGCGATCGCGACGTCCCGCCCGGTCTTGAGCTGTCCGTCGGTCTGGACGATGATCCGGTCGCGGAGGTTGTTCTGGACCAGCACCTGCTGCGTCTCGGCCAGGCCCAGCTCCCACGGGACCCCTGAGTGCTTGATGCTGGTCAGCGGCGAGGCGCCCGTCCCGCCGTCATGCCCGCTGATCAGCACGACGTCCGCGTGTGCTTTCGACACGCCGGCCGCGACCGTGCCCACGCCGACCTCGGCCACCAGCTTGACGCTGATCCGCGCCTCCGGATTCGCGTTCTTGAGGTCGTAGATGAGCTGGGCCAAGTCCTCGATCGAATAGATGTCGTGATGCGGCGGCGGCGAGATCAACTGCACCCCCGGCGTCGAATACCGGACCTTGGCGATCCAGGGATAGACCTTGTGGCCGGGGAGCTGCCCCCCCTCGCCCGGCTTCGCCCCCTGGGCCATCTTGATCTGCAACTCCTCGGCGTTGACCAGATACTCGCTGGTCACGCCGAACCGGCCCGACGCCACCTGCTTGACGGCGCTGCGCCGCCAATCCCCGTTCGCGTCCCGCGCGAATCGCGCAGGATCCTCGCCCCCCTCGCCGGTATTGCTCCGACCCCCCAACCGGTTCATGGCGATGGCCAGGGTCTCGTGCGCCTCCTGGCTGATCGAGCCGTACGACATGGCTCCCGTCGCAAACCGCTTGACGATCGACTCGACCGGCTCGACCTCCTCGATGGGGATCGGCTGTTCGGGGAACTTGAATTCGAGCAGACCGCGCAGCGTGTACAGCCGAGCGCTCTGGTCGTTCACCAGGTCGCTGTACTCCCTGAAGAGCTTGTACTGGTTGGTCCGCGTCGCGTACTGCAGCTTGAAGATGGTGTCGGGGTTGAAGAGATGGTTCTCCCCGTCGCTCCGCCACTGGTACTCGCCGCCCCACTCCAGGTCGGGCTTCACCGTCAGGCGGTCCGGAAAAGCGCGGCGATGCCGGCGGATGCACTCCTCGGAGATGACCTCCAGGCCGACCCCCCCGATCCGGGTCGCCGTCCAGGTGAAGTACTGATCCACAAATGCCTGATCCAGGCCCACCGCCTCGAAGATCTGGGCGCCGCAGTAGCTCTGGATCGTGGAGATCCCCATCTTCGAGATGACCTTGAGGATCCCCTTGTTCAGCGCCTTGACGTAGCTTTTCACCGCCTTGTCGTGGGTCATGTCTTCCGGCAGCAGCCCCTGGCGGATCATGTCGTCCAGCGTCTCGAAGGCCAGATAGGGGTTGATCGCCCCCGCCCCGTAGCCCATCAGGAGGGCGCAGTGGTGCACCTCGCGCGCCTCGCCCGTCTCGATCACCAGTCCCACCTTGGTCCGCGTCCCCCTGCGGATCAGGTGATGGTGCACGCCCGCCGTGGCAAGCAGCGCCGGAATCGGCGCATGCTCCAGATCCACTCCCCGGTCGGAGAGGACCACGATGCTGTAACCCCGCTCGATCGCCTGGCTCGCCTTCTGGCAGAGCGCCTCCAGCGCCCTTGCCATGCCCGTCTCGCCCTCGGCCACCGGAAACAGCATCGGCAAGGTGATCGAGCGGAACCCGCGCGCCATGATGTTGCGGAGCTTGGCCACCTCTTCGTTGCTCAGGATCGGAGAGGGAATCGTGATCTGGTGGCAGCTTTCCGGCTCGGGGCGGAGCAGGTTCCCCTCGGGCCCGATGGTGCTCTCCATCGAGGTCACCAGCTCCTCGCGGATGGCGTCCAGGGGCGGGTTGGTCACCTGGGCGAAGAGCTGCTTGAAATAGTCGTACAGCATCCGGGGACGATCCGAGAGGACCGCCAGCGATGTGTCGGTCCCCATGGAGCCTATCGGCTCCTCCCCCCTGGTCGCCATGGGGGCCATCAGGATGCGCAGATCCTCGTGCGTGTAGCCGAACGCCTGTTGCCGCCGCAGGACCGTCTCGTGGTCCGGCCCCTGAACCGGCGCCGCCGGAAGGTCCGCGATGGAAATGAGGTGCTGCCGCAGCCAGTCTCCATAGGGCTGCTCTCGAGCGATCTGCGCCTTCAACTCGGCATCGTCGATGATCCGCCCCTGGGCCGTATCCACCAGGAACATGCGCCCCGGGTGGAGCCGCTCTTTCACCAAGATCTCCTCGGGCGGGATATCCAGCACGCCGACTTCCGAGGCCATCACCACCAGACCGTCCTTGGTGACGTAGTAGCGGGACGGACGGAGCCCGTTGCGATCCAGCACCGCGCCGATCATGGTGCCGTCGGTGAAGGCGATGGAAGCCGGGCCGTCCCACGGCTCCATCAGACAGGAGTGATACTCGTAGAACGCCCGCTTCTCGGCGCTCATGCTCTCGTGGCCGCTCCAGGCCTCGGGGATCAGCATCATCACCGCGTGGGGCAGCGAGCGGCCGCACATCACCAGCATCTCGAGCGCGTTGTCCAGCATGGCCGAATCGCTGCCGCCCTCGCGGATGACCGGAAGCAGATCGCGCATCCGCTCGCCGAAGAGGTCCGACTCGAACAGCCGCTCGCGGGCGCGCATCCAGT
The DNA here is from genome assembly GCA_963727695.1 of uncultured Methylomirabilota bacterium. GTDB lineage: Bacteria > Methylomirabilota > Methylomirabilia > Methylomirabilales > 2-02-FULL-66-22 > 2-02-FULL-66-22. The sequence goes on along the minus strand of CAVSHW010000005.1, from coordinate 2,203 downwards.
TGATGTTTCCGCGCAGCGTATTGATCTCGCCGTTGTGGGCCAGATAGCGGAACGGATGCGCCAGCGACCAGGTCGGAAAGGTGTTGGTGCTGAAGCGCTGATGGACGAGCGCCAGGGCGCTCTCGACCGCGGGGTCGGTGATGTCGGGGAAGTAGGCCTCTATCTGGTCGGCGGAGAGCATCCCCTTGTAGACGATCGTGTTGCAGGAGAGACTCCCGACGTAGAAGTACTCCCTCTGCTTGAGTCCGCTTGTGAGCACCCCGTTCTCCACCCGCTTCCGGATCAGGAACAGGGTCCGCTCGAACTGCGCCGCATCGCGCATCGTCCCGCCCCGGCCGATGAACACCTGGCGGACGACCGGCTCGTTCCGCCTGGCGCTCTCGCCGATGGAGCCGTGGTCGGTGCGGACGTCGCGCCACCCCAGGGGGACCTGCCCCTCCTCCCGCACGATGCGATCGAGCAGCGCCTGGCACCCGATGCGCTCGTCAAAATCGGTCGGAAGCGAGATCATGCCGACGCCGTAGTACTTGGGAGGGGGGAGCGTGACACCAAGCCGCGCGCATTCACGCCGGAAGAAGGCGTCGGGCAACTGGAGAAGAATCCCGGCCCCGTCGCCGGTATTCGCCTCGCAGCCGCAGGCCCCGCGATGCAGCAGATTCTTCAACACCGTCAGCGCCTGGCTGACGATGCGGTGCGACTTGCGCCCCGCGATATCCACCACGAATCCGACCCCGCAGCTATCGTGTTCGTATTGGGGGTCGTACAGTCCCTGAGGCTCTGGAAAACCCGACACCGTCATCCTCGCTCCCCTACCTTTCACCTACCAGGTCACTTCCTACACCATACGGGGCTGCCTGTCTCGGCAGGCGGACCCAGACGGATTCTCGTGGCCGGAGTGTCTCAATCTAAAACGAAGACGTCAAGATAAGTTATATGGAACGTGAAATATACTTTGCATAAGGTTTACTTATCCTATACCATATGCGATATGAATCTGGATGTGCTCAAACTCTACTGCGATATCATCCGGCTGCACAGCTTCTCGCAAGGCGCCGCCCTCAATCAGGTGTCCCAGTCGGCTGCCAGCCAGGCCGTGCAGCAGCTCGAAACCGACCTGGGCGCCCTCCTCATCGACCGCAGCAAGCGCCCCTTCATGCTGACGCCCGATGGGCAGCAGTTCTACCAGGGGTGCCAGCAGCTCCTCGATGGGTTTGACCGCCTCCGCAGCTCCATCGCCTCACCGCGTACCCAGGTCGTCGGCATCGTCCGCGTCGCGGCGATCTACTCGGTCGGCATCCACATCATGAGCGACCATACGCAGCGCTTCATGTCGTTGTTTCCCCAGGCGCGCGTCCGCCTGGAGTACCTCCACCCGGACAAGGTGGTCGAGGCGGTCCTGAACGATGAGGCCGACCTTGGCATCCTCTCCTATCCGCCCAAGAACCGATCGCTCATTTCTCTTCCCTGGCGATCCGAGACCATGGTCTTCGTCTGCCATCCGAGCCACCGACTGGCCCGCCGGCGCCTCATCACAGCCGCCGACCTGCATGGGGAGATCTTCGTGGCTTTTGAGGCCAGCCTACGCATCCGCAAGGCGGTCGATCGGTGCCTCCGGCAGTATCATACCGGCCGAAGGTCGTGATGGAATTCGACAACATCGAAACCATCAAGCAGGCGATCTCGGTGGGCGCAGGCGTCAGCATCCTCCCTCAGCCGACGATCCTCAAGGAGGTGGGCAATCGCACCCTCGCCGCCATCCCCCTCGCAATGACGGAGCTAGTCAGACCCTCGACATCATCCATCGCCGAGGCAAGGCCCTGGCCCCCACGATCGCGCGATTCTTAGAGCTACTGCGCGAGGCGACGGCGCCGAAAACCGCCACCCACTCGTAAAGACCTGGACATGTTGACATGGTCGAATGCGGGTGCCATAGCGTGAATCGTGAGGCGATCGTGATCCTGGAAGCCGCAGTGCAACCCGCAACACCGGTGGATGCCGACGCCCGACTCGCGCAGATCCAGCGGGTCCGGATCACGCCCCACGGAGGCCCCATCACGGCAGCCTATGTCACTCGCGCAAAACGAGAGGGCCGCCTATGATCGTCACGGATGCAAATTGCGAATACGTGGCACTGGCTGAGGCATTGGATGTCCCCCTCGTCACCGAGGATCGGGAGGTGCTCCGCGCATTCCCTGCCCGGGTG
>CAVSHW010000004.1:0-55135 GCA_963727695.1 uncultured Methylomirabilota bacterium | reverse complement strand
ATGCTTAATACCAAGAATACGTTCTCCGTTGGATGATCCACCCAGTCACGGAGGGAATCCCCATGGCGCCATCCCGGAGGTTCCGGCTCTACATCCTGGCCCTGGTATTGACGGCTTGTTGGATGGTGGTCGTCCCGGCGGGCGCGCAGCAGACGATATCGCCCACGGCGACCTTGTCGGCTGCCGCCAGTTCCGAGCCGGCTCCCCAGGCGAGCGCGCCCGCGGCGGCCCAGCCCAAGGTGGACAGCGGCGACACCGCGTGGATGCTCACCTCGTCCGCGTTGGTGCTCATGATGACCGCGCCCGGCCTGGCGCTGTTCTACGGCGGGATGGTCCGACGGCACAACGTGCTGGGAACCATCATGCAAAGCTTCATCCTGATGGCCGTCATCAGTATCCAGTGGGTCTTGTGGGGATACAGCATCTCCTTCGGGCCGGACCTCCACGGCCTGATCGGCAGCCTGTCCTGGGTCGGCCTGAATGGCGTCGGCCTTCAGCCCTACCCCGGCTACGCCGCCACCATCCCCCATCAAACCTTCATGATCTACCAGTTGATGTTCGCCATCATCACGCCGGCCCTGATCACCGGCGCGGTCGCAGAGCGGATCAAGTTCAGCGGCTTTCTGGTCTTCATGCTGCTCTGGACCACCTTCATCTACGACCCGCTCGCCCACTGGGTCTGGGGGGTAGGCGGATGGTTGCGAAACCTCGGAGCTCTGGATTTTGCCGGAGGCACTGTGGTGCATATCAGCTCCGGTGTCTCCGCCTTGGCCGCCGCCCTCATGATCGGCAGGCGGCGCGGGTTTGGCACCGAGCCCATGCCTCCTCATAACCTGCCTCTGACCGTGACGGGAGCGGCCATGCTGTGGGTCGGCTGGTTCGGGTTCAACGCCGGCAGCGCCCTCAGCGCCGGCGCGCTGGCGACCAGCGCGTTCGTGGCCACCCACGTCGCCTCGGCCGCGGCCACCCTCACCTGGATGCTGACGGAGTGGCTCACCCGCGGCAAGCCCACCGTCCTCGGGGCGGCCTCCGGCGCCGTGGCCGGATTGGTGGCGATCACGCCGGCCTCGGGCTATGTCGGACCGCTCTCGGCGATCGTCATCGGCGGGGTGGGCGGCATCTTGTGTTTTCACGCCTGTAACCTCAAGACCCGCCTCGGATACGATGACTCGCTGGACGTGGTCGGGGTCCACGGCGTGGGGGGAACCTGGGGAGCTCTGGCCACCGGTCTCTTCGCCAGCAGGGCGATCAATGACGCAGGGGGGAACGGTCTCTTCTTCGGAAATCCCGGGCAGCTCCTCGTGCAGGCGCTCAGCGTCCTGGTGACCATGGTCTTTGCCTTCGTCGGCAGCCTCCTCTTACTCAAGATCGTGGACGCGGTCATCGGCCTCAGAGTCCACGAGGAAGATGAGGTGCTGGGCCTGGATCTCAGCCAGCACGACGAGAACGCCTATTCTCTCGGCTTGGTCGGGAGCGCCGGTTCGGCCGGCGGCTCGGGATTCTTCGGCCACCGTCCTCCCTTCACCCACTGACCCACACCATTCGGCGGATCGCTCCGTGGCGCCGGACTCATCCATGGCCACGGAGCCGCCGCGCGATGGGCGCTCCCCCCTCGCCTCGAAGCCCAATTAGGTGTTGCAACTCGCGTCTCCGAACGGTAGGCTCCGCCTGCGGCATGGCAGAGTCGCGAGGGGTTCGCGGGCCGGCGCGCACGCCAGGCCCCCCCGCCCTCCCAGAGCGGCCCGATGGCCACGATTCCGGGTTGGCGCATGGAAACCCGATGACTCTTTCCCGACGAGAGGCAGGATGGCTGATCTGGTTCGCTCACTGACGCGGCTTTTCCGTTGGGGATCCCCCGATCCCTCTCCGGGGGTGGTGTACGCGCCAGACACCGCGGTGGCCCAGCGATTCTGGAGCGCCCTGGAGACGGACGCCCTGGCCGCGCCGCCGCAAGACGGGGAGGTGCTACGGCACACCCTCCTCCCGCGCGTCAAGCAGTTCATCCAGCAGGAGCGCTCCCAGATCGCGGCCGCCCACCGCCACGGCGCCGGCGGACTGGAAGTGGTGGCTCTGCACGCCGACCTCGTCGACGCGGTGATCTCGCAGCTCTACCGGCTGGCGGAAGAGCTGTTGCTCCGGGACGTTCGCGACCACACCGAAGGCTGCGCGATCGTGGCCCTTGGCGGGTACGGCCGGCGAGAGCTGAACCCCGGCTCCGACGTAGACGTGATGTTCCTGTATCCGAGGCGTGCGGATGAATACGTGACGACGGTCTTGCATCACGTGCTCTACTTTCTGTGGGATCTGGGGTTCACCGTCGGGCACAGCTGCCGCTCGCTCAGCGATGCGCTCCGCATGATGGACGCGGACAGCACCGCGTTTACCTCGATGCTGGAGGCCCGCTTTCTCGCCGGCAATTCCGGCGTATTCGCCGAGTTTCAAGAGCGCATGTGGCGGAACCTGCACGGTCGCCGAGTCCAGCTGTACATCGCGGACAAGCTGGAAGAGCAGGTTCGACGGCACCAGAAGTTCGGCGGATCGGTGTATCTGCAGGAGCCGAACATCAAAGAGGGACCGGGCGGGCTGCGCGATTTCCACGTGGCCGTCTGGATCACCCGCGCCCGTCACCGTCTGGCCAACGTCACGGATCTCTCCTCGCTGAACCTGCTCACGCCCGTGGAGGTCGCTCAGTGTGTGCAGGATCTCGACTTCCTGCTCCGGGTGCGAAACGAGCTTCACTACCTCCAGGGAGGCAAGCACGATGTCTTGAGTCTCCAGATTCAGGTCCCGGTGGCGGACAACCTGGGGTACCGCGACGGTCCTAAGTACGGAGTCGAGCAGTTCATGCAACAATACTATCGCCGGGCGGGGGGGCTCCATCAGCTCTCCAGGCGGGTCGTCGACCGGTGCGTCGAGCGGCCCGGCTCCCAGGTGGAGGCCGTCATGAAGAAGTTGCGAGCGCGAGACATCGGGGACGATTTCGTCGAGCTCAACCGGCAGATCCACATCCTCCCCGCCCAGCAGAACTGCTTCCGGGACGATCCGGTCCGGCTGCTGAAGATCTTCTGGTACCGGCAGGAGATGGGGTACGATCTCAGCCTCGATGCCCAGGAGGCCATCCGCAGCCACCTAGACCTGATCGACGACCCCTACCGCCGCTCGAATCGCGTGCTGGGATTCTTCCTGGCCATCCTCCGGGCGCCGCGCGGCGTGGCCGAGACGTTGCGCCAGATGCACCAGCTCGGCGTCCTTACGGCCTACATCCCGGAGTTCGCTCGGATCGCCTGTCTGGTGCAGTTCGACGCCTACCATCGGTATACGGTGGACGAGCACACCTTCGTCCTCATGGACTGCCTGGAGGCCCTGGGCGACACGGAGGATCCACGCCTGCAGGAGTTCCGTCGGATCGCGGGTGACCTCCGAAAGCCCGAGATCCTGAAGCTCGCCATCCTCCTCCACGACATCGGCAAGGGGGAGGGTCACGGTCACGCGGAGCGGGGGGTCACCATCGCCGAAGAGGTGCTCGCCCGGATGGGCCTACCGTCCGGAGACATCGCCGCCGTCTCTTTTCTGGTCGCCCAGCACCTCAACATGGCGCACATCGCCGAGCGGCGGGACTTGGACGACGAGCGGTTGATCATCGAATTCGCCCGGCAGGTGGAGAACGAGGAGCTTCTCAGGATGCTCTACCTCCTCACCTATCTGGACATCAACGCCGTAGGACCGCAGGTGTGGACCGACTGGAAGGGAACACTCCTCTGGGAGCTCTTCATCAAGACCCACACCATCCTGACCCGCGGTGTCCCCGAGGGGGAGGAGGAACATCGGCGAGCCCGGACCCTCCGGACGGCCTTGATGGCGGAGTTAGGGGGGGAGTTCGGCGCCGAACTGGTCGGGCAACACCTGGACCTCATGCCCATCCGCTATGTGCTCAACACCTCCAGCGTCAAGGTGGCCCAACACCTCAAGCTGATCGAACGGGTGCGGCAGGGTGAGGCGGTGGCCCTAAACTGGACGACGTACCCCCTGGCCGGCTACTCGGAGGTCCTGGTCTGCGCCTCGGCGGCGCCCGGGCGTTTCTCCAATGTCGTGGGCACCCTGACCGCCCACGGGATCAACATCCTATCGGCGCAGCTCTTCAGCCGGGCGGACGGCGTCATGATCCGCGCCTTCCAGGTGAGCGACGGTCGGGGGGCCGCCCTCGAGGACGAGACGGTCTGGCACCGGTTCGCTCAGGACCTGCGCGGCGTCATTCGAGGGCAGGTAACCGTCCGAGAGCTGATCAAGACCCGTCGGCGCGACCTCTTGGCCAAGCCCCTGCCGCGCGCCCACGAGATCCAGACCCGGGTCGAGTTCGATAACCTCGTCTCGGATCGGTTCACGGTCATCGACATCCGCGCCCAGGACCGGCTAGGCCTGCTCTACGTGATCGCGAGCACCCTGTCCGGGCTCGATGTGGATGTCAGCCTGGCGAAGATCGCCACCGAGGTGGATCAGGCCGTGGACGTGTTCTACGTCACCGAAAAGGACGGCCACAAGGCGACGGAGCCCGAGCGGATGGACGCCATCCGGCAAGCGCTGGTCCACGCCATTGCCGAAGGCATCGCCTGAGGGCGGGCGTGGGGCGCCGATCGGCGCGATGCGACACCCCCTCGGATTGCCCGAGAGGGATATTTCCCTTGACAAGCAACGAAGCATCGCTAAACAATGATGCATTGATTGCCCTTGCCCCCCCATGGGGCACATCGAAGGAGATCCATGGCCGCTGGTGCCGTGCGTCTAGGCGACATGTTGGTAAAGGCTGCCCTGATCACCCGGGAGCAGTTGAACCAGGCCCTCCAGCAGCAGCAAACCGGGGGCGGGCGGATCGGGGGCAACCTCGTCAAGCTGGGGTTCATCAGCGAAGACGACATCACGTCTTTTCTCAGCCGCCAGTACGGCGTCCCCTCCATCAATCTCTCGCACTTCGAGATCGACGCGACCGTCATTAAGCTCATCCCATCCGAGATTGCCCAGAAGCACCAGGTCATCCCCATCAATCGCACCGGCAACGTCCTCACCGTCGCCATGGCGGACCCGAGCAACATCTTCGCCATCGACGATATCAAGTTCATGACCGGGTTCAAGGTGGAGCCGGTGGTGGCGGCGGAAACATCCATCAAGAACTCCATCAACAAGTACTACGACTCGGCCGGCTTGGTCGAGGACATCATGAAGGGTTTCGACGACAAGGACGTCGAGGCGTTGCGGGAAGAGGACGACAACGTCAACGCCGCCGAACTGGGCAAGGCCGCCGAGGACGCCCCGGTTGTCAAATTGGTGAACCTGATCCTGACCGACGCCATCAAGAAAGGGGCGTCGGACATCCATATCGAGCCGTACGAGAAATCCTTCCGTGTCCGCTACCGGGTGGACGGCATGCTCTACGACGTGATGCAGCCCCCGCTTCGACTGAAGGCGGCTATCACCTCGCGCATCAAGATCATGGCTCAGCTCGACATCGCCGAGCGCCGGCTCCCCCAGGACGGCCGCATCAAGATCAAGATGGCCGGCAAGGAGATGGACTATCGGGTCTCCACGCTCCCGACCCTCTTCGGCGAGAAGGTCGTCATGCGGCTCCTCGACAAGGGGAACCTCCAGCTCGACATGACCAAGCTGGGCTTCGATCCCGAGACACTGACCGATTTCGAGACCGGGCTGCTGATGCCCTTCGGCATGGTCCTGGTGACCGGCCCGACCGGGTCCGGGAAGACCACCACGCTCTATTCGGCGCTGAACCGCCTCAACACGGTTGACACCAACATCATGACCGCCGAGGATCCGGTGGAGTTCAACCTGCCCGGCATCAACCAGGTGCAGACCAAGGCCGAGATCGGCCTGACCTTCGCCGCGGCCCTGCGCTCCTTTCTCCGGCAGGACCCGGACGTGATCATGGTGGGGGAGATCCGCGACTACGAGACGGCCGAGATCGCGGTCAAGGCCGCCCTCACCGGCCACCTGGTCCTGTCCACGCTCCATACCAACGACGCCCCCGGCACCATCAGCCGCCTCCTGAACATGGGAGTGGAGCCCTTCCTGGTCTCCGCCTCCTGTAACGTCATCGTGGCCCAGCGGCTGGCCCGGCGCATCTGCCAGGGGTGCAAGGAGACCGTTGCGGTGCCGCCCCAGGCCTTGATGAGCGTCGGCTTTAGCCCCGAGGATGCCAAGAGCTTCAAGCCCTCCAAGGGCAAGGGGTGTCAGACCTGCAACGACACCGGCTACAAGGGGCGCGTCGCGCTGTACGAGGTCATGCTCATCAAGGACAACGTCAAGGAGGCGATCCTGCAAGGCGCATCCTCGATAGAGCTCCGCGAGCTGGGACGCAAGAACGGCATGCTGACCCTGCGCGAGGCCGGCCTGCAGAAGATCCGCGAAGGCATGACCACCGTGGAAGAAGTCCTGCGGGTCACCACGGGCCACTAATCCAACTGTCTTCAGCCACCACCTCGGGACGCGAAACCATCCATGGCAAACCTTCACGAACTGCTCAAGGAGATGTCCGACAAAGGGGCCTCGGACCTGCATATCACCACCGGGATCCCTCCAATGATCCGCTTGCACGGCCACGTGGCCCCCGTCGGGACGAACCCGCTCAGCCCGGCCGAAACCAAGAGCATGGCCTACAGCATCCTGACCGAGGCCCAGAAGCAGAAGTTCGAGGAGCAGTGGGAGCTGGACCTCTCTTTCGGGGTCAAGGGCCTGAGCCGGTTCCGCGCCAACGTCTTTATGCAGCGCGGAGCCGTCGCCGTGGCGATCCGGACCATCCCGTACAAGATCATGACCTTCGAGGAGCTGGGCCTTCCCCAGGTCGTGGCCGACCTGTGCGAGCGCCCCAAGGGTCTCATCCTGGTGACGGGACCCACCGGGTCGGGAAAGTCGACCACCCTGGCCACCATGGTCGACAAGATCAATCGGGAGAAGGCCGAACACATCGTCACGATCGAGGACCCCATCGAGTTCGTGCACCAGCACAAGAAGTGTGTCGTAAACCAGCGCGAGCTGTTCGCGGACACCCGCTCGTTCAAGGCCGCCCTGAAGTCGGTCCTCCGCCAGGACCCCGACAAGGTCCTGATCGGCGAGATGCGCGACCTCGAGACGATCGAGGCGGCCCTGACCATCGCCGAGACGGGCCACCTCACTTTCGGCACGCTGCACACGAACTCCGCCGTCCAGACGATCAACCGGATCATCGATGTGTTCTCCCCCCACCAGCAGCCGCAGATCCGGGCCCAGTTGTCCTTCACCCTGGAGGCCGTCCTGTGCCAGATGCTGTTGCCGCGGGCCACCGGTCAGGGGCGCGTCATGGTGCTGGAGATCATGATCCCCAACCCGGCCATCCGCAATCTGATCCGCGAGGATAAACTGCACCAGATCTATGGTATGATGCAGGCTGGCAAGGAGCGCTCGGGCATGCAGACCATGAATGAGTCTCTCCTCGCCCACTACCTCCGCCGGTCGATCACCATGGAACAAGCGCTGGGCGCCTCGACCATGCCGGACGAGCTCATGCAGATGATTCAGCGGTCTCAAGGCCAGACACCGCGTCGCTAACGGAGGAAGCACCTATGGCGGTCTTCGTCTACACCGGACGCACCCGGGGGGGCCAGACCATCACCGGGGAGATGGAGGCGGCCAATCGAGAGGCCGTGGTGGCGCGGCTCCGGTCCCAGCAGGTCATCGCCACCGTGGTGCGCGGCAAGCCCAGAGAGCTCACCATCCCGGGATTTGGCGGGGGGGTCACGGAGAAGGACATCGTGATCTTCACCCGGCAGTTCGCCACCATGATCGACGCCGGGCTCCCGCTGGTGCAATGTCTCGAGATCCTGTCATCCCAGCAGGAGAACAAGGTATTCAAGAAGGCCCTGATCGAGATCCGGGGCGCCGTGGAGAGCGGCGCGACCTTCGCCGCGGCCCTGAAGGCGCACCCGAAGGTCTTTACGTCTCTGTACGCCAACATGGTCGAGGCGGGGGAGACGGGTGGAATCCTCGATACGATCCTGAACCGCCTGGCCGCAGTACATGGAAAAGTCCATGGGCTTGAAGAAGAAGGTCAAGTCGGCCATGATCTATCCCTCCACCATCATCTCGGTGGCACTCGTGGTCGTGGTCTTCCTCCTGATCTTCGTCATCCCCACTTTCAAGGCCATGTTCGAGGGGTTTGGCGCCGCCCTCCCGCTGCCCACCGTGATCATCCTCGAGGCGTCGCGACTGATGCAGAAGTATTTCCTCCTCGGGGCGGGCGTGATCGTGGCCGCCATTTTCGCTCTCAAGGCATGGTACAAGACCGCTGCGGGGAACACGGCTATCGACGCCTTCCTACTGAAGACTCCGGTCTTCGGCGTCCTCATCCGCAAGGTGGCGGTGGCCAAGTTCACCCGGACCCTTGGCACCCTCATCAGCAGCGGCGTGGCCATCCTCGACGGATTGGATATCACGGCCCGGACCGCGGGCAACAAGATCGTGGAGATGGCGGTCCTACGCACGCGCGCCGCCATCTCGGAAGGCAAGACGATCGCGGATCCGCTCCGGGAATCCGGTGTCTTCCCCCCAATGGTCGTGCAGATGATCTCCGTCGGAGAGCAGACGGGCGCCCTGGACGCGATGCTGGGGAAGATCGCGGACTTCTACGATGAAGAGGTGGACACGGCTGTGGCGAACCTCACCGCCCTCTTGGAGCCCATGCTCATGGTCTTCCTCGGGATCGTGATCGGCGGCGTGGTCATCGCCATGTACCTTCCGATCTTCAAGCTCGTGACGGTCGTCGGAAATTAAGACGACCGGGCCTGGCACCCTGCGGGGGCCGCGCGGCGCGGCCCCCGTTTCCTTTCCGGGAGCATCAGTGTCCACACCGGATGAACAAGGGCGCGCGCCCGAGGCCTCTGCCGGCATCCTTGTCAAGCTGAAGTGGTTCGTCGGCGTGCGCCTTCTGCTGGCGTCGGCGCTCCTGGGCTCGGCCGGGGTTCTCGATCTGCACGAAGGTCTTCCCTTCCGCACGTCCCCCCTGTACGGTCTCCTGGGTCTCACCTTCGCCCTCTCGCTGGTTTACGCCCTGTCCCTGCGCAGCCAGTGGCGACTCTACTGGCAGGCTCTGGTCCAGATCGCGCTCGATCTCGCCCTCGTCAGTCTCCTGGTGCATTACACGGGTGGCCTCGATTCCGTCTTCCCCTTCATGTACATCTTCGTGGTCTTTGCCGCCGCCAGCGTGCTGGAGCGCCGAGGCGGTCTGGTGGTCGGCATCCTGAGCGGTCTCCTGTATGCCTTCTTGGTCCTGGCGGAGTGGACCCAGCTGGTCCGACCGGCGGAGTTCGCAGGCGGACTCGTCCCGTTCCGGTCCATGGGCTACGCCGTGTACCAGGTCCTGATTCACACGGTGGCCTTCCTGGCGGTCGCCCTCCTGAGCGGTCATCTGGCTCACCGGCTCCGACAGGCCGGGCAAGAGCTGGAACGGCGCGGCCTGGATCTTCGGAATCTCCAGACGCTGCACCAGGCCATCGTCGCCAACATCAGCAGCGGTCTCATGACCTTCGATCTCGCCGGCCGCGTGGTGTCCTTCAACGAAGCGGCCGAGCGGATCACCGGCTACCCCTTCGCCGCGCTGCGGGACCGTTCGTGGCGGGAGACTCCGTTTGCGGCCTGTCCGACCCTGGACGAGTTCTTCGCCAACCCCAACGCCCCGCTGGCCAACCCCGTGCTGGAGATCACGCTCGATCGACAGGATGGGCTCCCGATCCCCGTGGGAGTCTCCTGCTCGCCCTTGCGGGGGGCCGACGGCGAGGCGGCAGGCCTGGTGGCGATCTTCCAGGATCTCACCGAGCGCAAGCGCGTGGAGGACCAATTGCGTCGGACCGACCGGCTGGCAGCGCTGGGCCAGTTAGCGGCCCATATCGCCCACGAGGTCCGAAACCCCCTGGCCGCGATCAGCGGCGCCGTGGAAGTCCTCCGCGAGGACCTCAGCCCGGAGGGGCCGAACCGGGAGCTCATCGAAATCGTCCTGGGCGAGGCGCACCGCCTGAAACTCATCACCGGCCAGTTCCTGGATTTCGCCAAGCCCCAGTCGCTGCTGTTCCGCCCCTGCGCGGTCCGGCCGCTGCTGGAGGAGACCCTTTGCCTTCTGGATCGGAGCAGGGAGCGTCATCCGAGCACGGCATGGGAGGTGGTGGAACGCGTGCCCGGCACCTTCGTGCTGGCCGACGCCGATCAGCTTCGGCAAGTCGTCTGGAATCTCTGCCTCAACGCAATCCAGGCGATGCCGAATGGCGGTCGCTTGACCGTCGCCATCGAGCCGGAGCGGCCCGATCGTCCGCCCGAATCCCAATCGACGCGTGGACACTTGGACGAATCGGCGTCGGTCGAATGGGTGGAGATCGTCTTCCGGGACACGGGGCGCGGCATCTCCCCGGAGGGATTGAAGCGGCTCTTCGACCCGTTCTTCACCACACGCCCCTCGGGAACCGGACTGGGTCTCGTCATCGCCCGCAAGATCCTGGAGAGTATGGGCGGAACCATCGAGGTCGAAAGTCGGATCGACGTCGGGAGTACCTTCCGCATCCGACTGCGGCGGGCGAAGGCCGCCGCCGCCGTAAGTTGACCATCGCATCTTCTCGAGGTGTTTCGTGAGCCGAATCCTTGTGGTAGACGACGAGCCGGGAATGCGCGATCTCTTACGCATCCTCCTGGAGAAAGATGGGCACGAGGTCCTCACCGCTGCTGACGGGACGGCTGGCTTGGCCCGGGCCACCAGTCACGAGCTAGACCTTGTGATCTCCGACATCAAGATGCCGGGGCTGGACGGGATCGGCCTCTTGTCCGCTCTCCGCGAGCGCGCCCTCACCCTACCGGTGATCATGGTGACCGCCTATGCGGAGTCGGACTCTGCCATCCAGGCCATGAAACAGGGAGCCTTCGATTACCTCACCAAACCCTTCAAGGTGGACGAGATCAGGCTGGTCATCCATCGCGCCCTGGCGGAGGCGGCGGCCCGGCAGAAAGTCGGCTCCACCCCTTCGCCTGCTGCCGACGAACCGGCGCTGCGCGGGATCATCGGCCGCAGCGCCAGCATGGTGGAGCTGTACAAGTTGATCAGCCGCGTGGCTCAGGTGGACTCCTCGGTCCTGATCACGGGAGAGAGCGGCACGGGCAAGGAGCTGGTGGCCCGCACCATTCATTACAACTCCACGCGCGCCGGGAAGTCTTTCGTGGCGATCAACTGCGGCGCCATTCCTGAAGATCTCTTGGAGAGCGAGCTCTTCGGCCATGTGAAGGGTTCCTTCACCGGCGCCATCGCCCACAAGGCCGGGCTGCTGGAGGTGGCGCGAGACGGGACCGTGTTCCTCGACGAGGTCGCCGAGATGAGCCCGGCCCTCCAGGTGAAACTCCTCCGCGTCCTTCAGGACCACATCTTCCGTCGGGTCGGGGGCACGGACGATATCGAGGTCGACATCCGTGTCATCGCCGCCACCAACAAGGAGCCGGCCCAGCTTATTCGGACGGGCGCCTTCCGGGAGGACCTGTATTATCGGCTGAACGTCATCTCGATCGAGATGCCGCCGCTGCGTGAGCGCCGTGAGGACATCCCCCTCCTCGCCGCCAGCTTCCTCAATCTCTTCGCCGCCCGCTCGGGCCGGAACGCCATGCGCATCACCCCCGAGGCCATAGACGTTCTCCTGGCCCATACCTGGCCAGGCAACGTGCGAGAGCTGGAAAACGTGATGGAGCGGGCCGTAGCCCTGGCGGCGAGCGACGAGGTGCGACCGGAGAATCTCCCCCCCAGCCTGCCGCAGCGGGGAGCCTCAGCCCCACCAGCCGTCTCGATCTGGCAGGTGCCCCCCGGGGGCCTCGACCTGGAAGAGGTCGTCACGGAAATGGAGCAGGCCTTGATGCGGGATGCCCTGGAAAAGACAGGATGGGTCCAGACGAAAGCGGCCGAACTCCTGGGCATCAACTTCCGCTCCTTCCGGTACCGAGCCCGAAAGTACGGCCTCGACCGGGAGATTCGCGACCGGACTCATGGTACCGCCTGACCCCCAACGGCCCCTCCTCCTTGCCGTCCTCGTGCTGGCCGGCACGCTGGTCGCTCTTCCGTGGGCCACGGGGGGCCGATCGCCCATCGGGCAGGCCGGCCTGGTTCTTCTGCTCGCCCTGGCAGGGGCGGCGGGGCTGCTCTGTCGGGACTCCGACCCGCCTTTGCGTCTTCCGCCCTTGCTCCTGGTGGGGGGAATCCTGGTCGGGCTCTCGGCCGTCTTCACCATCTATCCCGATCGAACAGTCCAGAGCCTCCTCTTGCTCTTGGCATACCTCGTGGCCTGCGGCCTCGCGGCGCGGGCCGCCCTGCAACTCTCTTGGGCCGAGCGCGCGCTCCTCGACGCGATCTGGGTCTCGGGGCTCGCGGTCGCCGGTCTTGGCATGCTGTGGTGGGTCCGGGGAAACGATGGGGGTTTCTATGCCAACGTCCTCATCGGCCCCTTCGGGTATCCGAACGCGATGGGCGGTTTTCTCCTCCTTGCCGGTTTTGCCGCGCTGGCCACGCTCACACCGGATCGGTGCCGGCTCGAGCGCGGCGGGGCGCTCCTTGGCTGTGCGGTGTCCCTGCTCGGCCTCTACCTTACGCGGTCGCGGGGCGTTCTGCTCGCCGCGGCGGCCGGCCTCCTGCTCTGGGCCCTGGTTCGACGCGAGCGCTGGTGGCCGCGGCAGCCGCTCTGGGGCATCGCGGCGGCACTGGTGGTCCTGGGAGGACTCGCTTTCCTGGAGTGGCGGCTGAGCGCCTTACTTCCCCTGCTCTGGCCGGGGGACGGCGGGACGCCCGATACGTCCAGCCAGTGGCGTCTCCAGATCCTGCGCTGGACCTGGGCCATGGTCCGGGACCACCCCTGGGCGGGCGTCGGCCCCGGGGCATTCCCGGTAGCCCTCACCCACTATCAGCAACTCCCCTACATCAGCGGCGAGAACCCGCACAACCTCTATCTGGAGATCGCCGCAGAATACGGCCTGGCAGCCGGAATTCTTGTGACGGGAAGCCTGGTCCTCTTTCTCGGACGGGCTGCCCTCGCGGCCCGACGCCTCCCTCAAGGCGACCCCGCGCGGGGCAGGCAGGCGGCGCTGGCCGGGGCGATGACCGCCTTCGCACTCCACAGCGCGATCGACCTGGATTGGAGCTTCCCTGCGATCGCGCTGATCGCCGCGACGATCCTGGGAATAGCCTCGGCGCGCCTCCCTGGCCTCTGGATGGCGCGACCGCGAGGCATCGGCATCCCGCTTCCTCGGACGCTCTTGCTCCTGGTCCTGCTCGTCGCCGCCGCCCTCGCCCTGACCCGCTACTACGCGACGTCGCTCGTCGCCTGGGGGCGCGGCGACCTGGCCGCCGGGAATCTCCCCGGCGCCCGGCAGAGCTTCGACCAGTCCCGGCAGCTGAATCCGTTGGGTTTCCCTGCGTACTACTGGCTGGCCTGGACGACGCTTCGTTCCGGAGACCCCCAGGGGGCGATCGAGGTTTCCCAGCGCACGATACGGATCGCCCCCCAGAACCCCGGCGGCTATGCCCTGACGGGGGAAATCGCCCTGGTCGGCGAGCGCTGGCAGATCGCCCAGACCGCCTTCCGGCGCGCCGTCGAACAGGCGCCGATGGCGCACCTCGAATACCATGCCGGCCTGATCGAGGCGATGGCTCGGGTCGGCACTCCGGCGGAGACCCTCGGAGCCTATGAGCGCGTCGTCTCCACCTTTACGCCCGAACGCGTCCTGCATCCAGAGGCCCGATGTCTCGCCCCAGGAGACCGGTACCTGCTGGCGCGGATGAGCCGCATCGCCGCCGAACTTTACGCAGGCGTCGGCGATTCCGCCCAGCGACAGACGACGCTCGATCGCGCTCGATCGCTCGCCCAACCAGACCTTCGCGGGATCTGCGCCAGCGAAAGACACCCCGGCCAGATGTCGCCGGAGGACGCCGTGATGAGTTTTTGGCACGCCCGAAGCGAAGGCGGCCTGCCCCAAGCCGAGCGGTTTCTCCTTCCCGAGCGGCGCGGCCCCACCGCCGGTGCCGCCAGGTTCGCGGAGGCAGAGCGCGATCTCCCCCGTCGAATGCGCGTGGCGTGGGTTCTGGCCTTGAGCGGAGACGAGCGCAGTGCCACCCTCCAGTACGAAGTGGAAGGGGAACAGGGCGAAGACCGAATCAGTCGATGCGTCCAGACAGTGCTCCGGTTCAGAAGAGAAGGCTGGTTCCTGGAGGAGTTCCCTTCTCTTGAAAAGGGAGCATGCCGCCCCTGAGGGTGACAAATAGTGTCACCAAGGAAAATGATTATCACCCTTGGGCATCGGAATGCTGCCTCCCAGGTGAAATCCCGGAGACATCCACCGGACCACATCACTCCTATCTTATTAATTCTTCAGTGCCGTGAATGAATCACGGCCGGAGCGAGATGAAATTCTGGTGCTGGCACCACTCCTGCAACAAGGTTAGGTCGTCCGAGGTTTGAACCGGGGATTAGGTCGAAAGGAATGGCAGTCAACTCTGAACCGGAAGGAGGATCTCTCATGCGTAAGTTGCTGTTCAAGAAGGCCAAAGGTTTCACCCTCATCGAGCTCTTGATCGTCGTGGCGATCATCGGCATCCTGGCGGCCATCGCCATCCCGAACCTGCTCTCGGCGCAGAAGAAGTCGAAGTATGCCCGCGCGGCCTCCGACACCAAGACGGCCGTGACCCAGGGCATCGTCTATTCGAACGACAAGAACGCGAACCCCGGAAGTACGACGACGCTCAGGACGGCCGGCTACGCCAACGTCCCGGACACCGATCCGTGGGCTGGCGCCTGGACTTACTCGACCGCCTACGCCAGCACGGCGACCCCTGCGACCCAGGGCGAGATGGCGCTCTGCAGCCAGGGCCCGACGGGCAAGGCGTCCTGCGCGCTGCCGATCACGACCCCGACCACTGGGACCGATGGCGCGGTCGGATACTCGAGCATCTACGGATCCTTCCAGGGGAATGCCTAGTCGGATTGGCGCGACCTCGGGTTGACACAGTGAAAGAGGGCAGGCGTGGGATTCCCGCCTGCCCTTTTCATTTTCTTTAGACGGCCAAGGCACTTCACGGAAGAGTTGGATATGGAGCGAGAGGCCGATCCGGTCTTCGGGGTCGAGAAGGAGACGAAGCAGATCTTTGCCGCCGTCACCCTGTGTTTCTTCTTCTCGGGGACGACCGGCTTGATCTATGAGGTCCTCTGGACCCGGATCCTCGGCCTGGTCTTCGGCCACACCGTCTTCGCCATCACCACCGTCCTGGCCGCCTTCATGGCCGGCTTGGGCTTGGGGAGTTACCTGTTCGGAGGGATAGCCGACCGAAACGCCCGCCCCCTCCGACTCTACGGATGTCTCGAGGCCGGGATCGGGATCTACGCGCTCATCACCCCTTTCCTTTTTTCGCGGGCGGAAGACATCTATATCCCCCTCCATCGGGCCTTCGGGCTGTCCTTCTTCGCCTTCAGCCTGCTCCAGTTTCTGCTCATCTTCCTGATCCTCTTGATCCCCACGACCTTCATGGGCGCGACGCTGCCGGTTCTCAGCCGCTTCTTCGTTCGCTCGATGAATCTCCTGGGGGGGCAGGTGGGTCGGTTGTACGCCCTGAACACGTTCGGTGCGGTCCTGGGAACCTATGCTGCCGGCTTCCATCTGATACCGACACTCGGCGTCAGAACGACGCTCTTGCTGGCCGCGATCGCGAATGTGGGCATCGGCATCCTGGCGATCGTCTTTGATCGGCACCTGCAGCAACTCGCGAGCGCGGCGTTGGTCTCCCGTTCAGATGCTGCCGCTGCGGACCATCCCGAGCCGGCCGGTTCGGCTTTTTCGTCCGACCGGCGGTCCGCCGCGGCCGTGTGGCTGACCGTTGTGGGCCTGGGAATATCCGGCGCCGCTTCCATGATTTACGAGGTCGCCTGGACTCGGGCTCTCTCCCTGGTCATCGGGGGATCCACCTACGCGTTCAGCACCATGCTCGCGACGTTCCTCTCGGGGCTGGCCCTGGGAAGCTACCTCTACACGCGCCTGTCGAGACGCCTTCGGATCACCCCCGTCTTCTTCGGATGTCTGCAGCTTGGAATCGGCCTCGGCGCCCTCCTCGTGACGCCATTCTTCGACCGAATGCCCGAGGTGTTCTTGCGCGCCTTCCAGATCTCTCAATCCCCGGGATTTGTGAAGACGATCCAGTTCTTCATCAGCGCCATGGCCATGTTTCTCCCTACCCTGTTCATGGGGGCAACGTTCCCATGCGCAATCCAGATCGCCGCTACAGAGATGAGCCGGGTGGGACGCGATGTCGGGCGGGTCTACTTCGTCAATACCGGCGGTGCCATCGCCGGTACAGTCGCGGCCGGCTTCTTCCTGATTCCCGTGTGGGGCCTTCGGTCCACCCTCACTCTCGCGGTGTCGTTGAATCTCTGCCTGGCCCTGGCACTCTTTGTTACACCCCGCTGGGCCGGATGGAGGCGAGGCGCGGCGATCCTCGCCCCAATTCTCGCGCTGACCGCACTGTTTCTCGCCCCCGCCTGGGACGCAACCCTCATGGCCAGCGGCGTCGCCATCTACGGACGGAACTACTTCGGTAGCCTGGGCACGGCCGGATTCCGTGCGAAGCTATCCGCCGACCAACTCCTGTATTACAAAGATGGGCTTGGCGCGACCGTGTCCGTCCACCGGCAAGGGGGACTACTGTTTCTGCGGGTCAACGGCAAGACGGACGCCAGCAACACCCTGGACATGCACACGCAGCTCATGCTGGGGCACCTCCCGTTGCTTGTCCATCCCGATGCCAAGCGCGCGCTGATTATCGGCATGGGAAGCGGCATGACGGCGGGGGCGGTGGCCCTCCACCCGATCGAGCGGATTGACGTCATCGAGATCGAGCCTGCGGTCGTCGAGGCTGCCGAGTTCTTCACCAAAGAGAATCGGGGAATCCTGAAAAACCCGAAAACCCATCTGGCCATCGCGGACGGACGGAATTTCCTCCTCGCCTCGGACGGGGGATACGACGTGATCATCTCCGAGCCGTCGAACCCCTGGATGCGGGGTATCGGCAACCTCTTTTCCCTGGATTTTTATGAGCTGGCCGCCCAACGGCTCGCGCCCAAGGGAATCGTCTGTCAGTGGATCCATACGTATGGCCTGTTCCCCGACGATCTGAAGATGGTGGTCAAGACCTTCCGGTCCGTGTTCCCGCACACCACCATTTGGAATACGACCCTCGGCGATCTCCTCCTCATCGGCTCCAAGACCCCTTGGGTCTTGGACAACGCTCGGTTGCAGGAGAGGTACGATGCCGTCCCGGGCCTCAGGGAAGATCTGGCGAAGCTGGGGATCCGCTCCCCCCTGGCCATCCTGGCGGATTTCGTCCTGGCAGAGGAAGATGCCGCTCGATACAGCCGGTACGCCCTGCTGAACACCGATGACCTTCCCTTCCTGGAGTTCTCGGCGCCCGAGAGTCTTTACGCGGATACGATTGACCTGAACGCGCGCCTGATACGGTCCTTCAAACGGGACGAGTTTCCGCCCCTCATCGGGGTCCCCGACGGGATGCTGGGTTCGGCGGAATTTCGGCATGACCTGGGGATGGCCTTGTGGGCGAAGGACTCACACGCCGAGGCGCTGCGCCAGTTTGAAGAGGTTGTGCGTCTTGCCCCCCGAGATGCGATGGCCTTCCTGCATCGCGGGCGCGCGTATTCCGCGCTGGGATCCGTCCTCAAGGCCGAGAGCGACTTCAAGGCGGCGCTACGGATCAACCTCGACATGGCGGAAGCCCACGAGGCCCTCGGCCAGCTCTACAGAGCGCAAGGCATGATGGACCTCGCGGAGGAACAGCTCCGAGCGGCCCAGACGTTGCGACCGAAGGACCCTCAACTCCTGGCCCAGTTGGCGGACTTCTACCGGGAGCGAGAGCGGTTCGCGGAGGCCATCCCCCTCTCTCTCGCTGCCGCCGCGATCGCCCCAGGGAACCCGCGTCTCTGGGCCGGCCTGGGGCTCGCCTATCAGGGTCTCGGGCGATACGGGGAAGCTCTGGATGCCTTCCGGCGAGCTCTAACGATCGATCCGGACGATCCCTTCTATCATTACCGGTCGGGGCTGGTCCTTCTGGCGATGAAACGGCTCGACGAGGCCGCGGCAGCCCTGCAGAAGGCGGCCCTCAAGGATCCGATGAAACCGGACCCGCATCTGGAGCTCGGGAGGCTCTACCGTCTCCAGGGGAAGAACGCTATGGCCCTTCAGTCCTATCGTCGGGCCTTGCGCCTCGGACCCTTGAACCCGGATGCTCTCAGGGCAATCGAAGAACTGGCGGCCGCTCTCGACGGGTCCTGAGCATAGTCTCGCATCTCGCGAGCAGGCATGAAAGCCACGACAAAAGTCCTTGACGATCCACGGCTCGATTGGGTTTAATGCACTGGATCGCTAGCCGCGAGGGACGCATGGAGCCGGTCATTCATGTCGAGGGGTTGTGCAAGGACTATCGTGTGGGTTTCTGGGGGCGGCGCGTCACCGTCCTGCGCGACCTGACTCTGGAGATTCAGGCCGGGGAAACCTACGGATACCTGGGACCCAACGGGGCGGGAAAGTCCACCACCATCAAGCTGCTCTTGGGGCTGATCCAGTTTACCGCGGGGAGCGGCCAAGTTCTCGGGTGCCCGCTAGGAAACCCGATCTCCCGCCGGCAGATTGGCTTCCTGCCCGAGAACCCTTCGTTTTACGAGTATCTTACCGGGGAAGAATTCCTGACCTATTGCGGGCGGCTGCTCGGGATGCCGCGGGGGCGGCTTCGCGATCAGGTCCCCGCCCTCCTGGACGAGGTGGGCCTCCGTCGCGCCGCGCGCCAGCAGATCCGAAAGTACTCGAAGGGGATGGTCCAGCGCCTGGGGCTCGCCCAGGCGCTGCTCGGCGATCCGAAGCTCCTGATCCTGGACGAACCGATGTCCGGGCTGGACCCGATCGGACGGAAAGAGGTCCGGGACCTCATCCTCCGCCAGCGCGCGGCGGGCCGGACGGTCTTCTTCAGCACCCACATCCTGCCCGATGTGGAGATGATCTGCGACCGGGTCGGCATCCTGGTGGGCGGGCGCCTGGTGAAATCGGGCCCGATCCACGAACTGCTGGGCGAGGAGTTGGAGTCGATCGAGGTCACCGTCACCTCCGTTCCACCGGCACTGCTGCCCGAGATGGAGCGATTGGCCCTCTCGCCCGCTTTCGTCCAGAGAGGTCGGGTGATGTTTCGGTTGCGGGGAGAAACTGAGCTGGAAGCCGCCCTCGCCATCCTGGTTGAAGCGAAGAGCCGCGTCCTGTCGGTGGTCCCGCAGCGCCGCAGCCTGGAAGAGATCTTCATGGAGGCCAGCCGGGAGGCCGCGTCATGAGTCGTATCCTGACGATCGCCGAGATGGCCTTTATCGAGGCCGTGCGCGACAAGATCCTGTACAGCATCCTCGTGTTCGCTTTGGCCATGATTGGCAGCTCGGCCGTGCTGGTCACGTTGAG
Organism: uncultured Methylomirabilota bacterium; assembly: GCA_963727695.1. Classification (GTDB taxonomy): domain Bacteria; phylum Methylomirabilota; class Methylomirabilia; order Methylomirabilales; family 2-02-FULL-66-22; genus 2-02-FULL-66-22. Next base: position 35,593 of record CAVSHW010000004.1, on the reverse strand, counting down.
CGTCGGGGGAGAGGGCCGGGTCGCAAAGGACCTTGGGCTCGCCTGCATCACGCTGTTCGGCGTCTTCATCGGCGTCTTCATCGGAACCAATCTGGTCTCGCGCGAGATCGAGCGGCGGACGATTTACTCCCTGCTGTCCAAGCCGGTGCGGCGAGCCGAATTCCTGGTGGGGAAGTTCCTGGGACTGGGACTCACCCTAGCGGTCAACATCGGGGTGATGGCCATCGGCCTCATCATTCTCGCCTGGGCCCTGGAGGATCACTGGACGCCCCGGATCCTGCTGGCCGTCGGGTTCACCCTCGTGGAACTCCTCATCCTGACGGCATTCGCCATCCTCTTCTCGACCTTTTCCACCCCCACGCTTAGCGCGATCTACACCCTGTTGATCTTTGTCATCGGCCGGTTGAGCGCGGACCTCATGCAGTTTGCCTCCCAGTTCGGCGGTCCGTCGCTCAAGGCAACCATGACCGTGCTCTATTACCTCCTGCCAAATCTGGCCCGTTTCAATCTGGGCAGCGCCGTGGTTGATGGTCTCTCACTCCCCCTCGGGACGCTTGCGCTGACGGTGGTGTACGGACTCCTTTATACGGGCGCGGTCCTGGGGGTGGCGATTGCCGTGTTTCAGCGGCGCGACTTCCGATGAGCCGGGATAGCGTCATGCGCCACCCGACCTCGTGGATCTCTCCGGCGCGCCGGACCCAGGCGGCGGCGTTGATGCTTGCTTTCTTGGCGTTGGCGGGCGCCTTTGTGGCGGTGCGATGGCTTGAAGGGCATGCGGGCGATGGGGCGGAACGGCTCGAACCGATCTTCTTCCCCCGCGTGGAGATCCTGCGGCCGGCGCTGTTGGGTTTCACCGGGCTGGCGGCCGACCTTACCTGGATTCGAACCGTGCAGTATTTCGGCGGCCGGGTGGAGCGTGGCGAGCGATTCCCGCAGCTCTATCAATTGGTGGACATGGTCACCTCCCTGGATCCGCGCTTTCTGGACGCCTACGTCTATGGCGGACTCTTCCTCACGATCGTGAAGCAGTACCCCAACGCCATCGCGATCTATGAGAAGGGGTTCGCCGCCAACCCCACTACCTGGCAGATTCCTCACGACCTGGGTCGTCTCTATTTCCTGGAGCTGCGCGATTACGGGCAGGCTCTGCACTGGTGGAACATCACGGACCGCCTTCCGGGTCGTCCCGACTATATCCCTCGCTTCCTGATTCGTCTCCAGGCAAAGACCGGACACGTCGAGACCGCCCTTGAACTCTGGCGGCAACTGCTCGCGCGCACTGAGAATGAAGCCGTCCGCGAGATCGCCCGACGCGAGATCAAGAAGCTTCTGGAGGGCAGGCCGCAATGAGCGAAGGGCTCTCTTCCCTCCCCTCGCCAGAGCTGGCCGTTGTGATTCCCGCGTGGAATGAGCGGGAAAATCTGGAGCTCCTCCTGCCAGCCCTCCGAGAAACGCTGGATAGCTTGAGAGTCTCGTGGGAGATCATTGTAGTGGACGGCGGCTCGTCCGACGGGACCGCCGAGGCGGCCGTCCGGCGTGGGGCCCGGGTCGTCAGGCAGCAGATGCGCGGCTACGGCGGGGCCCTCTTGGCGGGGTTCGCGGCCACCTCGGCGCCGTGGGTCATCACCATGGACGCCGACTGCTCGCACCGGCCGATCTTCATTGTGGAACTCTGGCGGCACCGGGGCGAGGCGGAGGTGCTGATCGCCTCCCGCTACGTGGCCGGAGGGCGCGCCGACATGGGTGTCTTCCGTCGGCTGCTGAGCCACGTCCTGAACCGGACCTACGCCCGGGCCCTCTCGCTGGACATCCGCGACCTGTCGAGCGGCTACCGGATGTACCGGCGGGAGATCCTGCAGAACCTATCCCCCATCGCGCGGGACTTCGATGTCCTCGAGGAGATCCTGATCCGTGTGTACGCCCAAGGACGGCGAATCCTGGAGGTCCCGTTTCACTATTCCACCCGCGGGTCCGGTCGGTCCCACGCCCACCTCTTCGCCTTCGGCTGGGCGTTTCTCAAGACCCTGCTTCGTATGTGGCGTCTCCGGAACTCCGTGGCCTCCATGGACTACGACCACCGCGCCTTTAATAGTCCCATCCCGCTCCAACGGTACTGGCAGCGGGCGCGGCATCGGATCGTCCTGGGTTTTGTGGAGGCGGCTCGTCGAGAGAAGCAAGGCCCGGTGCTGGACGTCGGCTGCGGGTCCGGACGGATCATCCAGGACCTGCCCGACGCCGTCGGAATGGATATCCTCCTGCCGAAGCTCCGCTTCCTCCGGGATCGGCATCGGCATCTCGTGCAAGGCACTGTCTTCGCATTGCCGTTTGCCAGCGAGCGGTTCGACACCGTGATCTGCTCCGAGGTCATCGAGCACATCCCGGATCACCCGCAGGTCTTCCAGGAGCTGGCGCGAGTCCTTCGTCCCGGCGGAACTCTCATTCTCGGCACACCCGACTATGGCCGGCGGCTCTGGTGGATCCTCGAGTGGATCTACGGAAAGATTCTCCCGGGGGCCTATGCCCACGAGCACATCACGCATTATACCCACGAGAGCCTGGCCCGGCGTTTGATGGCCCAGGGCTACGCGATTCAGGAGTTTCAATACGTGGGCTTCTGCGAACTGATCTTTCGCGCCAGAAGGCCCAGGGCCGTGCCGACAGGGTGGGAGGCCGACCATTCCAGGGCGGAGAGAGCGTGACAATCGATCTGCAGACGAGCTCCGAACCGTCGGACGCCGGCTCGCCCGCGAACCGCGAGGCCCGGGGTGAGGCGATCCCCGTTGGGTCCTGGGCTGTCGTGCTGGTTCTGCTCCTCGCCGCCGCGACCTATCTGAACAGCCTCACGTATGATTTCGTCTGGGACGACACCGTGATGCTGCTTGGGGGCCCGAAGCTCCGGGACTTGTGGAACCTACCCCAATTCTTCTTGTCTGATTTCACCACGCTGACCTCGGGGGCGTTGGAAGGCCATTATTACCGGCCAACTTTGGCCCTGACCCTCGCGCTGGATGCAACGCTCTGGGGGCTGCATCCGGCCCTGTTTCATCTGACCAACATCCTCCTCCATGTCGGAGTGACCTTCCTGGTGAATCGGCTCGTCCTGGCGATGGGCGGAAGGCGCGACATCGCGCTCCTGGCGGCCCTCCTCTTCGCCGTGCATCCCGCGCACGTCGAGGTCGTGGCCTTCGTGGCCGCCCGCGTCGACCTGTTGCTCAGCATCGGGGTCTTGGGATGTTTGCTCGCCTACCGGCGATCCGACGCCCCGGGGCGAGAAGGTATCGGCTGGGGAGGCGCGGCCTTGGCGATGCAGGCCTTCGCCCTGTTCTCCAAAGAGGTCGCGGTCACGCTACCTGCTCTGCTGGTTCTGAGCGACTTGCTGCACTCCTCCGCCCCCGACCACCCCGCGGAACGGAGTGAGCCTTGCGTCGAGCACTGATGCGCTCGCTCCCGTTTTGGATCGTCACCGTAGCCTTCGCCATTTTTCGTTTCTCCCAATTGCTGAGCATCGCCGGGGACCGTCTTCAGGGGAACGGCATCTGGCAGCGCCTGCCGGGGTCGTTCGAACTCCTCGCCCGTTACGTCCTCTTGAGCCTCGTCCCCACACACATGCAGCCCTTTTACTCCTTGAGGCGGCCGGAGTCGTTCCTGAGCCTATGGCCGGCCCTCGGGCTGCTTCTCGGAGGGGGCCTCGTCACCCTCCTGATCTGGTCGTGGCGCCGGGCTCCGCTGGTGGCCTTCGGAACGGCGTGGTTCCTCGTCACGATCAGCCCCGTGGTGGATCTGATTCCACTCTCGCCGCGCGAGATGGGGCTGGCCGATCGCTATCTCTATCTGCCTTCCGTCGGCGTGTCGATCCTACTGGCACTGGGATTCGTCGCATTGCTGGGACCGACGGGCGAGCGGCGGCGGCCTTTCCGGAGGCTCGCCGCCTGGGGGGGCTTGATCCTCCTGCTGATCGCCTACCCGTGGCAATTGTTCCGCTATGCCCCGGTGTGGCGGAACGACCTGACCTTGTACACACGCATGACGCAGGTCGCCCCGCGCGCACCCATTCCCTCTCTCAACCTCGGCCTCACCTACTTTCGGGCAAACGATTTGCCGCGGGCCACCGCCGCATTGGAGCAGGCGGTCCGCCTGAATCCGGCGCTCCCCAGACCACGCACCATCTTGGCGCTGGTTTACGTCCTCCAGGGCAGGGCGCGTGACGGTTTCAAACTCTTCGAGGGGCTAGCGTCCGAGGGGGCGCGAGACCGGGACTACACCCTCTCCCGGCTCATGGCCCATCTCGTCGTCGGCGAGCCTCGCGAGGCGGTTGCCATCGGTGAAGAGGGAATCGGCCGATTCCCGGAAGATGCGGATCTTGGCCTGTGGCTGGGGCGCGCCCTGGATCGGGCCGGGCGGCCATCCGAGGCCATGGAACGCTACCGCAAGGTCCTGGAACTGCGCCCCGATCTGTACGAAGCGGAGGAGGCGCTCGGCTCCCTGCTGGCCCGGTCGGGGAGCGGCGGCGAGGCGACGCAGCACTTCCTTCGATCGGCGGCGATCCGGCCGGATAGAGCCCAACCCTTCCGGGCCCTAGCCATGTTGGCGGAAGAGCGGGGCGACCGCGCCGAGAGCCTTCGCCTCTGGCGCGTGGTACTCGGAATGGCACCGAATGCTGCGGCTGTCCGGGAGTCTACAGAGCAGATCCGTCGGCTGGAGCGGGCAGGATCATGACCGATCTCGTCCCGGCAGCCGAGCCTTTGGCAGCCGGCGCCTGGCAGACACTCGAGACAAAGGACGATCTCCCATGATTCCCATCTTCGCCTTCCTCTTCGGCAGCATGGTGGGCAGTTTCCTCAACGTGTGTATCCACCGGCTCCCCCGGGAAGAGAGCATCGTCTTCCCCGGCTCCCACTGCCCTGCGTGCCAGGCCCCTATCCGCCCTTGGGACAATATCCCGATTCTGAGCTTCCTCCTCCTCCGCGGTCGCTGTCGCGCCTGTGGGCAGCCCATCGCCTGGCGGTATCCTCTGGTCGAGTGCCTCACGGCCCTCCTCTTCGTGGCAACTGTGTTCCGATTTGGCGTGACGCCACTCGCCGCCACCTTGCTTGTGTTCGTCGCCGCGCTGACGGTGATCACGTTCATCGATCTCGATCATCAGACCATCCCCAACATCATCACGCTCCCCGGAATCCCGCTGGGCATCCTGGCGGGCCTGATCCTGGGGGAGCCTCCCCTTCTGGACCGGATCATCGGGGCCTTGGCCGGCGCCGGCTTTCTCTATCTTGTTCTCTTCTATGGCAGCGCGTTCTACGGGCAGGATGCGATGGGCGAAGGGGACCTCAATCTCATCGCCATGGTAGGCGCTTTTCTTGGCTGGCGCGGCGTGATCGTCACGATCCTGGTCGGTTGTCTCAGTGGATCGGCGATCGGGCTGGCCCTGATCGGACTCGGGCGGCTGCGCCGCCGGGAGCACATTCCCTTTGGGCCGTTTCTGGCCCTCGGCGCGGGCGTGGCGCTCTTCTTCGGCGATTGGCTGACTACCTGGTATCTCGGCTTCCTTCGATAGGGAGCGGCCGGGTACTCCTTACTGAACGGACACCTCCCGCATCACCTTCTGAACGGCCGCCTCGAGCGCCTTGACGAGCTGCTCCACATTGGCCTCGGTGAAGATGTAGGGCGGGCTGATCTGGATGTGGTCGCCCGCTACCCCGTCGATCATCCCGCTCATCCCTCCCACCACCATCACTCCCTCGGCGAGGGCGGCCTCCACGATGCGGCGCGTCACCCCCGCCTCGGGTGGGAACGGCCGCTTGCTGGCCTGGTCGGCGACGAACTCCACCCCCTGGAGCAGCCCGATCCCGCGGACGTCCCCCACGATAGGGAATCGCTTGAGCGTGTCCAGCCGCTGGAGGAGCAGGCGGCCGATCCGGGCGGCGTTCTCCACCAACTTGTGGCTCTTGAGGTACTTCAGCACCGCCAGGCCCACCGCCGAACAGAGCGGATGGCCGGAATAGGTGAAGCCCTGCGTCATGTGGCCCGAACCCTTGGCGATGGCATCGTGCACCTTGTCGTGCAGGATGACCGCGGCCAGGGGGACGTAGCCGCTGCTCAGGGCCTTGGCGGTGGTGATCATGTCGGGTACCACCCCCCAGTGCTCGATCCCGAAGTTCTTTCCCGTCCGCCCGATGCCCGTGATCACCTCGTCGGCGATGAAGAGAATATCGTGCTTGTCGCAGATCTCCCGGATGCGGGGGTAATACTCCGGGGGCGGCGTGACCCCCGCGGCGGAGGTTCCGATGACCGGCTCGGCGATGAAAGCGGCGATGCCCTCCGCCCCCTCCAGCGTGATCACCCGCTCCAGCTCCTCGGCGCAGGCGATGCCGCAGCCGGGGTAGCTCTTCCCGTAGGGGCACCGGTAGCAGTATGGAGGATGAATCTTTGGGAAGTTCTGGAGGTACGGGGTGAACTCCCGCCGCCAGGCCGTCCGCCCCGACATGGATAGAGCCCCGATGGTATTCCCGTGGTAGCTGATCCAGCGCGAGATGATCCGGTATTTGCCCTCCTTGCCGCGCTCCAAATGATACTGGTGGGCCAGCTTCATGGCGGTCTCGGTCGCCTCGGAGCCGCCCGAGAGCAAGAGGATGTGCCCCATCCCCTTGGGCGCCCAGGTGGCCAGCTCTTCACAGAGCGCCATGGCCGCCTCGTTGGCAAAGGAGCCGCCATGCACGAAGGCGACCTTGTCCGCCTGCTCCTGCATGGCTGCGACGACCTCGGGGACGCCATGCCCGATGTTTACCACCGAGATCCCTCCAACGGCGTCAAGGTACTCGCGCCCCGCCCGATCGTAGAGGAACACGCCCTTGCCGCGGGTAATGATCGGATAGTTCTTCGTGAAGTCGCGGAAGACTTGCGCACCCATGTCCATGAACCTCCTAACAACGTTCGGCAGTTCGACGGTTCGACTGTTCGGCAGTTCTGGTACAGCCGAACTATCGAACTGCCGAACGCCTCTCGGTGTTCTAGCCCCGCAGGTCGGCAGGCAGCGACTTCTCCACGGCGCCGAGCGCCTCGCCCAGAATCGACACGAGGTCGTTCACCTGGGCCTCGGTGATGATGAAGGGAGGCGCCATCAGGATGTGATCTCCCTCCACGCCATCCACCGTCCCGCTGCCCGGAAAGATGACGAGCCCGCGAGCGAAGGCTTCCTCGAAGAGTCGCTTGCCGAACTTGTACTCGACCGGGAACGGCTGCTTCGTCTGCTTGTTCCGGACGAACTCCACCCCGGCCATCAGCCCCTTGCCCCGCACGTCGCCCACCGTCGGATGGGCGAGGAGCGTCTTGAGCCCCTCCTGCAGGTGCGCCCCCATGCGGCGGACGTTCTCGATCAGGTTCTGCTCCTGGATGATGCTCAGGACCTCGATCCCGACCCGCGCCGACAGGGGATTCGCGCAGTAGGTGTGGCCCCCGCGGAAGTTGCTGTGTTTCTCCCGCAGCAGGTCCATGATCTTGTCCCGCAGGATCACCGCCGCCAGCGGGGTGTAGCCCCCCGACACTCCCTTGGCCGTGGCGATGATATCCGGGATCACGTTCCAGTGATCCACGGCAAAGTTGGCTCCCGTCCGCCCGAAGCCGGTCATCACCTCGTCGGCGATGAAGAGGACATCCTGCTCGTCACAGATCTCCCGGATCAGGGGGAAGTACTCCGGCACTGCCGGAACCGCCCCCAAAGCCGCGCCCACCACCGGTTCGGCGATGAAGGCCAGGACGTTCTCTGGCCCCTCCTGCCGGATGGCCTTGCGCAGGGCCCGCGCGCATTCCAGATTGCACTTCCCCTGGGTCAGGCCAAAGTCGCAGCGATAACAGAAGCACGGCGGGATCTTGACCGAGTGGCCCATCATCGGACCGTAGATGCGACGCCGGTAGGTGATCCCACTCACGGTCATGGCGCCGAACGTGTTGCCGTGGAATCCTTGCCAGCGCCCGATCACCGTGGTCTTCCCCCGGTTGTTTCGCTCGAACTCGTACTGCCGGGCGAACTTTACCGCATTCTCGACCGCCTCGGAGCCGCCCGAGAGCAGGAAGGTCTGCTTCATCTGCGGCGGGGAGATCTCGGCAATCCTCTGACAGAGCTCGATATGCGGCTGGTTGGCGAAGCAGTGGGCGGGGCTGAAGGCGATCGTCTCCGCCTGTTTCGCCATCGCGGCGGCCACCCGCTTATTGCCGTGGCCGATGGACGTCACTACCGACGAGCCGCCCGAGCCGTCGATGTACTTCCGCCCCTTGGTGTCGTACAGGTAGATCCCCTCCCCGCGCTCGACCACCGGATACTCCCGCTCCAGATCCCGGAACACCACCCGGCTCAGGTCCCACCCGACCACTGCCTGCTTCATCGTGCCATCCAGTTCCATGGTCATTCTCCTGTCGGCCCCGCACCGGGCCACGAGCCCCATTGATTGGCGAACCGCTCAGAGGATCTTCCCCAAGAACTCCTTGGTCCGTTGGTGCTGCGGCCGATCGAAGACCTCCTCCGCCGTCCCCTCCTCAACGATCCGCCCCTCGTCCATGAAAATCACCCGATCTGCGACCTCGCGAGCGAATCCCATTTCGTGGGTGACCACGATCATCGTCATTCCGTCTCGTGCCAGTTGCTTCATGACATCCAGGACCTCGCGCACCAGCTCCGGATCCAGGGCCGACGTCACCTCGTCGAAGAGCATCAGTTTCGGCTGCATGCAGAGCGCCCGGGCGATCGCCACCCGCTGCTGCTGGCCGCCCGAAAGCTGCGACGGATAGGCATCGGTCTTGTCCTGGAGACCCACCTTGGCCAGCAGCGTCAGTGCGGACTCGCGCGCCTCGGCCTCGGGGCGTTTCCGCACGATTACCGGCGCCAGCATCACGTTCCGCAGCACGCTGAGATGCGGAAACAGGTTGAAGGATTGGAACACCATCCCGACCTCGGCCCGGACCTGTCGGATATTCGTCTTGTGGTGATCCAGCCGAATCCCGTCGATCCACACCTCGCCCGATTGGACGGGCTCCAGGTAGTTGAGACAGCGGAGCAGCGTGCTCTTGCCGGATCCGCTGGGGCCGATGATCACCACCACCTCTCCGCGGGCGACTTCCAGAGTGACGCCTTTGAGGACGTGAAGATGTCCGAAGTACTTGTGCGCATCCTTGACCTTAACCACTGACCCCCAACCTCCGTTCCGCGTACAGAGCCATGCGAGAGAGCGGGTAGCACAACAGGAAATAAAGCCCGGCGACGATCCCGAACACCTGGAAAGACAGGAACGTCTTCTCGGTGAGGATCTGCCCCACCCGGGTCAGTTCCATATAACTGATGACCGAGATCACCGAGGAATCCTTGATCAGTCCGATCAGCAGGCCGACCCCCGGCGGAATCATCACACGGAATGCCTGGGGCAGCACGACCCAGCGCATCGCCTGGAGGTACCCCATCCCCAGGCCGCGGGCAGCTTCCCACTGGTCCTTGCCCACCGACTGGATCCCCGCGCGGACGATCTCGGCCATGAAGGCACTGGAGTTGATCATGAGCGTCGCGATCCCCGCCACCAGGATCGGGACCTGGAAGCCGAGGAGTGGCAGGGCAAAGAAGACCAGATAAAGCTGCATCAGGAGGGGCGAGTCGCGGACGATCTCGATATAGGTTGCCGCCGGCCAGGATAGCCACCGGAGGCGGGAGGCCCGCGCCAGCCCCACAAAGAGGGCAATCACGAGCCCCAGCCCGAGGCCCGCAACGCACAGCAACACCGTGTTGCCGAGCCCCTGGAGGAAGAGAATGGCATCATAGAAGTTCAGGCGATCTTGAACGTATTGTGGCATGGCCGATCGACTATGCTCGCCGTCGAGCGATGGGTTCAGGCGGGACGGCGAAACAGCCTCCGTCCCACCAGTTTCAGAGTTCCCGAGACCATCAACGTCATAACGACATAGATCAGGGTGAGAACAATGTACGTCTCGAAGGATCGGAAGGTGGTGGAAGCCAACTGCTTCCCCCGCATGGCGAGATCCTCCACCGCAATCGTAGACACCAGCGAGGACCAGAGAATGATGCCGACAAACTGATTGCAGAGCGGCGGGTAGATCACGCGAAAAGCCTGCGGGAAGACCACGCGCCGCATCAATTGCGGAAAACTCAACCCCAGCGACAGACCCGCTTCGAACTGTCCCTTATGAACGGCCTGGATTCCCGTCCGGATGATCTCGGTGAGGTACGCGCTGTTGTTCACCACCAGACCGATGAGACCGGCGACGTAGTTCGGCACCTGGATATCGACCTGGCTCAGACCGAAATAGATGAAGAAGAGCTGGACCAGCAGCGGGGTGTTTCGAATGAATTCGACGTACCACGTGGCAGGACCGTGAAGCCATCGGACCCGGGACATTCGACAGAGCGCCCCCGCCGTGCCCACGACGAAACTGAAGAACAGGGTCAGGATCGAGATGTGCAGCGTCGTCAGGGCCCCGTCAAGGAGCATGGGGAGATCCTGAAAGACCGGACGAAACTGAAACACATATCCGTGCATGAACCGGCGAACCTCTCAGTGGGACATGGAAGGCGGGTCTCACCCCCGGCCTCGGGCCGGGGGTGAGACCGCGACACAAACTACCATTTAGGGGAGACGGGGAACGGCTCCGCCGCAAACCAGGTCCTGTACAGCTCCTTCATCTTGCCGCTCTGCTGGAGGCGGTAGATGAAGAAGTTCATGTAATTCAGCCACTCCTGGTCGAACTTCCGAACGCCGAAGCAGTAGGGCTGGAAGGAGAGGGGCTTGTCCAGGAAGGCTAGGCTCTTGTCCCGCCCGGCGTGGTACACCGTGTAGGTGTAATCCTCGATCTGGGCATCCGCCTTGTTCTGCTGCACGGCCAGCAGCGCCGTGGAAGCCTGATCGAAGCCCAGGATCTTCGCCTTGGGCGCTTCCTTCTTGAGCAACTCCTCGCCCGTCGAGCCGGTCGTCACCGCCACGCGCTTCCCATTCAGATCCGCCCAGTTCTTGATCTTGGCGTCTTTCCGGAAGATCACCCCGATCCCATCGATCACGTACGGATCGCTGAAGGTGATGACCTTGGAGCGCTCCAGTGTGGCGGTGAAGTTGGAGATCGCCACGTCGATCTTGCCCGAGATCAGGAAGTTGATCCGATCCTGGGTGGTGGGCACCGGGACCAGCGTCAGCTTTACCTTCAGCTCCTTTGCCAGCTCCTTCGCAATGTCCACGTCCATGCCGACGATGTTGTTCTGGGCGTCCCGGAAGCCCCAGGGGGGATAGAAGTCGAACGTCCCGACGGTCAGCTCTCCCTTCTTTATGACCGCGTTCAGCGTGTCCTGCATCTGAGGACCGGCCTCGCCCGCCAGGCCCGGCGCGGGACAGATCAGGCCGATCACGAATACTCCTACCGCCAGCCCCAACCACAGCCCACGTGTCCGCATGACTTCTCCTCCTTTGTGTGGTGGCGCCGATCCAAGGCGCCGGGTTACCGAGCCATTCATCTATCGCGACCTCTTCTTTCCCTGCAAGCTCTCCCCACGACTCAGCCGCGCCACCGCAAGACGCCTCGCGCGTCTGGATTCCTGAAAGGTGGCGGACTGCGGCTTCGGTCCTCCGCGACGCTTCGCCCGGGCAACCTTCGCCACGAAGTCGTTCAGCATCTCGCCTAGGTGTTCCTGCATCACCCGGTTCGCCCGCGCTTTGTCCCGAGACCGGAGCGCTGCCAGGATCTCACCATGACCCCGCACGACGGCCTTCAGATCGCGGTACATGAGGTTCGTAGTGGAAAGGTACAGGCGAACCTTCCCCGAGATCACCGTCCAGGTTTCGTACAGGGTCCGGTGCCCTGAGGCTCGGCAGATGAAGGCGTGGAACTGGTAGTCCAGCTCCACCAGGCGCGCGTACTCTCCTTGCTGCGCGGCCCTGTCCATGTCCGACAGGATGGCATCCAGCGTCTTGAATTCGGTCGTCGTGAGGCGCTCCGCCGCCAGGGAGGCGGCAAAACCCTCGAGGAGTCCCCGCAAGCTTGCTACCTCGCGCACCGTCTCCTCGGTCAGTTCTACGACCCGCGCGCCGCGGTTCGGCTCCTTAACCACGAGTCCCTCCCGCTCCAGTTGATTGAGGGCCTCACGCACGGGAGCGCGACTGGTCCCCATCTCCCGGGCCAGAGACGCCTCCAGCAATCGGGCGGCGGGCGCGATGCGGCCCTGGGCGATCGCCTCGCGAATGGAGCCGGCGATCTGCTCGGCGATCGTGCGAAAAGCGATCGGGGAAACCCCGTTGAGAGGGCGGGTGGCGCGCGGGACGGCTGTGCGAATGGGAATGGCCATGGGTCTTCAGGGTGTCCGCGTCGAGCTAAAGCCGCTGGCATGGATTGTCGACAGTCGACTTTTAGCGCAGATGACCGGGGCACGTCAAGCACAAAAGAGTTGCGCTTCCGCCAGTCCTTGACAGAATAGGAGCTTATCGTGCCACTGGAGGAAATCGAGTGGACCCGGTTTGGCCGTACCTAACCGCAGATATCCCTTCCGTCCCGACCAGCATCAAGCGGTGGGACGAGGACTTCGTCGTTGAGGAGGTGCCCCTCTACGATCCCTGCGGCAGCGGGGATCACGTCTATGCCCTGATCGAGAAGGTGGGCATGACGACCAGGCGCGCGGTCCTGGAGATCGCCCAGGCGCTGGGCGTTTCCTCCACCGCGATCGGCGTGGCCGGCCAGAAGGACGCTCGGGGAGTCACTCGCCAGATGGTGAGCGTCCACGGCGCGGATCCGGCCCGGATCCGGTCGCTCGCCCTTCCCGGCATCAAGATCCTTGATGCGGCGCGGCATCGCACCAAGCTGCACCCGGGCTCACTTCGCGCCAATCGCTTCGCCGTCCGTCTGCGCGAGACCCCGGCCGACCGGATCGGCGAGATCGACTGGATCCTAGAGGTGCTCGCCCGGCGGGGCGTGCCCAACTACTTCGGCCCCCAGCGGTTCGGGATGCGGGGCGACACCTGGGAAGTCGGCCGCGCCCTCCTCTGCGGCGACTTCGATGGCGCCGTGCGGCTCATCGTCGGCCGGCCGACGACGGGGGAGACCGGAGCCGTCCGCCGCGCCAGAGAGTTGGCCGCCGCCGGCCGGTTCGGCGAGGCCGCGCGTGCGTGGCCCGTCGGCTTCCGTGATTGCGCCCGCCTATGCCGACTCCTGGCCAGGACGGCAGGCGACGCACGGCGCGCGATCTTCGGGCTCGACCGCACTGTGTTGGGCTTCTACGTGTCGGCCTACCAGGCCTGGCTTTTCAATCGTGTCTTGGCGGAGCGGATTCCCGATCTGGATCGCGTCCTCCCCGGCGACCTCGTGTTTTCCCATCTCACCGGCGCGGTCCTGGCCGTGGAGGACGCGGAAACCGTGCAGCCCTGCGCCGCTCGCTTCGAGGTCTCTCCCACCGGCCCGATGGTGGGATATACCATGTCGGTCCCGCGCGGGGAGGCTGCGGCACTCGAACGCCGGATCATCGAGGAGGTCGGGCCGTCGCCGTTCGACCTGCCCCGCACCGGGCCTCTCACCTGCGTGGGAGGTCGGCGTCCCCTGCGCTTCCGTCCCGAAGGCATCGGCTATGAGGCGGGCTCGGACCGGGCCGGTCCCTTTCTCGAGCTGCGATTCACGCTGCCGCCGGGATGCTACGCGACGTCGCTCTTGCGCGAGATCGGCAAGGATCAGTTATCAGAAGGCCAGATCGTCCCGGACGATGCGGAGGTCTGAGCCCGATGGCGTGGCAGCTCCCCCTCATCCTGGTCCTCTGCTCCGCAAGCCTCCATGCGAGCTGGAATCTGATCGTCAAGGGAGAGGACGACAAGCTCTTCTCTGGCTGGCTCACGGTCCTGACCCCTTCGATTCTCCTCTCCCCGGCGCTGCTCGTCACGGGGTTTCCCCCGCCGGAGGCGTGGCCGATCCTCTTGGGAAGCGCCGTTATCCACACCGGCTACATGATCGCCCTGACCCAAGCCTACGTCCACGGCGACCTCTCCGTGGTCTACCCGGTGGCCCGCGGTCTCGCACCAATCCTCGTCGCCGTGGGCGCTCCATTCCTCCTGGGTGAGCGCCTTTCCCCGACCGCGATCCTGGGCATCGTCTTGGTGGGTGGCGGCATCGCCTGGCTAGGCGTCTCGTCACGGCAATCCTCCACTAGCCATGCGGGGCTCGCCTGGGCCCTCGCCACGGCGGTCTTCATCGCCTCCTATTCCATCGTGGACAAAGTGGGCGTCTCGCGGACAAACCCCGTCTCCTACATCATCGTCCTGATGGGGGCCAATGCCGTCTTCATGACCCCCGTCGTCCTGTGGCGTCGCGACGCTCGTTTCATGGTAGCCGTGTGGAAGAGACGTTGGCGGTCAGCGGTTCTCGGCGGCCTGCTCAGCATCACGGCCTATCTCTTCGTCCTGATAGCCATGCGCCTGACACAGGTGAGTTACATCGCCGCGCTGCGGGAAATCTCCGTCATCCTGGCGGCGCTGCTGGGGTGGCGGGTGTTGCGGGAGCCATACGGAGGTCGGCGCATCCTGGCCTCCGCCGTTGTCGCCATCGGCCTGATCCTGCTGGTCCTCGCCATGCGCGGATAGCGCCGGGGCAAAGCGGATGCGGCGAGATTGGCCTTTTCCGGTCCGAACCGGACCGTCGTATCAGTCGTTTCAGGAGCAACCGATCTTCACGGCGTCTTTGAGATCCTGCGCCATAGCCACGGCCGAGGCGCAGCAGGCGCCGTCGAACTGGCGTGTCTGCCGGATCGCCGCCGGGACTTCTCCACGATCCAGCCGGCGGAACCCCCAGGCCTCGGCTAGCGGGGCGATGGTCGTGGTGAGCAGATACGCCCGCTCGACCCCTTGCCCGACCGCCCGGGCCGCCAGCACATCGTAGAGGCGCCGGCCTAGGCCGGCTCCGCGATAGGCGGCTTCGACCGCTAGCGAACGGAAGAGCGCATCCGGGCCCTTGATCTCCATCCCGACGCACCCAACCAACCTTCCGTCGTGCCGGGCAACCAGAAAGCTCTCCAGGTGGTCCTCCACGTCGGTCGGCAGCCCCGAGTCCGCAAGCAGGGATTGGACGCCGGCGAGATCCCCCCTCGCTGTCGGCTCAACGATGACTTCCGATAGGACCGAGGCGGGATGCGGCTTGACCCCTTCGAACCGGGCGCTCCAGATCTTTCCTGCCGCGGCATCGGCAAGCGCCGAGGCGTCAAGCCCCGCTTCCGCGGAGATCCCGCAACAGGAGCTGGCGAACAGCCCCTTGAGCTGGCCGGCCTCGTACACGATTCTGGACGCGACGCGCACGTCCCGCAGACCCGCCTCCTTCAGTCCCTTCACGTAATCCGCCTCGCTGATCGCGCCAGCGAGACAGCCGGTCCAGGCATCGCGGCTCCGCCGAATAGCCTCGGGGAGATTCTCCGCCACGATATCCGAGATGGAGATCCGGCCGCCCGGCTTCAGCACCCTGGCAACTTCCCGAAACACCGCCGGTTTGTTCGGGCTGAGATTGATTACACAATTGGAGATCAGCCAGTCCACCGTCCCGTCCTCGACCGGCATCTTCTCGGCTTCGCCCAGCCGGAACTCCACGATTCTTCGCGCCCGCCTCCCGGGCGTTCTGGCGGGCCCGCTCGATCATCTCCGGTGTCATGTCTAGTCCGATGACCTTGCCGGTCGACCCGACCCTTTCGGCGGCGATCAGACAGTCGATGCCCGCACCCGAACCGATGTCCAGAACGGTCTGACCGGCGCGGACGCCGGCAAAGGCCAGCGGATTCCCGCAGCCAAAGGAGTTCTGCACGGCGTCGGCGGGCAGCCTCTTCAGCTCCTCATCCCCATACCCGGCGACCGCGGCAAACTTTCCCTTCATGGGATCGGACGGCGCCGGGCCACAGCACGACCCCCCGATCTGCACCGGCTGCGACGGTGCCGGACCACAGCACGAGCTGGGCGATTTTCCGATCGCCCCCGCATACCGCTTCCGGACCGCCTCCTTGATCTCTTGCTCGCCGAACGTATGATCAGTCATGACAGCATCCTTTTGTAGAACTCCGTATACGGTTTCTCCAGTCCCTTGGGCAGCATGGTTCTTCCTCCACGGCGATCCATCATTACCACGCTAGTTGTATTATGCAAATACTACTCGTAAATAAAGCTACTCCTTGCAGCACGCCTCCTGCCACCGTCGGGCGCCGCGCGCGAGGGCCTCCAGTAGCTTGAAAGCGCCGGGCCACTCGCCGCTGGGGATGTCCCGGAGGATCGCTTTCTGGGTCTCGACCAGGTCTCGATTGACGGCTGCCACGATGGCCTTCCCCTGGGGCGTGATGGAGATCCACACCGCCCGTCGGTCCTCGGGGTCCTGCCGCCGTTTGACGTACCCTCGCCGCACCAATTGCGCGACGACGCGGGTCATCGTGCTGACGGACTTGAACATGCGCCCCGCCAGCCGCTGCATGGTAAGGTCTCCCCCCTCGGCCAGCACGTCCAGGATGTGCGACTGGCTGATGGAGATCCCATAGCAGCAGATCTGGTTCCAGTCCCGAAACTGGTACCGGCGGATCAATTCCTTCGTCAAGCGGTGGAGCCGCTCGGCCCCGCTGTCGATATCAGGTCCACTCATGCTGTTCCTTTTCATTACTTGCACTATACAAATTATAACAGACCCAATCATCTCGTCAAGCAGAATCTGCAAGGTTGTCGGCGGTAGTGGGTGGGGTCGGTCAGTTCCCGTGTTCTTCGGAGGCAATCGGCCGGATTATCCGGCGGAGCGGGCTGGAGTCCTCCCCGGGCTCTGCCCCACCACCCTGGCGATCATCGGGCGAAGGGCAAAGAGCACGAGCGCCGCCGCGACGAGGTTGCAGACCACCCCGAGCCAGAACACCGGGGCCCAGCTGCCGGTGGCTTCCACCAGCCGTGCCGCACCCCAGCCGGCGAAGATCGCCGCGACGCCTTTCGAGGTATAGTGGATCCCGTTGTTCGTGGCGGCGTACGCACTCCCAAAGGTGTCCCCGATGGCCGCCGAAAAGAGGACGAAGGCTGCGCCCCAGGTGAAGGCGGTCAGGCAGGAGAAGAACGCGAACCCCCAGGGGGCCCGCACGAATTCCAGCAGCCCAAGGATGGCCACTCCTCCAAGCGTGAAGGCGATGGCCATGGTGGAATACCGGCCGATCCGGTCGGACAGCCAGCCCCAAAAGGGCCGGGCGAGTGCGGCGACTATCAGGTTGGCCATCAGCGTGAACGACAGGGCGTCCACACCAGGCAGAATCGGCACCATGTCGATCCCGTGGGCCACGGCGATGGGCTTGAGCTGAGCGCTGATCATCAGCCCGCCGAATGTCACTAGGATCGCCACGAAGTATAGCAGGTGGAAGGTCCCGCTTCGGATCATCTGCCCGGGCCTGGTGCTCCTCGTGGCCTGCTGGACGTGTTGCGGCTCCCCGCCACGCCCGCGGTTTCCTTCCGGTGGCCTCCAGCCCGGATACGGGGTCATCATGGGCCATGCTACGATTAGGAGCACCACACCCAAGAGGAGCCCCCCGGCAATGAATGCGGTCCGGTAGCCTGCGCCTAGGATCAGCCGGCGGATCGGCACCACGGTGAGCGCCGCGCCGGAACCGTATGCGCCGACCACCAATCCCGTCGCCAACCCGCGCCGATCCGGAAACCACTTGAGCGCCAGCCCCATGCAAGCCCCGTAGACTCCGGCGACGCCCACCCCCCCGATGGTGTAGAACAGATACAGACTCCATAACGAACCCGCCAGACCGCAGCCCACCCAGCTTAACCCGACGAGGATGCCTGCCACGGCAACGACGACCCGGGCGCCGATCCGATCCATGACGTACCCGAGAACCGGCACGAGCCAGCTCTGGGCAAGGACGAATAGTGTGAAGGCTACCTGGACATCCGAGAGCTGGACGTTCAGCCCACGGGTGAGGGGCCCGGTGAAGAGCGTCCAGGCATACTGGGGGCTCGCGATCGCTATCATGGCAACTATGCAGGCGACCAGTTGCCATCGTCGATCTTCCATCAATCGCTTCGCTACCCAGTCACCGGTACGTCCGCCCATGCATCTCCTGTCTGGCCATCCATCAGGCCGATCTTATAAGAGAGCCACGCCGAGTCTGTCGCGTCCCGAAACAGCAGCGTCTTATCCCGACAGGCTCCAAGTCTGGCCGATCTCGTGGAGGGCGATCTTGGGGGCGGCGCCATTGACCGCCGAGGTGAGACGCTCGTACGGCTCAAACGGTCGCTCGTGGGACATACGGAAGGTACGCCAATGCATGGGAACCAAGTATCGGGCATTCACTTCGTGGAACATGTCCCATGCCTGCTCCGGGCTTGCATGGTTGGAAATGTACGGGTCGTAGCCGCCGATGGGAAACATGACCACGTCCGGTCGGCGCCCCTTCAGGGTAAGGGCCACCTGCTCGGTATAGGCGGTGTCGCCGGCAAAGAGGACGGTGCGCTTGTGCTTGGTGAGGAGGAGCCCGTTATATCCCCGGTCGCGGTCCCACGGATACCGGCGCCCCCAATGTTTCACCGGGATCGCCTCGATTCGGACGCCGTCCACCTCTGCCGTCTGCCCCCAGTCCAACTCGTGCAGGTTGGAGAATCCGATGCCGTCCACGAACTCGCTGGTGTCCCGGGCCATGATAATCGGCACGTCGCGCCGCAACCGCTCGAGCGACGGAATGTCGTAATGGTCCATGTGGGCATGGGAAACCAGGACCAGGTCGACGGGGGGAAGGTCGTCCATCTGTAAGGCCGGGGGTACGAATCGCCGGAGCCCGATCTTGGCGAGGCCCAGGACGCTGAACCCGACCTTCTCGCTGAAGACCGGATCGGTCAGGATGGTCGTGCCTTCGAGGTTGATCAGAAAGCTCGAATGTCCGATCCAGGTGAGCGTGATCCCGCCGTTTGACCAGGTTCGTGGATTGGGAGGTTCCGGGGCAACGAACTTGACGGTGTCTTTTGCCTCTCGGTCCCCCTCGTCCGGCTCGCGCGTAAGATTGCTCCACCAGATGCGCAGGGAGCGCATGGTTCGTCCGAACGCCGACATATCGTCGGATTGCGCCCAGGCCCTCTTGGGAAGGCAAGCGGCGAGGGCCGAGAAGGCGGCCAAGACCAGCATCCGTCGTCGCATCCGGTCGTGCTCCTGTGAAGAGGAGTGTCGATTGTTTATAAGACGTGCCATGGAATCTTCTAGACCTCCGGGGAAAGTATGGCCGAACAAGCCGACCCCATCAACAGAAAATGCTCCCTGCCTGGTTGACATGCCGGAAGGCCTTCGGTAGTCTCACCCGGATCAAGTCGCTTTTTGAAGGAATCCAGATGACCTTCAAGGGATACCGACGGCCCGACGGCAAGGTGGGCATCCGGAATCACGTCCTGATCCTCCCGACCAGCGTCTGCGCCGCGCAGGTGGCGGCGGAGATCGCGCGCGGGGTCCGCGGCTGCGTGGCGGCTTGCCACGCCTACGGCTGCTGCCAGGTCGGGGCCGACGCCCGCCTCACCTTCCGCACCCTCCGGAACACCGCCGCCAATTCCAACGTGGGGGCCATCGTCGTGGTCGGCCTGGGCTGTGAGGGGCTGGAGCCCCTCGCCATGATCCAGGCGATCGAGGGGCTGGGCAAGCCGTCCGCCGGCGTGATCATTCAAGAGGACGGGGGCACCGTGAGGGCAATCGCGCACGGCCAAGCGGTCGCTCGCGCCCTGGCGGCGCAGTTGGCCACCCAGCCGCGCGAGGAGGCAGACGTCTCCACGCTCATCCTCGGCCTGGAATGCGGCGGCTCCGACACGACCTCGGGTCTGGCCGCCAACCCGGCCCTGGGCGTCGCCTCGGACCTCTTGCTCAGCCTGGGCGGCACCTGCCTGCTGTCAGAGACGACCGAGAGCATCGGCGCGGAACACGTCCTGGCGCGGCGCGCGGTGAACGATGCGGTCCGCCGGCGTCTGATCGAGATCGTTCGCGCCTGCGAGGAACGCGCCCTGCGCATGGGCGAGGATCTGCGCGGCAGCCAGCCGACCCCGGGCAACATCGCGGGCGGCATCAGCAGTCTCGAGGAGAAGTCGCTCGGCTGCATCCACAAAGCCGGCTCGGCCCCGGTGCAGGGCGTCCTGGAGTACGGAGAGGTCCCGCCGGGCGCGGGCCTCTATGTGATGGATACCCCCGGCCAGGACGTGGAGTCCATGACCGGCTTGGCGGCGGGCGGCGCGCAGGTCATGGTCTTTACCACAGGCCGCGGCACTCCCACCGGCAATCCGATCCTGCCGGTCATCAAGGTCACGGCCAACCGCCGCACGGCCGAGCGGATGGCCGACAACATCGACCTGGACCTCTCCGGGGTCATCGAGGGAACCCTCGCGATCGAGCGGGCCGGCGAGCGCATTTTCAACGAGATCCTCGACGTCGCCAACGGGAAGCTCACCAAGGCGGAGCGGCTCGGCCATACCGAGTTTTCCATCTATCGAATTGGGCCGACCTTTTGAGTCGGCAGGGAGCACGCTTTCATGTCTCCCACAGATGTTCGCGGCGAATTGGGCATCACAGGCAAGGTTGCCGTCGTGACGGCGGCCGGCCGGGGCATCGGCCGGGCGACCGCATTCCTCCTCGCCCGCTGGGGCTCCACGGTGATAGCGGCCGATCTCGATCCCACGGCCCTGGCCTCCACCGTCACCGAGATCACGGGGTTCGGCGGAAAGGCCGAGTCCGCCACCCTGGATGTCTGCGATGAGAGCGCGGTGGACGGCTTCTTCAGAGGCCTGGTGGAGCGGTACGGCCGCCTCGACATCCTGGTCAATGCGGTGGGAGGCGGCCGACCGGCCGCGCTCGACGAGATCACGGCCGCCGACTGGGACCGCATGTTCGACTTCAACGCGAAGAGCTGCTTCCTCTGCTCCCGGGAAGCCGCCCGGCACATGACCGGGGGTGGCCGGATCATCAATCTGGCCTCCGTGGCGGGCCTCAGCAGCAGCGTCCTCCAGGGGGCTCACTACTCGAGCTCCAAGGCGGCGGTGATCGGCCTGACGCGCCACATGGCCCGCGAGCTGGGCCCTCGGGGTATCACGGTGAACGCCGTCGCCCCGGGAACGACGCTCACGGAGCGCATCCAGGCCCAGATGACTCCTGAGAAACATCGGGCCCTGATCGAACGAATTCCCCTACAGCGACTGGCCACGCCCGAGGATCAAGCCGGCGCCATCCTGTTCCTGGCGTCGTCCCTGTCCGCCTACGTGACCGGCGTGACCATAGAGGTGAGCGGCGGATATCTCCTTGGATAGCCGCCGTGAACTGCCCGGCGCCCGAGACGTGGACCCCGTAGGGGAGAGAAAATCTCTGGAGCTGATAACGCAGATTCTTCTGCTGGCGAACCGTAGGAGACGGCGCGGCACCGAGGCAAATGTCATGGTGCTGCGCCGTGCGGATCTCGGATGCTGGCGATAGCGGCTGGGTCTCAAGCGGTCGCGAAGATCTTCCCCTTCCCGGCGAGATAGCCCTCAGCGATCACGCGGTGCAGGGCGCGCGTCCACCGGTGGACGGCCTCGTCCATGTCGGCCTCGGTCATCACCCCGGACGTCCACCCGTGCGACCCGGCGAGGAGGTCAACCCCTTCCAGCAACTGTGCGCACTGGAGAGCCTTCAGGAGGGGCTGCTTGACCCGCTGGAGGAGGCGATGCGACTCTACGGTCTGCGCGAACTCCACCGGATCGGAGATCTGCGGCAAGTCGTCTCCGAGGGCAAGACACAGCGTGGACCGGGTGCCGTACAGACAGCCGCCAACGCCGGCCTCGCGGATGGCGGCATTGACCCCCGCCCGCATGTGGTCCGCCATCTTCGCCGCCTGGTCCTGCATCCGTCCGTCCTTCAGGAGCTCCAGTGCCGCCACACCGACCGCCGCGGTGACCGGGTTGGCGCTGAACGTTCCCTGGTGGCGGACCCGCTTCTTTCGATTGTGTTCGGGATCATCGGGCCGGAGGGTCATGCCCCCCATGATCTCGGCCTTGCCCGCGACGGCGCTGCCCGGGACGCCTCCGCAGATCGCCTTGGCATAGGTGGCCAGGTCCGGGGTCACGCCGAAGTACTCCTGAGCCCCGCCGGGGGCCATCCGGAACCCGGTGATGACCTCGTCGAAGATGAGAATCGTCCCATACTTTCGGGTCAGCTCCCGGAGCCCCTGCAAGTACCCAGGGCGCGTGGGGACCGCCCCGCCCGCCGGGCCGTCGGCCTCCAGGATGACCGCGGCGACGTCGCGCGGCGCCAGCGCTGCCTCCATGGCCGCCAAATCGCGGATGGGCACGGTCCGCATGGCGCCCGCTACGCAGGGGGGCACGCCGGCCGAGCCGGGAATCTCGTAGGGCGGCACGTACTCGAGCATGGCGTAGTCGTGCCAGCCGTGGAAGTGGTCGCGGAGCTTCACGATGATGTTCCGTCCGGTGTGCGCCCGCGCGATGCGCATGGCCAGCATGGTGGCCTCGGTGCCGCTCAGTTGGAAGCGGACCATCTCGGCGCAGGGAACGATGGCCGTCACCAGCTCGGCCCAGCGCACCTCGTACGGGGTCGGGGCCGACGGATGGGTGCACTTGTCCGCCGCGGTGTGCAGGGCCTTGAGGATGGCGGGATGCCCGTGGCCCAGGATGAGCGAGCCGTGGCCGGTGCAGAGGTCGATGAACTCGTGATTCTCGATGTCCCACTTCCGGCAGCCCTGTGCCCGTTCCATGTAGAGCGGGAAGGGGTTGATGTAGCGGACATCGTGGTTGACGCCGCTGGGGATGATCTTGCGCGCGCGCTCCCAGAGCGCGCGCGATCCCGCGAATTTCGCGGCGTAGTCGTCGAAGATTGTGGCCATGCGTGTTCTCCTCTTTCAGGTGAGGTGATACGAATTTATCTTGGGCCGGGGCCGCACGAGCCATCGCCGCCCGCCGGAACCATGGGAAAGACGCCGAACCGAGGCGAGCCTAGCCCGAGCAAACAAAGGGTGTCAAGACCAAACCCCCTCGGGAAGAGACGACTGGCGCAACATCGTTGTCACCCATACCCTTTATTCAATCGATTCCGTGATCGGGGCTTGGTGCTCCTCTCGCTGGACACGCCGGCCGCCCTGGTAGACGTCCAGCACCTGATGGAGCGCGGCGAGATCGCGCGTCGGATCGCCCCTCACCACCAGCGCGTCCGCCTCGCGGCCCGGGGCAAGCCGGCCGGCCACATCCCCAACCCCGATTGACTCGGCGGCGGCAGCCGTGCCGGAGACGATGGCATCCCCATTCGAGAGCCCGGTCTGCGCCATGGTCTCGATCTCATACGAGAATCCACCCGGCGCATATGCATTCCAGGGTGAGTCCGAGCCGGCCACGAGCCTGACGCCGGCCCGAATCATTCTG
The DNA here is from genome assembly GCA_963727695.1 of uncultured Methylomirabilota bacterium. Classification (GTDB taxonomy): domain Bacteria; phylum Methylomirabilota; class Methylomirabilia; order Methylomirabilales; family 2-02-FULL-66-22; genus 2-02-FULL-66-22. The sequence continues at coordinate 12,215 of CAVSHW010000004.1, read as the reverse complement.
CCGACAGCCTCCAATCGTACCTCCAGTTCCTGCTTGGTCCATTCAAGCAGCCGTTCCTGGTGACTCGCCAGCTTGCCCTGGCGCTCACGAGCCTTCGTGAGATGCTTGATTGTCGCCCGCAGAATGTAGAGAGTCGGGTTGACCCACACCCCAGCTTTCGCTAATCGGTCCACCAGGTCCTGTCGAGAGCGATAGGAGCCATCAGCTTCCGTGAAGACGCAATGAACGATCATGTCCACCCCGGCATCCAGGCAGTTCTCGACGGATTGGGCGCAGGCGCAGTGGGCCGCAGTGAGCTTGCCGCGCCGATGCGATTCGTCGGTGATGGCCTTGAGCTCTGCCACGGTGTAGGAGGCGCGCCTCGAGTCGGTACCCCGGGTGCTTCCCCCGCTGGCAACGATCTTGATGTAGTCGGCCCCTTCCTTGAGGAGCTTCCGCACTTCGGCGCGTGTCTCGTCTTCCCCATCGGCCTCTGAGCCGAAATACCACATGTGGCCGCCGGTCATCGTGATCGGCCTGCCGCACACGACCACCCGCGGGCCGACGGCGAGCCCTCGTTGAAGCCCCTCCCGCAAAGAGAAGGCGACGTGATTCTTCGCGCCGTTGTCGCGGACGGTTGTCACCCCAGAGTGCAGAGTCGTTCGCGCGTTCTTGGCCGCCCGCAGGAGCAAGATCTCGTCGTCTTCCCGCGCCGTGTCATCCCCCCGCGTCCCGTCGCCGGGCGAGATCAAATGCGTATGCGCATCCACGAGGCCGGGCAGGATGGTGGCATCACCATAATCGACCCGCTCGATCTGCGCCCCATCCGGCGGACGCATCTCGCCTTGGCGACCGAATCCCGCGATCCGCCCTCCCTCGATCAGCAAGGCCGCAGACTCGAGTGGAGGATCGCCGCTTCCGTCCAACAGTCGGTCCGCGGTTAGCAGGGTGAATTGTGCGGGCGCTCCGGACATGAGATTGCCTCCTGATGGGGCGGATTCAAATACCGGCGAGACGTTCTCGGGCAGGAACACCGTCCGCTTCGGCACGGTCGGACCTTACCAGCGCCCGCATACCGTGTCAAGCCAGACCCCTGTCGGCGCCGATCGAGATTCCAGGGAATCCCCTTGACAGTCAAAGAGGCCTTCAGATACTTTCAGACGCATCGTCTTCGGGGCGAGATTCGTAGACACTCCCGGGGCGTCCACCGGCAGCGACACCTGGAGATATCCGGCGTAGCCTCGATCGAGCAGTGGATGGGAGTTGGCGCGGCCATCAACGGCGCGGCCGGCCGGCCCAACGTCTGACACACCCGCGGCGCAATCGGTGGGCACCGGAGGAAGCATCTGCTCTGTGCCTTTTGACGGGCAGGGACCCGCCGGGTCCCGCCAAGGAGAAGGCAATGCGACGTCTGTCACGACACTCCTTTCTGTTGATACTCATCTGCCTCGGGTTCGCGGCGCTGGCCTGGGCGGCATCGGCGGCCGCGGCCGAGAGCACGCTGGATCAGGTCCTGAAGCGCGGGAAGCTCCTCGTGGGGATCGGCCTCGGCGCACCGCCCTTCGGGATGTACGACGCCGACAAGAAACCCGCCGGATTCGATGTGGACCTGGCCAAGCTCATTGCCCAGGAATTGAAGGTTGAAATCGAGTGGGTCGATACGACCTCCGATGAACCGAATCCCGTATCTCCTGACCAACAAGGTCGATCTCGTCATCGCCACGTTCGGGAATACGCCCGAGCGCGCCAAGCAGGTCGCGTTCACCAAGCCCTACTGTTCCTGGAACTTGGTCCTGCTCGGGTGGAAGAAAGACCGGGACATCAAATCCTACAAGGACCTCAAGGGGAAGACGGTCGGGGTGACCCGCGGGACCACCCAGGACATCGCCATCACCAAACTGGCTCCCGAGGCCAAGATCGTGCGCTACGAGGATGATCCGGTGACCATGCTGGCTTTCGACCAGAAGAAGGCGGACGTGATGCCGACGGCCGAGGTCATCGCATTGAAGAAGGTCAAAGAGAACAAGGATGTGGAGATCAAGGGGCTCGTCACTCGCTCCTGGTCGGCGATCGGCGTCCGCCGCGGCGATCCGGACTGGGTGCAGTGGCTCAACACATTCATGGACTGGCACGGCGGCCAGGGGAAGTTCGCCGAGATGTTCGAGAAGTGGACCGGTGTCGAGATGCCTCCGGCCCTCCCAGCCTACTAGGAGCTTGCACCCTCTTCCTTCCAGGACAGAACGCGCGGCGAGGGTCATACCGCACGGCCAGTGTGACCCTCGCCGCACCCGCCCGCCCAGGATGGAGGTGGAGGGATGAGGTCGAGCTGGCCATCTTCACCACGGGAGCACAGGGAGCCGGAACACCATGACCTACACATTCCATTGGGAGGTTCCTCTCCAGAACCTGCCGCAATTCCTTTGGGGTGCCCTGGCGACGCTTGAGATGTCCGGGGTCGCCTGTCTGCTCGGGTCGCTGGTGGCGGTTGCCGGCGCTCTGGCCCGCCTCTCAAAGAACAAATACCTCCGGCGTACAGCCACGGCCTATGTCGAAGTCATCCGGAACACCCCGTTCATTGTCCAGCTCTTCTATGTGTACTTCGGCCTGGTGACCGTTGGAATCAACCTGGAGGCCTTCAGCGTGGCCATCATCACGCTGACCCTCAACTGCGGCGCCTACTGCACGGAGATCATCCGGGCCGGCATCCAATCCATCCACCGCGGTCAGACGGAAGCGGGTCTCTCCCTGGGGATGAGGCCCTGGCAGGTGTTCCGGTACGTGATTCTCATGCCCACGCTGCGCGTGGTCTGGCCCCCCCTGGCCAGCCAGTTCATCGCCACCATGCTGGGAAGCAGCGTCGTGTCGGCGATCTCGGCCGAGGAGCTGACCTATGCCGGCATGATGCTGGAGTCCCGCACCTTCCGAACCTTCGAGATCTTCTTCTTCATTACCATCGTCTATTTCCTGATGGCCCGGCTGTTCTCGCTCCTCTTCTCTCTGACCGGGAAGAAGGTATTCCGCGAAGCGTGGGGGCAGCTCTGATGCCGGAGATCTTCATCGCGTTCTCGTACAAGGACATCCTGTTCCTCCTGCAGGGCGCCCTGGTGACTATCGCCCTGTGCGCCATGGCGTTTTCCTGTGGACTGGTCGTGGCGCTGGTCATCGGCCTGATCAGGACGGCGCAGCGGTTTCCGGTACTCCGGTGGATCGGCGGGGCCTATGTCGAGATCTTCCGGGGGACACCGCTCCTCATGCAGATCTTCATCGCGTACTTCGGCCTCTCGATCCTGGGACTCGACCTGCCCCGTTTCGTGGCCGTGAGCATCCCCCTGATCCTGTACACGGGCGCCTACATGGGAGAGATCGTGCGGGCGGGTGTCGAGGCCGTCCCCCGCGGCCAGTGGGAGGCAGGGAGGTCGCTGGGAATGAGGTACGGGCAGCTCATGCGCTATGTGGTGGCGCCGGTGGCTGTGCGCGTCATGATTCCGCCGTCGGTAGGGTTCCTGGTGCAGCTCGTCAAGGGGACCTCTCTGGCGTACGTGGTCGGCTATGTGGAGCTGACCAGGGCCGGCTACATCGTCTCTCAGTCCACCTACGCCACGATGCTGGTGTTTACGCTGGTGGGCGCGATCTACTTCGGCATCAACTATCCCCTATCCCTCGCCTCCCAGCGGCTGGAGGTCCGCCTGAGACGCCATGCTTAGATTGGAAAACGTCCACAAGTGGTTCGGAAGCCTGCACGTGCTGAAGGGGGTCTCCTTCGACGTCTCCCGCAGTCAGGTCACGGTGATCATCGGCCGGAGCGGCTCCGGGAAGTCCACGATCCTCCGGTGCATCAACGGGCTGGAGACCATCCAGGAGGGCCGCATCAGCGTGGACGGCGAGCTGGTGGACGCGCACTCCCGCCACGTCCACAAGATTCGCGAGAAGGTCGGCTTCGTCTTTCAGTCGTTCAACCTCTTCCCCTACTACACCGCGCTCGAAAACGTGAGCTTGGCCCCGAAGATCGTCAAGGGCCTGCCCCCAGCCGAGGCCCGAACCATCGCCGAGCAGATGTTGGCGCGCGTCGGGCTCTCGGACAAGTTGGCGGCGTATCCGGATAAGCTCTCCGGCGGTCAGCAGCAGCGGGTGGCCATCGCCCGCGCCCTGGCCATGAACCCGGAGTTGATGCTCTTCGACGAGGTGACCTCCGCCCTCGATCCCGAACTGGTGGAAGAGGTGCTGAAAGTGATGCAGGATCTCGCCGAGGGGGGAATGACCATGATCGTGGTCACCCATGAGATGGGGTTCGCCCGGCGTGTGGGGAGCCGCGTGCTCTTCTTTCACGAAGGGCAGATCGCCGAAGAAGGTCCTCCGGAGCAGATCTTCACCAATCCGCAAAATGAGAATCTCCGCACCTTCATTCAATCGATTCTGTGAAAGGAGTACACATGAGGATCGAGGGCATCGATATCTACTGGGTGAAGCTGCCTCTCGCGTTCGTCTGGAAGACCTCCTATGCCGATCAGCACTTCACCGATACCATCCTGGTGCGGATGGAGGGAGGCGGGCATTCCGCCTGGGGCGAGAGCTGCCCCGTCTTCATTCCCGCCTACTCGGCGGAGCACACCATCGCCACCTTCCACACCGTGCGCGAGCACATGGCCCCCCGCATCATCGGCCAGGACATTGAATCGGCCCAGGATCTCCTGGACCGCATCTCCTTCATCAAGGGCAACCAGTTCGCCCGGGCCGCCCTGGATATCGCCTGGTGGGTCCTGGACGCCAAGCGGCGTGGGGTGCCGCTGCATGTGGCACTCGGCGGCGGCAAGCGAGATCGTGTCCCGGTCGGCGCCGACTTCGGGGTCCAGGATTCCCTGGATATCCTTTTGCAGAAGATCCAGGGGGCCATCGATCAGGGCTTCCCCCGCATCAAGCTGAAGTTCCGGCCGGGCTGGGACCTGGACATGGTGGCTGCCGTTCGGTCCACGTTCCCGAACCTCACCTTCCACGTGGACTGCAACGCCGCCTACACATTGGCCGACGCCGACCTTTTCCGCAAGCTGGACCGCTACCACCTGGCCATGATCGAACAGCCGCTGGCGGACGACGGCATGAGCCTGATCAACCACGCCGATCTGCAGAAGATGATCGAGACGCGAATCTGCCTGGACGAGAGCGCGCAGAGCCTGAGCGTCGTCCAGGCGGCGATACGTCTGGGAAGCTGCAAGGTGGTCAACATCAAGATGGCCCGCGTGGGCGGCCTGACGGCGTCGCGGGAGATTCAGGCTCTGTGCGGCGAGCATGGCATCCCCTGCTGGATCGGGGGCATGCTGGAGAGCGGCATCGGCGGCGCCATCTGCGCCGAGCTGGCCACGCTGCCCAACTTCACCTATCCGGGTGATATCTTCCCCTCGACATACTTCTACAAGAACGACATCGGCAAGCCCGAGATCGTCCTCAGCGGACCCGGCGAGGTCACGACCTCGCAGGTTCCGGGCATCCCCCAGGAGCCCGATCCCGACCTGCTGAAGCAGTGGACGGTCGAGCACGTTTCTCTCAGGGCATGAACAGGAGACCACACATGGCACAGGAGTTGCGATTCGGGCTGATCGGTGTGGGCGCGGTGTCGCCGCGGCACGTGACGGCCATCAAGGAGACCCCCGGCGCGTCGCTGGTGGCGGTCTGCAGCCGGAACGAGGAGAAGGTCAAGGCGTGCGCGAAGGAGAGCGGCGGCGTGGCCTGGACGACCGATTACCGGGAGATCCTGAAGCGGTCGGACATCAACGCCGTGGCCGTGACGCTTCCCCACGACCTGCACGAATCGGTCTGCGTAGAGGCGGCTGCGGCCGGCAAGCACATCCTGATGGAAAAGCCCCTGGCCATCACGGTCGCGGAGTGCGACCGGATGATCGCGGCCTGCGAGAAGGCCGGCGTCACGCTGGCCACCTGCTACCAGGGGAGGTTCGATCCCCTGCCCCAGAAGCTCCATGCGGACCTTCAGGTCGGGAAGCTGGGCCGACTGCTCCTGGCCAGCCTGCACGTGAACTGGTACCGCGACATGGCCTATTACAACAGCGCCCCCTGGCGCGGCTCCTGGAAGACGGAGGGCGGCGGCGTTCTCACCACCCAGGCCAGCCACGGGCTGGACATGCTGCTCTGGTTGGCCGGCCCGGTTGAGAGCGTGACCGCCCAGATGGCGACTCTCGACCACAAGATCGAGGTCGAGGACGTGGTTCACGCGCTGCTCCGATTCAAGAGCGGGGCGTTGGGGATCATCGAGACGACCACGCTGGCCTACCCCGGCTTCAACGAACAGCTCGATTTCACCGGGACGAATGGTTCGGTCATCTTCGAGAAGGGGACCGGCCGCCTTCGCTGGTATCTCAAAGAACCCAAGTCGGAATGGGTGGATCAGGGGGAGGCGTCGAGCGGGGCCGGCTCCGCCATGGCCATCTCGGCCGGCCCCCACATCGCCGCCTACCAGGACTTCGCCGCGGCCATCCGCGAGAAGCGCGCGCCCCTGGTCGACGGCAAGGAGGGCCGGCGCAGCACCGAAGTCATCCAGGCCATCTACAAGTCCGGCCGAGAGAAGACCACCATCCTGCTAGGGTGTTGAACCGCCGGTACCAACGGCCGTTGGTGCGCAAAGGGCGCAAAGAACGACCCGCCGTTTCCAGAGAGTTCCGGAATCACCCGGCCTGATCAAGCCGGGTCGATTTCCATCCGTGGTCCGAGGCCCGATCCACAGATCCTTGCCTCCTTTGCGGGCTTTGCGAGCTTTCCGGTGGAATGTTTTGGCTCAGGACCGACCGGGAGGCGGCGGCGCAAAGTCGCCGTCGCCCCACAGGCGATTTCGCGGCGGCCTGGCCGGCCCGCAGCGGATGATCCCCTGCTGGCAGAGCGCCGAGCGCCACTCGTACTTGATGTAGACCTTCTCCGCCGCCGTGCCTTCCGGCTCAAAGGCCACAATCCGCACGGGGGAATGCTCCTGCCTGCCGAAGCCGGTCCCGGCGCTCTCCCCCTCGGCCTTCGCCGAGGGTGCGGCCCGCTTCTCCAACCTCAACGGCGCCTTGGACAGATCCGCGGGCTCCTCGCGCCGCGGCACCTCCGGATACGCCGCGACGGCGATCACCCCCATCGCCGACTCGTCCCCAAAGGCAGCGGCGTACGAGTCGGGGACGTCGGTGAAGTAGAAGCGGTTGATGCTGTCCAGGCTGGTACGCCACCCCTTGAACTCTCCCTGCCCATACGGTTCCAGGATGTACATTCGCTCGTCATTTCGAAGCCATGACTGCTTGCCGGAAATGATGTTCCTGCCGTCCACCGCGACCACGACGCCGACCCGCCGGTTCAGCAAGTTGCGGACGATGATGCTGTAGCTGTCCCCCTTCACCGCCTCGGCGTACACCCGCCGGTTCGGGAAGCTCGCCGCCACCGGGTAGAGCCGGAGCAGCCTTCCGCTGTCGGACCTGATCTGCACATCGAGAGCATTGCCCGTGGGCTCGGCCCAGGCTCCGGCGGCCATCCCGATCAACAGCAAGGTCAACACGCAGATTCTCATGGATCCCTCCTTGTCAGAGTGTTTCGATGCATGACTCGGCGTCCTGGTCCATTAGACAAGGGGGACGCGGAAAGGTTCCCGATCCGGCCTGCGCTCCTGCCGAAAAAGACGCGTCCCCGGAAGATAGCCTCCGGGGACGCGAGAAGAACTGTCTCACGGATCATTCGAGCAGAGACGAATCGGCCGGCGGCCTCCTACCCCGCCACCTTGGCGGCCACCAGATCCCCGACCTCGGTCGTGGAGTAGCCCATCTGCCCAGCCCCGAGGTTCCGCACCTTGTTCGCCGTCACCCACATGACGGCCTCCTCGACAGTGCGGGCCGCGGCCGGCTCTCCCAGGGTATCCAGCATCATCCCGCCCGCGCAGATGGCCGCCAGCGGGTTGATCACGTTCTTGCCGGCATACTTGGGGGCCGAGCCGCCCATCGGCTCGAACATGCTCACCCCATCGGGGTTGATGTTGCCGCCGGCGGCGATCCCCAACCCGCCCTGGGTGATGGCGGCGAGATCGGTGATGATATCGCCGAACATGTTGCCGGTGACGATCACGTCGAACCATTCGGGGTTCTTGATCATCCACATGCAGGTGGCGTCGACGTGGTAGTACTCGCGCTTGATATCCGGATAGTCGCGGTCGCCCATCTCGTGGAACGCCCGCTCCCACATCTCGTACATGTAGGTCAGGACGTTGGTCTTCCCCACCAGCGCCAGCGTCTTCCGCCTGTTCCGTCGGCGAGTGAACTCGAAGGCGTAACGGAGGCAGCGATCCACCTGGTGGCGGGTGTACATGGCCGTCTGCATGGCCACCTCGTGCGGCGTACCCTTCATCATCACCCCGCCCGCCCCGGTATAGACGTCTCCGGTGTTCTCGCGCACGACCACGTAGTCGATCTGCTCCGGCCCCTTGTCCTTCAGGGGACAGTCCACGCCCGGGAAGAGCTTCACCGGCCGCAGGTTGATGTACAGGTCCAGATCGAAGCGCATCTGCAAGAGAATACCCTTTTCCAGGAGCCCGGGGGTGATGTCGGGGTGCCCGATGGCGCCCAGCAGGATCGCGTCGAAGTTTCGGAACTCCTGGAGAACGGAACTCGGCAGGATCTCTCCCGTCCGCAGGTAGCGCCGGCCGCCGAGATCGTACTCGGTCAGCGCAAGCGAGAAGCCGTGCTTGGCCGCGGCGGCCTTCAGGACCTTCACAGCCTCCCGGATTACTTCAGGTCCGGTCCCGTCCCCGGGAACAACCGCGATCTGGTAGCTCTTGTTGCTCGCCATCACATTCCCCCCGTGCTACGCGACGAACCCAAAGCCAAACCGTCACGCCTCAAGGACCGCTCCGCACACCGGTCCCGGCGATCGGGAGGCAAACCTAGCAGCGAACGGAACGGGTGTCAAGGAGACGACAGCTCTTTAAGGCTTGACTTCCCCTTCCCCTCGGCGATAGCTTGACGCCGGCTGATCGGCCGTCTACACTCCTGATGAGATGATTTGCCAGGCACCCGAAGATGCGGTCGGCGGCAGAAGCCGTGGAGATCCCACAGAGACCGGTCTCCGTAGAACGATTCGGGCGGGTTCCGTGATCAGACCGGGCCCACGTCGCGCGACGGACCTCTATCCCGTGTGACAGCATGGATAAAGCGCAGGTCAAGACCCAGGGACTGGCATTCGGACGCAGCGTCCAGACCGCGTTCAAGACCGTGGTGATGTATTCGGTGGATCATCCCGCGGCCGGAAAAGCGCTGCAGCAAGCCTACGACACCCTCAACATCCTGCTCCAACTCTCCCCCCAATTCACCTTTGGCTATACCGATCACCGCATTCTCTTGAACGATCTCCTGACGGACGACCCTATCCTGGTCCAACTGGAGGGCGAGTTCACCAGGCGCGGCATTGCCGCCATAACCTTCCTGGGGGGGATCAGCCTGGTGGAGTTCAAACAGGCGCTGACCATCCTGGCCACCCGGTCCAAGGACATCGAGGCAAAGGGCGGCATCACGCCATACCTCGCCGAGCATCCCCTCAGCCACGCCCGTGTCGTTCCCGCCAAGAAGCAGGAAGACGGCGATACGCAGTTGGACACGGACGCCGAGTCCTTTCTGCTCGGCGAGAAGAGCCAGGCCGGACAGGGCCCGGGAGGGATGTCGGGCATGGATGCCCTCCTGCGCTTCGCGCAGGCGGAAGGCGAGGCCGATGCGCTGCAGAAAGGGACCGATATCCTGGAGATGGCTGGCAAGGCGACCGAGGCCGCCCTTCTGGGACAATCCACCGACCCCCAGGAGGTGGTGGGAACGCTGACCCGGCTGCTGGAAGAGGTGACCCCGGAACAGTTTCTCTCCGCCCTGCCGACCGGCAAGCAATCCCTGCTGCGCGGGCAGTCGGCCGAGGACATCGCCTCCGATGTGGTGGAGGACGTGACCGTCAGCCTGGTATCCAATCGCCTCGCCGCCGCCCCTCCAGGCCCGGCGGCAGTGGAAGCCGAGAGTGAGGCCATTCGCGTCATGACGGTCGGGCTCAGCATGACGCGGATGGCCGACCGGCTCCTCGAGAAGCTCGCGCGCGCCCTCAACGAGGCGAACCTGCCGCCGGAGGTACTCCAGCGCATCCGGCAGGGCCTAGCCTGGAACGGCCTGTCGCAAGAGGCGAAACGCGACGAGCTCCTCAAGGCGACCGAGTATGACGCCCAGCGCTTCAAGCGCCTGCTCGACTACGTCAAGGAGTGCCTGCAGGCAAGAAAGTACGACGAGGCCGTCCAAGTCGCCACCCACTATTTCACCTTCCTGGATTCGCCGTCACCCGCCCTGCAGGCGGAGCTCCCTCGGGCACTCGAGTTGCTTCGGCTCTTGGCCGAGCCGCCGACTCTCGCGTTCGTCTCCGCCATGACCGAGCGCCTCGGCCGGGAGCTCCTGGATGCGCGGCCCCTCACCAGGGAATCCCACTCGCTGCTGGCCGACTGCCTCGCCGAGGTGATCCAGATGCTCGTACCCCACGGCGATTTCGAATCGGTCCACCGCGCGGGATCGGCGCTGGAGCAGTCGCTCGCGCGGGATCCGCAGCAGCACGCGGAATGCTGCAGGAAGGCCCTCGGACGCCTGCTCCCGCCCGAGACCGCAACGCGGTTGATCGACCTCTACGTGGAGAAGCGGGGCGATGTCGGACTGGCCAAGACGACCTTGAAACTGCTGCAGTGGCTGGGGTCGGCGAGCGGAGAGGAGGCTTTCCGCCGACTCGCCGAGGAAATGATCCCCAACCGCATGCTCCTGTTGCGCCTCCTGACGCAGATGGGCCCGGTGGGGATCGGGGCGGCGCGAAAGCGGGTGGCCGACGAGCGCTGGTACGTGGTGCGCGACGCGTGCGTTGTCCTGGGAGAGTTGGACGACCCCGACATCGCCCAGCAATTGCGGGACCCGCTCCGGCACGCGGAGGCCCGAGTCCAACAGGCGGCGGTCACCGCGCTCGTCAAGAGCCATGCCCCCGAGGCGATTGCCAGTCTCGCCAACGCGCTCCCGACCCTGGAGGGAGGCGTCGCGGAAAAGGTACTCGAGGAGCTATCGTTCCGAAAAGATCCCGCCATCGTCGACGGGCTGGAGAAGTTCATCTATCTCAGCAAGGGGACCAAGCCCGCCGCACTGGAGAAGGCCGTGCAAGCGCTGGCGGTCATCCCCTCGGAGCGCGCGGCCAGGGTGCTGGGCGCGGTGCTCTCGGATCCGGGCCACACCCCCTTCGTGCGCCGGGCGGCGGCCGAAAAGCTGTTGCGCAGCACGCAGCCCGTGGCAAAGCGGTTCCTCGAAGCCTACGTCCGTGTCGCCCCCACCGATCCGATCGCTGTCGCGATTCAGCGGACACTGCAGCGCGAGACCTCGCACTAGACCTGTGTCACACCCCGGCCCGCGCCTCTTCCAAAGGCACGCTGGAACCCTTGTTGAATAAACTGGTCACGTCCTCTATGCGCCTTTGACAATGCTCGATATTCCCGGCAGCGAAGACACGTACGACAGCAGGATACCATCGCCCTTCCCGTCGGGTCTCCTGGCCGGCGCGGCGCGGCGGCAGGCCATGGTCCTGCTCGTCCTCTTCTACGGCCTTGTCTATGGCGGCGGATACCTTGCCAGCGCCCTACGCTATCCTTTCGCCACACCGGTCCTCTCGGCGCTATTCCTCGGCACGCTGATGCTGCTTGCCACGGGGCTCGCCGTCCGGCGCGATGCCTCCTGGCGAGACTCGCTCGGGCTCGAATACCAGCCGGCGGGATCAATCCTGGGCTGGAGCCTGCTCGGCTTCGTCGGCACGTATGCCGTGAACCTCGTCATCAGCACCGCATACTTCGCCTCGCAGGGAAACCTCGAGACCGTCATGGCGCACAGGGTGACCCTGTTCGGAAAGCTTGTGGAGGTGCCGTTGGGGGCGATTTTGCCGATTGTCGCATTCGTCGCCATCTGGGAAGAGACGGTCTTCCGCGGCTTCATTCTCGGCCGATTCCGGGCGGCGATCCCGGTTCAGAATACCCCGGGAGCGCCCCTGCGCCGCGACGCACTGGCTGTCGTCCTCGCCGCGCTCTGTTTCGGCGCGGGTCACGGCTACCAGGGCGGGCTGGGCCTCCTGCAGACAACGATTGCCGGACTTGGGCTGGGCGCTCTCGCGGTCTGGCGAAAGAGCATCTGGCCGGCCATTGGGGCCCACTTCGCAATCGACGTCTTCGGCCT
>CAVSHW010000003.1:0-49255 GCA_963727695.1 uncultured Methylomirabilota bacterium | reverse complement strand
GCGCCCGGTAGTAGCATGCCCCGTCCACCCCTGTCCCGTCTTCCTCTTGACCCGCGAACTGGAAGGTGTTGGCACTTGGGGCGTCGGTGACGCTCGTGTCGCCGAGCGGTGCGAAAGCGTATCAGGTGCGATAGCGATCCGTCCAAAGCTCATGGAGAAAAGTCCGATAGGGAAGGATGGTGATATTGCCGACGGTCCTCCGCCGGGACTCCAGGCTGACGCAGAGAAACCGCTTCATCCGGGCCTCCTCTGCCAGTGCCTGGAGTGACTTGAGATCTTTGGCGTATAGCGTGGACTTGGCTTTGACTTCGACGGCCGTGTGGTCACCAATGATGAAATCGACCTCGAACCCGGACTGCGAGCCCCAGTAACTGATGGGCTCCCCTGCGGCGTAGTCGCGGTAACTGATGAGCTCGTGCAGGATGAAGGTTTCAAGGGCCTCTCCAAATTCCGGGGTGCCAGGACGGAACGTCCGGCCAGCAGTGCGCCGGCGACGCCTATGTCGAAGAAGTAGTACTTGGATGAGGCCATGGGTTTTCGTTTGATGGTTTTTCGCCAGGCCGGCACCTCGTGGAGAATCAGGGTATCCTGTAGGATGTGGAAGTACTCATACACGGTGGTGCGCTTGACCTGTGCATCATTTGCCACGCCAGTGAAGTTCACGACCGTGGCATTGCACTGAGCGGCCACCTTGAGGAATCGGCTGAAAGCGGGGATGTTTCGGGTTGCACTCTCGGCCACGACTTCCTGTTGGAGATACAGCCCGGCATAGGCCTGAAGGTCGGCCTGGGGATCGTCGGAAAAGTAGATCGATGGAAGCAGGCCGCGGTTGAGGGCTCGGGTGAGGTCGAAACGATCGCCGAGCTCGTGGGAGGTCAGCGGATGCAGGTGCGCGACCCGGGCACGACCGCCGAGGAGATTGAAGCCGCCCCGGCGGAGCTTACGGGCGCTGGAGCCGGTGAGGAGAAACCTGATCCCCCGGCTTTCGATCAGATGGTGGACTTCGTTGAGGAGGTCGGGGAGGCGCTGGATTTCGTCGATCACTACGAGTTTGGTCTGGGGCTGGAGTTCTTGGGCAATACGGTTCGGCGTGTGAGCCAGGCTCAGATAAATAGAGGTGTCCAGGAGGTCATAGACCTGGGCTGTCGGGAGGCTATGGCGGATCAGCGCGGTCTTGCCTGTTTGCCGCGGGCCGAGCAGAAAGTGAGAGCGCGCCTTGAGCAGTGCGGGAAGCTCAAGGAATCGCGGGATCCATTCTAGGTGTGCAGGTGTTGGCATAGTCGTCATATAACATCTCAAATGACGACAGACTTGTCAATATGGAATCCTACGGTCGGGGGATCCCCCGGCGCATTGAAGTGAGTTCTGTCATCCCACCGTACGCATCGCGGCCCCGATGCCCTTCTCCAGGATGGCGGCCAGGTGTCCTGTTACTTCTTCGACGAGATTCGGAATCGCCGTGAGATCCTTGCCCCACAGTGAAGCGTTCGCCAGAACCCGGCGGACGAGTGGTTCTGCGTCGGTCGGTGAAGAATAGTCCTGCCAGACATCGAGGTAGAATTCCTGCACCGGCTTGTCGTCGACGATCCGGTACTCCTCGCCACTGCGCAGACCGACGAGAACGCCATCCCTGAAGCCTGTCCCGCGGTAGAAGACGATCTGGGCGGCCAAGGCGAAGCACAATCGCTTCGGCAGGGCGCCGGTCCGCTTCTGGAACTCCAAGACCGAAGGGAGGACGCGCGCCCGGTACTTGCTGGTGGAGTTCAGGGCGATGCTGAGCAGATAATGGGTGATGTGGGGGTTGGCGAAACGCTCAATGGTGGCTGCGGCGAATGAGAACAGGTCTTCCTTTGGAAGATCGAGGGTTGGGATGATCTCCTCGTGAATGGCTCGCTTGACATACCCGCGGATCAGATCGTCGGCCATGCATTCGCCCACGGTATTCTTGCCGGCGAGGTAGGCCGCCAGCGCCAGCATGGTGTGCGCGCCGTTCAGGATGCGGACCTTGCGGTCGCGGTACGGGGTCATGTTGGGGGTCCAGACCACGTCGAGGCCGGCCTGCGTCAAGGGAAACTCTTCGGCCAGATTCCAGCGCGATTCGATCACCCAGAAGTGGAAGATCTCCGCCGTGTCCAGCAGGTCGTCCTGATAGCCGAGCTTGGCGGTGAGTTGGGCCGCCTCTTCCTTTGGATAGCCCGTCACGATGCGATCCACCAGCGTGTTGGTGAACTCGTTGTGACGCTCCAGCCAGACGACAAACGATTCTTCGAGCTTCCAGAGCCGGGCGGTCTTGAGGACGGCAGCCTTGAGGTTGTCCCCGTTCCGTTCGATCAGCTCGCAAGGGAGCATGACGCATCCCTTGTCGGGGGCCCCGTGGAAATGCGTGAAGCGATGATGGAGCAACGCCGTGAGTTTTCCCGGGAAGCTCGCCGGCGGCTCGTCCGTCCGCCGGTCCGTCGCGCTGAAGGCGATGCCCGCCTCGGTCGTGTTCGAGACGATGAACCGCAGGTCCGGGTTCTCGGCACAGCCGAGAAATCCGACGAAGTCGGTGTAGGGGTCGAGCGCCCGGCTGACGGAGGTGACGATCTCCGCCTCCTCCACCGGCGTGCCGCCGCGAATGCCGCGAAGCAGGACCGTGTAGAGGCCGTCCTGGGCGTTGATCGTGTTCGCCATGCCCTGGGGAATCGGCTGGACCAGGACCGCGCGCCCATTGAAGAGCCCCCGGGCGTTCATCCGGCCGATCATCCAATCCACGAAGGCCCGCAGGAAGTTGCCTTCGCCGAACTGGAGGACTCTTTCCGGCAAGGGACGCGCGGGATGAACCGCGACGCCGGGAGGAAAACGGTGGCTGCCGGCGAGCAGGGACTTGTTCAGTCTGGGTAGGGGCATGAATTCATCCTCGGGTAAGACGACAGGCCGAGCCTCGGGTGTCCCGGCGCAGATCCAGGGGCCGGTGCTGAAACTGGGGGATTCGCGCTCCCCTTGCCCGATAAATCTACCAGCCTCCCGGCGCGCTGTCCACGGTCAACCGCCACCCCCGATTCTCGTCGCCGACGGAATCGGGCTCTCCTCCTCACGCTTCCGCCCCAGGTATGGTCCGCGGAGTATTTCAGGGCGGCCTTCTCGCTTTCCTTTGACAAGGGCGGGGGTACGAGAAATACTACGGTGTCATTTCATCTCTAGCCAAAGCAAAGGGACGAGAGGGAGGCCATCATGGACAGACTGCTACGGTTCGCGCTCTTGCTTTGCCTGCCCCTGGTCGCGCTGGGAATGCCGGCGGCCGGCTTCGCAGGGGAGGTCGTGCTGTACTCGTCGAATCAGCCCGAACTGATCGACATGGTGTCTCAAGGGTTCGAGAAGAAGACCGGGATCAAGGTCTCGGCCGTTCGCCTGGGCACCGGCGAGGCGATGAAGCGCATCCAGGCGGAGAAGGATAACCCCCTGGGAGACATCTTCTGGAGCGGGGACGTTTCCGTCCTCGACAACGCCAAGAAGAACTTCATGTCATACCGCTCTGCCGAGGCCAAGCTGCTCCCGCCCCAGTATGTGGACAAGGAAGGGCTGTGGACCAGCACCAACGTTCACCTCATGATCATCATGGTGAACAAGAAGCTGGTGCCGGAAACGGAGCGGCCCGTGAACTGGAAGGACCTCTTCCTCCCCAAGTGGAAGGGGAAGATCGTCATGGCCAGCCCGGAGAAGTCCGGCTCGGCCTACGCGCAGGTCTACGGGCTCTACAAGCTCTACGGGTGGGACGGCCTCAAGAAGCTGATCGCCAACGCCAAGATTCTCGACAGCTCAAGCCTGATCTACAAGGGGGTGGCGGAAGGGGAGTATTCGCTGGGGATCACCATGGAGTACGCCGCCTATCGCTACATTGTCGGCGGCTCGAAAGAGGTCGGCATCATCTATCCCCAGGACGGGGTCTTTGACGCCCCGGAAGGTGCGGCCATCATTCGGAACTGCAAGCACCCGGAGGAGGCCAAGCTCTTCTTCGACTACCTGCTCTCCCGCGATGTGGAGCAGGAGATCTTCCGGCAGCATTCGCGCCGGCCGGCGCGGCCGGATGTCCCCACCGTCGAGGGCCTGCCAAAGATCGGCGACGTCAAGCTGATGAAGGGGTTCGACCCGATCGAGGCCAACACGCTGGAGCAGCAGATCCTCAAGCAATGGAAAGAGATCATTCTTGACAAGTAGCGGGCGCCGCCTCCTGTGCGCATAACTCTGCGGGACATCAGCAAGCGGTTCGGCGCGCTCACGGCCGTCGATCACGTCAGCCTGGCGATCGAGGGGGGCGAGTTCTTTACCCTGCTTGGGCCGAGCGGCTGCGGAAAGACGACGCTCCTCCGCATGGTGGCCGGATTCGCCATTCCCGACGGCGGGGAGATCCTGTTTGCGGATGAGCCGGTGACCCGCGTTCCCCCGCACAGGCGGGACACGGGCATGGTCTTTCAGAACTATGCGCTCTTCCCGCAGCTCACCGTTTTTGAGAACATCGCCTACGGCTTGCGGGCGCGGAAGGCCTCCTCTGCGGCGATCCGGGCCGGGGTCTCCGAAATCCTCGAGAGTGTCCAGCTTGCGCATCTGGCCCAGCGCTTCCCCGGCCAGCTCTCCGGCGGGCAGCAGCAGCGAGTGGCGCTCGCCCGGGCTTTGGTCATCCATCCCAAGGCTCTGCTCATGGATGAGCCGCTCTCCAATCTGGACGCAAGACTTCGGGTCAGCATGCGCCGACGAGATCCGCAGGATTCAGCAGTCGCTCGGCATCACCACCATCTACGTGACGCACGATCAGGAAGAGGCGATGGCGGTCTCGGACCGGATCGCCATCCTGAACGGGGGGCAGGTCCAGCAGGTGGGGCGGCCCGCCGAAGTCTATTTTGCCCCCCGGAACCGCTTCGTGGCGGAGTTCATGGGGACCTGCAACCTGCTCGAACTAGCCGTGGTGGCCTTTGACGACACGCGATCTCTCCTAGAGGGGGAGATCAACGGGCGCCGCATCCTGGTCCGCGCCCGCAAGAAGCCGGAGGCGGACTCCGTGACCGTCCTGCTCAGGCCGGAGTGGATCAAGATCGCGGATCGCCCCGAGGACGGCGAGGCGAACCGTTTCCCGGGAAAGGTCGTGAGTGCCACCTTCCTTGGCTCGCTCGTCACCTATCAAGTGGAAGCCTTCGGCGACCGACTTCTCACGCTCGCCGTGCAGGACCCCCCCGGCCAGGAGATCAAGCGCGAGGGCGAGACGATCGATCTCCGGTTCGATCCCGACCGGCCGGTCATCCTCGGCACATGATATCCGCGCGGCTCCGCCGATACGCCACCGTCTGGAACTTCGTGCTGGTCTCCGCGTTCGGTGTGCTGTTCCTGCTCGTCCTCTACCCGATGTTCTCGATCTTCTACGCCAGCTTTCTCCGTCCCGAGACGGATGTCTTCTCCTTGGATAGCTATCGGAAGATCTTCACCAAGGCGTTCTATCTGCGCTGCCTGGGAAACAGCCTGTTCGTGAGCGGACTGGCCACGCTGTTCAGTCTGCTGATCGGCATCCCTTTCGGGTTCTTCACGGCGCGATTCCACCTGCCCGGGAAATCCGTGCTCCGGACCCTGGCAACGCTCCCGCTCATCCTCCCCACTTTCATCGGCGCGGAGGCATGGCTCCTCCTGCTGGGGCGCAGCGGGCTCCTCACCCGGCTGTGCCAGCAGATCGGCATCTCGATCCCCACGATCTACGGGTGGCAGGGGATCGTCCTGGTCTTCACGCTCCAGTTCTTTCCCTTCGTGTTCCTGCTGGTTTCCGCCGCCATCAACTCCATCGATACGTCGCTAGAGGAATCGGCGCGCAACCTCGGGGCCGGCCCTTGGCGTGTGTTCCGGACCGTGACCCTCCCCGTCGTCACGCCGGCTATCGTGTCCGGCGCCCTGATCGTGTTCTACATGTCGATCGAGAACTTCGGGGTGCCCACCATCATCGGGGAGGAGTACAAGGTCCTGGCGGAGCAAGCCTACAGCGAGTTCATCAGCGAGATGGGCGGGAATCCGTCCATGGCAGGGGCGCTCAGCATGGTCCTGGTCTCCATCACGCTGCTGGTGACCGTCGTCCAGAAGGCATGGGTGGAGCGGAAGAGCTACGCGATGTCCTCGCTGCGGCCGCCGGAGGTCCGGCGCCTTCCTCCGCTCGCGACCGCCGGCATCTGGCTGTTCTGCGCCGGCATCGTGTTCATCTCCCTATTCCCCTTCCTGGTGGTGATCGTCTCCGCCGTAACCAAGACGAAGGGCCCCGTGATGTATTACGGGGAGTTCAGCCTGTCAAATCTCGCCAACGCGTTCCGGGTGGCGCCGCGCCCTATCTTCAACTCCTTCTTCCTTTCGACGGCAGCCACGCTGATCGGAATGGTCTTCGGTCTGGCGGTAAGCTATCTGGTGGTGAGGAGACGCGGCCCCGTGGCCTACGTCCTGGACGTGGCCATGATGCTCCCGCTGGTGATCGCCGGGACAGTGCTGGGGATCGCGTTGGCGGTCACGTACAACAAGGGGCATATCGTCCTGACCGGAACCTGGATGATTCTCGTCTTGGCCTACTTCATTCGGAAGGTACCGTTCTCCATCCGCACGACCGCTTCGCTCCTGCAGCAGATCGATGCCTCCGTCGAGGAGGCCTCCATCAACCTCGGCGTGCCTCCTTTCCGATCGTTTCTCAAGGTCGTCGTCCCCGTCATGTTGCCCGGGATCGTGGCCGGGGCCATCATCATGTGGGTCACCACGCTGGCCGAGCTCAGCTCGACCATCGTCCTCTATTACGGTCCCTGGACGACCATGACGGTGCAGATCTTCCAGTACGTCGGGAGCGGAGACTTCGGCCCGGCCTCGGCCTACGGCACGATCCTGATCGTGTCCGTGCTCGTGCCCCTCTTCATCCTCAACAAGGTCCTGGGC
Source organism: uncultured Methylomirabilota bacterium (assembly GCA_963727695.1). Taxonomy (GTDB): domain Bacteria; phylum Methylomirabilota; class Methylomirabilia; order Methylomirabilales; family 2-02-FULL-66-22; genus 2-02-FULL-66-22. Next base: position 42,331 of record CAVSHW010000003.1, on the reverse strand, counting down.
AAGGATCTGACGTCCAGTCTGTAACGATTCCGACTGTGGTCTCTTTGAGGAGGCCGCCCCTCGCTTGCTCCCGTGCGGAGAAAATTGAAAGGCAGGGGGGGAGTGTGCTACCTTACACTACCCGCATTCTACCGAATGAGGAGGAGAGGGAAGTGTCGGGGACCGTCCAGTCGAAAGAGAATCTGCGGCTGCTCTCCGGGAACGAGGCCATCGCCCGCGGCGCCTACGAGGCGGGGGTGAAGGTGGCCGCGGCCTACCCGGGGACGCCCAGCACCGAGATCCTGGAATACCTCGCGGAATACACCGGTCTGCACGCCGAATGGGCCCCCAACGAGAAGGTGGCAGTGGAGGTCGCCCTGGGCGCCTCCATGGCCGGGGCCAGGGCGATGGCAGCCATGAAGCACGTGGGGGTCAACGTGGCCGCCGACCCGATCTTCACCGCCTCGTACACGGGGGTGAAGGGCGGCCTGGTCATCGTCACGGCCGATGACCCGGAGATGCACTCGTCCCAGAACGAGCAGGACAACCGGCACTACGCCGTGGCCGCCAAGATGCCGATGTTGGAGCCGTCCGACTCGGCCGAGGCCAAGGCATACACCAAGCTGGCCTTCTCGCTCTCCGAGCGGTTCGATGTGCCCGTCTTCCTGCGGACGACCACCCGGGTCTCCCACGCCACCTCCGCCGTGGTCCTGGGCGACGTCGAGCCACCCGCCGTGCCGCTGGGCTTCGTGGAGGAGCCGACCAAGTGGGTGATGCTGCCGGTCAACGCGCGCAGGCGCCACGGGCTGGTGGAGGAGCGGATGCGGGCGCTTCGCGAGTTCGCGGAGACGTTCGAGGCGAACCGCATCGAGTGGGGCGACCGGTCGCTGGGGATCATCACGGCCGGCGTGGCCTACCAGTACGTACGCGAGGCGTTTCCGGACGCCTCGGTCCTGAAGCTGGGACTGGCGCACCCCCTGCCGGAGCGGCTGGTCCGCACCTTCGCCGCGGGGGTGAAGCGGCTGATCGTGGTGGAAGAGCTCGACCCGATCATCGAGACCCACGTGAAGGCGCTGGGGATCCCGGTGGAGGGAAAAGACCGGATTCCGCTCCTGGGAGAGCTCAACCCGCGGATCGTGCGGCAGGCGATCGGCGGCGAGGCCGCCCCCGTGCGCGAGCCCGCCATCGTCCCCAACCGCCCGCCCAACCTCTGCGCCGGCTGCCCGCACCGGAGCCTCTTTTTCGCCCTCAACAAGTGCAAGGTGACCGTGACGGGCGACATCGGCTGCTACACTCTGTCGGCGCTGCCGCCGCTCAAGAGCATGGACACCTGCGTCTGCATGGGGGCCTCCATCGGGACCGCCTTCGGCATGGAGAAGGCGCTGGGCGAGGCGGCGCGGGGAAAGGTGGTCGCCGTGATCGGCGACTCCACCTTCATCCACTCGGGGATCACGGGGCTGATCAACATCGTGTACAACCGCGGCTTCTCCACGGTGATCATCCTGGACAACGGTACGACGGCGATGACCGGCGCCCAGGATCACCCCGGGACGGGGAAGACCCTCCAGGCCGAGGCCTCCCACCGGCTGGACCTAGCGGCGCTCTGCCGGGCGATCGGCGTCGAGCACGTTTATACGGTGAACCCCCACGACCAGGAAAAGACCGAAGCGATCCTGCGGCGTGAGATCAACCGCGACGCTCCGTCGGTCGTCATCGCGCGAGCCTCTTGCGTCCTCTTGCCAGAGCATCGGGCAGAGCGGCGGCCCGCTCTGGAGGTGGTCGAGGAACTCTGCAACGGCTGCAAGGCCTGCGGCAAGCTGGGCTGCCCGGCCATCGAGTGGATCCCGCTGACGCCGGCAGAGGCGGTGGCGGCGGGAAAGAAGCCGACTCAGAAGGGCATGGTCCGGATCAACCGGCTGATGTGCGACGGGTGTAGTCTCTGTCCGGATGTGTGCCAGATGCGGGCGATGGTGGAGGCGGCCCGATGAGCGCGCCCGGCGGCAACATCTTTCTGGCGGGCGTGGGCGGGCAGGGGATTCTCCTCGCCTCCGAAGTGCTCGGCGAGGCCTTCCTCGCCGGCGGCTACGACGTGAAGAAGAGCGAGGTGCACGGCATGGCCCAGCGGGGCGGCGCCGTGACGACACACTTGCGGTTCGGGCCGAAGGTCTACTCGCCGCTGATCGAGCCGGGGACGGCCGACCTCCTGATCGCCTTCGAGAAGCTGGAGGCGCTCCGGTTCATCCATTACTTGAAGCCGGGCGGGACGGCGGTGGTGAACACGCAGGAAATTCCCCCGGCGCCGGTGAGCTCAGGCCAGGAGCGCTACCCCGAGGGGATCGAGGAGACGCTGCTCGCCGTGACCCCCCACGTCCACATGGTGGACGCCATCGCCGCAGCGCTTGCGCTCCACGAGGTCCGGGCGGTGAACATGGTGATGGCGGGCGCGGCCTCCCGCTTTCTTCCCTTGCCGGAGGACGCGTACGTGGCGGCACTTACGAAGCGGCTGGCGGCGAAGTATGTCGAGGTGAACGTCCAGGCGTTCCGGGTGGGACGGGCGTTGGTAGGGTACGGAGAGATGCGGCCGAATGACCAATGACCAATTGCCAATGACCAAGGCGGACACGCGCTGACCCGGTCAGCTCCCGCGAGGCGCTTGCCCGATTGGGATTTGGTCATTGGGATTTGGTCGTTCTCCAGAGACGGAGGGGGATTGATGATCTGGAACGACGAGTACGAGACGCTCCCGCGCGAGGCGATGGAGGCCCTGCAACTGAAACGGCTGCGGGCCCTGGCGGATCGGGTCTGTTCCACCGTGCCGTTCTACAAGCGGAAGCTCGGCGAGATGGGGTACAAACCTGGGGATCTGCGCACGCTCGACGACCTCTCCCGCCTGCCGTTCACCACCAAGGACGACCTCCGGGACAATTATCCGTTCGGCCTCTTCGCCGTGCCCATGGAGCGGGTGGTCCGGATTCACGCGTCGTCGGGGACGACGGGGAAGCCCACGGTGGTGGGCTACACCCGGCGCGACGTCGACACCTGGTCGGAGTTGATGGCCCGCACCCTCTCCTGTGGCGGCACCACCAGTCGCGACATCGTGCACAATGCGTATGGTTACGGCCTGTTCACGGGCGGTCTGGGGGCGCACTACGGCGCCGAGAAGATCGGGGCGGCCGTGATCCCCATGTCCGGCGGGAACACCAAGCGGCAGATCCTGATCATGAAGGACTTCGGCTCCACCATCCTCTGCAGTACGCCGTCCTACGCGCTGAACATCGCCGAGGTGATGGCCGAGGAAGGGGTGAAACCCAGCGACCTCCGGCTGAAGTGCGGCCTCTTCGGGGCCGAGCCCTGGACCGAGGGGATGCGGCGGGAGATCGAGCGGAAGCTCAAGATCCACGCGCTGGATATCTACGGCCTCTCCGAGGTGATCGGGCCGGGCGTGGCGTCGGAGTGCATCGAGGCGAAACAGGGGCTCCACGTCTTCGAGGATCACTTCATCCCCGAGATCATCGACCCCGCGACGGGAAAGACGCTGCCGCACGGCGAGGCAGGGGAGCTGGTCTTCACCACGCTGACGAAGGAGGCGTTCCCGGTCCTGCGCTACCGGACGCGCGACATCTCGCGACTCATCCCCACGCCGTGCTCCTGCGGCCGGACGCTCCTTCGGATGGAGCGGATCTCCGGCCGGACGGACGACATGCTGATCATCCGCGGCGTCAACGTCTTCCCCTCCCAGATCGAGGCGGTTCTGATGGATGTGGAGGGAGTGGAGCCGCACTACCAGCTCATCGTGTCGCGCGAGGGCTCCCTGGACGTCCTGGAGGTGCAGGTCGAGATCAACGAATCCGTTTTCACCGACGAGATCAAGGGCCTGGAGAAGCTGGCGCGGCGGGTCGAGGAGGACATCAAGGACCTGCTGGGCGTCTCGTGCAAGGTGCGGCTGGTGGAGCCCAAGACGATCCAGCGCAGCGAGGGGAAGGCGAAGCGGGTCATCGACAAGCGGACGATCTAGCCGCACAAGGAGGGGCCGCCATGCGCGTGGAACAGATCTCGATCTTCCTGGAGAACAAGTCGGGCCGCCTGGCGGAGGTGACCCGCATCCTCGCCGACGCCGGCGTCAACATCCGGTCGCTGTCGCTGGCCGATACCACGGACTTTGGCGTTCTGCGACTGATTGTCGACCAGACCGAGCGTGCGCAGCAGATCCTGAAAGCCAACGGGTTCACCGGGGGCAAGACCGACGTGCTTGCCGTGGCGGTACCGGACCGCCCGGGAGGCTTGGCAAAGATCCTGGAGGTGCTGGAGGGGGCGGGGATCAATGTCGAATACATGTATGCCTTCGTCCAGCGCTCGGGGGACAACGCCATCATGATCTTCCGCGTCGACGGGCTGGACAAGGCGATCCGGACGCTAACGGAAAGCGGCGTGCGCGTCCTGAAGGGTGAAGAGCTGTACGCGCTTTGAAGAGTCCCCCGGGCCCGACGCCGGTCTGGCGAGAGGAGAAAGATGATGAAGCCGAAGGTGTTGGGGATCAGCGCCTCGCCCCAGAAGGGGGGAAAGGTGGACACGCTTGTCCAGGAAGTCTTGTCCGCCTCCCGCCTGCCCCACGAGCTGGTGCGCTTGCACGCGCTGGAGATCCGACCATGCAAGGCCTGCAACGCCTGCCGGACCGATAACGTCTGTACCATCGAGGACGACTGGAAGAATCCTCAGCGACAAGATCCTTGATGCGAGCGCCCTCGTGATCGGCGGGTGGGCCTTTTCCGGGATGATCGACGCCTCCACCAAGATGCTGATGGAACGCTTCTGGTCGCTTCGCCATCACCGCCAGCTTACCCGAGGCAAGGTGGGGGCGGCCGTGGTCGTCGGCGCCAACCCGGAGCTGGCCGGCACGCTGGCCGACGCGCTGCTCCAGTTCATGCGGAACAACGGGATAAACGCGCTGGGCCGTGTGACCGCCGCGGGTGCGAGTCCCTGTCTGGGTTGCGAAGATTCTTTGGAAGACTGCGAGTACAGCGGGGTTGTCGCCCAGTACGGCTTGCTGGAGCGGGCGGGCTTGAGCATGTACAACCCCGTCGAGTATCAGTTGGCCGCCTTGAAATCCGCCCGCATCCTCGGGCAGCGGATCGGGCATAAGGCGCAGCACATGCTGTCGCGCGGCCTGGGTGCCGACGCTTCCTGACTCGCGCACCCTGAGAATGGCGAGGACGAGATGAGCACAGAGCGTGGTTGCGGAGAGCCGATCAAGGATGCCCTGCGGCCTTCGCAGGACCCCCTCACCCGGGAGGTCAAAGACAAGGCGCGGGCGCTGGGCGCCCATCTGGTGGGGATCGCCCCCATCGAGCGCATGGACGGCGCGCCGCCCGACCTGCACCCGCGCCGGCTGCTTCCGGAGGCCAAGAGCTTGGTCTGCATGGCCTATCGGATCAACCGCGGCGTGCAGCAGCTCCATCTACGGGGTGTCAGCCCGATGCCCTTTTCCCGCTTCGCCGGGCTGGAGCCCAAGGCGCGGCTGGACGACATGGCGCTGGACCTGGCCAACTTTCTGGAAGATCTGGGCTACATCAGTCTCCCGGTGCCGGCGAACCAGTATTACTACCAGGAGAAAGGCGTGGGGGAGATTTCACACCGACACGCGGCCATGGCCTCGGGGCTGGGGCGCCTGGGTCGCGGCGGCTTTCTGGTGACCCCGGAGTATGGCGGCGCCGTCCAGTTGATCACCGTGATAACTGCCGCGCCTCTGGAGCCGGATCCGATGCTGGACGAGGATCCCTGCGCCGGCTGTCCCCGTCCCTGCGTGTCCATCTGCCCCGTCCAGGCCATCCGGCCCGACCGTGATCGGGTCATGACCATGGCGGGCAAGGAATACCGGTATGGCTGGCTGTCGTATGCCCGCTGCCAATGGGCGTGTGGCGGGATGGTGATGGACGATCATTGCTACGGGCTTTCCGATGTCCCCATGCCGGCCTTCGATGAAGAAGATGATGCCGAGCAGGTGCGGGAGGAGTTCCTCCTGGCGGGCGAGAAGCGATTCCCGTGGGACCGCGCGTACCGGGCGGCCTTTACCTACAACGCCTGTTCCAAGTGTTACGTCGTGTGCCACCCCGAGCGGCTGAAGAGGAGGGCGAGGGTCGAGACGCAGCCGGGATAGAGAGGAACGCGCCCGGCGTAGGGCCCGTTGTGCTTCTCTGGAATGAACCCGATCGAACAGAAGGAGGGCTTCATGAACGATCCAGTGGCGTATCGCTCCAAGGTCCGCATCGAGCGCGTGAAGGGTCCCCTGCGCCGGGCCTATCTGCCGGCGGAGGCGCAGCCGACGCTCTTCGGAGTCCATTCGGAGATTGCCCAACACTACAAGGTGGATCCCGCCGTCCACGCACCGCACGCCACCACGCTGGATTACATCGTGGCCGCCGCCGCCGGGTGACTCACCGGCACCTTTGGGGGCGCGCTGGAGGCGCGCGGGATCCCGGCCGGGGAGGGGCTGCTTGCCTCGGAAGCGACCGGTGAGGTTGAGCTGGACGGGAAGGTGCTGGTCATCCGCCGGATTCACGTCACCTACCACTTGAAGCTGGATCCGGCCAAGCGCGAGATCGCCGAACACGTGCGTGGGTTCCACGCCGATTTCTGTCCCGTGGCGCGCACGCTGGGCGGCTGTATCGCCATCTCCACCGCGCTCGAGATGGAAGACGCCTGACGAGGTGAAATCGTGCAAATGTCGGATATTCCCTTTGGCGCTACTGATTGGTCGAAGGTCGAGCGCACTGAACACAGGGGCGAGACGGGGATGGCCTACTGGCGCACGCAGACCTTCGGCGGGATTCGCGTGCGGATGGTCGAATACACCCCCGGATATCTGGCCGATCACTGGTGCTCGAAGGGCCACGTCTGTTGTGTCTGGAAGGGGAACTGCACACCGAGCTGGCGGATGGCCGTAAGTTCGTCCTCACGCCCGGCATCAGTTACCAGGTGGCGGACAACGCCGAGCCCCATCGCTCTTCCACCCGTACCGGTGCGAAGCTGTTCATCGTGGATTGAGCAGGGAGCGGATCGTCAATCTTCAGGCTGATCGTGGGAAGGGCATATTCCTCCCAACTTCCGAGCCCGGTCTCCGTCTCCGCCCCCGTTCCTACAGGCCTTGTGGCAGCAAGGCCGGTTTCCCCGGCTGGGTGGAGGTGCGGGTCAACAGGTCCTCGATGATCCGGTCCGGGTCGATGCCCTCGGCTTCACCCTCGAAGGACAGGATCAGCCGGTGTCGAAGCGCCGCGTAGGCGACGGCGCGGACGTCGTCGAAGCTCACGTTGAACCGTCCGTCCATCAGGGCGCCGACTTTGCCGCCCAAGACCAGCGCCTGGGCCCCGCGGGGGGAGCTGCCGTAGCGGACGAAGCGGCGCACCATCTCCGGTGCGCTATCGTGGCTAGGGCGGGTCGCCAGGATTAGTCGGCTCACGTACTCCTTCACCGCCTGCGGGACCGGCACTTCTCGCACAAGGGCCTTCATTTCCTCGACCTCGGCGCCGCCCGCTGCTTTCTGTACCGGATGGCTGATCGGTTTGGTGGTCCGCTCGATGATCTCCGCCAGGTCCTCGGCGCTGGGGTACTCGACCTTCAGCTTCAGGAGGAAGCGGTCCAGTTGCGCCTCGGGCAACGGATACGTCCCCTCCATCTCGATCGGGTTCTGTGTCGCCAGGACGAAGAATGGCCGCTCCAGCGCGTGGTGCGTCCCGCCGACGGTCACCGACAGCTCCTGCATGCCCTCCAACAGGGCCGACTGGGTCTTGGGTGTGGCGCGGTTTACCTCATCGGCCAAGACGATCTGTCCGAAGATCGGCCCCCGCTGGAAACCGAAGTGGCGCCCCCCTGGGGTTTCCACCACGATGTTGGTCCCCACGATGTCGGCAGGCATCAGATCCGGTGTGAACTGGATGCGCGAGAAGTGCAGGTCCAGGCTCTCCGCCAGCGTCTTGACCAGGAGCGTCTTCCCCAGGCCGGGCACCCCTTCCAAGAGGGTGTGCCCCCCGGAAAAGAGACAGATCAGGACCCCGCGGACGATCTCGGTGTGGCCCACGACGACTTTGCCGATCTCTCGTGTAAGCGATCCAAAAATATGGCGAAACATCTCGGAGCGTTCTTCGGCCTGCATGGCATCCCCCCCCCCTGACGAGATTTGCGAGCCACGAGCCTCGAGTGGCGATTCGCCCGGACGGTTTCTCCGGCTTATCTCTTCGCGGCTCGATCCTCGCGGCTCGTGGCTCTTAGTTCGATTTCTCTCCCCGCTGCAACTTCTCCAGGTGCTTCCTGGCGATGTCTTTCCAGTCCTTCTCCGATGGGAGGCTGGCCGCCAACTCGAGGTAGCGCTCCCACTGCTGCTTTGCCTTGTTCACGTCCAGCTTCTCATAGGATAAGGCCAAGCCGTACATGGCGCCCGGGTGCTTCGGCTCCATGGCCAGGACGCGGTCATAGCTCGCCACGGCTTCCTTATAGAGACCTTTCTCTTCGTACATCTCCCCCAGGCTCAGGTAGGCGTCGATCAGCCGGGGGTCGAGTGCGATGGCCTGCTGATACTCGGCGACTGCCTCGTGATAGAGCTGCTTCTCGTTGTAATAGATCTTCCCCATGCCGTAGTGCACGCGGGCGTTCTCGGGCTCGAGCACGATCGCCTTCTTGTACTCCTCGATCGCCTCATCGAACTCCCCCTTGGCCTGGCGGGCGTCTCCGAGGCCGACCCGTGCCTCGACATAGTCCGGCCAGATTTCCAGCGCCGCCGCGTAGGACTGGATCGCCAGATCGTAGGGTCGCCGCGGGCTGGACACCAGCATGTCGCCCAGCAGCCTGTGCGCCTCGGCGAGTTTCGGATTGATCTGGATCGCCTTGCGAAACTCGCCCGAAGCCTTCCACCGGTTGCCGGTTGCATAGAGGGAGACCCCCAGCGCCACCCGCGCCAAGGCGAAGTTTGGCTCCGCATCCAGCGCCTTGGTGAGCAGCGCGATGGCCCGCTCGTGGGCCTCCTTGTTGCCCAGTTCCTGCTCCCAGGCGGCGCGGCCGTAGAGGGTGTACGCTTCCAGCGAGGACGGCTCGTCGCCCAAGGCCGCGGCCAGGCGCCGCCCGTCCAGCTCGCTCTGCCGCACCTGGAACCGCTGAAGGACGTCCTTGACGATCCGCCGCGGCCCGGCCAGGTACGCTTTCGCAGGAGCCGCGCTCTCCTCCCCGAGGATGACCTGTCCCTGACCGGCCAGATCCACCAGGCGGGCCTGGATCTTCACGGCCTCGCCGTCCGCAGCGTAGCTCCCCGTGATGAGGCCGCGCACCTTGAGTTCCCGGCCCAACCGGAGCAGGTCCTCGTCCGAGAGCCGCTCAGTGGGCGGGAGACCTAGCCGCTCGGCGGACTCCACGATTCTCCCGGAGTCCAGCAGGCTCACCCCGCGGACCTGCTGCAGCGCGTACTCGATGGCCTGGCTCGCGACGAACCCAAACCCCTCCGGGAGACCGTCCGCCGAACCCGAGAACGGGAGCACCGCCAGCCTGACCTTGGCCGGGGAGCTCGATCCCGTCTGGCCCGCGTCACTCGTCTCGGCGAAGAGCCCGACCGCGCCGACAAGGGCGAGCGCCCCCAGGAGAAGGAGCCGACGTCTGGACGAGGCACCTCTTCCCATTCGTCTCACCATGTGAAATCCCTCCAGCTATTCTCGGCGTCGCCTGCGACCTCCAAACCGGCCGGCCATCGGGACTCTGGCGCTCGCAGCGGAGCCCGTCGTGAACAGACCCGGACTCGTCGTTCGTCTCCCCAGCGCCTCGCGCATCCCAAACCGTCGGAGCGCGACATCCACCAGGAAGAAGAGGAGCGCCAGCCCCAGCAGATACGGCCAGGCCTCCATCCGCACCCGGGCCTGCCGCCGGTTCTGGGTGAATACGTGTCCGGGCTCGGTCGGTGCCGCCCCGCCCGACAGCGTAACCAGATCCCGCAGCAGCCCCTCGTCGGCCGCCAGAGCCCGGTGCTCCGGCGAGTAGGGGACGACCAGCGAGGCCACCTCCGACCCCAGCAACTTCTGATCCTTGCGCTCGGAGACGCCCACCAGATACGCCCCTTCCCCGTCGCTGTCGAAGCCGCCCTGGTAACGGCCGGGACCGATTTGCGTTAGTGGGAGGACGCGCTGCGTCTTGTCGGGGGCGACCACTCCCATGGTGGCGTCCACGAAGTTGATGAAGTCCCCCTTTTCGTCCACCGCCTCGAGCTGCACCTGGCCGCGATCGCCAGTCTGGACGACCGACGCGACGACCTGTTGTCGCTGCGCGGTGCGCAGACTCCACCGGAGCATTTGCCCGAAGAGCTTGCCGTAGTCGTCCCACTTGAGCCAGAGGACCCCCCACTTCGCCTTGGCGTCCGAGGTGAAGGCCACCGACCGCCCCAGCCCATACCGCCAGGCGGCCAGGACCGGGTCGCCCTGATTCGACACGAGGAGGAGGTCCGCCTTCGGTTTGGGCGTGGCCGACACATAGCCGCCCAGCGGCGGGACCCGGTCCCAGTGGACGTCCTGGACGATCTCGTGGCCCGGACGAGTGAGGACCGGCCGGAAGGCCTGTTCGACGAGGGAGGCCTTGCTCGCCAGTTGCGTCTCCAGCGTCAGGATGCGCGGGATGCTGTAGACATCGTCGGTGTAGTAGAACCGGCCGCGACCCAGCCGGGACAGGTTCGTCATGAAGCGCACGTCGGCATCGGCGCCGATGGCCACGGTGGATACCGTGATCTTGTCTTTCTGCATCCGCCGCACCAGGCCGGGGAAATCCGCCGACTCGATCTGTCCATCGGACAGGACCGGCACGTGTCGGAGGAGGGCCTGGCGATCATAGATAGTCTGGTACGCCTCCTTGAGAGGCGGGAACAGCTCGGTCCCGCCGCCCGCCTTGATCGTGGCGATCTCTTTCAGGATCCGATCCTTGTCCTTGGCCGGTCCCATGGGGACGACCCAATTCCAGCCTGTATCGAAGGCGATGACTCCCACTTCGTTCCGTTCGTCCAGGAGCTCGACCACAAGCTGGGCCGCTTCTTTCGCGAGCCTCGATCTTCGAGAGCTTGCCCTCACCGGTCGTCTCTTCCATGCTGCCCGACCGATCGATGACCAGGGCGATGGCAAGAGAGGGGATCTCCACCTTCTGGCGGGCCTCCATGGTCACCGGGAGCGCCTCCTCGATCGGCGTGCGATAGTAGCCGCCCACGCCGAAGCTCTCGTCTCCTCCCAGCATCACGAGGCCGCCCCCTTCGTCGCGGACGTAACTGCGAATCGTCTCCATCTGCGGCTTGCTCATCCGGAGTGCCGAGATATTGCTCAGGATGACGGAGTCATACTTGGTCAGCGCCGGCATGCTCTTGGGGACGGCGTCGGGTCCGACGATGTCCACTTCGAGGTTCTGGGCGCGCAAGGCGTTGAGCAGGTTCGCCCCCTGGTCGCGATCCTTCTCTACGTAGAGCACCCGCGGCTTGCCACGAACCGCCACCGCGGCGATCCCCCGGTTGTTCTCTTCGATCACGTCGTCCGGGGCCTCCAGGCGTGCCTGGAAGATATGAAAGCCCTCCCGATCGATCGCCTGCTGGTAGGCAAAGACGTTCTTTCCCGCGCTGAGCTTCACCGGCTGAGCACCCACGAAATCCCCGTCCCGGTAGAGCGAGAGGCGACCCGTGGTGTCCTTTGCGCTCCAGGCCATTACCCGCACCAGGAAGGATTCGCCGTACTTCACCTCGGGCGGCGCGACCAGGCGCTCGATCAACACCTCGCTCCCGTATTCGTTCTTGAGCGGCACCGCGTAGATGTCCGCGCCGTCCCCTTTCGCCTGCCTTGCGGCATCCCGGGCGTTGCCCCGATTCTCGTTCCCGTCGCTGAGCAGGACGATCCGCCGGGCCCCCTCCTGGGGGAAGGCCGCCAGGGCCAGCCGGATGGCGGCCCCGATGTCCGTTGCCCGGCTGTCCGTCACCCGGGGTGGTGTCGTGGGGAGGGGCTCACGGCCGACCGGCGTCTCCAGCACCGGGCTCCCGCCGAACGTGATCACTCCGTAGCGATCCCGCGGCCTCGCCGCCTTGACCGCCTCGGCCACATACTGCCGCTCCTTCGCGCGGTTCTCCAACGAGACGCTGTCGGAGGCATCCAACAGGAACAGGACGCTCTCCGCATCTGTGGCGCGGTGCAGCGCCAAGCCGCCCAGCCCGCCCAGGATCGTGAGGAGCACCACCGCCCGTGCCGCGATCGCCGCGCGCGGCCAGCAACCGTGAACCTCGCGGTGGTAGATCATCCCTTCGGCCAGCAGAAGGAGGAGCACCAGGACGGCGAAGAGCTTCCAAAGCTCCTGTGGGACGGGAACCTGGTGGCGCCCTCCTCAGCCGCTCCGAGCTTCCCGGGCGACGCCAAAGCTTGCGTCCGCACTCGGATGTTCGACTCGCCCTCATCCAGAAGATTCACGGCGAAGCGCTGCTCCCAGCCCTCCGTCCGCAGCGTGTAGATGCCGATCTTGGTCGTCTCCGCAAACGTCACCCGGCTGTCCCCGTCCGCGGTCAGTGGGTGCTGGCGGCCGTTCGGGTCGATCAGCACGGCCTGGCGGGACCCGGCGGGCAGGCTGGCCGTGAGCGGCTGACCGGTTCGTAGCTGAAGTCCCGCGTCTTCAAGCCGGCTCGGCGAGAGCCAGCGGAGCGCGTTGGTGGTGAATAGGGGAAATGCCACGCGCAAGGGGAGATCTGTTCGGTAGAGGTCGAATCCGATGAAGATGGCTTTGAGGCCCCCCTCGTCCAGCGCGTATACGAGGGGCGTGAGGTTCGACTCCACCAGCGCCCGACCGCCCCCCAGGGGCCGCACCCGCATGGCTTCCTGGACGACCACTCGGGAGAGATCTAGATACCGCATGACCGGATGGTTCCGATCCCAGTCCAGGATCGGCGGATCCTGCACCCGACCCTGGACTTCGAGGGGCACCCCCTCGGGCACCGTGTTCACGAAGAGGTAGCGGCCGGGAGGGACGCGCTTGGCGGGAACGCCGTCCAGGATCACCACATCGTATGCCTGGGCGCTTTTCTCGATGAGTTCTACCCCTCCCCGGATCAGCTTCACCTGCGGGTCGGCGGCCAGCGCCTTCTCCAGGAAGGCGTTACCCTGGCTGACCAGGAGAACGCTGAGCGGGTGCGGACGAGGGATCACGGCCAGCGCCTGATTGTCCGCCGCGAGGTCGTCGTCCATGTCGATGGTCGCCTTGAGGACGCCGCCCTCCGTGTCGGTGAACGGGAAGACGAACGACCGCTTGAGCTCGGGGGTGAGCGTGACCCGCTCCGTCTTGATGGGCCGATTTTCGAGGGAGAGCCGGAAATCAAAGGTTACGGTGGCGTCGCTGTAGTTCGCCACGGAGAGAAAGGCCTGATAGTCGGAGGCCCCGAAGAAGGTCTTGCGCGCCTCGAAGGCCGTGATGCCGACGTTCTTGCCCTGCTCGCCAAACTGATGCCAGTGCAGCGTGGCCCCGGCCAGGTCGGGCAGGCTGGGCGGGTCAAAGGCCCCATCCGTGAACACCTCCACCGCGGCCGGCCCTCCACGCACCTGGAGATTCGCCTGGGCCAGGCGGAGGGCCTCGGTGAGGCGGCCGGGGATATCCAAGGCCCCGAGGCCGGCGACGCCGCGCGCCAGTCTCTCGCGGTCGTTGGTGAAGGGGACCACGACGCGGGCCTCGGTCCCCGAGGCGATCAGCATGGCCTGCTGGCCGAGTGCGAGCCGCGCGACCGCCGCCGACAAGGCCCCTTTGGCAGCGGCAAAGCGCGAGCCGCGGATGTCCTTGGCTTGCATGCTCGCAGAGACGTCGAGGATGAACACGGTCCGCTCGTACCCCGAGACTTGCACCGTGCGGACCGGTCGAGCCAGGGCCAGGGCAAGAAGCAGGATGATCAGGGCCTGAAGCAGCAAGAGGAGGCTCGGTTTCAGCCGGCGGAAGGGCGCAGTGGCCTGCTGATCTCGGAGACTGTCCGCCCAGAGAAGCGTGCTGCTCACCACTGCCTGTCGGCGGCGGATCTTGAGCAGGTGGAGAATGATGACCGCCGGGATCCCCAGCAAGAAGAGGAATGCCGCCGGATTCAGGAAGCTCATCGTAAGAACCCACCCCGCCGGAGATGCCGCAGGATCAGTTCCTGGAACGGCACGGCCGTGCTGGTGCGCAAGTAGTCGATCCCGTGACGGGCACAGAACTCCTCAGCCTCTGCAAAGTGCGCCCGGAGTCGACCGCGATACTGGTCCAGCGCCCAGCGATCCACGCTTACCTGGCGCGTGGCCCCACTCTCCGCTCGACCAGGGTGAGGTCGCCCGCGAAGAGCGGGTCCAGCTCTTCCTCGCACACCACATGAACCAGGAAGACCTCGAAGCGCCGCTGCAGGAGCGCCTTCAGCCCGTCGGCATATCCGCCGGGATCCAAGAAATCGCTGAGCACCACCGCCACCCCGGGGGTCCGGCTCCGCAGGGCATAGTTCGCCAGCGAGGCGTTCAGGGTGGTGGCGCCCTTGGCCTCGGCGTTCGACAGAAACTCGAGAACCGGCAGGATCTGCCCACGCCCTCGCAAGGGGCGCAGCATCCGAGTGGAGTCGTTCGTGAAGAGGCCCAGGGCCACCCGCTCCAGATTCGTGAGCCCGATGTAGCCGAGGGCGGCCGCGACGCGAAGCGCGTAGTCGAGCTTCGACGGCTCACCGAACCTCATGGAGCCGCTGCCATCCACCAAGAGGTGCAGGCACAGGTCCTCTTCCTCTACGTAGAGCTTGAGGATCAGTTTGTCCAGGCGGCTGTAAATGTTCCAGTCCACGTAGCGGAGATCATCCCCGACCGTGTACGGGCGGTAATCCGTGAACTCGACACCGGACCCCTTGCGGAGCGTGCGCCGCTCGCCCTTCGATCTGCCCGGTGCTCACCCTGCGCGAGACGATCGAAAGCTCGTCCAGACGCCGGAGGAATTCCTGGTCGAATAGCCGTCCGGTCATGGCCCACCATCCGGGGTGCCGACAGCGAAAGGGTTCTTTCTACCGCGGCTCCAGCGCCTTGAAGTACTCCTTCACCTGCTCTCGATAGCTGAACGGGATCGGTTCCTTGGCCAGGGCCTCCTCCATTTGCTTCCTGTATTGGGAGAAGACATCGAGGTAGGGGAGCCGCGAGGGCGCCTTCGCCCCCAGGCCGGACAGGTTGGTGTCGTACGATTCCGTCTGCCCCTCCCGCAGATCCCCTTCGAGCTGCGCATCCTGCTTTTCCCCACCCAGACGCGGGGTCGGCGCCCCGCGTGTTTGCAGCGATCGCTCCGTCCCCGGAAGCGATCCGCCCGGGTTGCCCCCATCTTCTTGCCCGTTCTCCTTGCCCTCACCACTGCCTTGCCCAGAGCCTTCGGGCCGGGACGAAGCTTCGCGCAAGTCTTTCCCCTTGCCGCGAGCCGTGTCCCCTTTCTCTCGCAGCCGGCTCAAGGCCCGGGCGAGGGCCGAAAGCGTCTTCTCCTGGGGCCCGTTGCCTTGCCCTTGTAGCTCTTTGAGAAGGTCATCCGATGTGTCGCTCTCCTTGACGCCTCTCACCTTGGCCGAGATCCGAGAGCAGACGCTCGATCTGTTCCCAGGTAAGCCCCTGGAGGTTGCCCGATCTTAGGCGTTCCTGCATCCGGTGAATCATGACCTGATAAGGGCTTTGGGTGACGTCCCGCTGGAGGTCGGGGAGATTTTCGGGTCGGGCCAAGAGCTTCAGGCGCTCGTCGCCCTGTTTGATGAAACTCCCAAAGTCGGGTCGTTGCTGGCTCACCTTGGTGTCGCGGAAGACCGCGGTCTGATCACCGGGTTCCGTATGGGGCGCCAGCGGTCCTCGCTGGGCATCCTGCTCGGTGGGGTTGGGCGAGGGATCCTTGGGTAGCTGAGGGATGGAGAGCTTCTGCTCCAGGGGCCGCTCCGCCGGTTCCTCGGCGACGGCCGGCTTCTCCTGGCCCGCCGGCTTCCCTCCTGTGGCGAATCGAATGGGGAGGGGCGGCAACAACGCTAGCGCCAGAGCCAGGGAGGCCAGCGGACCCGCCAGTCCGATCTCTGGCCCAAGGCGAAGCGGAAACGCGTCGCGGAAACGCAACTTGCGGATGCTGGTGGCCGTCTCGGCGAGCTGGGCCCGGGCAGGTCGGTCGTCTCGCCCGCGCTCAGTTGCTCTTCGGCGCACGCCAGCCGCTCCTTCAGACCAAGCCGACGATCTGCGAGACGAGCGACGTGCGCCGCTCCAGCGCGCAGACTGACGCCGTACAGAAGCCCCAGGATTGCCGAACCCTCGATCAGCCCCCCGGCCAGCCAGGAGCCGGCGGCGGGCAGCAGGCCCTTCAAGAGCAGCGGCAGGAGGGCCAGGGCCAAGCCTAACGTGAGGAAACGAAGCGGGAATGCGGTCACCCCCCGCACCAGCCTGAGGCGACGCCAAGCGGCTAGGGCTAGACCCGGTCAGCCGCGATCGTCCACGAAGCCTTCCCTTGGCCGCGCCACATGACGCCATCCTGCGTATCGCGCGGCCCCCCCTATGTCAACCGAACATTCCTATCAGGATGGAATGGAACGCCTGAAACCCGCACCACCCTCCTCCCATGAAGGTTAAGAAAGACCTTCTTGCTCCGAAATGCCGCCACACCCATACCCAATGAGGTGTACCCGTCTGGCAGACACAAGAATGCGTTGTCTGGAAACCGAAGAGCGAACGAAAAGGTCCTACGAGTTCTCCAGCGTTGGCTCGGGTCGCTCCGCGGGCTGTTCGCCAGGTCCCGTCATCTCGCAGTTCCCGTTGAACAAGGCCCCTTCCGCCACGATCAGACAGGGGGTCCGGATGGTGCCGATCACGCGACTCGCCCGGAGGAGCTCCACCCGCTCCCGGGCCGTGATATTCCCTTGGACCAAGCCGCTCACGACCAGCGTCCCGACCTCGATCTCGGCCTTCACCTGGCCGGGCTCACCAACGATGAGTAACTCGTCGCCGACGATCTCGCCTTCAAGTTGCCCGTCGACGCGAACCGCACCGGCAAAACTGAGGACCCCTTTGAACTGGGTCCCCTCCCCGAGGAAGGCGCGGATCTCGCCGAAGTCGGCGCCCGCCCGTTCCTTGTCCCGTTTCAGCACGGCACCCTCCGAGAGTAGAAGGACACGTCTCCGCCCGCGCGAAGAGGAAGAGAACAGCAAGGTATGATAATAGCAGGCACGGTAACAGAGCAATCCGGGGCTGTCAATTCGAAAGTCGCCAGACAACAGGGAGCCGTCAGGCGGGCCGATGCTCCGCCGCGTCCGGGCCGAGGATCAGATAGGCCGCCAGAAACTGCGCCGCCCGGACCAGTTCGGCGATTGATAGCTGCTCCTGATCCGAATGGGCGTGGTCGATATGGCCGGGGCCGGAGGTGAGGACAGGCATGCCAGGATGCTCGGTGGCAAAGAGGCGGGCGTCGCAGGAGACCGTCCAACCGGTGACGGGCTCGTCTTTCCACAGTCCGCAGTGTTTGGCGGCCGCAACGGCCCTTCGCATGGCGGGAGAGTCGGGGTCCCCATCGAAGGCCGCGTTGTGGAGTTTGTCGTAGGTCACCCGCACGACTTCGGCGCCGGACTCGCTTCTCCCGATCCGACGGAGGTAGGCCTCCGCGCCGCGCTCGGCCGCGGCCCGCATTCGCGCCGTCACCTCATCCATCGAATGCGTCGGCACAAATCCTTGTCCGCCCTCGAGCCCGAGCGTGCCGTTCTCCCGCCGGCCGGTGAGCTCCAGCGTCACCGGGCCGGCGGCGCGCTCCACGAGCTTGCGCTTGGCGGCGACCAGCGCCCGCACCATGGCGGCCATCTTGGTAATGGCGCCGTCGTTCTCGTCGATCGACCCCATGTGTCCGGCCGAGCCATGGACGTCGACGATCAGTTCGCGGTCTTCCCGGCGTAGGTCGTAGTGGCGCAGCACCCTCGGCTTTTCGCTCGACAGGTCGGGGGCTCGGGTCTTGTCCCCGTATCGGCTCACGTACTCCGCCAGGGCGGACTCCACACATTCCCTTACCAGAGCCTCGGTTTCGTCCGTCGGCGGACGTTCGAAGTGGAGACTGAAAGAAACCTCGCCGCAGATCCGGCTAGGGTGCTCGCCGACGTGGCCGATGACCCCGTGGCAGGTTTGGACCGGCCGCTGGGGAAAGAGGGGGTGTCGGCTCTCCGCCTTGATCGCGCGCCCCTCCTTTTCCATCTCCTCGTTCACAAAGGCAAACATCTCGAAACAGGACGCCCCCACAAGTCTGAGCTGCGCCTGATACCACACCGCCCCCCGGTTTGCCGGATGAACCCGGCCTCCCGTACACTCGACGACCAGGACGTTGTCGTAGAGCGCCTTCAGTTCGCGATCGACGGCGAGAGAGAGGGAGCCGTTTCCTCCCGGCTCCTCCTCGATGACGAACATCCCCACGATGTTTCCGCTGGGTCGGCATCCCGAAACGAGGCACTCGTCGGAGATCGCCCGCAAGGCTGCCAGAATCGCCACCACGCCCCCTTTGTCGTCGCAGGCGCCGCGGCCGTGCACGACGCCGTTATCCAGGCGGGGGGGGAGTAGGGCGCGATCACATCGATATGGGCATTCAGCGCCGTCCCGAAGATGGGGGGTCCAGGAGATGACCCTGGGACAACGTAGACGAGGTTGCTCCGGCCGGCGTACGCCTCTTCGGGTGAAAGGCCATCCGGACGCTCAGGGGTCTTGGTCAGGTGCAGGAGGGAGTAGTGGGGGTGGTGCTGGATCGCAGGGTTGATGGGGCGGCGCTCCACGCGGGCCCCTGGGAAGGCGAGGCGTCCGAGTTCTCGCTCCAGAACGTCGAAGGTGGCGCCTTCCGCTCGACGCATCTTGGAGACGTCGCTCTGCGGCGTGGTGTCGATGGCGCAGAGTTCGAGCAAAAGGTCCGTGACGTAGCGCGCGAATCCGTCCGTGCGTGTTCGCGTCAAGGTGCGCTCGATCACCCCAGCACCTCCGCGATGGAGCCCTGCGCGTAGCGGTTCATCATGGCGGCCCGGCCGATCACGGCGAAAGCGACACTGGCTAGTACATATCAAGGCCTGCGGGGTTGTCAAGCGAAAGTGTCTACCCGGGCGCCCACTGGCGCCTTGACTTTTCCGGCATTAGGCTGCTACCTTGCGCCGTCGCCTCACGCGGGCGAGCGAGGTCGCCCGCGCTCGAAAGCGACCGGAGGAGAACATGCAGTCTCGCGGAATCAATCCGAGTCGCTACGGCCTGGAGCAGCACGGAATTCTTAACGTCAATCAGACCTATTGGAATCTGGGCACGGCGGCCCTCGTCGAGAACGCCATCCGGAGGCGCGAAGGTCTGCTGGCAACCGGCGGAGCCCTGGTCGTGCGAACTGGTCAATATACAGGCCGGTCGCCCGATGACAAGTTCGTCGTGCAGGAGCCCTCCACCCAGGATCGGATCTGGTGGGGACCGGTCAATCGCCCCTTCGATCCCGGTCGCTTTGACGCCCTCTACGGGCGGCTGCTGGCCTATCTTCAAGGAAGTGACGTGTATGTGCAGGATTGCTTTGCGGGTGCCGATCCGGCCCATCGGATCCCGATTCGCATTGTCACGGAATACGCCTGGCACAACCTCTTCGCCCGGCAGGTCTTCGTCCGGCCGGATTGGACCACGACCCAAGACCACGTCCCTCGTTTCACGGTGATCGACGTCCCAAAGTTCCATGCCTACCCGGAGTTGGACGGGACGCGCTCCGAGGCCTTCGTCGTGGTGCATTTTGGGAAGGGGTTGGTGATCATCGGGGGGACGAGTTACGCGGGGGAGATGAAAAAGTCCGTCTTCACGCTCCTGAACTTCCTCCTGCCGCTCCGGCGGGTGCTGTCGATGCACTGCTCGGCGAATCAGGGGCGTCGCGGGGATGTGGCCCTGTTCTTTGGACTGTCGGGAACCGGGAAGACCACGCTCTCGGCGGACCCGGAGCGGCGACTCATCGGGGACGACGAACATGGGTGGGGCAACGCCGGGGTCTTCAACTTCGAGGGAGGGTGCTACGCCAAGTGCATCAATCTCTCGCGGGAAGACGAACCCCAGATCTGGAGCGCCATCCGTTTCGGCGCCGTCCTGGAGAACGTGACCATCGACCCCGAGACGCGCCTCCTGGATTTCCAGGACGGCTCCCTGACCGAGAACACCCGAGCGGCCTTCCCGGCTGCCTTCATTCCGGACGCTGTCATCCCGGGCGTGGCGGGACACCCCCAGCATGTCTTTTTCCTCGCCTGCGACGCCTTCGGCGTCCTTCCGCCAATCGCCCGTCTCTCCCCGAGGCAGGCGATGTATCATTTCCTCTCCGGCTATACCGCCAAGCTGGGAGGGACCGAGCGGGGCCTGGGGGCGCAACCCCAGGCGACGTTCAGCGCCTGCTTCGGCGCCCCGTTCCTGATGCTCCACCCGACCGTCTATGCCGAGATGCTCCGGGAGCGAATCGAACAGCACCGGGTCCAGTGCTGGCTGGTCAACACGGGATGGACGGGGGGGCCGGTCGGGCTGGGCAACCGCCTGCGCTTGCCGCACACCCGCGCGCTGCTGCGCGCGGCACTGGGAGGGAAGCTCGACGGCGTGCCGACCAGGGCGGACGCGTTCTTCGGCCTCGAGGTGCCGACGGCTTGTCCGGACGTTCCGACCGCAATCCTTTCGCCCCGCTCGACCTGGCCCAAGACGGATGCCTACGACGCCCAGGCAGGGCGCCTGGCGGCTCTGTTCCGAAAGAATTTCGAGCAGTTCGGAGACGCCCAAGCCGGGATCTTGGAGGGTGGTCCGAGGGCGGCTTGATCGGCGTGGACGCAGCGCACCTGCTAGGGCGGGCGGAAGGGGCCGGGGCTAGCGGTCGGCTTTCCCCCTGAGAATCTCCACCATCCGGCGATAGCCGAGCGGATTGACCCTAACGACGACGATCGCCGGCCTGGTGGTCTCCGCCGCCTCTTGCAGCGCCGCGCGCAATGCGTCCTCGTCCTCGACCACCGTGCCGAGGACACCCAAGCTTTCGGCTAGCTTTGGGATGTCCATCGGCCCCAGCGACGCGCCGACGGGCGCGTATCGCTTTTGCTCTTGTGCAACCCGCACCCAGCTCAGCGCCCCATCCAGGAAGACGACGATGACCAGCGGGACACCCAGTCGACCCGCGGTAGCCACCTCAGCCAGATTGAGCAAGAAGCCGCCTTCGCCCATGAAGGCCACCACGGGCCGGTCGGGGGCCGCGAGCTTGGCGGCAATCGCCACCGGCAGCGCATAGCCCGTGCCGCCCGGGCCGCCGGAGCAGAGGTACCCTTTGGGTTCATACGCCTCCCAGAATGCCGCGACGGCGAGGGCGTGCGCCCCGGCGTCGGCCACGGCCAGGGTCGGGCGCGGGAAGACCTCCCGAGCGATCTCCACCACCCGATGAGGCGCCACCAATTGCGATTCCGGAACGCGGCCCGTCTCGGCTAACAGGGATCGCATCCGAGTACGAAATCGCTCTCCACGTTTCGCCCAATCGGCGAAATACCATTCGCCGGCCGGCGGCAACTCCTCTTGGAGACGAACCAGCGCTGAGGCCAGGTCGCCGACGGCCTCGGCATCCGCCTCGTAGGGGGGCGTGATCTCCTGGCACGCCACGATCGAGAGGACTGTCGGTCCGGACCACCAGGGACGAGGCAGAGTCTCGACCGAGTCCAGGCCTACCGCCAGTACGCACTCCGCGCGCGCCAGAAACTCCTCCTCCGGCCGGCCGCCGGCAAAGACCCCCGCGGCGAGCGGATGATCCTCGGGAATCACCCCCTTGGCCCGCTGGGTGGTAAAGACCGGTGAGCCGAGGTGTTCCACCAGGTCCCGAAGGGCCAGGGCCGCGCTTCCGTCGCGGCAGCCCATGCCTGCGACGACCACGGCCCGCCCCGCACGGATGAGCAGGCGGGCGATCTTTCGGATGGCGTTCGGCGAAGGCCCCGCAGGTTTACGTTTTGGCAGGGAAAGCGCCCGGCGCCTAGTCGAGCGGAGTGCCTCGTCCGCCGGCAACTCTAGGAAGACCGGACCGGCCGGGGTGGCGGTCGCTTCCTCCCACGCCCAGGCAATCAACCGCTCCGCGCGCGTACTGGTAATGGTCGCTCCGCCCTTCGTCACACCACGCAGGACCAGAGAATGATCGAGGACCCGCCCGGCCCCTGCGCGCCGGCTGGCGCGCGGTGGGCACTCGGAGAGTAGGATCAGCGGCGCGCGATCGAGATGGGCGATGGCGAGACCGGAGACGGCCCCCGCCAGACCCGGTCCCTGCGGGATGACGCACACCCCTGGCCGGTCCGACAGGTCGCCGTCTGTGGCGGCCATGAGAATCGCCGCCCCCGGATGGTGCGTCGAAACAAACTCGATCCCTCTGCGGCGGATCGCTTCGATCGCGTCAAGGCTGCTGCCGGCGCCGGGCACGCCGTAGATCCGCCGGATCCCCGCCATCGCCAGGAACTCCGCGACAGCGTCGACTGTTGTCCTCATCGACTTTCCGCGCCCTCGTGGTTCGCCGGCCCGGCGGCGCACTGCGTGGAATCTGAATCAGGCCGCCTTGGCGCAGATCTCTCCGAAGAGCCGAGCCTGCACCAACAGGAGATAGAACCACACGAAAGGCCAGCTCAGCGCCCCAACATACGGGATGGCGGCGACGAGACCGGCGAGAATGTAGAGCCCCACGCTGACCAGATACGTGGCAACGTATTCCGCCAGGACCCCATTGATCCCCTCCCAGAGCAACCCAGGGTGGAAGGCCGCCTCCAGCCGCCGCTGCCCGATGTACCGCGCCAAGGCCATGGGGAAGAAAAACAGCGTGAAGACTCCCGCCAGGACCCCGAGCACCATCAGGACCATCCCCAGGAAGAGAAGGATTCCCCCCTTCACGAGAAGGCCGAGGCCCAGCAAGAGAAGCAGCAAGGGAACCATGCCATACGCGAAGGCGATCACAAAGGCGAGTAATCCGCCGTAGAATAGGCCGGGCCAGTCTTCCCACTCTGGGAGTACGGTGACGTCCCAACGGAGAGTCCCCCTGTAAACGCGGAGCGCATATCCGATGGCAGGCAAGTTCACGAGGACAACTAATGGTGCGATTCCAAAGGCCGCTTCCTCTGAGACGAGGTATGCCAAGCCGACAAAAACCAGTTCGACGAGAAGGCCGGTTGCCCCCCCGATGAGGAGTTTTCGCAGCCAATCTGCCCCCTTTATGGGGAAGCGCACCGAGGCCCTGATACGAACTTGCATGCTTAAGGCGTCCCCACGATGGCCTCAAAGATTCTGGTCAGGTCATCGCTCGAAAAGAAGTTGATTTGCAGGGTTCCGCCCTTTCCGTCTCGCACGATACGAACCTTGGTTCCGAGGACCGCACGGAGTTGGTCCTCGAGAGCTGCCAGGTTCGGGTCTTGACTCTGCGGGCGACCGGGCCTCGTCGGGGACCTTCCCCTCAACCGACGCACGAGCGCCTCGGTCTCCCGCACCGTTAGCCCTCGCCTCACGACCACGTCCCTGGCTTTGAGTTGGTCCGCCGGCTTTTCCAGGCCGAGGAGTGCCCTTGCATGCCCCTCGGACAGCGTACCGGTCGCCAGATCTTCCTGGATGCGTCTGGGAAGCTTGAGCAGGCGCAAGGCGTTTGTCACCGAGGATCGATCTCGTCCGAGGCGCCCCGCAACCTCCTCCTGTGTCAGCTTGAACTCCTCGATCAGCCGCTGGTATGCCTCTGCCGACTCCAGGGGGTTCAGGTCTTCGCGCTGGAGGTTCTCCACCAGGGCCATTTCCAGCGCCTGCGAGTCGCTGGCTTCTTTCACGACGGCAGGAATCCGGGTGAGACCCGCCAGTCGGGCCGCGCGGATCCGCCGCTCACCGGCAATCACCTGGAGCCCTTTCGGACCGCGCCGAACCACCACGGGGGTCAGCACCCCATGTTCGCGGATGGTTGCCGCCAATTCCTCCAGGGCCGTCTGGTTGAAATGCCGCCTTGGCTGGAACGGGTTCGTCTCCAGTTCGGCCAGAGAGATTTCCTGCGCCGTCGTCTGGGTCGGCTCGGCCCCGGGGATCAGGGCGCCCAACCCCCTACCGAGCCCGCGCTTTTGCGCCATCGATCACCTCTCGAGCCAATTGCAGGTACCCCTCCGCTCCCGGACAGCGGATGTCATATAGAATGATCGGCATTCCGTGACTGGGCGCCTCGCCCAGCCGCACGTTTCGCGGGATCACGGTCCGAAACACGCGCTCGCCGAAGTGTTGTCGCACCTCGGCGGCCACCTGTCCGGCGAGATTGACTCGCCCGTCGAGCATCGTGAGCAGGATTCCCTCGATCCCAAGCCGAGGATTCAGGCTTTGCTGGCAGAGCCGGATGGTCTCCAGAATCTGACCAAGCCCCTCCAGCGCGTAATATTCACACTGCAAGGGAACCAAGACCGAGTCGGCAGCTACGAGGGCATTCAGCGTGAGGAACCCCAAGGATGGCGGACAGTCGATGATAATGTACTGAAACCGGCCGGCGACCGATTCCAGGGCCCGTTTCAGTCTTCGTTCCCTGTCGGGAAGATCCACCAGTTCGACTTCGGCTCCCACGAGCTCCCGTCGCGCCGGGAGGATCTGAAGCGCGGGAAGCGCGGTCGGAAGGATCACCTCGGCGGCCAGGGCCGACCCCAGGAGAGTGTGATACACATGGCGCGTGATCACCTGGGGATCGGCGCCGACACCGGTGGTGGCGTTTGCTTGTGGATCCACGTCTACCAGGAGGGTGGGGTGTTCCGCGGCCGCCAAACACGCCGCTAGATTGATGGCGGTCGTGGTCTTCCCGACCCCGCCCTTTTGATTGGCTACCGCAATGATCTTGCCCATGCCGGCTCTCCCGCGTCCCGGGAACCATAACACATTCCGGCCGGATCGGCCAAGGGAGATGTTTCACGTGAAACATTCCTCTGTGTTGGGACGTCACCGCCGGCGATACGCGAGGATCTGGCGTCCGGAGCTTCCACCCTTCCAGGGCGGTACCCGGCGCTCGCCAGCCGCCTGATATCCGGTAGCTGCCAGTCGATCGAGCGTCTCTTCGGGGGCCCCACTCGACCCAACTTGCGCCAGGAAGACGCCGCCTGGTCGAAGGAAGGAGAGCACAAGGGCTGCCTGCTTCGGCAAAGGGGCCACCGCGCGCGCAAGAGCAACATCGTAGGACTCGTCCGCCAACAACCCGCCCGCCACTGCCTCGGCCCGTCCATACCAGATGCGGACGTGTCGCAGGGCGAGACTCCTGGCGATGTGTTTGAGAAAGGTCACCTTTTTCCGAGAGGCCTCTACCAGGGTGAAGTCCAGGTCGTCCCGGACGATCGCCAACGGGAGGGCCGGGAAGCCGGCCCCGGAGCCAACATCCAGGATGTGTCGTGCGTCGTTAGGGATGAGGGCCAGGCAGGCCAGCGAATCAAGGAAGCCTTCTTGGATAATGTCGGTAGGAGTTGTTAGGGCGGTGATATTCATGCGTTCCGACCAGCGGAGGACCTCCTCCAGATAGAGTCGGAACGCCCCGATCTGCTCGGTGCTGAGCTGAATACCCAACTGCTGGGCGCCGACAATCAGCAGAGCGTCCGGGGCGGGCTTGGAACGGCCCGGGGTCTTCATGCGTGACCGTGGGGTTCGGTCAGGCCGCCTGCCCTTCCGCTGCGGGCGGATGGGCCGGAGCCCGATTGATCAACCACTGCTGGCCGATCTGGAGCAGGTTGTTCACGAACCAGTAGAGGACGAGACCCGACGGGAAACTCCAAAACATGAACGTGAAAAGGATCGGCATCATCCACAGCATCATTTGGGCCTGGCGCGGGTCTCCGGCTGTGGGAGACATCTTCTGTTGGAGCCACATGCTGACCCCCATGAGCAGCCCAAGCAGGTTGCCCACATTGGACGGCTCCCCTCCCCAAAGTATCATCTTGAACAGGGAGTCTGGTTGGGTCAAGTCGCGAATCCACAGGAAGTGCGCCTGCCACAACTCCACCGAATTGGAGAGGGCATTGTAGAGGGCGATGAAGATGGGGATCTGCACTATCATGGGCAGACAGCCGCCCATGGGGTTGACCCCATGCTTCTTGTAGAGCGCCATGGTTTCTTCTTGCTTCTTCTGCGCGTTGTTCTTGTACCGCTCTTGGAGGGCCTGCACTTTAGGTTGGATTGCCTGCATCGCTTGCATCGACTTCATGCTCTTGTTCGTGAGGGGATAGAAGGCGACCTTCTGCAGGATCGTCACCAGAATGATGGCAATCCCGTAATTCCCCGTGAAGTTGTAGAGAAACTTCAAGAGCCACAACGCCGGCCGCGCCACGAAGTCGAACCAGCCAAGATCGATGATCTTGTCGAGGTCCTGCCCTTCCGCTCGAAGAATATCCAGGTCCCGCGGGCCCGCGAACGCCTTGACCTTGAGGCCGAGTTCGCTGCCCGGCTGCAGGACCTTCTTGCTTTCGCTCAGGCCGACGATAGGCTGACCCTCTTTGGCCTTTTCGACGAAAGCGCCCAAGCCTTCGGTTTCTGGCAGGAGCGCGGCTACGAAGTAGGTGTCTTGAAGGGCGGCCCAGGAAATCTTGCCGCTGACGGCCTTCACGCCGTTGACCTTCTCGATAACTTCCTGCACCCGCTTGCCATCCACCCAGAGGGTGGGCGGATGGATCGTGCTTGCCTTCTTGTCCTTGCTGTTTCGAAGCCCGGGACCCCAGGCGAGGTTCGGCTGGACGGCAACGTCGCCGTCCGAGAGGTTTTGCACCGTAATGTCGGCCTCGGCGTCGTAACGGTCCGCGTTGAACGTCATCCGCTTCTGAAGCAGCAGGCCTGCCGCCGAGACGTGCTTGAAGGTGAGGGTGCCTGTCGCACCCGGCTGCGTTAGGTCGAGATGGTCCCTGTCAACCTCGTAGATGCCCTGGATCTGTTCTGTGTCCGCCCAGGCCGTCAGGGGACCAGGCGCGTCCGATCCGCCCTGGTGTGGGATCAGGTCTACGGGCGCCCCGCTGTCCAGGCGATACGCCTTCAATTGCCAGCTCGTGACGCGCCCGCCCGCCGTGGACAGCACAATATGCATGAGGGGCGTGTCAACCGTGACATCCCGCGCCGCCACTCCCAGGCTCGCCGTCGGCGTGTAGGTCTTGGGCCGCGAGGCGACCGCGCTCGGAGGCGCGGCGGGCTGCATTGACGGGGCTGGAGCGCTCTTCTGTGGCTCGCTTGGGGCTGCTGCGGTTCGCGGTGCCTCTTGTGATGGCGCCTCAAAGCGCGCCAAGTACCACTGGTAACCCAAGAGAATCATGATTACCAGGACGGTCGCCGCGATTGCGTTTCGCTCCATGCTGTACTCCCAAGCGAGGTGTGTATTGATTAAGGAACAGGATCAAATCCACCAGGATGATACGGGTGGCACCGGAGGAGGCGCCGAACGCTCAACCACAGACCGCGACACAACCCATATCGCTCGACCGCCTCAAGGGCATACGCAGAACAACTCGGCGTGAACCGACATGCGGGCGGGAAGGCTGGGGCGATCCAGCGTTGGTAGCCGCGAATCGTGAGCCTGACGGCACCATGCAGCGTACCCACGCGCATGGGCCTATGCCTGCCGGCGCCGGGCCAACACCTCGTGCCCGCGACGCAGCAACCCATCGATCGCTACGCGCACGCGGCGCCGTGGCACGTCGCCAACATCGCTCCGCGCTGCAAGCAGGAAAGCGGAGCCCGAGAAATCTCCACGGGCACCCTGATACACGTCTCGCGCAATTCTGCGGATGCGGTTTCGGACAACTGCACCACCGGCGGTTCGCCCCAGCGCCACGATCAGCCTGCCACTCGCCGTGATTCCGGGCGCAACGAATACGGTCCAGGGTCCGCCGTGCACCCTGACACCCGACCGCCGAATCTGGCCAGCCGGAGAGACGGCTTTCTTCCTCATGCGAGCAGCCTCACACCGTGAGGCGATGCCGCCCTTTTGCTCTGCGGCGCTTGATCACCTTCTGGCCATCCGCCGTACTCATGCGCTTCAGGAATCCGTGAGAAAGCCTGCGCTTGCTGCGATTCGGTTGATAGGTTCTCTTCATAGATATGGCTCCTTCAAAACGGTGAAGCGCGTATCTTATGTCTCTCGGGTGGCAATGTCAAGCATCGGTTTGCGGCTGGGCCCTTTTCCTGTTCGCCCTCCTCCGTCATTGGAAGGCCTCTTGATTCGTTCCCCGTCCACTGAATCGCGGCCCAACCCTTTCGTCTCGGCAATCCCCGCAAACACGTGCTCTTATCGCTCTCCGCCTTCGTCCACACTCGAGCCATGAGATCGAAAATGCGGTCTCCGCCGATCTCTCCTCGATCTTGTGGTGATAAATGGCGTCCGTCGCGCGGGTAACTCCTTCTATCTACGACTCATTGCGGGTTATCCACATTTGTGGAAAAGCCTGTGTGTAACCCTCGCGGCTAGGCTGTTTCCGGTCACCAGTATGCGCCCCCATCGCCGCACCCGGAAGAGAAATTGCTTTCCTGCCTCGTCTTCACCTCCAGGAGCCGCCTGACTCTTCTGCGGCCAGCTCCAATATCTGTCAAAGCGCCTTTTTATCCTTAATACCAAACATATGATTAGTATACGAAAACCTTGGGCCTATAATATGATGAAGACCTGTTGACATGTCGGCGTATACTTTGGTAAAGTCTGTTTGTAAGCGCCAACAATTTTCGATCTTTTCCACGGGGGGTCTGTTTTTCCGGTATCCCGGCTTCTTGTGCACCGTGATGCACATTTGATCCACACAAAGAGAGGTTTGTGTGACCATTAAGAATCCGGCCCTTATTCCATTCTCCACATCAGAAATTCCCTACGGCTCCTACTCCTATCTTTTTCCCTTATTACAGAGAATTATAAGAAGGCATCAGCCACTCGACCTGTTTTTCGTTCATCCTGCGCCCTTCCTCCGTCACAAATCCACTCTTAAATGGAAGAGGGAGCCCCATGCATATCCGTGTTGAGCGTGACGCCTTCGTCGAAGCTCTAGGGCCAGTACAGAGCGTGGTCGAGGCAAAGAAGGCTCTACCTATTCTGTCCCACGTCCTTTTAGAGGCAGGAACCGATCATGTTTCGTTATTCGGAACCGACTTGGACGTAGGTCTTCGCAGCCAACTGTCGGCAGAGGTTATCGAACCGGGGGCCATTACGCTGTCTGCCAAGAAACTCTACGAGGTTGTGAAAGAATTGCCCCAGGCAACCATCGAGTTTCGTGTAGATGCAGATCTACAAGTCGCTATTTCGTGTCAAAGGTCGAATTTCCGGATGAAGGGTTTGAATAAGGACGAATTTCCTTCGCTGCCCGACCTACACGGCGGTGGCGAACTCCTGATCGAGGCGAAGGTATTTCGCGACATGCTCCGCAAGACACTCTTTGCCGTGTCGTCCGACCAGACACGCTACGCGCTGACAGGTGTTCTTCTGCAAGCGCAGCCGACCGAATTGAACATGGTAGCCACAGACGGGCATCGTCTGGCGCTCATCCGGATCCCGCGTCCGGCGACATCGGGCAGCAATACACTCGAGGCGCTCATTCCGAGGAAGGCGATGGTCGAGGCGGTTAAAATCGCGCGGGATGAAGTGGGTGATATTCACATCCGGCTCTCGGAAAATCAACTCATCCTGCAGCAAGAGACGACGACGCTCGTCGCGCGCCTCATCGACGGGCAATTTCCGAACTACGAACAAGTGGTCCCGGCCGCTACACCAAATCGCATCGTCATCAAGAAGGAGGCTCTCTACGGCGCGCTTCGCCGGACATCCGCGATTATGGGGGAGCGCGCGACCCCGACCGAATTCGATTTTCAGGGCGGCCGCCTGATGATCACTTGTATTAATATGGATCTGGGCGAGGCCCACGAAGAGGTCGAGATTTCCTACACGGGCGATGCAATGAAGATGGGGTTTAACGCGCGCTACATTATGGAGTTTCTGGGCGCGGTGGACAGCGACGAGGTTGCGTTGCATGTCACCGACCCGTTGAGCCCGTCCATATTCCGTGCGGCCGGGGACGATGGATATAGCTGCGTGATCATGCCGATGCGAATCTGATCGCGAAGCCGAAACGGACATCGGGAGTCCTAGGCGGTTCGCACACGTCACGTAGAGAGCCACGCGCTGGTGATCGACCGACCCATCCCCGGATGGTCCCCGCCGCACCGCGAGACACGGGTACGACTCTCACGAAACGCTTCCCGAGGATACCCCGACCCGTCACCCCATTCCGGGGAAGCCGGCGGCGGGCCGCTCCCCGGGCGCGTGCCGCAAGCAGCCGGGTGACCGGATACGCCGGATGAGGATCTATGGCTAAGGCAAACGGATCGCAGGAAAACGGCAGCTCCGCCTACGGAGTGGAGCAGATCAAGATTCTCGAAGGGCTGGAGGCCGTGAGGAAGCGGCCCGCCATGTATATCGGCGGGACCGGCCTTGACGGCTTGCACCACTTGGTGTTCGAAGTTGTGGACAACAGTGTGGACGAGGCCCTGGCGGGAGCGTGCGACCGGATTGACGTCACGATCCACATCGACAACAGCGTCAGCGTCGCCGACAACGGTCGCGGGATTCCCGTCGGCATCCACGAACAGACGGGTCGCTCCGGCGTCGAGGTGGTGATGACGACTCTCCATGCGGGCGGAAAGTTCGGGGGGTCCGCGTACAAGGTCTCCGGCGGCCTGCATGGCGTTGGCGTGTCCGTGGTGAACGCGCTGTCGGAATGGCTCGAAGTCGAGGTCTGGAGCGACGGGAAAAAGTATCTCCAGCGATACGAGCGCGGGAAACCCACGGGTGACCTCGAAGAGGCCGGGAAGGCCCGCCGCACGGGCACTCGAGTCACCTTCCTCTCCGACGGAGAGATCTTCGAGGATCGCACGTTCAGTTTGGACGTCCTAAGCAACCGCCTCCGCGAGATGGCCTTCCTCAATCGCGGCCTGCGGATTAGCCTGAGCGACGAGCGAGCCGATAAGAGCGAAGAATTCTACTACACCGGCGGCATCAAACAGTTCGTCGAGCTCCTCAACGAGAACAAGGCCACGCTCCACCCGCGCCCCATCTTTATCGAGTCTCAGCGCGACGAGACCGCCGTCGAGATCGCCCTCCAGTATAACGACGGGTATGCCGAGACAGTCTTCTCCTTCGCCAACAACATCAACACGCAAGACGGCGGGACACACGTCATCGGATTCCGATCCGCCCTCACCCGAACCATCAACAATTACGCCGCAGGCCGAAACCTCCTCAAGGATCTCAAGGCCAGTCTGACCGGGGACGACGTGCGCGAGGGCCTGACGGCGGTCATCAGCATTCGGCTCCCCAACCCTCAGTTCGAGGGTCAAACCAAGGGCCGGCTCAACAACCCGGACATCAAGGGCCTGGTGGAGACGATCGTCAACGAGAAGCTGGGCGAGTATCTGGAAGAGAACCCCGGCATCGGGCGACGCATCGTGGAGAAGGCGACGGAGACCGCCCGGGCCCGCGAGGCGGCGCGGCGCGCCAAGGAGTTAGTCCGGCGCAAGGGGGCGCTGGACGGCGACGGCCTCCCCGGCAAGCTGGCGGACTGCTCAGAGAAGGACGCAGCCCTCTGCGAACTCTATATTGTCGAAGGCGACTCGGCCGGCGGCTCGGCCAAGCAGGGGCGCGACCGCCGCTTTCAGGCCATTCTCCCTTTGCGCGGCAAGATCCTGAACACCGAGCGGGCGCGGGCCGACAAGATGCTCGCCTCGCAAGAGATCCGGGTGCTCATCTCCGCGCTGGGGAGCGGCATCGAGGCCGAATTCGACATCGGCAAGCTTCGCTACCACCGGGTCATCATCATGACCGACGCCGACGTGGACGGAGAGCACATCCGGACGCTCCTCTTGACATTCTTCTTCCGCCACCTCCGCCAGATCGTGGATGACGGACACCTCTTCATCGCGCA
Organism: uncultured Methylomirabilota bacterium; assembly: GCA_963727695.1. Lineage (GTDB taxonomy): Bacteria > Methylomirabilota > Methylomirabilia > Methylomirabilales > 2-02-FULL-66-22 > 2-02-FULL-66-22. The sequence continues at coordinate 10,428 of CAVSHW010000003.1, read as the reverse complement.
ACCGCCGCTCTACAAGGTGAAGAAGGGCAAGACCGAGCGGTATCTGAAGAATGATCGGGGCATGGTCGAGTATCTGATCGATGTCGGGGGGGACGCGCTTTCCGTTGAGGCCGCCGGCAACGGCGGGGCCTGGGCCGGGCAACGACTGAGCGCCTGTCTGAAGAAGGTCATGGGGTGGCAGCGCTGTCTCCACGCCCTGGAGAAGCGCGGACGGAATCCGCATGTGGTGGCGGCTCTGGTCCAGCAGGGCGGGGTGCCCCGCGGAGCCCTGAAGGACGAGGCGAAGGCCAGGCGCCTCCTGGAGCGCCTCCTGGAGCGCCTCCGGCAGGAGGGGGACCAGTTTGCGTCGATCGAGGGCGGGGTCGAGTGGGATGAAGAGCAAGGAGCCCACCGGTTGGTCGTCACGCTCGGAAGCCAGCAACTCTGGGGAGACCGGCCGGTCTGTATCATCGATCCGGCCCTCCTCACGTCGGCCGAGTACCGGGAGCTGGAGGCGGCGGGGGCGGCCTTGAATGCCATCGGCTCTCCCCCCTTCACGATCAAATCGGACACCGAGTCCGCCCTGGCGCAGAGCTGGACCGCCCTGTACGAACAGACGCTGGCCCTGTCCAGGAAGGGCCTGACGATCCAGCGGTACAAGGGGCTCGGCGAGATGAATGCCGAGCAGCTCTGGGAGACCACCATGAACCCGCAAACCCGCACCCTGCTCAAGGTGCAGGTCGAGGACGCCGTGGCGGCGGAGAAGATCTTCACTACCCTGATGGGGGACCAGGTGGAGCCGCGCCGCCAATTCATCGAGACGCACGCGCTCGAGGTCGGCAACCTGGACATCTAGCGTCGGCCGCGGGAACCTCCCCCGACATCGGGGGAATGGCCTCGCAGGACCCGGCCGGGAAAGCGAAGCAGAGCCGTGCCCGAAGAGAATGACAGCATCGCGCAGCAGCGCGTAGGCGAAGTCCACGGTACCGACATCCACGAGGAGATGCGTCGGTCGTACCTCGACTACGCCATGAGCGTCATCATCGGCCGCGCCCTCCCGGATGTGCGGGACGGATTGAAGCCGGTGCACCGCCGCGTCCTGTACGCCATGGACGAGATGGGTCTGCACCACAATCGTCCGCACCGCAAGGCTGCGCGCGTGGTCGGGGACGTCTTGGGGAAATACCACCCGCACGGCGACTCGGCGGTCTATGACACGATCGTCAGGCTGGTGCAGGACTTCTCCATGCGGTATCCCCTCATCGACGGACAGGGGAACTTCGGGTCGGTCGATGGCGACGCCCCGGCGGCCATGCGGTACACCGAGGTGCGCCTCGCCCGTCTGGCCCAGGTGATCCTGCAGGATATCAACAAAGAGACGGTGGACTTCATCCCCAACTACGACGAGTCCACACAGGAGCCGGTGGTCCTGCCCGCGCTCATGCCGAACCTCCTGGTCAACGGCTCATCCGGGATCGCGGTCGGCATGGCCACCAACATCCCGCCGCATAACCTGAGCGAGGTAGTGGACGCGGTCGTGGCGCAGCTCGAGAACCCCGAGATCACCATCGCGGAGCTGATGGAATCGGTCCCCGGACCGGATTTTCCGACGGCGGGCTACATCCACGGACGGCAGGGGATTTCCGATGCCTATCAGACCGGCCGAGGGCTGATCCAGGTGCGGGCCAAGGCGTTCGTCGAGAAGGGGCGCGCGGGGCGCGAGAATATCGTGGTGACCGAGCTCCCCTACCAGGTCAATAAGGCCAAGCTGGTGGAGCGCATCGCCGAGCTGGTCCGGGGGAAGAAGATCGAGGGGGTGGCGGACCTCCGCGACGAATCGGACCGCGAGGGGATGCGGATCGTGCTGGAGCTCAAGAAGGACGAGCCTGCCATGCCGATCCTGAACTCGCTCTACAAACACACGGCGATGCAATCAACCTTCGGGGTCATCATGTTGGCCCTGGTGGATAACCAGCCGCGCATTCTGGATCTCAAACAGGTCATCGGGTACTTCATCGACCACCGCAAGGCCGTGGTCGTCCGCCGCACCCGCTACGAGCTCCGCCAGGCGGAAGCGCGGGCCCACATCCTGGAGGGATATCGGATTGCCCTGGACCATCTCGACGCGGTCATCCAGCTGATCCGCCGCTCGCGCGCCGTGGACGAGGCGCGGTCGGGCCTGATGGGCGAGTTCGGCATGACCGAGACACAGGCACAGGCCGTCCTGGACCTCACCTTGCGCCGCCTGACGCAGCTCGAGCGGCAGAAGATCCAGGATGAATACCAGGAAACGATCCAGCTCATCGCGAAGCTACAAGCCATCCTGGGGAGCGAGGCCCTGGTTCGACAGATCATCAAAGAGGAGCTGGTAGAGCTGAAGGAAGAGTACGGCGATCCCCGTCGCACCCAGATCCTGGAGGAGACGGCCGATATCAGCTACGAGGACACCCTGGCCGACGAAGAGATGGTGGTCACCATCAGCCACGGCGGCTACATCAAACGAAGCCCGCTGACAATCTACCGGGCGCAGCGGCGCGGCGGCAAGGGCACCACGGGAATGGCGACCAAGGAAGAGGACTACGTGGAGTATCTCTTCGTGGCGACCACACATAGCTACATCCTTCTCTTCACCAACCTGGGCCGGGTACACTGGCTGAAAGTCCACGAAGTCCCCCAGCTCGGCCGGGCCGCCAAGGGCAAGGCGCTGGTGAACTTCCTGCAAGTGCAGCCGGGCGAGATGGTGACGGCCATGATCCCGATCCGGCAGTTCGAGATCGGCCGGCATCTCTTCATGGCCACACGCCGCGGCGTGGTGAAGAAGACGGAGCTGCACGCCTACTCCAACCCGCGCGCCGGAGGCATCATCGCGATCACCCTGGACGAGGGAGACGAACTGATCGCGGTGCGACTCACTGGGGGGCGGGACGAGATCTTCCTGGCGACGAAACAGGGCATGGCCATCCGTTTCAACGAGGACGAGGTGCGGGCGATCGGCCGCGCCGGCCGGGGCGTGATCGGAATCGCCCTGGAGGCCGGGGACGAAGTTGTTGCGGGGGAGATCGTCCGGACCAGCACCACCGTCCTCACGGTGAACGAGCGGGGATACGGCAAGCGCACGGAGCTGGAGGAGTATCGCCTCCAAGGGCGCGGGGGCAAAGGCATTATCAACGTGCGCGTGAGCGAAAAGAACGGCCCGGTGGTGGGCGCGCTGCAGGTCCAGGAGCAGGACCAGGTGATGATGATCTCACAAGAGGGCAAGGTCAACCGCGTCAACGTGCGGGAGATCAGCGTCATCGGCCGGGCCACGCTGGGGGTGCGCCTGCAAGGCCTGGAGGCCACCGATCGGGTCGCCGCCGTCACCAGCCTGGTGACGGACGAAGGGGATGGCGAGGCGAATAGCAACGGCGGCGACGCGGAGCCGGCCGGGCCCGAAGCGTAGGGAAAGGTACAAAGGCGCATGCTGGATCTCAAGTTGGTGCGTGACAACCTGGAATTGGTGCGAGCCCGCCTGCGCGACCGCGGGGTCGCGATCGACTTCGGGGAGTTTCTGGCGGCCGACGAGGCCCGCCGCAGGCTCCTGACCGAGGTCGAGCAGCTCAAGCATCGCCGCAACACCGTGTCGGAGGAGGTGGGGCGGCGCAAGAAGGGGGGCGAGGATGCGGGCCCCCTGATCGCCGAGATGCGGGAAGCGGGCGACCGGATCAAGGCGCTGGACCAGACGGTCAAGGACAGCGAGGAGCAGATCCAGCGGCTCCTGCTCACGGTGCCGAACCTGGCCCATGCCTCGGTGCCGGTGGGTCCGGACGGCGGGGGCAACCTCGAGGTGCGACGCTGGGGAGAGCCGCGCCGGTTCGACTTCACGCCCAAGCCCCACTGGGAGATCGGCGAGGCTCTCGGCCTGCTCGATTTCGAGCGGGCGTCGCGCATGGCGCAAGCGCGGTTCGTGGTGCTCACCGGCATGGGGGCGCGCCTGGAGCGCGCTCTCGTCAACTTCATGCTCGACCTCCACACCAAGGAGCACGGCTACACCGAGATCTTCCCGCCGCTCTTGGTGAACGCGGCGGCGATGACGGGCACGGGGCAGCTCCCCAAGTTCGCCGAGGAGCTGTTCAAGACCCAGGACGAGTCGCTCTACCTGATCCCCACCGCCGAGGTCCCGGTCACGAACCTGCACCGCGAGGAGATCCTGCCGCCCGGACGGCTGCCGCTCTCCTATGTGGCCTTCACCCCGTGCTTCCGGCGCGAGGCGGGTTCTTACGGCAAGGACACACGCGGGCTGATCCGACAGCACCAGTTCAACAAGGTCGAATTGGTCAAGTTCGCGGAGGCCGATCGGTCGTACGAGGCGCTGGAGCAGATGACCCGCGACGCCGAGACGGTGCTCCAGCGACTCGGGCTGCCCTATCGGGTAGTGCTCCTGTGCACGGGGGACATGGGCTTCTCGGCGGCCAAGACCTACGACCTGGAGGTGTGGCTGCCCGGCCAGTCCGCCCCCGGCGCGTATCGGGAGATCTCGTCCATCAGCAACTGCGAGACGTTTCAGGCGCGCCGGGCGAGCATCCGCTACCGCACGGGACCCAAGACGCCGGCGGAATACGCGCACACGCTGAACGGATCGGGGGTCGCGGTGGGTCGGACCGTCGTCGCCATCCTGGAGAATTACCAGGAGGCGGACGGCAGCGTGAGGGTCCCGGAGGCCCTGAGGCCGTACCTGGATGGGCTGGAGCGGATCGCCAAACCGTAACCGCCCACAATTCTGCTTCCCTTTCGAACCGGTCTTCTCTATTATCATGACCCGGCGAGCGAGGTTCGACCCGGCGAGTGCAGCCCGGACCGAGGGCTTGACCCCGGGGAGGGGTGGCCGAGTGGTCGAAGGCGTCCCGCTTGAAACGGGATGACCGAAAGGTCCGTGGGTTCGAATCCTACCCCCTCCGCCAGTGATACAAGCGGTGCGGAGCCGAGCGGAAGATGTGGCGGACGTCAGCCCCGCGGCGCGCGCAAGACGCCCGATGGGAGTGTCCTCGGAGAGGTGGCCGAGCGGCCGAAGGCAACCGCCTGCTAAGCGGTTGGCTGGGTAAAACTGGCCCCCGGGTTCGAATCCCGGCCTCTCCGCCAATATTCAGTCAGCATTCCGCGGCAGCCCCGGGCTGGCCGACGGAAGTGAGGCGCGCGATCGCCCAGGACGGGGCGAGTTGCGCGTCTGGAGTTTTGGGGCAGCGAGAGACATGAAGACGGACGCCGGCGGAACGAAGATGCGGCGATGGGTGCTAGCGGGGCTGGCCGCGGCCGTCCCGCTGGCGGCGGTGGCCCTCTACTTCGCGCTCGTCGCGCCGGCCCCGCCGCCGACCTCGGCCGGCCCCGCCGCCGCGGTGACGCCAACGCTCCCGCCGAATCATCCGCGGGTCGAAGGGGCGGTTATTCCAGAGGACCGGCCCCATCCGCCGACGGGCAGCACGGGCCGGCCGGTGCGAGTACCGGACTCGGTCAAGGGGAAGTGGCAGGCGGTCAAGCTGAAGATTGAGATGAAGAACGGCGCGAGCGCGCCCCAGATCGTCACGGTGAAGCTGGGGGGCGACCTCGTGATTCCGGGCAGCACGCTCAGGCTCCGGGTGGACGACTTCCTGCCCGCTCTGCAAGTGAAGGACAGCGAGATCACGTCCGCCTCCAACGAGCCGAGCAATCCGGCAGTGCTGGTAACCATCCGGGACGGCGACAAGGAGACGTTTAGGGGTTGGCTGTTCGGCAAGTTTCCCGAGATGCAGCCGTTCGAGCATCAGACATACCGGATCACGCTGGTCGAAGGGATTCCCGAAGGGTAAGCCGTTGTCAAAGAATAACTTGACCGGAGAAATTCCGGAATCGGCATAAGGAGCCGTAACGAAATAGCAAGAAATGGACAAGTTATTTCGTAACGGCTCCTAAGCGCGTCACGACCTCTGGCTGGGAGAGGTACCGAAGTGGTCGTAACGGGCCCGCCTCGAAAGCGGGTTGGGGGGCAACTCCCACGTGGGTTCGAATCCCACCCTCTCCGCCACCCTGCGTGTAGGAAACGATTCGGGCCGGCGGCGCCGGCCCACGAAGGGAGCACGAAAGCCCATCTCCTGCTGGCATGCGGAGAGGTGTCCGAGTGGTTGAAGGAGCACGCCTGGAGAGCGTGTGTGGGGGGAACTCCACCCCGGGTTCGAATCCCGGCCTCTCCGCCACCCTGCCGGCGCCGGCCGGCGGGATCGAGGAGCCAGGAGGAGGCACGAGTTTCGGCCGGCCAGAGCCGCCGATCACCTGAGCGCCGAGCGGTTCGTGCGGCGTTGATGATCGGGTCTTGCGCATGGTAGCCCTGTGAACCCCGCCAGGTCCGGAAGGAAGCAACGGTAAACAGCGAGCGGCCGGTGCCGCGAGGCCACCCGATCGGAGTTGCACGAACCGTTCGGCGCTCAATTCTTCAGTCAAGCGGCGAGGCTCTCTCGCCTGGGGGCGACATGGCGTACGAGGTGATTGCGCGGCGGTGGCGGCCCAAGGTTTTCGAAGAGGTCGTGGGCCAGCGCCACGTCACCGAGACCCTCAAGAACGCCGTCGCGACCAACCGGGTGCCCCACGCCCTCCTCTTCGCCGGACCCCGCGGAGTCGGAAAGACGACCACGGCGCGCATCATGGCGAAGGCGTTGAACTGCATCACGGGACCGACGCCGACCCCCTGTGGCACCTGCCCCGCCTGCGAGGAGATCGCCGCCGGCCGATCCATGGATTGTATCGAGGTGGACGCCGCCTCCAACACGCAGGTGGAGAAGATGCGGGACCTGCTGGAGACGGTGCAGTACGCGCCGACTCACGGCCGGCACAAGATCTACATCATCGACGAAGCCCACATGCTCTCCGCCAGCTCGTTCAACGCGCTCCTCAAGACGCTGGAGGAGCCCCCGCCCCGCGTGGTGTTCATCCTGGCGACGACCGAGCCTCACAAGATTCTCGCCACGATTCATTCGCGCTGCCAGCGGCACGACTTCCGACTCTTGGGCGCGGCCGAGATCGGCGATCATCTGCGCAAGATCGCCGCCGCCGAGGGGGTCACCGCCGCCGAGGGAGCCATCGCGGCCATGGCCCAGGCGGCTGCGGGGAGCTTGCGGGACGGCCAGAGCCTGCTGGATCGGGCGATCGCCTGTCTGGGGACCCGCCTGGAGGCCGAGGCGGCGGCCGGACTCCTGGGTTTGGTGCGGGCCGACGTCCTGGCCGAGGCGGCGGAGGCTATTCTGGCGCGCGATGCGGCCCGGGCGCTTACGCTGATAGACGATCTGGCGCGCCACGGGCAGGACCTGCGCCAGTTTGCGCTGGAGCTCTGCGCGCACCTGCGCGACCTCGCCATCCTCAAGGTCTGTCCCGAGCCGGGGACGCTCCTGGAAGGGGCTCGTGTCGACCGAAAGATCAGCCGGAGCCAAGCGGAGCGTGCGAGCCTGCCCGAGTTGGAGCTCATGATCAAGAGCCTCCAACGAGCCGAAGCAGAGATGCGGCGCGCAACGCAGCCGCGACTCATGCTTGAGATGGCTCTCATCCGCCTGACGGAGGTCCGGAGCCTCCCGGGCGTGCAAACCATTCTGGACCATCTGGCCGCGCTGGAGACCCGGCTGGGCGGGGGACCGGCGGCCCCGCCGCCAGCCGCACTCCCGCTCTTTGATCGGCCCGCGGCCGAGACGCCGCGCGCCGCCCTGCTCACCCCGGCCCCGCCGTCGGCGCGACCATCAGCGGCCCGGCCCGGCCCGGAGCGGCAAAGCGGCACGTCTTCCATCGACGCGGCCTCCGGATGGCAAGCCACCGTCTTGCGTCTCAAGGGGCGAAAGCGGGTCGCCTCGGTCCTGACCGATGTGCGACCTCTCGCGGTCGAGGACGACCGCCTGCTCCTCGAGGTGGGAAACGGCAACGCCTTCGTGCGCGATACGCTGGAGGATCCCGAGACGCGCAAGCTGCTCGGAGAGACCGCATCGGCCGCGTTCGGTAGCCGCCTCCGGGTGGAGTACCGGTTCGTGGCGGCGACCCAGCCCTCGCCGGCCGGCCTCGCCGCCGAGGGAGCGGCGGAGGGATCGCGGCCCCAGGACCACCCGATCGTCCGCGAGGCGCTCAGCTTGTTCGGCGGGACGGTGATCCGCCAGCCGGCGGGCTGAGGAGGAGATATGGCGGGGCTCGGCGACATCATGAAGCAGGCGCAGCGGCTGAAGGCCGAGATGGATCGGCTGCAGGCCGAAGCGGCGACGAAGACGGTGGAGGGCAGCGCCGGTGGCGGCATGGTGACGGTGGTCGCCAACGGCAAGGGAGACCTGCTCTCGGTGAAGATCGACCCCGAGGTGGCCCGCGGCGAGGATCTGGAGATGCTCCAGGATCTCGTCGTGGCGGCGGCGAACGATGCCCTGCGGAGGGCGCGCGAACTCCTGGCGCAGGAGGTCTCCCGGCTCACCGGCGGCCTCAACCTGCCGGGACTCTTCTAGGAAGACGGAGACCACTTCCATGTCGGTGATGCCGGCCGCCCTGGCGGCCCTGATCGAACAGCTCGTCCGGCTGCCGGGCGTCGGACCGAAGACCGCCCAGCGGCTGGCCTTCCATTTTCTGAAGGCGCCCAGGGAGGACGCGGCCGCCCTGGCGGAGACCGTGGTTGCCCTCAAAGACCGCACGCGCCTGTGCCAACGCTGTTTCAACCTGTGCGAGCAGGAGCTCTGCGGGGTGTGCACGGACACGCGCCGGGACCTCAGCCTGCTTTGCGTGGTGGAGGAGATCAACGATCTCCTCGCCATCGAGAAGACCCGGGAGTTCCGCGGGCTCTACCACGTGCTGGGCGGCTCGCTGTCTCCCCTCGACGGGCGGGGGCCGGAGCAGATCCGAGCCAAGGAGCTTCAGAGCCGGCTGGAGTCGGGCGAGGTGCGCGAAGTCATCCTGGCCACGAACCCCAACGTTGAGGGCGAGGCGACGGCGCTGTATCTCCTTAGGGTGTTAAAGCCGTTCTCGGTCAAGGTGACACGCATCGCCCGCGGCTTGCCCATGGGCGGGGATCTGGAGTACGCGGATGAGGCGACGCTGGCCCGGGCGCTCGAGGGTCGGCGCGAGATCGGGTAAGACAGGGCCGTCACCGTGGAGACACGCCCTTGAATGACCTGATTCTGCTGGCAGAGGACGTGGAGCGCTTGACGGATGTCCTCGGGCGGCTTTGCGAGGACGCCAAGGGACGGGCGGCGTTTCTCGTGGATCCGAACGGCCGACTGCTTGCCGACTCGGGTGGGACGGCGAATCTCGACACCACGTCGCTTGCCTCGCTGGTCGCGGGGAGCATGTCGGCGACGGGCAGCCTGGCGCAGCTTCTCGGGGAGCGAGGCTTCAGCGGCCTCTATCTCGAAGGGGCGCGCGCCCACCTGTACCTCGCGGTGGTGGAGGAGGGGGCGATCCTGGTGGTGGTGTTCGACGGGGGCTCCTCTCTCGGCCTCGTGCGCTTCCGGGTGAAGCGCGCGATCGACGAGGTCGGTCGGATCCTCGCCGACTTCGCCGCGCGCGAACAGGGCGGGAATGTCCCGGGACCGGCGAGGGCCGCGACGGAGCTTGCGGAAATCACCGACGAAGAAATCGACAACCTGCTATCGAGCTGAGGCGACGCCGTGTCATTCATCAACTACGCGGCCAGAGAGATCAACTGCAAGCTCGTCTACTACGGCCCGGGTCTATGCGGGAAGACCACGAACTTGCAGCAGATCTACGCCCGGGTCGATCCCGCGGCCAGGGGGAAGCTGATCTCTTTGGCCACCGAGAGCGAGCGAACCCTGTTCTTCGACTTCCTGCCACTGGACCTGGGAACCATCCGGGGCTTCAAGACGCGGTTTCATCTGTATACCGTGCCGGGGCAGGTCTTCTACGACGCCAGCCGGAAGCTGATCCTGAAGGGGGCGGACGGGGTCGTCTTTGTGGCGGACTCGCAGGTCGAGCGGATGGAGGCCAACATCGAGAGCCTGGAGAATCTGAAGGAAAACCTCGCCGGGCAGGAACATACTCTCACCACCCTGCCGCACGTCATTCAGTACAACAAGCGGGACCTGCCAAACGCCGTTCCGGTGGCGGACCTCCAGTCCACACTCAATGAGCACGACACGCCTTGGTTCGAGGCGTCCGCGGCCAAAGGAATCGGGGTATTCGAGACGCTAAAGGGGGCGGCCAAGCTGATCCTGACCGACTTGAAGAATAAGATGGCGGGCTGAATTTCCGCCGACGGTGAAGACCCCGGCGGACCGCCCCCGCATCCGACTTGCAGCGGAGCCGGTCTGCTGATATAGTGACCCCGCCTCCCACCTTCCCCGGTAGCTCAATGGTGGAGCGAGCGGCTGTTAACCGCTAGGTTGCAAGTTCGAGTCTTGCCCGGGGAGCCATTGATAGACGCGGCCACGGCCCACGTAACAACGAGTTACGTGGGCCGTGGTGTTTGAGGAC
>CAVSHW010000002.1:0-13091 GCA_963727695.1 uncultured Methylomirabilota bacterium | reverse complement strand
ATCGACGCGGATAAGGCGGCGATCGCAAACGCGCAGGCCTCGATCCGGGCAGCACAAGCCACGGTGGAGAACACCAAGGCGGCCATCAAGGCGGATCAGGCGGCGGTGGAGAACGCGCGGGTCCAGCTCGGCTACACGATCATCCGCGCCCCCATGGATGCCCTGGCGGGGAATCTGCTGGTGCAGGTAGGAAGCGCCGTCAAGGCCCGGGACGATTCAGCCCAGATGCTCGTCCTCAACCAGATCCAGCCGATCTATGTCAGCTTCTCCGTCCCTGAGCAGTATCTGCAGGACATCAAGAAGTTTTTGGCGGCCGGCACCCTGCGAGTTCAGGCGTCCCCCCGAGGCCAGGACGATTCCCCCGCCTTGGGTGCGCTGAGCTTCGTGAACAACACCGTGGACCCCAGCACGGGGATGATCCAGCTCAAGGCCACGTTCCCGAACAAGGAGAGCAGGCTCTGGCCGGGCCAGTTCGCCAACGTGATTCTGATCCTGACCACCGAATCCGACAGGGTGGTCGTCCCCTCTCAGGCCATTCAGACTGGACAGCAGGGCCAGTACGTCTACGTGGTGCGCTCCGACGACACGGTCGAATTGCGTCCGGTGACGGTGGGCCGAAGGATCGGCGGCGAGATGATGATCGAGAAGGGGGTGTCGCCTGGGGATAAGGTGGTGACTGACGGTCAACTCCGGCTCGTTTCCGGCACGCGCGTTCAGGTCAAGAATGCGGCCACCGCTGCGTCGGGTCAGGCCCAATGAACATTCCCGAGCTCTTTATCCGCCGGCCGGTCATGACGACCCTGGTCATGGCGGCCATCCTGATCTTTGGTTTCATGGGCTATCGGCTCTTGCCGGTGAGCGACCTGCCGAACGTGGACTTCCCCACCATTCAGGTGACCGCCAGGCTCCCCGGGGCCAGCCCGGACACCATGGCCTCGTCGGTGGCCACCCCGCTGGAGAAACAGTTCTCCACCATCGCGGGCATCGACAGCATGACCTCCAGCAGCGTCCAGGGTGCCGTGCGGATCACCATCCAGTTCGCCCTGGAGCGGAACATCGACGGTGCGGCCCTGGACGTCCAGTCGGCCATCACGGCGGCCCAGCGGCAGTTGCCGCCGAACATGCCCAGCCCTCCCACCATGCGGAAAGTCAACCCCGCGGATTTCCCTATATTGTTCCTCGCCCTAAGCTCGCCGACCCTCCCGCTCTCCACCGTGGACGAGTATGCGGAGACCCTTTTGGCGCAGCGCATCTCCATGGTGAACGGCGTCTCGCAAGTGCAAGTCTTTGGAGCTCAAAAGTACGCAGTGCGGGTCCAGGTGGACCCGACCGCGCTCGCCTCGCGCGGGATCGGGATCGACGACGTCGAGAACGCCATCGGGCAGGGGAACGTCAATCTGCCCACAGGCAACCTTGATGGCCCCCACCAGACCTTTTCCGTCGATGCGAGCGGTCAGCTCTTCGACGCCGCGGCCTATCGACCGCTGATCGTCGCCTATCGCGGCGGCGCACCCGTGCGTCTGGAAGAGCTCGGCGTCGTCGTCGACAGCGTGGAGAACGACAAGGTCGCCGGCTGGCGAGACCAGACCCGCGCCGTCGTCCTGGCCATCCAGCGTCAGCCGGGGACCAACACGGTGGAAGTGGTGGATGCCATCCGGGCACTCCTGCCCAGCTTCCGCGCCCAGCTCCCCGCCTCGGTGGCCCTGGACACGCTCTACGATCGGTCCCAGACCATCCGGGCCTCGGTTTCCGACGTAAAATCCACCCTCGTGCTCACCATGGCGCTCGTGGTCATGGTGATCTTCCTCTTCCTGCGCAACCTCTCCGCCACCGTGATTCCCAGCCTGGCGCTGCCGATGTCCGTTGTGGGCACCTTCGCGGTGATGTACCTGATGGGATTCAACCTGGACAACCTCTCCCTGATGGCCCTCACCCTCTCGGTGGGCTTCGTGGTGGACGATGCCATCGTGATGCTGGAGAACATCGTGCGCCACATGGAGGGGGGGGAAAGCGCTTACGAGGCCGCGCTGGTCGGCTCCCGCGAGATCGGCTTCACCATCGTCTCCATGACGCTCTCTCTGGCCGCGGTGTTCATCCCCGTCCTCTTCATGGGCGGAATCCTCGGCCGGCTATTCCGCGAGTTCGCCGTGACGGTCAGCGCCGCCATCCTCGTCTCAGGATTCGTGTCGCTGACCCTCACCCCCATGCTGGCCAGCCGATTCCTCCAGCCGCCGGCCGAGGCGCACCACAGCCGCGTCTACGCGATGACGGAGCGGTTTTTCCAAGGCATGCTCTCCACCTACCGCTGGACGCTGCAGCGCTGTCTGGAGCACCGCCCCGCTGTCATGGGGGTGGCGCTTCTAACCCTCCTGGCCACGGCTGTCCTGTTCTACGTGGTCCCCAAGGGATTTATCCCAAGCGAAGACACCGGGCAGATCGTCGGCTTCACCGAGGCGTCCCAGGATATCTCATTTGACAGCATGATCCGGCACCAGCAGCAAGTGACGGCCATCGTCCGCCAGGACCCGAATATCGAATCCTTCATGTCCAGCGTCGGCGCCGGCGGGGCCAGCGACACGCAGAACACCGGCCGGCTGGGCCTCATGCTTAAGCCGCGGTCGCAGCGGAAGCTCCGCGCGGATGAGATTATCCAGGATCTCCGGCCCAAGCTCACCGGTATACCCGGCATCCGCGTCTTCCTGCAGAATCCACCCCTGATTCGGGTGGGGGGGCAGCTCACCAAGAGTTTCTATCAATACACCCTGCAGGGGGCGGACATCGGAGAGCTCTACCGGGTGTCCCGGGATGTCCAGGCCAAGATCACCGCCCTTCCCATGCTGCAAGAGGTCACCAGCGACTTGCAGATCGCCAGCCCCAAGGTCAGCCTGGAGATCGACCGGGACAAGGCCTCCGCCCTCGGGATCACCGCCACCCAGATCGAGAACGCCCTCTACGATGCCTTTGGCAGCCGGCAGGTCTCGACGATCTATACGCCGACCAACGAGTATCAGGTCATCCTGGAGTTGGGTGATGCCTATCAGCAGGACCCGGAGGCCCTCTCCCTGCTTTATGTGCGGTCGAGCAAGGGCCAACTGGTTCCACTCAATGCCGTGGCCAAGTTAAGCCCGGGAGTGGGGCCGCTCACCGTCAACCATCTGGGGCAGCTCCCGGCGGTGACGATCTCCTTCGATCTCAATCCGGGCGCCTCGCTGGGTGATGCCGTGACCCAAGTCCAGCGGATCGGCCGCACGCTGCCCGTCACGATCAGCGGCACCTTCCAGGGCAGTGCCCAGGCCTTCCAGTCGTCATTGAAGGGGATGGGGCTTCTGCTCGTCCTGGCGGTCCTGGTCATCTACATCGTCCTGGGGATCCTCTACGAGAGCTTCATCCACCCCATAACCATCCTGTCGGGTCTTCCCGCGGCGGGCGTCGGCGCCCTTCTCACGCTGCTCATCTTCCACCATGACCTGAACATCTACGCCTTCGTCGGGATCATCATGCTGGTGGGCATCGTGAAGAAGAACGCCATCATGATGATCGACTTCGCCCTGCAGGAAGAAGCCAAGGGCAAGTCTCCGACGGAGGCGATCTACCAGGGATGCCTCCTCCGGTTCCGCCCCATCATGATGACCACCATGGCGGCCTTGACGGGGACCCTGCCCATCGCCCTGGGCGCAGGGCAGGGGGCCGAATCCCGCCGTCCCTTGGGCCTCGCCGTCGTCGGCGGACTGCTGGTCTCTCAGCTCCTCACGCTGTACATCACCCCGGTCGCCTACACGTACATGGACGCCTTCAGTCGCTGGGTGCGTCAGCGGGTCGGGGCGCCCTCCGCGGCACAGCCGGAGCACGGCCAGGCGGTCTGACCGTCGCATCGTCCCGATTTCAGAGAGATGCAGCGGCGGGAGCCGCCCGCGCTCCGATCATTCACACGAGGAGCAGCGTCAGCTCTGCATCCCCCAGCGTCTGACAGTGCGGGATTCGATGTTGTGGAAGACCAGGTTCTCAACCGCCAGGCCGATCAGGATCACGGTAAACAGTCCGGCAAACACGCTCGGCACCTCGAGCATGTTCTTGTTCTCGTAGATGAACCAGCCGAGGCCGCCCTGGCCGGAGCTCACGCCGAAGACCAGCTCGGCCGCGATCAGTGTGCGCCAAGCGAAGGCCCAGCCGATCTTGAGACCGGTCAGGATGCTGGGAAAGGCGGCCGGAATCAGGATCCTGCAAACGTAGCCAAGCCCGCTGAGGCCGCAGTTCTGCCCCACCATGCGCAAGGTCTTGGAGACCGAAGTGAACCCCGAGTGGGTGTTGAGCGCGACCGGCCACAGCACCGAGTGCACCATCACGAACATCAGGCTGGGGGTACCCAGCCCGAACCAGAGCAGGGCCAGGGGCAGCAAGGCGATGGCCGGCAGCGGGTTGAACATGGACGTCAGGGTCTCGAGCAGATCGGTCCCGACCCGAGAGCTCACGGCGAAGGCGGTGAGCAGCGCGGCCAGCGCGATCCCCGAGGCGTAGCCCATCAGGAGCACCCGGACCGAGAACGCGGCGCGGCCGAGCAATCCGCCCGTGTCGATTCCCTCCCACAGCGCCTCCAGCGTGGCGCTGAACGTCGGCACCATCAGCGGGTTGTTGAGCCAGCGGGCGTAGATCTCCCACCCGGACGCCAGCAAGATCAACAGGGCGGTCTTCCGCAAGGCCCCGTTGTTCCAGGCCCGCTCCCAGAGGGTCGGCGGCTGGGCCAGAACCCCGAAGGCGCTCGGGGGGACCGTCTCCCGGACGACATCGGATCGGTCGGGAACGGTCGCGGGATCGGTCATGGCTCCCTCGGGGTCAATGTGCCCTCTCCTCTTCGACCTGATCGGAAAAGAGCGTCTGGTGGATCCGATCCTCCAACGCCTTGCGCCGCCCCGGATCCGCATCCCCGCGAGGCGCGCTGTTTATCTCGGCCTTGACCTGGCCCGGGTGGGGGCTGAGGAGCAGGATCCGGTTGCCGATCGTGATCGCCTCGGGAATGGAATGGGTGACGAACAGCACGGTGAAGCGGGTGTTGTCCCACAGACCCAGCAGCTCTTCCTGCATCTTTCGCCGGGTGAGCGCATCCAGAGCGGCGAACGGCTCGTCCATCAGCAGGATGGCCGGCTCCATGACCATGCCGCGGGCGATCGCCACGCGCTGCTTCATGCCCCCCGATAGCGTGTGGGGATAAGCATCGGCGAACGTGGTCAGACCGACCATCTTGATATAGTGAAGGGCCCGCTCCTCCGCCGCCTTGCCCGTCAGGATTCCGCTCGCCGTGAGCGCGAAGGTGACGTTCTGTTTCACCGTCTTCCAGGGCAGGAGCTGATCGAACTCCTGGAACACCATCATCCGGTCCGGCCCCGGCCGGCGGACCGGCCCGCCCTGGAGGCGGATCTCCCCCTCGATCGGCGCAAGATAGCCTCCCACCGCCTTCAGGATGGTGGACTTGCCGCAGCCGGAAGGGCCTAGGAGAACAAACCGATCGGAAGCGTACACCTGAAAATCCACCCGATAGGTGGCCGTAACGAGGTTTTCCCGCGTCTTGTACTGCAGCGTCACGCCCCGTACGTCGAGTAGGGGGGATGCAGCCTCGGTCAGGGCCATATGACGCTTAACTCCCCGGCTGACTATGGACATTGGGGAAGAAGAGATCCTTCCATGACTCGGGCTTGACTTTGATCGTGCCGATCTTGTACATGAACTCGATCATCGGCATGTTGCCCTTGGGAACCAGACTGTACTCGTTCCCCTGGTCGGTCATGATCTTCAGGATTTCGTCCGGCGTGCTCTTGTCCTTGGCGATCTTGATATACAACTCGGCGGCCGCTCGCTTGTTCGTGTTGATAAGGTCCGTGGCTTCTTGCAGGGCGGCGAGGAACGCCGCGTAGGCCTTGGGGTTGGCGGTGTAGAACTTGGTCGTCGTCGCGATGAGGTTGAACGGGATTGGGCTGCCGACGATCTCGGTGGAAGTGATAATCTTGCGAAGACCCGGCCGCTCCAATTCTTTTTGCAGGAAGGGTGGCGATGCAAAGTGGCTGGTGATCTCCCCCGCCCCCGAGAGGAGCGCGACCATGGCGTCCGGGTGGGTCATGGTCACTGCCAGGGAGTCGAACTTGGTGTAATTCGCCTGACCGTAGAGCTTGGCTGCCGCCATCTGGAGCAGGATGGCCTGGTTCGACACCTTGATCGCCGGAACCGCGATCCGATGCTTGTCCGTGTAGTCCGAAAGGGACTTGATGTTGGGGTCCCGGGTGACAAGCGCCAGCGGCATGAAGTTGAAACCTGAGGCCGCCTTGACCTCGAACGCGGTCCCGCGAGTTTTTGCCCATATGGTGGCCATGCCGGGCCCTCCGACCGAGGCAAAGTCGAGGCTCCCGGACAGGAGCGCGTCGTTCATGACGTCACTACTGCGAAACGTCGCCCAGGTCACCTTGATGTCGCCCAGGCCCGCCGCCATGGCGTGCTTCTCGACCAACTTCTGCTCCTCCATCAACATCATCTGCAAGTAGCCCAGACCGTACTGCTTGGCCACGCGGATCTCGCCCGTCTCCGCGCGCACCGCAGCGGGACAAACTGCCGTCCAGGCGATCACGATCAACAGCAATCTGATTGGCCACTTCATGCTCACTCCTCCGATGCAGGGCCGCGGCCGAGGATACAATCCGAAGCACACCGGCGCGCCGACGCCGGGGCGATTCCCGGGCGGCAGTGGGAAAAGGACAAAGAATCGCTGAAGCGGGAGCTTCTCTATGCTACTTCGTCTTGGTGATGGTGATCGTGCACCCCCGACCGCCCTTGGCAATGGTGTCGCCGAGCTCGAACCGGAATTTCGGGAACGCTGAGATGATCCCGCGGTCCCCATCCATGGCGATGTCGCAGAGCTTCTCGATCTTCTTCTCGTCCTTGGTCAGCTTCTGCCAGGCGGCCACGTGCGGGCAATAGTGGAACTCGACCTGGAACTTCTCGTCCGAGAGCTCCTTGATCTCCATCTCGAAGATCTTGGAGTAGAGCTCGTTCGCGAACTCTTTGCCGAAGGCCTTCAGGTCGTCGGTCTTGGTAAAGTTCTTCTCGCCGTGCATCTTTCCGCAGCGCGCGATCGCCTTGCGTGCGAATCCCTCCCAATCGTAGCCCGCCTTCTCGGCCTCCTCCAGAAGCAGATACAGCCAGGTGCCGCGATGCTCGAGGGCGGACCGCATATCGTTCACGCGCTGTTCGGTGGTGATGCTCGGCTTGTTCTCGATCGTCATTCAACTCCCCCTTGTGATGAAACAGCCTTCCCTGTGGCCGCGGGATCCCCCATACGGGAGGCGACCGTCGCGCAGTTGGTACGTAGCAGCATGGCCCGGAGAGCGCGCAAGCGTCAAGCGGAAATCGCGACCCGTACGGGGGGGCAGACAGATTCGCAAAAGCTGTCAGGTCGTCCAGACCCTCTCAGACATAGACCCTCTCAGGCCTTGACACACCCCTCGCTTTTGCTGAATCATGGGGTGGTTAAATCATTGCATCCGATCGTCGGCGATCTTCCTCGTTCGAGGAGAGAGGAGCGGCATGGAGACCCTGAATTACTTGCAGTGGCTGGTCCGCGAGACCCCCACCACATGGTGGCACGATTCGGCTGACCCGGACGAGATACGCCAGGCTCTCGCCTACGGCGCGACGGGCGTCACCACCAATCCGCTGTTGACGAGCCGCACGCTGCGCGACCGCCCAGAGATCTGGGCGGACGCCCTGCGCCTCGTGTCGAAGGATCTCCCGGCGGAGCGCCGCGCTGAGGAGCTGATGAGTCACGTGGTCCGCCGCGCGGCGGAGATGCTGCTCCCACAGTACGAGAGCACCAAGGGTCGCTGGGGCTACGTCTGCGGCCAGGTCAACCCCGCCCGCGCCGGGGACCGAGAGACGATGATGGCCATGGCGCGGCGCTTTCACGCCTGGGCTCCAAACATCGCCGTGAAGCTTCCCGTCACGGCTGCCGCGCTGGACGTCCTGGAGGACTGCGCCGCCGAAGGGATCACCGTGACGGCCACTGTGAGCTTCACCGTTCCCCAGGTTTTGGCCGTGGCGGAGCGGTACCAGCGGGGGCTCGAGCGCGCCCGCAAGGCGGGCAAGCGGACCGGCCGATGCTTCCCCGTCCTGATGGTCGGACGGCTGGACGACTACCTGCGCGAGGTGGCCCACGACCGAAAGGCCAAGGTTGAAGAGTCCGACATCCGACAGGCGGGCCTGGCGGTGGCCAAGCGCTCCCACGCCCTGTTCAAGGAGCGCGGCTACGAGGCGGTGCTGTTGCCCGCGGCACTACGCGGCATCTATCACATGACGGAGCTGGCCGGGGCCGAGATGGCCATGTCCACCGCTCCGAACATCCAGGCCCAGCTCTTGGCGCCGGGCGTGCCGCGTGAGAAACGAATCGAGAGGCCGATCGCGGCGGATGTCATTCGCCGGCTGGAGACGATTTCCGAGTTCGTGCGCGCCTACGAGCCGAACGGGATGACGCCGGAAGAGTTCATCACCTTCGGCCCGACCCAGCGGACGCTGGCGCAGTTCTGCGATGCCGGCTGGGGCCTGATCGAAGGGATCAAGCTCGTCTAACAGGCTGCTGAAAAAGGCCCATCTGCGGCGTTGGCGCGCTCGCGCGGCGCTGTGACGTACCCGTCAGTACGTCTCGCACCCCGCATCGCGCGCCGCCTTGCATCTGGACCTTTTTGAGCAGCCTGGGCGAGTACGGGTTTTTAGCATCCTGCTAAGCGCCCGTATTACCTCCGCCTCGGTGCGCGGCCCCGGGTCGTCACGGAACACACCAGAGGCTGCGCCGTCATGTTCGGCGACGAGCCAGAGGCCGCCGCCACACAGGAGACAGTCGATGCCCCTATTCGTCGTGGATCCAGCCCTCTGCAAGCGCGATGGCGTCTGCGTCGCCGAGTGCCCAACCCGGATCATCGAGCTCGCGCCGGATGGTACCGCGCCCCGCGTCCCGGCCGAGGCGGAGGAGTTTTGCCGGAATTGCGGTCATTGCGTCGCCGTCTGCTCGCAAGACGCGGTCACGCTCGCAACCATGGCGCCGGAGCAGCTCCCGCCGGTCCGGACGGACCGGCTGCTCGGACCGGAGCAGGTCGAGCACTTCCTGCGGGCCCGGCGCTCCGTTCGCACTTACGCTTCCCGCCCGGTCGAGCGCGAACTTCTCGCCAAGCTGATCGACGTGGCACGCTACGCCCCCTCCGCCTCGAACCGGCAGCCGGTCAAGTGGCTGGTCATCCACGATGCCGCCGAAGTCCAGCGCCTGGCCGGGCTGGTCATCGACTGGGTGCGCGCCGCCCTGCCTACGCAAGCCACCGCCGCCCGCAGGAACAACCAGCGCGTCCTTTCTCTCTGGGAGTCCGGAGTCGACATGATCTGCCGGGGCGCGCCGCACCTCATCGTCGCCTGTGCCCCCAAGGAATACCCCTGGGCGGCGACCGATTCCGCCATCGCACTGACCTACCTAGAGCTGGCCGCCCCTTCTTTCGGCCTCGGCGCCTGCTGGGGCGGCTTTTTCACCGCCGCCGCTCGCCAGTGGGCCCCGCTACAGGAGACCCTGGCGCTTCCCGCGGATCAGATCGTCTGCGGCGCCATGATGGTCGGCTACCCGCGCTACCGCTACCACCGCTTGCCGCTCCGGAACGCGCCCCCGATCACCTGGCACGAGCCGAACCGCTGAGAGGACCCCAGGCTGGCCGGAGATCCGAACGTCAAGACACCCTGCACTCGGACCCGGCCCGCCGGGCCTCCTATTGGATATTCCAAGATGTAATTTGAAACAACCGGACTGCTGCGAAGTGCTGGCGAGAGACTGTCGCTTGTAGAAGTCTGAACGCTCCGGCTGGGCGGCTTGGCGTAACCACCGGCCGGCCAAGCCTTCTCCCACCGGTGGTTGGCCATTTGCCCTATGACTTTGGACTGTCCCCCCCGGCCGGCTCGGCCTCCCCTGGCCCTCCGCCTTCGCCTCCCGCGATCTTTCGGGTCCGATACAGATCGTAATCCGGGACCAGGCGATCATACGCCCCATCCATCAAGGGAGAGGAGATCATGAAATCGGCGGAGGCGCGATTGCAGGCGATGGGAATGTTCCACACGACCGCCATGCGCAAGAGCGCTTTGACGTCCGGATCGTGGGGCTGCGGCTCGAGCGGATCCCAGAAGAAGATCAGGAAGTCGATCTCGCTGTCGGCGATCTTGGCGCCGATCTGCTGATCCCCGCCCAAGGGGCCGCTCTGGAGTTTGTGGATGGTGACCCCCAGCTCGCGCTCCAAGATCTCACCGGTGGTCCCGGTGGCATAGAGCCGGTGGTGCGCCAAGAGCACGCGATTGTATTTGGCCCATTCCACCAGATCCCCCTTCTTGTTGTCGTGCGCAACCAGGGCGATCTTCTTGTCAAGCTCCATGGCGATCTTCTTGTGATCCATGCGCACCCCTCCTCTTCTCTGGAACAAAGATTTCTCTTGTGCTTCCGAACTTATCCGAGCGTGAAGCCCGGGTCAAGTAGTTTGCCGGTCAGAACTCGAATGTGTGAGGCACGACAGGTTCGAGTCCTAGCCGACTCCCCAGGTCGGACCAAGAGTGGGCACTGGCACGAGCGGGTTCCGGTGTTCTGAGGCCACCCACGGTGGGAACTGCACGAAATGGCGTTGTGATTGTACCGCTCGGGGGCAGAGGGGATAGGGATTTGTGGAGGAACGGGGGGAGGGACGCTACGGCAGAACGACGAAGCGGCCGTACTGCCGGAAGTGGATGTCAAACGCGAATGCGGCGGCGATGCGCAGCCGCGTCATCAGCGCGAAGGTGGTGCAGTCGGTGAACGAGAACCCTTTGTCGCGGTACCGCTGAAAGAGGCCCCACGCCTGCGCCACGTCAGAGTCGGTAACCTTGAGGATGGGGGTGGTGGCGGGAGTGAACAGGCGTTTCCCCAGGGTGATCGCGTGCGGATGGCCGAGCCGCGCCTGCACCAGGTTGAGCGTCTCCACGACAATCAGATCGGTCGTGACCAAGGGGCGGTCGTTGGTCTGCACGAAGGCCACGGCGGCGGTATGATGCTGATCGGTCCGGTCCACCAAGGCGAAGTAGGCGGACGTGTCGACGAGGACGCCTTGCGCCGCGTGGCTCACCGGGCCTGCCGCGTCCCGTAGAGGGCTGCATGCGGGTGTTCGCTGATGTCGGACCGGCCACTGGCCCCGAGGCCAGCCACCGCCAAGAGGGCTTTCCGCTGGCGAGCGACCGCCGCCCGCTCCGCCTTGGCGGTCGGCCCGTTGAGCGGGAGCAGGGTCAACCGGACGCGGCTCTGGTTCGGCAGGGCCACCTTGCGCACGGGCCGGAAGACCCCATCCGTGTAGACGGCCTCCACCACTCGCGCGGCGTGCTTGGTCATGCGTCTCTCCTTTCACACTGGTGCGGACCGTAGAGTACCGGGGAACGGGCACGGCGTCAAGTGTCGGAAAGCGGCCTGTGGCTGCGGAAGACGAATCGGCCCAGAAGCGTTTCCTATACGGAACCTCCTGGGCTGTCCCACTCCTTATATCTAGCAACAAGGTCGTCCAAGGAGGCCCGGACGAGGCTGAATGTTCTCGTTAGGAAGGCTGCGTTGACAACTATATATCCCGAATGCTCCTGAATTCCGATGCGCCTCTTCTCCCAATCTTGGATTCGTTTCCTAGCTTGCCCTCTAAGCATTTCCAGACGGCCGTTCGTATGGGCAAATGCGTTGCGGAGTTGTGACAGCATTGTGATCTGCTGCCAAGCCGAATTGTCTTTACATAGCTCGAACCGGAGAATGTGCTTATAGTACTTCTTGGCCTGATCTAGAAAGCCGTCAGCCTTGATATCGTCGAGAGAAATCGCCAGGCCCTGCTTCTCCTGGATGAGTCGCGCTATTTCTGTTACAGCCGATTCGTAGACAGCGTACAGGGAAACCAAGAAAGGGCAACGAAAGAAACGCGGCAGGAATAATTCAATCTTATGATAGTAGGCCTGATGTACCATGTCCCATTCTGGGTCGTCCGGGGTCAGGTTCTCCTTACCGATCGCAGCGTCAAGAATGAGTTTTTCTGACTTCTGGACGTGTTCTATATGTCTTTCGATGAGCTCCATATAGTCCTCAAGTGCATAGAGCTCCAAAGATATGTCGATTAGTCGGAAGTCAAAGTCTATCTTCATTTTCGTTCGCTAATAAGGTCGAGCTTGGCCCTCGTTTTACACAGAGGACTCCACTATAGGCGAGAGTCTCTGTGATCGTCCGGACGCTGCAGCGCGGCTTTGCACCTACCACATCGAGCTTGTTCCTCGGCGCGAATGCTCGGGATGCGGTTGATTGCACCGCAGCCCTCACAGCGCACATGGATCGTCGAGTTCGGCTTCGCCGGTCTATGGCGAGGCCTAATGCCTTTGAAAAAACTATTCCGGGGATGTTCAAAAGAATGGCACTCCCCACAAAGGGTAATCAGGTTTTCGAGGGAGTGATTTCCGCCTTTCGTAACGGGAACGACATGATGAACATCAAGGCCCCCTAAAGGATTCCAACGCGGCTTGTTCTCCATGCGCCGTCGCTTCTTCCTATAGGCCTTCTCTCCATCCGACGTGCAATGGCGGCACTTCTTCTTATCACGCAACAGTGTAACGAAACGTCTCCATGGCCAGTCAGGTGGATAATCGGGGGCTGCCGATACTTGGGTTCGGTAATCTTGAGCCACGCGTCAAGGGCCGGCTTACCCCATTTCCCAATCGCCGCCTCCGGGTTTCGGAGGTAGTCGCTTGGAATCCCTTCCGACGCGAGCTGCTGTAACTCAAGTTCTCGGGTCTTGCGTTTCCACTCCTCATTGCTCTCTTGCGCCTCTCGTTCCTCTCGTATCCATTTGAGGATCCAGCCAAAAGCGGCTAGAGAAAGAACCAAGAGGAGAACAATTGCCTCGGGTGTCATGTGCTCCTCAATGCAAGACCGAGGGGGCCGCTGTTTATCGGCTCCAGGCACTTAATGGGGATTGCCAAAAATGGCAAGTTGGTCCCGTGGGAGTCGAGGCAAAAGCAACTTGTCGTATTTGGTCCCCCATTAC
>CAVSHW010000001.1:0-13965 GCA_963727695.1 uncultured Methylomirabilota bacterium | reverse complement strand
GGAGAGGGCCTGTAAGCCGGGTTCTGTGACGCCCCGTTGCCGGGGCCGGTGATCATTTCTCTCGATTCCGCATTGCTGCGGAACTCTAGCGGCCAACCCGGGAGTCTCGGGCGGGACCACCCTACGACTCCATCGTTGCCGATGGAGATGCTCCCCTATTTGGCCTTGCTCCGGGTGGGGTTTGCCCTGCCGGCCCCGTCACCAGGACCGCGGTGCGCTCTTACCGCACCTTTTCACCCTTACCCTTCGACACGGCCCTTGCGGGCCTTGCTCGGGGCGGTATGTTTTCTGTGGCACTTTCCCTGGGGTCACCCCCGGTCGGCGTTACCGACCACCCTGCCCTGCGGAGCCCGGACTTTCCTCTCCCCTCGCCTCGCGGCGAGAACAGCGACCACCCGGCCCTCTCCGGCCGCTTCTAGCATACTCTTCACCACTCCCATCTTCAATCATCGTTCTCGGAAGAGCGCATGCCATCCGTTTCCAGGCACAGGAGCAGATCCTGCAATTTCGCAATTCGAAATTCGAAATTCTCCCCTGCTCCCCCGCTCCTGCCCCCCTGCTCCCCTGCCCCTCTGCGCCTCTGCTCTCCTACTCAAACTTCCCCGCCCGCTGCAGGCGGAGAAACTCCATGATGAAGGCGTCGCGACGGGCCTTCACTTGCTCCGCCTTGCCGGCCGGCCAGTCGAGGAAGCCCTTGCCGACACTGGCGCCCGTCTCGCCCTTGGCGATCTTCTGGTTGTGGATGGGCGAGGCGCCCTGGACCTTGCTCAGATCAGGCACCACATAATCCTGCACCGCCTTGACCAGCTCCAGCCCCACCAAGTCCGCGTGTTCGAAGACCCCGTACACCGGGAAGCGAAGCCCGACGCCCGCCTTCACCGCCAGGTCCACGTCCTCGGCCGACGCGATCCCTTCCGCCACGATGTACATGCACTCGCGGATCATGGCATGCTGGATGCGATTCCCAAGCTGCCCGGGCAGGTCCTTGCGGACCAGCACGGGAACCTTTCCGCACGCCTTGAGCAGCGCCACGACCCCCTCGGCGAGGGCCGGGTCCGTGTGCTTCCCCATGATCACCTCGACCAGCGGCATCAGGTAGGGTGGATTCCAGAAGTGGGTCGTCATGGTCCGCTCGGGCCGGCTGCACTTGGCCGCGATCTCGGTGATGCTGATGCCGGAGGTGTTGGAACAGAGGATCGTCTCCGGCGCCGCCTTGTCCAGCCGGGCGAAGTACTCCTGCTTTACGGCCAGGTTCTCGGCGATCGACTCCACGAAGAGTTGGACCGAGCGGACCGCCGCCTCGGGGCTCGTCGAGCCGCTGAACCGCCCGACCGCGGCCTTGGCCTCGGCCGGATCGGCCAGCCTATTCTCTACCAGTTTGGCGATCAGCCCCTTGGCCGTCTCGACCCCCTTGGCGGCGTTCTCGGCGGTGCGGCTAACGATGACCGCCTCGCACCCCGCCAGGGCATAAACGGCTGCGATCCCAGGGCCCATCAGCCCGGTCCCCGCCACGGCAACTCGACGCACGTCCATGATCACCTCCGGTGCAATGAGAAATGAAAAACGGACAATGAACAACCGGTCAATGACGATGTCCGGTTGTCCGTTGTCGGTTGTCGGTTGTCAATTCCGACTTGTCGGCTCACTTCTTTTCACGAATACGGAAATTGCCGTCGGCGTCGTTGTACCGCTCGGTCGCGACCCCTTCGAGCACCGTCAGGCTGACCTCGGCGCGGTACGCCACGATGCTGCCGGGCTCCAGGTGGCCGATGTAGGTCTGCTTGCTGTCCCAGTCAAACACGGCGATGTGAGCGTGGACATCCGCGCCTATCACCGAGCCTTGAACGCTGGCCAGCTCGATGGGTCCGGTGAAGTTCCAGTACTTGTCCGCCGTGGGAAACCCGGTGGTGGTGATGGTGTGCAGGTGGACGCGCTGGAACGAGCCGATCCCGCCCGTGATGGAGGCGGTATTGATCTTCTCCTTGGCCACCACCTCCTGCAAGCCCTCGAGCAGGCAATCCCCCCGATCGAAGAGCACCAGGATCGCGCGTGGCGACGTCTTGGACACGAAGTACTGCATACGGGGCCTCCTTTGCGAGCGGAAGGAGCGGCTAGCCCTTCAAGGCGCCGGCCGTCAGGCCGGAGACGAAGTAGTCCATGAAGAAGGAATAGAGCAGCGCCACCGGAACCGAGCCGAGCAGCGAGGCGGCCATCAGCTCGCCCCAGAAGTACGCGTCGCCGCGGATCAGTTCCGTCGGAACCGCCACCGACATTGTCTTCTGCGCGGTGTCCGAGATGAACGTCAGGGCGTACACGAACTCGTTCCAGGAGAGCGTAAAGCCGAACATGGCGGAGAAGATGACGCCGGGGATAGCCATAGGAAGCACGATCCGCACCATCGCCACGATACGGCTGCACCCGTCGATCATCGCGCATTCTTCCATGTCTTTGGGAATGGACTTGAAGTATGCGATCAGCATCCAGGTGCAGAACGGGATGAGGAACGTCGGATAGGTAGCAACCAGCGCCCAGATGGAATTCGAAAGCCCCAGCTTATTCACCACGCTGGCCAGGGGGATGAAGATCAGGGTCGAGGGCACCAAGTAGGTGATGAACGTGGCGAGGCCGAAGGCCTGTGCCCCGGGGAATTTGAGGCGTGCCAAGGCATACCCCGCCATCACGCCGAAGACCATGGAAATCCCGGCGGTCAGGAACGACACAAAGAAGCTGTTGAAGAGCCAGCGGACGATCTCGGTTTTGGCAAAGAGATCGCGAAACTGGTCCAGGGTCGGATGCTCGATCCACAGTCGGTTGGCCTTGAGGTTGTATAGCTCGGGATTGCCCTTGAAGCTGCTGATCGCCATCCAGTAAAACGGAAACAGCGCAAACAACACGAAGAGCGCCAGCGGAAGATACACCAGCAGAATGCGCTGCACCGTCCGGAAACGTTTTCTCCGCATGCCGGTCCCCTATTCGCGACGGAGGAATTTCAGCATCAGGATGATCACCACGAGCAAGGCCGGGAACAGGAAGAGGGAAATGGCCGAGCCCTCACCGATCCGGCCCGCCACAAGCGCCACGTCATACGCCAGGGTGGCGAAGATCTGGGTCGCATTCAACGGACCCCCGTGGGTCAGGATGTACACGATCTGGAAATCCGCGAACGTCCAGATGGTCGAAAACAGCACCACGACGGCGATCACCGGCTGGAGCAGCGGAACGGTGACATGCCAGAACTGCCGGAACTGCTTGGCGCCGTCCACTTCCGCCGCCTCGTACAGTTCGCGCGGGATCGTCATCAGGCCGGCCAAGAACGACACGGCAAAGAATGGCAGCCCCCGCCAGGTATTGACGATGATGACGGACACCATGGCCCAGCTGGGGTTCCCGAGCCATTGGATCTTTTTCGAGATCAAGCCGATGCCGAGCAGGATGTAGTTCACCACACTGAACAGCGAGTCGAACATCCAGAGCCAGGTGAGGACCGACAGCGATGTCGGCACGATCCAGGGGAGCAGGATGGCCCCTCGGATCAGATTCCGGCAGGGGATCTCCTGGTTCAAGAGGAGGGCTAGTATGACCCCCAGCAACATCTTGAGGAACACGGTCGCGAAGGTGTAAACGAACGAGTTCCAGACCGTGTTCCGGAAAATCGGGTCCTGGATGAGGTTGTAGAAGTTGGCGAACCATACAAACTTCCCCGGCTCACCCAGGACCCGGTCGGTCATGCTGATCCACACCGCGAGGACAAACGGGTACGCCAGCAGCACCAGCATCAGGAAGACGGCCGGCGAGATCAGAAAATACCCGGTCAGCGCCTCCGACGTCAGGAATGGCTGAAACCAGGGCTTTCGCCGGGTGGGCTGGGCATCTGCCAGCGTGATCGACTCCATGCGTCTCTCCGTCATGCCTCGCCGGTTACGCCTTGGCGTAAATATCCTTCAGTTCCGCCTCGGCCTGCTTGATCGTCTCCTGCGTGGACGCGCCCTTGCAGGCCCGCGCGAACATGTTGACGATCACGTACTTCACCATCGACTCGGCCGCATGGCGGGTCGGCGGCCCAGGGAAGCCCGGCATCCGGACGTACTTCGGGATCTCCCGGATGATTTCGAGCTTGGGGTCCTTCTTCCAGACCGGATCATTCTCGTAGAAGTTGGCCAGCCCGGCGATCTGACCCTCCCCCACCCCGATCCAGGCGGAGTACTGCTTGGGCTGCATCAACCAGGTGAGGAATTCCTTGCATTCCTTCTGGAACTTGGAGAACCGGTAGATTCCCAACCCCATGGACGTCGAATATCCGAACCGGCCTGCCGGTCCCTTGGGCCACAGCGCGTGGTTGGTCACATCGCGGAGCTGCGGGGCGTTCTTCGTCTCGGCCCAGTAGATGCTGGCGGCGTTTCCGGTGCACGCCAGCTCGCCGGCCAGGAAGGCCCGGTTGTTGCTGGAATCATCCCACGAGAAGACGTCCTCGTTCTCCCCCTCCTTGAACAGTTGCCGGACGTAATCGACGGCCTTGGCGGTTCCGGGGGAATTGATCGCCACCGTCTTTCCGTCTGCCTTGCATTCGGCCCCGCCGTGGGCCCAGAGCATCGGGTAATGGGACTGGTTCGCGTCGCCGATGGCGCGGCCCAGGGCGAACCCCGAATAGTGGCCCTTCTCTTTCATCTTCCGGCACAGGACCAGCATCTCGGCATAGGTGTCCGGGAACTTGTCGTAGCCGGCCTCTTTCGCCCAGTCCATCCGGTAGACGATGGCGATGGGGATGATGCCCCACGGCACCGCCTTCCAGACCTTGTTCACGATGCAGATGTCTTTGGCGATGTTGGTCCAGCCATTGAGCTGCTTCCCCAGCGGCTCGGCGATGTCCCCCACGTTGATGAGGGCCTTGTCGTGAAGGTGCGCGCCGTCGCTCCAGGTGGTGACGATGTCGCCGGATCCGCTTTCGATCGCCGCCGCGGTCTTGGTCGGCAGGTCCGTCTGGTTGACGAACTCGAAGACGACCTCCACGCCCTTCTCTTTCGTGTACTGCTTGGCCTGCTCGCGCAGGGTGTCGTCCATTGCGTTCAGGGTGTTGGACCACGTCAGGACGTTGATCCTGGCCGCGCCCAGACCGCTCCGGATGAACGTCCCGAAGGACAGGGCGGCCGTCGCGCCCGCGGTCACCCCGATGAACCTCCGTCGGCTGATGGCGCGCTCTCTGCTCTGTGGTGCCGGTACCGTCTTCGCGTGTCGCATAGCCTCCATCTCCTTCCCTGCTAAGGGTTCCACTCCTGGCGGTGGTTCGACTCCGCCAGATCCCCGGCATGCCCGGGTGTCACGTCGAGATCCCAAGTCCGTCCCCCAACCGCCGACCCCATCCTATCTGCGCCTGGATTTCTCAGGGTGCTCCCGGCCGGATCCGTCAGGGCACCCGCAGGAGGCGCGCAGGAGGAGTCGAGTCGGAAGCTTCGTGCTCATCGCCCCCGGCCGACCATTCGCAATCACCTCCGCCAGCACCTCCACGGCACGCCGCCCCATGCCGATCGGGTCCTGCTCCACGACCGTGAGCGGCGGCGTCATGGCCGCTGCCGACCGGAAGTCGTCGAACCCGATCAACGCCACGTCGCCCGGGCAGCGCAAGCCCCGGTGGTGAATCGCCATCAAGGCCGCCTCGGCCATCAGGTTGTTGAAGGCGAAGATCGCCCGGGGCCGCGGTCTGGCTTCCAGGCACTCCAGGGCGGCCTTGTAACCGGGGCCCATCCGGCCCAGCCCCACCGCGACGCGGAGGTCGTCCGGGCGCAGGCGAAACTCGGCGGCGGCGCGGCGACAGCCGGCCAGGCGCGCCTCGGTGGTGCTGAGCTTGGGCGTCCCCAGGAGAAGGGCGAGCGGTCGCTGCCCCTTGGCGAGCAGATGCCGGGCCGCCTCGTAGGCCCCCTGCTCGTTGTCCGCCACGATCGCCGGAACGCCCCGGCGCCCGGGCAGCGTGCGGTTCACGCTGACGAGAGCCAGGCCGCGCTCCAGATGCGGCGTAAGGTAGGCGTGCGATCCCGCCACCGGACAGAGGATGAGGCCGTCGATCCGCCGCTCGACCAGCGTGCGCACCAGGACCTCCTCTCGGTGGAGATCCTCGTCGGTGTTGCACAGGATCACGTTCCAGTCCCGTTCCGACGCCGCCTGCTCGACCCCCTTGACCAGCGAGGTGAAGAAGGGGTTCTCGATGTCGGGAAGGATGAGGCCGATGGTGTTGGTGCGCCGACCCCGCAGACTCTTGGCCAGCCAGTTGGGATGGTAATCGAGCGCCTGGGACGCCTTGAGGACCCGGCCGCGCGCCTCATCGCTCATGGGCCCCAGTCCGTTCAGGACGCGGGACACGGTGGCGGTGGAGACGCCCGCGCGATCGGCGACATCCTTGAGCCGGGTCACCTTGGGCAACCGGACAGGCATGCCATCTCCTGGGGCGTTCGACGAAACAATAGAGGCTCCGACCTTCAGGATCGGGGCTATTTCTTGAATGTAATCCTTTACACAAGACCATACGCCGGTCGGGCATCTCCCGTCAAGAGAGAAAGCGGGGTAGATACGGAAGACCGCTTGGCATAGACCGGCGCGGTCATCGGCCAGGTCAGGGCTCCGGCGTCAGGACCTCGACCCGGCAGACCGCGCCCTTCCGGAACGCCTCGGCGCGGAACGCCTCGGCGTCGGCGGCCGACCCGACGATGGCGCCGTAGTGCATCGGGATGGCCAGCTTCGGCCGGAGGATGCCGCAGGCCTTGGCGGCCTCGGCGGCCGTCATCACGTAGGTCCCGCTCACCGGCAGGAGCGCCACGTCCACACCATGAAGCGCGGCCATCTCGGGAATGTCGTCGGTGTCACCAGCATGGTAGATTCGGATCCCTCCGATGGTGAGGACGAACCCGACCTTGCCGTCCGCGCGCGGGTGGAAGGGATTGCCGGGCGAGCGAAACTTGGTCGTGTTGTAGGCGGGCACCGCCTCCACCTGGATGCCGTCAACCTCGACCGTGTCCCCGGGCTTCACCAAGCGCACGGCCTTCGCGTGAAGCAGTTTCATCCCTTCTGCGCACGCGGTGATCGTCACCACGGTGGTCGAGCGCCCCACCACCTTCTTCAGATCGTCGGGGCTCAGGTGATCGGAGTGCTCGTGCGTCACGCACACCAGGTCGCCCGGCTCCGCCGCCGAAGTGAGCTGGAACGGGTCGATATACACCACCTTCTCCTTCTTCAACTTGAATCCATCGTGGCCGAGCCAGGTGATCTGAACCCCTTCAACCATAAGCATCTCGCACCTCCCGGGGTCAGCCTCGACCCCCCGAATCCCCGAACACGCGCTGGACGATCCCCCGCACCCGCCCGGTGTGCGCCGCGTAATCCGCCAAGAACCGCTGGTGGGCCGAGGCGTCCGCCTGTGGAAGATAGCCCATCCGCTTGGCCAGTCTCTCCAGCTTGGCGGGGGCGTTTGGAAGAGTGTTGACACTCAGGTCCGCCACGATGCGCAGCCGCGTCTCCACCCGCCGCAGGAACCGGTAGGATTCCTCCAGCACGGCCGCATCCGTCGCGGCGAGGAGCTCGGCCTGACCGAGCGCACGGAGCGCCGTGAGCGTGCTGGGCGTACGAAGCGCCGGGTGGAGCCGCCCGTGGCGGAGTTGAAGATACTGCACCAGAAATTCGACGTCCATGATCCCGCCGCTTCCCAGCTTCACGTGGGTCGCCTTGCCCCCCGCCCCGACCCGCTCCGTCTCGATGCGCTGACGCATCGCCAGGATCCGTTCGGCCAGGTCCGGCTCCTCCGGCCCCTCATAGACGAAGCGCCGGGCCCGGTCCAGAAAGGCGGCGCCCACCTCCGGGTCCCCCGCCACGGGACGGGCCTTGATGTACGCCTGCCGCTCCCAGAGATCCGCCAGCCGCGCGAGATAGCTCTCGAATCCCTGGAGCGAGAGCGCCACCTCCCCCTTCTGACCCCCCGGCCGCAATCGCGCGTCCACGCGGTAGGCGGCCCCCTCCTGCGTGATGGAGGTCAGGATCTTGGTTACCCGGTCCGCCAGCTTGCTGAAGTATTCCGGGTGGCTAATCCGGTCCGGCCCGGTGGTCTGCCCCTCGCCTCGGTACACGAAAAGGATGTCCAGATCCGACCCGTACCCCAGCTCCATGCCCCCAAACTTTCCCATCCCCACGATGCAGAAGCCGGCGGGATCGGGCCGCCCAAAGCGGACGGCCAGGTCCTTCTCGGCCATCTCGAGGGCGGTCGTGAGACAGACCTCCGCCAGGGAGGTCAAGGCGCGATGCGTATCCGTCACCTCGGCCTGCTCCAGGATGTCGGCCAGACCGATGCGAAGCTCCTCCCCCTTCTTCACCCGCCGCAGGGCATCCAGCCGGGCGCTGCCCGCCTCCGCTCCCTGGACGGCGCGCCGGAGATCTTCCGTGATCTGGTCGCGGTTGTGCACCACGGCCGGGTCTGGGGCCAGCAGCGTGTCCAGGAACTCCGGCTGCCGGAGCAGCGTGGCCGACAGGAACTCGCTGGTACCGAAGAGACGCACGAGCAGGCCCACCAGCCCCGGCGTCTCCGCCAAGACACCCAGGAAGATGGTCCGCGCCGCGAGACCGGCGATGAAGCGCTCGAAGGTCGTCAGGGCAAGATCGGGGTCCGGCACCCCGCCCAAGGCCGCGAGCAGCGGCGGCGCCATCTGTCCCAGGGCGCGTCGGACCTCCGGTGCGACCCGGGCGAACGACTGGCCCTCGCGCATGAGCTGGAAGTTGCGAAGTGCCCGCTCCACGTCCTCGAACCCCACCGGCAGGAGCCGGCTCCGGACTTCGTCGAGCGGGAGATCGGAGGTGAAGAACAGCGTGATCGCGTCCGGGGGAAGTTCGGGCGCTTCGTCGGCGTCGACCCGCGTGCCCCGCAGGAAGCTGTCGTAGAGGTGCCGCACCGCCGTCGTGTGCCGCTCGTAGTCGGCGACCAGCGCCGCCCCCGCGTCGGGGTGCTCGGGGGGATGATACCCCATCCTGCGTCCCAAGCCGGTGAGATCCTGCGGATCGTCCGGCAGGGTATGGATCTGGCGGTCATGGATGATCTGCAGCCGGTGCTCCAGACGGCGCAGGAACGTGTAGGCCCGGACCAGCGCCTCGTAATCCGCGTCCGCCAAGAGGCCCTGTCCCGCCAACCGGTGGAGGGCCCGGAGCGTGTTGGCCTCCCGCACCCACGGGTTCTTGCCCCCGTGCAGGAGCTGGACCCCCTGTACCAGAAACTCGATCTCGCGGATGCCGCCGTACCCCAGCTTGACGTTCCGTCGGGCTCGCGGGTCCTGTGCCACGGCAAGGTTGATCCGGTCCTTCATGGCCCGGATCTCGTCCAGCGACGTGAGATCCAGCGACTGCCGGTAGACAAAGGGGGTCATCATCTTGAGAAACGCCTCGCCCAGCACGAGCGACCCCGCCATCGGTCGGGCCTTGATCATGGCCTGCCGCTCCCAGGTCTGTCCCCAGGACTCGTAATAGAGCTCGCAGCTCCGAAGCGACGAGGCGATCGCCCCGGACCGGCCCTCCGGGCGAAGCCGCAGGTCCACCCGGTAGAGATGCCCGTCGGGCGACGACTCGCTGAGCCCCTTCATCAGCATCTCGCCCAGCTTCCGGAAGAACTCCTGATGGCTCAGGCGTCCCGAGGGTCCCCCGCCGGTCCCCGGGGTCCCCGCCGTCTCCCCCTCCTCCTCGTAGAGAAAGATCAGATCGATGTCGGAGCTGAAGTTCAGCTCCATTCCCCCCAGCTTCCCCATCCCCAGGACCACGAAAGGGCACTCCCGGGATTGCCCCGCTTCGTCGAAAAGCAACGGCGGGCCGTGCCGTCGCGCGAGATCCAACCGACAGAACTGGTTGCCCGTCTCCACAACGACGTCGGCCAGGTTCGATAGCTCCTCGGTGATTCCGACCAGACTCTGACGCCCCACCAGGTCCTGCAGCCCGATCCGCAAGATCTCTTGCGACTTGAACCGGCGCAGCGCACTCCACTTCCGCTCCAGGCTGGACGCTTGCGCGACCATCTGCTGCGCCTCGGCGACCAGGTCCTCCTTGTCCTTCGCCCGGTGCAGGACTCCCGGCTCCAGGAGCCACTCGAAGAGCTGTGGGTGGCGGATCAGGATGTCGCTCAGGAATTGGGAGCTGCCGAAGATGGTGAGCGCCAGGTGCAGGATGCGCGGGTTTCGGAAGAGACTGAAGAGAAACTGCCGGTCCAGGACCTGTTGAGCGTATCGTTCCAGGTTGTTGAGCGCCAGGTCGGGATCGGGAACGCGTCCCAGGGCGGTGAAGAGCGTGGGCAAGATCTCCTCAACCTGGGAGCGGGTCGCGGCGTCGGGCGCCACCAGCGCTAGATTCTTCGCCGCCTGATCGGGGCGCCGACAGCCGGCCGCGGCGAGCTTGGGGCTCAGTGTGGTGCCGAAGGTGTCCATATGGTCACAACAAGGCCTCCTCCTGAGCGGCGCGCCGATCAATGATTCACGATCAGGATACCCCTCCGGGAGCGGGAGAGCAACCGGTGGTTCGGATACCGGTCCCGGATCGTGTTCATCTCCCCTCGGTTGAAGAGACAGAGGACTCTCCGGTCCGAATTCCAGAGCCGCAGGAACACAGCCTCGTCCGGAAAATACTCGGCTCGGTCGGGGGCCTGCCTCATCCCGAACTGCAGATCGTCCGGGTCCCCCACCACGATCGTCCGCTGCTTGGTGTAGAAGGGGATCGTCTGGATGTAGACCCCGTTCTGGGCCACGATGTCGCCGGGGCGCAGGCGGGCGTTGATCTCCATCGCCAGCGACTTTCCGGAGCGCGTGGCGCCGATCAGGGCGGCGGCGGGCGGATTGATCGCCATCCAGAAGAGCGCCAGGAGCGCCGCCGACAGCAGCACCACCCGGTCCGCTCCCAGCCGCTTCATCCAGAGCGGCACGAGCCCCCATGCGAGGAGCGCGAGGAGCGCCGGCCCGGCCGTGAGAAGCCATCTCTTGTCGCCCACCGCCTCTCTGGTCAGTTCCTTGGCAAGAAGCGGCGCGAAGAGGAGCGCGGCGCCGAGCGCGAGCGCGAGGAAGAGCGGGACGCGGAAGGGGGCGCCGCCCTCTTCCTCCGCGGCCCACAGGGCGAGCCCGCGGCCCAAGAGGAGCGCCAGCGGCGGGAAGACCGGCGTCATGTACGTGATCAGCTTGGAATCGGACGCCGAGAAGAAGAGGACGATAAAGCCGACCCAGGTGAGCAGGAAGATGCGGTCTTCCCGGGAGAAGAAGACGGCCGCGTTCCGGCGCGCCGCCAGGTATGCTTTCCGAACGAACGGGAGCCAGAGCAGGAAGCCGGCCGGGACGATCGGGAGGAAGAACCAGAACGGCTGGTAGCGGCCGTGGGTTGTGGTCGTGTACCGCAACAGGTGCTCCCGAATAAAGAAGAACTGAAAGAAATCCGGGTTGGCCCGCTGCACGAGCACCACCCACGGGAGCGCCAGCGCAAGAAAGATCGCGAGTCCTACCCAGGCGAGCAGACGCGGCACCTCGCTGAGCCGCTTCGCGCACGTCGCCCAGAGCAGCAGGATCGCCGCCGGAAAGACGACACCGATCAGTCCCTTGGCGAGAAACGCCAGCGCCGCCCCGGCGTACGCCACGTAGAGGTAGCGCCGCTCCGCACGCCTCCCGGACAGATACAGGTATGCGGGGAAGATCGCCACCACGAGCAGGACGCCCACCGTCATGTCGATCGTGTTCAGCCGGCCGACCACGTAGTAGTAGAATGACGTGGCCAGGATCGTCGCGGCATACAGCCCCGTCCGCGGGCCTGCCAGCTCGACCCCCATCCAGAAGGTCAGCACGACCCCCAGCACCGACGCGGCCGCCCCGAAGACGCGGGCCCCGAATTCATTCTCGCCGAACAGGGTGAGCCCGAGGGCGGTTCCCCAATAATAGAGCGGCGGCTTTTCGAGGTACGCGACCCCGTTCAGGTGCGGGGTGACGAAGTCCCCAGTGGCGAGCATCTCGCGCGGGATCTCCGCATAGCGCCCCTCGTCCGGGTCCAGCAGCGGGATCGTTCCGAGGAGCCCGAAGTAAAGCACGCACAGCGCCGCCAGCAAGAGATACAGTGTCCCCCGTCGCATACCTTCTTCGGATGTCAACACCATGTTGCCGCTCTTCCTCTCGTTGCCGATGCGAATCCGCCTTCCCGCCGCCCCATCTCCAGGGCCGGACGCCCGCCGAGACCATCCGAGCATGCCGCAGCCGGGAAAAGAATGTCAAGCCGATACTTGCCTGCCTCTGAGGTGAGCCAGGGAATCAATGCGGAGGTTGACGGTAACGGAGCGGTGCGCGGACGAGAGTCGCGGTTCAAGAGCGAACCTGCGAGCGGTCATCGCCGTCGATGTTCGTTGTTCTCTATCATCACCGGGGCGCAGGTTCGATTCCCCAGGGGAACTCGATGGCCTTTTGGACAGTCGATATTACCGGCGTTCTTCGAGTTGCCTAAGGATGACGCACACTGCTTACCAGACGGCGATGCTGTAGCTGGTGTTCTTACTCCCCCCCGGATTACGGACGAGGATGCCGCGATCTACTAGATCCTTGAGATCACGCTGCGCCGTCGGCATGGAACATTTCGCAAGGGCCTTCCACTTGGGCGCGGTCAATTTGCCTTCGAACTCCCCAAGGAAGCGATTCAGTACGCTGCGCTGCCGTTCATTGAAGGACGTCAGAGCATGGTGCTGCCAGAACTCCGCCCGGCGGAGGACCCCGGCGGCCGCCTGCTCTGCCGCATCTATGGCCCTGGAGAAACAGTCGGTGAACCAGAGAAGCCGATCCGTGACATCAAGATCACTCCTCTGTGTCCGCTCCAAAGAGGCGTAATACTCCGGCTGCTCCCGGCGAACTTGACTCGATAGGCTGTAGAAACGGACGCCGGAGTTCTCCGAGCGCGCCAATGTCATATCAGCCAGCGCGCGCGCGATCCGGCCATTGCCATCATCGAACGGGTGGATGGTGACGAACCACAGATGCGCCAGCGCCGCGCAAACGATTCCGTCCAGCTTCGGCGGCTCGTTGAACCATTTCAGGAATGCCGCCATCTCCGTCTCGACTCGCTCGGCTGGTGGAGCTTGAAAGTGTACGCGTTCTCGCCCGACCGGGCCGGACCGAACCTCCATCGGACCCTCAGCATCGTCTCGCCACGCGCCCACCCTGATCCGACGCAGTCCGGAGTATTCAGCGGGAAACAGTGCCGCGTGCCAGCCGAACAGGCGCTCGCGGGTCAATGGAGCACCGAAATTCTTCGTCGCATCGAGTGTCATCTGGACGAGGCCTTCGGCCCGGCGGTCCTCGGGGCCGAGCGCCGCATTCGGCACCCCGAGGCGACGCGCCACCGACGAGTGCACGCTGTCGCGTCGCAGGATCTCCCCCTCTATCTCTGCGTTCTTTAGCGCTTCTTCTGTTACGGCGTCGAGCTCGGCTTGGCACCGAAACTCGGATCCGAGTCGCTCCATTCGCCCAAGGAACCGGCCCTGCTTCAAATGAGCGGTTTCCAAGGCTGCGGCGAGTTTGCTCGCGTCCCATCGGAATTCAGGCCAATCCGGACGTTCCCATATATACAAGTTTCACCTCACCTAGTGATGCGAATATACTTGGATTCGCCTTAAAAGGCAAGAATATTTTACATCATAAAATGATGTGAATAAGCCAAGATTCACATCAGACCTCGATGGCGAAATATTGCGTATTGTGTTGCGCTACACAATGAGGTAACTGCCTGATTTTCCTGGAGAGGGTCTTCAATTCTTCGGCAATGAGAGACTAGGGCCTCGATTTGCTCGTTCATTCCAGCCGACTCTGGCCGTGACTCTGGCTGTGGCCAGATTTGTCCGTTGACTTGTCAGCCGACGACTTCGAAGGCCCGCTCGAGCTTGCGCCGTGCGGAAGCACCCTACTCCTGCCTCGCCACCGGAAACGCCGAACGCCCCGCAGGTGG